>CAIOZY010000041.1 GCA_903862935.1 uncultured Opitutaceae bacterium
GAAGTAGAGCGTCCGGTGGGGAAGAAAATCGACCCTCGGAAGTAGATCTTTCTTCGGGAAGTTCCTGGAAGAAAATCAACCGAAGGAGATGCCGGAATTCAAACCGCCAAGAATAGCGGACTATCAAATCACCGCTGGCACTGCCGGAACCCCCCGGATAATGAGGTAGGCGACGCGGCTGCCGGAGGGGAGGAGGACCCCGTTTCCGGCCAGGTTGAACGCGCACGCGGCCGATCCGGCGGACTGGCCGGTGGCCCCCGGGTTGCTGACCCCGTCGGAGACCGAGCACTCGACACGGCTCGCCGCGGCGTAGCTGAGCGTGGGTGCCGCCGTTCCGGTGAACATCTGAGTGGAGGGGACCCACGCGAAGCCGTTTGCCAACCCGGTTGCCGCCGCGGTCTGGGAGCCCAGGCGCAGGCTGATCGGGCGCTCCAGAACGCCCTCGGCAAGGAGCACGTTGTCGAGGGTAGCCGCTGCGGCGATCGCGGCCGCGCTCGGGCTGCCGGATCCGGAGTATTCGGCGGTCAGGGCCGAGGAGGTTCCCTCGGTGACCGGCAGGGTTCCCGGGGAACCGGGCCGGCTCAGGTACTGCGTGAGGGCCGACTTGACGACGCTTGCGGTCCCTTGAGCGTTGCGCACGCGGCCGCCCTGCAGAACCCGAGCGATCGCAGGGACGCCGATTGCGATGATGGCCGCGATCACGGCCAGGACGGCGAGGATCTCGATCAGGGTGAAGGCCCGCCGCAGGTCGCGGCTCGAATAGGAGGGGTGGGTGGAGTTCATGGGGTTCGTGGGGGAGGATGATAGCAAGGCGCCTAGACGGCCTCCTCGAGGGCGCCGTAGACTTCCTCGATGGTCGTCAGGCCCAGGGCGGCCTTGAGCACGCCGTCCTCGAACAGCGTGCGGCGTCCCCGCGGCCGGAGGTGTTCGAGAAATGCCCTCGGGGGCGCCCGTTCGGCGACCAGCCTCTCGAGGCCCGCCAGCGGGTAGACCTCGACAATGGCCGTGCGGCCGGCGTAGCCACGGCCGCCGCAGGCCGGACAGGAGGGTTTGGGGCACACTGTCAGGAAGCCCCTCCGATCGCGGGGGATCGCCTCGCCGTCGAGCAGCCCGGCAAAGCGGCGCAGGAGCAAGTCGCTTTGCGGGTGGGTCCGCCGGCACTCGGGGCAGGGGCGGCGGACGAGCCGCTGGGCGATCACGCCCCGCAGGGCCGAGGCGAGCATCACCGGGTCGAGCCCGATGTCGGCCAGCCGCGCCACGGCCCCCAGGGCGTCGTTTGTATGCAGGGTGCTCAGGCACAGGCGTCCCGTGAGGGCCGCCCGCAGCGTGATCTCGGCGGTCTGGCGGTCGCGCGTCTCCCCGACGAGGATCACGTCGGGGTCGTGCCGCAGCACGTGGCGGAGCAGCTCGCTGAAAGTGCGTCCGGCCCTTTCGTCGACCCCCACCTGCATCAGGAACCGCGGATGGCGGATCTCCACGGGCTCCTCAAGGGTCACGATCTTCAGCTCGTTGATCCGCTCCGGCGGAAGGTTGTGGAGCATCGAGTGCAACAGCGTTGTCTTCCCGGCCCCGGTGGGCCCCGTCACGTACACTAGGCCGTTCGGGGATCCGAGGAGCTCGCGCAGCCGCTCTTGGTCGCAGGGGAACAGCCCCATCTCCGCGAATGTCCGCAGCCCCGCCTGGTCTTCGATCAACCGCACGACGAGCGACTCGCCGTTGACCGCGGGGATGCACGAGAAGCGCAGGTGGTGGCGCTTGCCTCCCACCTCGACGACGCCCTGACCGTCCTGAGGGCGGCGCCGCTCCGAGATGTCCATGCCCCCGGCGATCTTCGCGGCCTGGATCAGCGGGTCCCGGGCGGCCTCGTCGATGAAGCGCTGGTGGATCAGGTGGCCGTCGATTCGCAGCCGCACGTCCAGGGCGTGGTCCCGGGGCTCGAGGTGGATGTCGCTCGCTCGGGCGGCGATCGCCTCGCGAACCAGCTGGGAGAAGGCTCCTCCGGCGTCGGCAGGCCCCTCGTCCCTCCAGGCCTCCTCGAGCAGGCCCAGAATCTCCGGCCTCGGGGCGACCCGCAGCCGCACCTCGCGCCCGGGAAGGTCCTCCCGGGCCTGGCCTTGCCCGTACACCGCAGGGTCCTCGACGGCCAGATCCACCCGCAGGCCCTCCTGCCGGTAGGCCAGGACGCAGCGCTGGCGCGCCCGCTCCAGGGGGATCAGGCGGGCCGCCGAACGGTCGACCCCCCGGGGCCCGAGTTCCGCCAGGGGCAGGGCGTGGCGGCGGGCGACCAGGCCCGCAAGCTGGGCAGCGGTCGCGAGACCGAGGGTCTCGAGAGCATTGGAGAAGCCACCCTTCGGATGCCTGCGCCAGAACTGTTTTGCGCTGGCGAGCTGGCCGGGCGCCAGGGCGCCCAATTCGAGGAGCGCTGCCCCGAGCCAGAAGGGGTCCTGGGTGGCCTCCGCCATCGCCTCAGTGCACGACCTCGGCCGTGAGGAAGATCACCAGCTCGCTGCGGCTGCGCGCGGCACCCGAGGTGGCGAAGGCCCGGCCGACCCCGGGCAGGCTCCCGAGGAGTGGAAGCCTGCGGGACCGGGTGCGCGCCTCTTCGAAGATGAGCCCACCTAGCATCACCGACTCGTTGGGGTGCAGCCGGGCGAGCGTGGACAGCGACTTGATATCCATCCGCGGGGCGGTCTGCAGGCCGTCCGGGGAGGTGTCGATCCCCACCAGCTGGGTGACGGCCGGGAGGATGTCGACCGTCACGGTCCCGTCCCCGTTAACCTCGGGCGTCACGTACAGGACGGTCCCGATCGTGATCGCGTTCTGGGCGTAGGTGCTCTGGGTCGTCGCGAATGGCGTGGCCGCCCCGGCCTGGTTGATCGTCGTCGAGTTCGCGAGCGAGAAGAAGGTCTGCTCGGTGCCGACCTTCACGAAGGCGGTCTGGTTGCTCAGGCTCACGACCGACGGGTTAGACACGGCCCGGACACTTCCCTGCTCCTCAAGGGCGCGGATCGCCGCCGACACCTTCGCGGTGGCGATCGTTCCCGAGATGGTGGCCGGGGCGAGGGCCTGCCCGCCCAAGGCCGAGAAGGCGGTCGAGCTCGACACCCCGCTTAAGAGCACGCCGCCGATCCGGGAGGCGGCGAGCGCCCAGTCGACGCCGAGCTGACGCTGGGATCCGAGCTCCACCTCGAGGACGCGGGCCGAGATGCGCACCTGCCGAGAGATCCGGCGGTTCACCTGCTCGATAAAGCCCCTGAAGTCGGCCTGCCGGGAGGGCGGAGCGGTGACGACCGCAAGGCCGGCCAGCCGGTTCACGGCGACCATCTCCCCGGGCTGGGCCATCGCGGTGAGCTCGGCCTGGACGTCGGCCCAGAACGTGTTCTGGTTTTGCTGCTGGATTGAAATGTTCGTCTGGTCGGTTTGCTGTCCCGCGGTCCCGGTGGCGTTCTGCGCCTGGGCGGCTGCCGCTGCGTAGGGGCCGGAGGACGGGCCGAGGGCGGGTGCCTGGGCGGAGAGAACGACACTGCTCACCCCCTGCGCCGAGCGGGTCATCTGGGGGTAGTCGATCTCGTAGAAGCGGACCGCGTTCCGGCGGACGACGACAAGGCGGCCGTCCCGCTCCCAGTACGAGCCGAGCGAGCGGGCGAGGGCGTCCAAGAGCTCCGCCACGGTCCCGCCGCGGACCTCGAGGGTCACCTCGCCCCGAACCGCGGGGTCGACGACGACTGGGAAGCCGTACGAGCGGCTGACCGCAAGGAAAACTGCCTCGGCGGGAACCTTCGCGGCCCGAAACGCGGAGACGGGGGCATCGAGGGAGGTGGGGCCGGCCAAGTGGTAGCCCGGCAGGAGGGCAGCAGCGATGATAAGCGCGAAGGTCATCTGCTGCCGGGCCTTTCTGCAGTGTCCATGGTGCCCTAACATAGCAAGGGGCGCGGGAGGACCCGCGCCTCCGCCGAAGAGCTTGTTTCGCCGCGCCGATCTGCGAGGATCGGGCGATGAACCACCGCATCCCCCTCCTCGCCGCTGGCCTGGTCGGCGCCGCGGGAATCGCCGCGGGGGCCTTCGGGGCCCACGCCCTGCGCCCCTCGCTGATCGCCCTTGGAACCTACGATGCCTGGCAGACGGCGGTTCACTACCACCTGCTCCATGCCGTGGCCCTGGCGGCGGTCGCGGGCTGGATGCGGGGCGAGCGCGGGCCTGCGGCGCTGCGCCGGGCGGCCTGGGCGGTGTGGAGCTGGATTGTCGGGGTGGCGCTCTTTTCGGGCTCGCTCTACCTGATCGCAACCGGAGGCCCGCGCTGGCTCGGGCCCGTGACGCCGGTCGGCGGGATCGCGCTCATCCTCGGCTGGCTGTGGATTGCCGCGGCAGCCTGGGCTGGCGAGGACGCATGAGCGGGGACTTTCCGGTTCCCTCGGACCTGCGCGCGATGCTCGAGGCGGTGCGCCGCGTGGGACGCCCCCGGCTGGTCGGGGGAGGGGTGCGCGACTGGCTCCTGGGCCTTAAGCCGAAGGACCTCGACGTAGAGGTCGCCGGCGCCGACTTCGAGACCCTGCGCCGGGCGCTCTCTCCGTTCGGCGCGACCGATGTCGTCGGCAGGAGCTTCGGGGTCGTCAAGGTGCGAAGCCGCGACAGCGGGGCCGAATACGACTTCGGCCTGTCCCGGCGGGAGTCGAAGACCGGTGCGGGACACCGCGGGTTTGCCGTCGCTCCGGACCCGACCCTGACCGATGCCGAGGCCGCGGCGCGCCGCGACTTCACGGTGAACGCGATCGCCTACGACCCGTTCTCCCAGACTCTCGTCGACCCGCACGGGGGCGTGAGGGACCTCGAGGCCCGGGTCCTGCGCCACACAAGCCCGGCCTTCGTCGAGGACCCGCTGCGCGTCCTTAGGGCCTTCCAACTGGCGGCCAGGTTCGACTTTTCGCTGGCCCCGGAGACGGCTGCCCTCTGCCGCGGGATTGCGGGCTCGTTTCGGGAGCTGCCCGTGGAACGGGTCTGGGGCGAATGGGACAAGTGGGCGGCAAAGTCGGTGCGGCCGTCCCGCGGGCTGGCGGTCCTCGAGGAGACCGGATGGCTCGTCCACTTTCCGGAAGTTGCGGCCCTCCGCGGGACCCCGCAGGAGCCGGAGTGGCACCCCGAGGGCGACGTTCTCACCCACACCCAGCACTGCCTGGACGCCCTGGCGGGCCTGGAGGCCTGGCGCTCGGCGGAGCCGGCCCGCCGGAGGCTCCTCACCCTGGCCGTCCTCGCCCATGACTTTGGCAAGCCCCCGACCACGGCCCGGGCCGAGCGCCGCGGAGTGATGCGCTGGATAAGCCCGGGGCACGAGGCCGCCGGCGGCCCCCTGGCCGAGAGTTTTCTCAGGCGGATCGGCGCGCCCCTGGACGTGATCCCTCCGGTGTGCGCCATGGTGGTCCACCACTTGGTGCACCACCACGGAGCCCAGGGCGGCTATAGCGACAGCCAGGTGCGCCGGCTCGCCCGCAAGCTCACCCCTGCCACGATCGAGGATCTGGCGCTGGTGATGACCGCCGATGCGATGGGCCGGCCCCCGGCACCCTTCGCCGACATCCTGGTCATGATCGGGGAGCTTCGGACCAAGGCGCGGGAACTCGAGCTTGCCCTGGCTGCCCCGAAGCCCCTGGTGCTCGGCCGGCACCTTGTCGCCCTGGGCCGCAAGCCTGGGAAGGACTTTAAGCCGATTCTGGACGATGCCTTCGAGGCCCAGCTCGACGGGGCCTTCACCGACGAGGCCGGGGGGGTGGCCTGGCTCGAGAGGCGCCTGCGCGGCGAGGCCTAGCATGATCCGGGCCTTCCAGTGGGACCTTGCCCGCCAGGTCGAGAGGCTCGACTGGCTCATGGCCCAGCTGCCGCGCTACGCCGACTGGGGCTACCAGGAGCTCTACCTGCACCTCGAGGACGCGGTCGACTACCCGGGCCTGCCCGGGGTCGCGCGGGCGGACGCCTACTCGTACAGGCAGTTCGCGCGGCTGGTCGGGGCGGCGCAGAAGGCGGGGATTGGGGTGGTGCCGATCGTGAACCTCCTCGGGCACACGCAGTACCTGATCAAGGTCCCCGGGCTGCGGGACCTCAACGAGTGCCGGGCCCCCGACGGCTCCCCGCTGCCCACCGGACAGATCTGCCCGCTCCACCCCCGGACCCTCGAGGTTGCCGGGAAGCTCATGGGCGACATGGCGCCCTTCTGCACGGCGGGAAAAATCCACGTTGGCCTGGACGAGTCCTACAACCTCGGCCGGCACCCCCTGAGCCGCGCGGAGATCGCCCGGATCGGGGTCGAGGGGCACTTTGCGCGCTACGTCGGGCGCCTCCACGGGCTGGCCGGGCAGTTCGGCCTGCGCCTGGGGATTTGGGCGGATATGCCCGCCCTCATGCCGGAGACGATACCCCTGCTTCCGCCGGGGATCTGCGCGTACGATTGGTATTATTATCCGTTCCGCAGCAGGCCCGCGATTGAGCTGCGAAACTTCGCCCCGTACGACTTGGCCCGGGCACTGGGCCAGCGGGGAATCGGCTACTGGGGCTGCCCAATGAATGGGTCGTTCCGGCACGAGCCGCTGCCGATTTTCGGGGAGCGCCTTGCTAACATCGTCTCCTGGTGGAAGCGGTGCCTTCGCACGCGCGCCGAGGGAATGCTGGTCACCTCGTGGGAGTCGAACCGGCTCGCTGCGGAGATGCCGCTCGCCGTCGACGCGGCGGCCGCGGGACTCTGGCTCGACGGGCTGGAGGATCCCGGGGCGCTCCTTGAGGCGGGCTGTCGGCGGGCCTTTGGGTCACGAGGGGGGCGGACGGCCCGGGCCCTGGCCCAGGCCGACAAGACGCCGTTTTCCGGATATGCGCGGTGGCAGGTGAACGAGCGCTGGGACACCCTGGCCTCGGAGGCCTCCCTGGAGCCGTGGCGGGAGCAGGCGCGGGAAGTGCGGCGGCTGGCCCGCCTGTCCGGTCCATGCCCTGCTGCCCGCTCAAGCCTGCGGTTCCGGGCGTATTTGGCGGAGCGCGACCGATTCGTGCGGGAGGCGTCTGGCTCGGTCTGGGAGGTGAGGAAGGCGCTCGCCTCGGGGAGCGTGGCCCGGGGCAAGCGGCTGCTCGGTCGGGCTTTGGCTGACGCGGTCCATTTCTCCGGGCACATCCGCTCCGGCCGAGCCGCTGCCCGCCTGATGTGGGGGCGGACGCGCGACCGGCGCCGCGCGGGGCCGAACGAGCGGATTCTCGCCCGGGACGCGGCCCGGCTAAAAGCATGGGTGGCGTGGCTTCGCCGGTGCGGGGCGGGAACGGACGGGGTTTCGGCCCGGGCGGTGTTTCGGGTTTCCCCCGTCGCCGGGGCCTGGCAGGCCCTGGTGGAGATCGTCAACTTCGAGCCCGCGCTCCAGAAGGCGGTGATTGAGCAGCAGGGGAAAGACGGGCGCTGGAGCGACCTGCACGGGCATTTTCTGATCGAGTTCCAAGCCGGTGCGGCGCGCCGCCGGTCGGACCGGCGTATCATCCTTTCGGCTCCGGTGCGGTGGGAGGGACCTCCCTCGGCCCGGCTTCGGATCCGGACCGCCTGCCGCGGCTTTGGCAGATTCAGGGCCCTGAGTTTTGTGCTCACCGACGGGGTCCGGAGGTACGCCGCGTCCGGATCGGAACAGGCCGCCCTAGGCCGGCCTGCCGGACGGGGATTTCCCTCCTTCGACTGGGCACGGAACCAGGGAACCTGGGAGCCGCGTCTGGCGCCGGTCCCCGAGGCGGACGATTCCGCGAAACCAGTGGCCAAACTGGCGCGTCTGGTACAGCGTTAGATGATGCTCGCGATCAACGGCCTGCTCAAGTCCTTCCGCTCCCCCGACGGGGAGGCGGTGGAGATTGTGCGGGTGGAAGAGTTCCGGCTCGGGGCGGGCGAGCAGCTCGCCCTGCACGGGGAGAGCGGCTCGGGGAAGACCACCTTCCTGAACCTGATTGCGGGAATCCTCGCGGCCGACTCGGGCCGGATAGAGGTCGGGGGGGTTGATTTAACGGCCCTCTCGGAACCGGGGCGCGACCGGCTGCGAGCCCGCAAGCTCGGCTACATCTTTCAGTCGTTCAACCTGCTCCAGGGCTACACGGTCCTTGAGAACGTGGTGCTGGGCATGTCCTTCGGGCCGGGGATCGACCGGCACCGGGCCCGCTCACTTCTGGGGCGCGTGGGCCTTGCCGAGCGGCTCCACCATTTTCCGAGGCAGCTTTCGACCGGGCAGCAGCAGCGGGTGGCCGTGGCCCGGGCGCTGGCGAACCACCCCCAGCTGGTCCTCGCCGACGAGCCCACCGGGAACCTCGACCGGCGCCACGCCCGCGAATCCCTGACGCTGATCCGCGAGGTCTGCAGGGAGAACGGCGCGGCGCTTCTCTTGGTGAGCCACGACGAGGAGACCCTGGCCCAGTTCGATTCCGTCCGGGAGTTCTCCTCGATCAACCGCGCCGAGCCATGACGCTGCCCCTGGTCATCTACCGCTCGCTCCGGCAGCACGCCCTGTCGACCCTGGTCACCGCGGCGAGCATCGCCCTCGCCTCGGGGCTGCTGCTGTGCGTGTGGATGGTCAAGGTCCAGTCCCAGGCCGTATTCAGCACGACAACTGGGGGGTTCGACGCTGTCCTCGGGGCGCGCGGCTCAAAGCTCCAGTTGGTCTTGAACTCGGTCTTCCACCTCGAGGCCTCGCCCGGCAACATCGAGTGGGACGACTACCAGGCGATCCGGAAGAACCCGGCCGTCCGGTCGGCGATCCCGATCGCTGTCGGCGACAACCTCCGCGGGTACCGCATCGTGGGCACAGTGCCCGAACTGTTTTCCGATGTGTCCTATGCCCCGGGACGCCGGTACGCCGTCGAGCCGGGCGGCAGGTTTTTCATCAAGGATGCGAAGGAGGCCGTCGTCGGCAGCTTTGCCGCGGAGCGCCTGGGGCTGAAGAGGGGAGACACCTTTCACCCGTTCCACGGCCTGGTCTTCAACCCCAGCGCGGTCCACGCGGAGACCTATGTCGTGACCGGGATTCTCAAGCCCACCAACACCCCCGCAGACCGGGTGGTGTGGATTCCCCTGGAGGGGGTCCAGACAATGAGCGGCCACGACCCGCGCGCGGCGAAGGAGGTGAGCGCGGTCCTTGTCCAGTTGCGGAGCCCCACGGCGGGCTTCCGCCTGGACATCGCCTACAACAAGCAGGGTGACCGGCTGACCTTTGCCTACCCGGTCGGGGCGATCATCGCCGACCTCTTCGACCGGATCTCGTGGTTCGACCGGGTGCTGACCCTGGTGGCGTACATGGTCGCCCTCGTCGCCGCGGGCTCGGTCCTTGCGAGCATCTATAACTCCATGAGTTCGAGGCGGCGCGACCTCGCTATCCTCAGGGCCCTGGGAGCCCGCCGCCGCACCGTGTTCGGCTCAGTCGTCGCGGAGGCTGCCTGCATCGGGGCGATCGGCTCCATCGCGGGGTACGCGGTCTACCTGGTGCTTTTCACGATCGTGGCCGGCATCGTCAGGGAGCAGACCGGGGTCGTGCTCTCCGTCTTCGCCTGGCACCCGGTGGTCGCCGCCTGCCCGGCCGCCATGGTCGCCCTGTGCGCGCTGGGCGGCATCGTACCTGCCCTGAAGGCCTTCCGCACCCCCGTGGCGGAGACGCTTGCGCCGGTCTCCTGACCGCATACCGTTTCGGCCTCACGCATGCGTACCCGCCTTTGCACAGTCCTCGTCTTGGCGCTTTGCGCCGCCCGGGCCCCGTGCACGGCCGCCCCAGAAATGGAGGGGGCCTACCTGAAGCTCGGGTTTGACCGGCTGGCGGCCTTCAAGTTTGTGACCCCGGCCTACGACCCCCTGGCCGACCCAAAGGCGGTTCCGCCGACGGGCGAGGAGCAGATCCCGGACGAGGTCAAGGGCTGGAACGGGAAGAAGGCGGTCGTCACCGGCTTCATGCTCCCGACGCGCCTGGAGAAGGGGAAAGCCGTTGAATTTCTCATCATGGCTAACCAGATGGCCTGCTGCTTTGGCGTGGTGCCAAACATGAACGACTGGGTCGTCGTGCGGATTCCCTCAGGGGTTGCCGTCACCCAGGACGTCCCGATCCCCGTCTACGGGGTCCTCAAGGTCGGCGCCATGTACGAGAACGGCTATATGACCGGCATTTACGAGATGGACGCCGAGAGGCTGGGCGACCCGCAGAATTAGCGGGAGATGTCCCCCTGCGTCAGGACCTTGTAGCCGCGCTTGCCCAGCGCCTGGGTCGCGACTTCGGGATCCTCGACGTTGATCGCCAGGGCGGCCCGCTCCTGGGGCCGCTTGATGAAGCTGTAGATGTAGCCGATGTTGATCTCCGCCTCGAGCAGCGCGGCGAGGACCCCGGTCAGGTCCGCCTCGCTCACGATCTCGACAGCGAGGACGCTCGACTCCGTGAAGGGGAAGTCGTGGGCGATCATGAGCGTGCGGGCCCGGTCGGGGTCGTCCACGATCAGCCGCACGATCGCGCTGTCGGTCGTGTCGAGCACCGTGATCCCGATCACGTGGACGCTGGACTTTCGAAAAAGCGCCGTCATCTCGTGCAGGAGACCGACGCGGTTGGCGACGAACACCGAGAACTGCCTCACAGGGTCCTCGGGGCGGATTTCGGTCTGGGGAGGCATCTTCGGAGGCAGGCTATGACGGGACGGCTGGGCGGGTCAATTGCTTCCCCGGCCTTGCGTGCGGGGGCCTTTCCGGAGAGGATCGACCGTTCGATGAGACCCGCTGAGCCGCTGCCCGCCCACCATGCGATAGCCCGGGACCGCGCCCGGGCCGGCGGGCGGCTCGTCGCGGGGGGAATCTCCCTGAACGCGGGACTTGCGATCGTGAAGTTTTCCGGGGGGATCCTCGGCCACAGCTACGCGCTGATCGCCGACGGGATCGAGTCGCTCCTGGATGTGCTCTCGTCGCTGTTGGTCTGGGCGGGCTTCCGGGTCGCTGAGCGGCCTCCCGACGCCGAGCACCCCTTCGGCCACGGCCGGGCGGAGCCGCTTTCGGCCCTGGCGGTCGCCGTCATCATCTTTGTGACCGCGGGCGTGGTCGCATGGCACGCCGCCGCGCTCATCCTCTCCCCCCACCAGGGGCCGCGCTGGTTCACGCTTCCCGTGCTCGCCGCCGTGATTGCGCTGAAGATCTGGTATTCGAGGAGGGTGGGCCGCGCGGGAAGCGAGTCGGGGAGCACCGCCCTCCAGGTCGAGGCCTGGCACCACGGGTCGGACGCGCTGACCTCGGTCGCGGCCTTTGTCGGGATCGCTGTCGCAGTGGCCGGCGGGCGCGGGTGGGAGTCGGCCGACGGCTGGGCGGCTCTTTTTGCATGTCTGGTTGTGGCCTTCAACGGAGTGGGGATCCTGAGGAAGGTGGTAGGGGAGATGATGGACACGGCCGCCCCCGCGGCCTTGGACGGCCAGATCCGCGCGGTTGCCGCCGGTGTGGCCGGGGTCCTCGCCCTGGACAAGTGCCGGGTGCGAAAAAGCGGGCTCAGCTACCTGGTCGAGATCCAGGTGAGAGTCGACGGAGACATCCCGGTGAGGCAGGGCCATCGGATCGCCCACCAGGTGAAGGACGCCCTGCTCGCTTCGCCGCTCCAGATCCTGGACGTGTCGGTTCATGTGGAGCCGCTATCCTGAAAGAGTCGGCCAGTTGGGGCTCTAATAGGAAATGCAAACGCATTTCATTCTTCCCGGCTGAAGACAATTTCAGTTTACTGGGTTGCAGCGGCAGACATCCTCCGCCGCGCCTATGCCTATGAGCACTCACCACCACCGGAATCCCACAACGCCTCTCAGCGAGAACAAGCACCTGCTGCAGTGGGTAAAGAAGATGGAAGAACTGTGCCAGCCTGACGCACTTCACTGGGTGGACGGCTCGGCCGAGGAGAACGAGGCCCTGTGCTCCGAGATGGTGGCCGCCGGGACCTTTATCAAGCTCAACCCGAAGCTGTGGCCGGGCTGCTACTACGCCCGGTCCGACGCCAGCGACGTCGCGCGGGTCGAGGATCGGACCTACATCTGCTCGCTTTCAAAGGACGCGGCGGGGCCGACCAACAACTGGGTCAATCCCTTTGAGATGCGCAAGAAGCTCAAGGAGCTGTTCCACGGCTCGATGCGCGGGCGCAAGATGTACATCCTTGCCTTCAGCATGGGCCCGGTGGGATCCCCGATGTCCCAGATCGGGGTCCAGCTGACGGACTCTCCGTACGTGGTCGTGAACATGCGCATCATGGCCCGCATCGGCCGCGCCGTATTTTCCGAGATCGACAAGTCCGACAAGCGCGTCGTGCCGTGCCTGCATTCGGTCGGATTCCCGCTGGCCCCCGGCCAGAAGGACGTTCCGTGGCCCTGCAACCCGGAGAAGTACATCGTGCACTTCCCCGAGACCCGCGAGATCTGGAGCTATGGCTCGGGCTACGGCGGCAATGCGCTCCTGGGCAAGAAGTGCTTCGCCCTGCGGATAGCCTCCAACATGGCCCGCGACGAGGGCTGGCTCGCCGAGCACATGCTCATCTTAGGGGTCGAGGATCCCCATGGGGAGAAGACCTACGTTGCGGCCGCCTTCCCCAGCGCCTGCGGGAAGACCAACTTCGCCATGCTCATCCCGCCGGCCGCCTTCAAGGAGAAGGGCTGGAAGGTCTGGGCCGTCGGTGATGACATCGCCTGGATCAGGCCTGACGACAAGGGCCGGCTGCGCGCCATCAACCCGGAGGCGGGGCTTTTCGGGGTCGCCGCCGGAACCTCCATGAAGACCAATCCGAACGCCATGGCGACGCTCGGCAGGAACTCGATCTTCACGAACGTCGCCCTCACGCCCGAGGGCGGGGTGTGGTGGGAGGGGATGACCGACGAGCCGCCGGCGGAGTGCTTGGACTGGCAGGGCAACATCTGGACCCCGAAGATTGGCAAGGAGACTGGCGCGAAGGCCGCCCATCCCAACTCCCGGTTCACCGCTCCCATGTCCCAGTGTCCGGTCGTCGACAAGGACTGGGAGAAGCCCGAAGGGGTGCCGATCAGCGCGATCATCTTCGGCGGCAGGCGGGCCAGCACGATGCCGCTTGTCTACCAGGCCTTCAACTGGAGCGCCGGGGTATACATCGGCGCCACGATGGGATCCGAGACGACCGCGGCCGCTGCGGGCGCCTTGGGCAAGGTCAGGCGTGACCCAATGGCCATGCTGCCCTTCTGCGGCTACCACATGGGCGACTACTTCAATCACTGGATCACGATGCAGAAGCGCCTGAGCGAGACCCCGCGCATCTTCCACGTGAACTGGTTCAGGAAGGGCCATGACGGAAGGTTCCTGTGGCCGGGCTTCCGCGAGAACATGCGGGTCCTGAAGTGGATCGTCGACCGCGCGCGCGGCCGCGCTCTCGGGCGCGAGACGCCGATCGGATGGATGCCCCACTACGAGGACATCACCTGGACGGGGATGGACTTCAGCCGGGAGCAGTTCGATGTGCTGCAGGCCTTCGACCGCTCGGCCTGGCGCCGGGAGATCATTGAGCACGAGGACTTCTTCTTTGACCTCCACGGGCGGCTCCCCAAGGAGCTCGTATTCGAGCGGGAGCTGCTGATCTGCCGGATGTAACCGCTGGGCACGGCCCCGCCTTGCGGCTGGGGCCGTCCCGGATATACTAGCACCTGCGAACGATGCGTCCGTGGCTTATTGTCTTTATTGCGCTCGCTGCCGCGCCTGTGCGGGCGGAGACGCCCCAGCCTCTGGCCGAGGCGGTCCAAAAGCTCGTCAATGACGAGAACCACTGGGCCTACACCCGAACGACCCAGCGCCTGGAGCGGGGAGGCAAGCCGCACGGCGGCCCGTTTGTCGAGCGGTGCGACCCCTCACAGCCCTTCGCTAAGCAGTGGGAGCTCGTCAAGTACGACGGGCGCGAGCCCACCGCACTCGAGCGGGGCATCTGGCGCCACCAGAAGCAGCGCGAGGTGAAGCGCCGGGACGAGAAGTCCCTCGGCGACGTCCTCGATCTGGAGCACGCAACGGTAGCCGGGGAGAGCACCGGCACGGCGACCTATCTGGTTCCGATCCTCCCGGGTTTGAGTCGGAGGTTTCCGGCCGATCAGCTCGAGGTCTTCATGGAGGTCGACAAGGCCTCGCGGGAGCTGAAGTCCTTCTCGCTCCAGCCGCGCGGCCCCTTCCGGGTGATCGGGGTTCTCAAGGTCGACTCTGGGGAGGCGACCGGGACCCTGGAGGTCGTCAAGCCGGGCTACGCGCCCACCTTCGTCAGGCTGCGGGCCGGCGGGGTGGGGCACCTGCTCGGCATCTTCAAGATCACCCGGGACTATGAGGTGACCTTCAGCGACTTCAGGCGGGTGAAGCCGTACAATGACCGCTTCGAAGTGAAGATCGGCGACGTGAAGGCCCTGAACTTCTGATCAGAAGTTTGCGGTGACGTCCTGCTGGTGGCCCGGCTCGAGCTTCAGGGCCGGCAGGCCGGGGCATTCGGTCTCGTCGTTTTTGTAGAGCTTGCAGGTAACCGGCGCCGTCGCGTCCAGCGCCTCCCAGCGCCACTTTCCGATCGAGACGAACTGGAGAGGGACCCCTTTGTCCCAGCTGAGGCCTCCGCCCTCGCCGCGGACAAAAAGCCTGTTGCCGATGCCGATGTAGGCCGTGACAAGAAGGCGGGTCGCCCCGTCCGCCGAGATCGAGTCGACTGGTGCCGCCTCGTCGGCCGCGGTCTGGGAGAACTCTAGGGACGGCGGGGCCGTCTCATCCAGGGCAAGCGTCGGCTCATCCGGCCTCGGAGCCTGCGCCGGGGCGGTCTCCTTGGGCTTCTTTGGGGCGCGCTTCCGAGGGGGCTTGGGCTCTTGGGCCTCCTCGGGGACCGTGGCGGGGGCGGTGGCGGGGGCGGTCTCGGCCTTCGCGGTTTCGGGCTCCGAGGGCTTGGGCTCCGGGATCGGCTCCGGCGCGGGCTCGATCAGGGCGGGCGCCGCCGGCTCCGCGGCAACATCCTGCGGGGCAGCCTTCGGCTCGGCAGGCTCCGCCCGGGCCGCCGGCTTCTCCTCGGGAACTTCGGCCTTCACGGGCGCGGGTTCCTTGGGCTCTCTGGGCTTCCTCGACGGCTTTTCCTCCGCCGCCTCGGCCTGGGGGGCCGCGCGCAGCCGCGCGATCTCCTGGTCCAGCTCCGCGAGGACCGCCTTGCTTGCGGCGAGGTTCTTCTGGACCGAGGCTTCAACCTTGGCCCAGTCGGCTGCCGCGCGGGCGACCTTGTCGGCTGTGGACTCCAGCCGCTCGCTCTCTGAGGAGCGCAGCGCCGCGAGTTCCTTCTCGAGTTCGTCGTTTTCCTCGTCCCTGGCCTGCGCGAGCCGGGCCTGGAACTCGGCTATCTTCTCCTGGAGCTTGTGGGGGAGCTGCTCGGCGTGCTTGAGGTTCTTCTGGGCGAGTTCGGCGATCTCGGCAAACCCCCCTGCAGCGATGCTGATCTGCTCAGCCGCTGCGGTCGTGGTCCGGGCGAGGGCCTCTAGGGCGCGTTGGCGGTCGTCGAGGGCCTCGTCCTGCTTGCGGGCGTAATCGGTCAAAAACGGGATCACGCCGACCAGTGCGGCGCCGGCCACACAGACGACGATCGCAACCACAGCCTCCGCGCCCAGGGGATGGGCGGACAGGTTGGCCACGGCCCACGCCGCGACGAGAAGGGCAACATCGGCGGCCACGAAGGGCCATTTGGGAAGCCTGGGAGTCTGGTCGGGCAGGGGCATGGGAAAACCTATTCTAAGGTGCGAACCGGGCGGAGAGGGCCGCCTTCAAGCGCGCCCATTCAACGGGATTGAGGTCCTTCTCACGGCCTCCGGAGGCCTGCCTGTGGTCGGTGACCGACTCAGGGGTCCAGCCCCGGGCCTTCCAGCGGCGGGCGAGCCACTCGACTGCGGAGGCGAGCTGGTGGCTCGAGAGCGGGCTTGCGTTTGTGTCCCCGGCGAAGGCAACGCCCAGGGTGAAGGCGTCGCACCCGGACCTGCCCAAGAACGTGGAGACGCCAGCGTGGCGGGCCACCTGGGCGTCGGGGACCAAGGTGCACTGGGAGCCGTCCGGGGCGATCACGCAATGGTAGCTGACGGCAGCTCCGGGCTTCACGGCCCGGGCGATCGTCTCCTCGAAGGAGAGGCCGCTGTCGTGGAAGATGACGCCGCGCTGCTCGTTTGCAGGTTCGGCGCTGCGGTTTGTTGAAAGGCGCTCAGTCGCGGGGTAAGGCACGGGTAAAACGAAGTCCTTCGGAGCGGATTCTCACACCGGGAGGCTCCCCAGTGCAAGCCCGACGCGAGCTTCCCGGGTGCAAAAAAAGAGGCGGGCCATTGGGCCCGCCCCTTTGCTGCAGAAGGGTTTATCCGTTGCCTCAGGCCTTCGAGTCGCTGTCCACCGGGATCCGCATCCCGTAGAAGCTGCGGTAGACGAAGACCAGGCCGATCAGGAAGATCACGGCGCCGAGCACGTGCTTGGTGGTCGGCTCCATCTTGACCGCGATCTCGACCGCCAGAAGACCGAACAGGGTCGTGAACTTGATGACCGGATTGAGCGATACGGACGACGTGTCCTTGAAGGGGTCGCCCACGGTGTCGCCGACGACGGTGGCGGCATGGAGCGGGGTGCCCTTCTGGCGGAGCT
This sequence comes from uncultured Opitutaceae bacterium, assembly GCA_903862935.1. Classification (GTDB taxonomy): domain Bacteria; phylum Verrucomicrobiota; class Verrucomicrobiia; order Opitutales; family Opitutaceae; genus Palsa-1447. The sequence continues at coordinate 16,628 of CAIOZY010000041.1, forward strand.
CGACCTCAACGATCTTCTTTGCGTTGTCCCAGGCGCCGCCGGCGTTCGCCATGAAGATGGCCTGGAACAGGCCGAAGAAGGCGATCGCGATCAGGTAGGCAATGAAGAAGAACGGGTCGAAGAGGGCGAGCGACAGGGCGAAGCAGAAGATCACGACGAAGATGTTGACCATCCCCTTCTGCGCGTACTGTGTGCAGATCTTCACGACCTCCTTGGAGGCGGCCGTGCTCGCGGTCTTCGCGTCGAGCTTCATGTTGTCCTTGATGTAGACGACGCCGCGGTAGGCGCCGGTGACGACCGCCTGGGTGCTCGCGCCCGTAAACCAGTAGATCGTGGCCCCGCCCATCAGCAGGCCCATGATTGTCTCCGGGTGCACGAACGACAACCGGGAGATCGTGTCGGGGTAAAGGCGCTGCAGCATGATGATGATGCCGAAGACCATCGTCGTCGCGCCGACGACCGCGGTGCCGATCAGGACGGGCTTCGCCGTGGCCTTGAAGGTGTTGCCGGCGCCGTCGGCCTTCTCGAGCTGGTACTTCGCGTTCTCAAAATCGGGCTTGAAGCCGAAAGTCTTCTCGATCTCCGCGGCCACCCCGGGGTGGGACTCGATCTGCGAGAGCTCGTAGACCGACTGCGCGTTGTCCGTAACCGGCCCGAAGCTGTCGACAGCAATCGTGACCGGACCCATTCCGAGGAAGCCGAAGGCGACCAGTCCGAAGGCGAAGATCGGTGCCGCGAAACGGAACTCCTCGGGCATGATCGCGTAGAAGGCGGAATGGCTGGCGAAGAAGTAGGCGGCGAACATGAGGCCCAGGATCACCAGGCCCTGCCAGAACGCGGAGAAGTTTCCCGAGACAAATCCGGACAGGATGTTGAGGGAGGCCCCGCCCTGGCGGGAGGAGGTGACGATCTCCTTCACGTGGCGGCTGTTCGTCGAGGTGAAGATCTTCGTGAACTCGGGGATCAGGGCCCCCGCGATCGTGCCGATCGAGATCACTGACGAGAGGACCCACCACAGCTTGGGCTGGCCCGCCATGTTGCCGAGGAGCAGCCAGCTTGCCACATAGGTCACGGCGATCGAGACGATCGAGGTGATCCACACAAGGCTCGTCAGCGGGTGCTCAAGGTTGAAGTCCTTGGCGTTGCCGTAGAGCATCTTGTTGAAGGCCTCGTTCACGAAGTAGCTGGCGAGCGAGGTGAGCACCATCAGGATGCGCATGGCGAAGATCCAGACGATCAGGGTACCGCCGAGTTGGGGGTTGCCCGCCAGCGCGAGGGCGAGGAAGGCGATCAGGGCGACGCCGGTCACGCCGTAGGTCTCGAACCCGTCCGCTGTCGGCCCAACCGAGTCACCGGCGTTGTCACCCGTGCAGTCTGCAATCACGCCCGGGTTGCGGGGGTCGTCCTCGGGCATCTGGAAGATGATCTTCATCAGGTCGGCGCCGATGTCGGCGATCTTCGTGAAGATGCCGCCGCAGATGCGCAGTGCCGAGGCGCCCAGGGACTCGCCGATCGCGAAGCCGATGAAGCACGGGCCTGCGAGGTTCGACGGGATGAAGGCCAGGATGCAGATCATGAAGAACAGCTCGATCGCCACCAGGAGCAGCCCGACGCTCATTCCCGAGCGCAGCGGGATCGTCAGGGTGGCCAGGGGGTTGCCCCTGAGAGCCGAAAAGGCCGCGCGGGAGTTGGCCACCGTGTTGATCCGGATTCCAAACCAGGCAACGCCGTAGCTGCCGAGGATGCCCAACACCGAACAGGCGAGGATCATAACCACATTGCCCACAGACTCGTGCGAAAGGACCCCGAAATAATAGACCATGCAGGCGGCGATCAGCACCCAGAGAACAAGCAGGAACTTGCCCTGCTGCGCCAAGTACGTCTTGCACGTCTCCCAGATGATCTGGGAGACGTCGCTCATCGACTTGTGCACGGGCAGGTTCTTGGTCTGCACGTACTGCACGAGACCAAAGAGCATGCCGATCGCGCACACGGCCAGCCCGATATGGAGCAGACCTAGGCCGCTCAGGGCGCCGTTGAAGAAGGACACGGTGTGCAGGTCCGGGATCTTAATGTCGGCTTCGCTTGCGCGAAGGGACGTCGCCGGTAGGACGGCCAGTCCCACTGTTGCCAACAACCAAGGGCTTCGAGTGAATTTCATGGTAGGGAAGGGGATATAAGCTCGGGAATATGGGGTGCGTCCGCCCCGTCGCGCGAGTCTATTCTCTGCCCGGGTCGCGTCGTTAAGCTGGACTAATCCGAGCTGACGGCTGCATTATGTAATTCCTAAAGCTGGTCAGGGCGATGTTTTTGTCCGGAAGATCGGCAGGATTACGGATCGTATAAACCATTTACGTCCAAGATACTTAATAAAGGCGATGGCGGGTTCTCCGTCTTCGATTGTCATAAATGGTTAGAGTTGAAATCCAGTTCACCATTGCCGTTTTCCCGATTCGCTGGCGCGACGTATTCCGGGCTGGTCGCCGACGCGCCGCGTTCCCCAATGCCTGAAGACCCCGCCGATCGCCGGGATTTTTCCACCCTTTACCGGGCGACCCTGGCGCCGTTGCGCCGGTACCTCGCGCGACTGCTCGGAAACGTCACCGAGGCGCAGGATGTGGCGCACGACGCCTACCTGCGGGTGTATCCCACGCTCAGCCAGCAGGCCGCGCGTCGGCCGGAGGCACTGCTGTTCGTCACAGCCCGCCGGCTCGCCATCAACCGGCTCAAGCGCCGCGACATCTCGCCCTTCGCCCGCGAGGCGATGGACCCCGAAGCGGCCTCCTCCGCGCCCGGCGTCGAGCAGGAGGTGATGGCGCGCCAGGAACTGCGGCTGTTGGACCAGGCCATCACGGAACTCCCGGAGGGCTGCCGCGCCGTCCTGCTCCTGCGCAAGGTGGAGATGCTCTCCCACCGCGAAATCGCCGACCGCCTCGGCATCGCGATCAGCACGGTTGAAAAACAGCACGCCCGCGCCTTGCGGCTATTGCGGACGGCCCTCGCCGAATCATGAACGCTTCCCTTCCCCCTCGCGACGCGACCGCCCAGGAGAAGGCGGCGTTCTGGGCCGCACGGCTCGACGGCTCCGCGTTGGAGGAAGCCGATTGGGCGGAGCTCGACGCCTGGCTCGCCGAGGCCCCCGCGCACAGGGCCCTCCTTTCGCGCTACTGCGAACTTTCCGCCGCGCTCGAGGCGCGGCTGCCCGCGCTGGTGTCGGCCGGAGCCGTGGCCATGCCGACGCCGCGGGCGTCTCCCTCTCCCCTTTGGCGGCGGCGGACGGTCCTCGGCGTTGGGGCGGCGGCCGCCGCCGTGTTGGCCCTCGGCGTCTGGCTGGCCCGGCCGAGGCTGCAGGTCGAGGACATCGTCACGCCGGCGGGCCAGCGCCAGTCGCTAACGCTGGCCGACGGCACCCGCCTCGAGCTCAGCGCCCGGACCCGCTTCCGCATCGAGAACAGCAGGACGGAGCGGCGCATGCGGCTGGCCGAAGGGGAGGTCTATCTGCAGGTGGCCAAGGACCAGAGCCGCCCCTTCACCGTGGAGACTCCGGCCGGATCGGTGGAGGTGACCGGCACGGTCTTTGACGTGCGCACCGAGGCGGCGGGCGAACTCGACGTGACGGTCTTGGCTGGCTCGGTGCAGGTGCGGCCCGCGGAAGGGGACGGCGCGCCGGCGGCGTTGGGCGCCGGCGACCAGCTCTGTGCCCGGGCAGGCCGGGTGACGGTGCATCCGCTTTCCGCCGGCGAACTCGACGACACCCTCGCCTGGCGGCATGGGAAAGTCGTGTTTCGCGGCGTTCCCCTGCGGGAAGCCCTCGCCCGCCTTGCCTACTACCATGGCCTGGATATCACGGCCAAGGCCGGAGCGGCGGACCTGCGGCTGGGCGGGGCCTTCAGCCTCGACGACCTCGACGGATTCTTTGCGGCGTTGGAGGAGGTGCTGCCGGTGCGCGTGGCGCGAGGCTCTGCCGGGGGGGCGCAGGTCAGCCTGCGCTCCGATCGGTAACGTTTTTTCGCCGTGCGGGCGATTCGAAGTCTCCTCTGGCTCGCCTTCCTCGTCGCGGGCGGGCTGGCGGCGGAAGCGGGCGCGGCACCGGTGGATTTTGACCTGCCGGCGCAGCCGGCCGACCAGGCCCTGCTCGCTTTCTCCCGGCAGTCGGCCGAGGAGGTGCTCTTTTCCTACGACGACCTGCACTGGGTTCGCTCTACGGCGGTCCTCGGCCGGCATGAGCCGGAGGCGGCGCTTGAGCTCCTGCTGCAGGGGACCGGATTTGCCGCCCGTCGCAACCACCGCGAGAAATTCGTGGTGGCCCGGGCGCCGACGCCCCTCCGGTCGGCTCCGGCAGAGGCGTCCCAGGCCGAGGCGAGCGAGCCGATCCGGCTGGATCCGGTGATCGTCGAGGATCAGGCGGAGCGGCAGCGACGCTCCGACCGGGACCGCAGCCTGGTCGGGGACCTGGCGGCCGGAGGCAACCTCGATCTGCCCCGCACCGAGGACGACGTCCTGCCCTTCACGATCTATCACCGCGACCAGATCGTGCGCAGCGGAGTCGTGGACCTGAACCAGTACCTGCAGCGCGAGCTGCTGGAGAGCGCCGCGGCCACTCCGGTTCCGTCGGGCAACAGTCTGCGCCAGTTCCTGTTCGCGGGCGCCAAGAACCTGAATTTGCGCGGCTACGGCAACGACGAGACGGTGATTCTCGTCAACGGTCGGCGCCTGCCGAACGTGGTGATCATGAACGCGGACCCGACGCAGACCGCGCCGGACGTGAGCCTAATCCCCCTGAGCCTGGTGGAGCGGATCGAGGTGATGCCGATCTCCGCCTCGGCCCTTTACAGCGGCAATCCCGTGGGGGGCGTCATCAATATCGTGCTTCGGTCCGGCCTGCCGGCGCACACGCGGGCGACCGCCCAGATGACCGAGGTGACTTCGACCTACGCCAACGCCCTGCGCGGTTTCGACGCTCCCCAATCCACGATTTCGTTCCTGCACGGGGAATCCCTCCTCGGCGGTGCCCTGCACCTGCGCTTGAGCGCGAGCTTCACGCAGGCGATGCCGCCGACGGAGACCGAGCTGCGCTTTCACCAGGCGAGGAGACTGCCCGCCGCGGACCTCACGGCTCCCGTCTACGGAGCCACGCCCAATATCCGCTCGGCCGACGGTCTGCCCCTATTTGGTCCGGGCACCTCGTCGGTGACCTCGGTGGCGCCCGGGACGGACGGCTCCGGGGGCTTGGGTCTGTTCCTGGGTCGCCAAGGGGTTCTCGACCAGGCGCTGTACCACCTCCCGGGAGGATGGTCCACGTCGCCCGACAGCCGGGACTATGCCTACGGCCAAAGGCTGAGGCGCGCGGTTTACTACGGGGCGGCCGATTACACCGTCTCGCCCCGCCTGCACCTCGGTCTCGACGGCAGCTACGCCCGCACCGTGGTGAACCCGGGCTATGATATCCTGACGGCGGACCTGGCACTCGGCGCGGACTCGCCGCTCAATCCTTTCGGTCGCGACGTCCGGGTCGCCGTGAACGAGGCCGCGCCGCAGCTCGGCCCTGGGTACGGCGAAGCGCAAATCGAATTTTATTCGGGGATCTTGGGCGCGGTTCTCAAGCTGCCCGGGGATTGGCGGCTGGATCTCGACGGGCAGCTCGACCACAGCCTGGCCAAATACCGCGGGTTGGTCGGCGCCGATCCAGGCCGCTGGCAGCAGCTGGTCGACCAGGGACTCTACAATCCCCTGCGCGACACGCAGCGCTTCGCCCCTCCGGCCGCCTTTTACGACCGGGTGCTGATCTATGAGGGAGGTCGGGGCCGTTTCGCGACTGTCGGTAACTACAACACGTTGGACCTTGCGGTGCGGGCGACCAATCCAACGTTGTCGTTGCCGATGGGCTCCGGTACAGTGAACCTCGGGGGCGACTACCGGCGCGATCGTTTCGACGACTTGGCGGAGGAGCCGGTTTATGGCGACGGCTCTCCGGCGGAGGACCCGATTCGCTGGAGGGGGCGGACGCTCCAGGCCTACAGCGCCTTTGGCGAGTTGCAGGCGCCGCTCGTGCCGAGCCGCCTGCTCCCTGCCTGGCTGCGACAGGCCGACGTCGACCTCGCTGCCCGTTACGACGCCGACAGCTCGCGGGAATCCAACCTGGCCCCGACCTTTGGGCTGAGGCTCGGCTTGCCGGCGGGCTTCACGCTGCGGGGCAGCGCCACCACCTCGACCCGCTACCCCACGCCCATCCTGAGCCGGCAGGCCTCGTCCGGAACCATGGTGCCGGGCGGGGGGCCCAGCGTGGCCTACGTCTTCGATCCGCTGCGCAACCAGAACTACGATGTCGCCTACACCGACGTCATCAATCCGGTCCTGCGGGCGGAGGGGACGGTGACGGAGGCGGCCGGGGTGATTTTCGAGCAGGGCCACGTCCATCGCCTCCGGCTGGCCCTGGATTTTGCCGACACGCGGAAGAACAACGAGGCGCAATATCTCGACGCGGGGACGGTCGTGGAGCTCGAGTCGCTCTTGCCCGGCCGGGTGACGCGCTCTCCGCCGGCGCCCGGCGACACGCACGCCGTGGGGCCGGTGACCTCAGTCCTCACCGGGGCGGCCAATTTTTACCTCCGCCATTCGCGAAACTGGAACGCCTCCCTGGAGTACACCTGGACTGACTGCGCGGGGGGCACTCTCGAACTGTACGGACGCCTGGTTTACTTCACGCGCTACGACCGCCAGATCCTGTCGACCTCCCCGATGGTCGACGAGCTGCGCCATCCCGACAACTCGGCCCCCGACCTCCTCAAATGCCGCGTCAACTTCGGCGCGGGCTGGTCTGACCAGGCGGCCGGGTTCGGCGTGGACGGCCACTATTTCGGCTCGCGCGTCCTGCCGGCCGTCGAATGGGCGAGCCAAGGCGCCGACCGGATCGCCTCGTTCTGGCAGTTCGACGCCTACCTGCAGAAGGATTTCAGCCGGTGGCTGCCGGGGAAGAATCCCCGCTGCGGCCTGCGGGGCCAGGCGAGGGTCAACAATGTATTTGGCGCCGATTTTCCATTTTTTGCCAACGATCAGTCCGGGGCCGGGGTGCAACCCTATGGCGACTGGCGCGGCCGCACGTATTCGCTTTCTATTACGGTCACGTTCTGAGTGGGGACGCGAGAGGGCAGTAGCGGGTTGGCTCTCCTGGATTGTCATCTCGGGTAACCGTGAACAGTCATTTTGGAGCCATCCGGGTCCCCGCCGTGCCGGTGGACGCGCTTCCGCCCGCGGAGGACGCCCGCTTGCGCGAGGCGCTGAGGCACTGCTCGTCGGCCACCTACTACGCCGCCTATCAGTTTCACCTCACCGGCGACGCCTCGCGCCTGCCGGCGGTGGTCGACGGAATCATTGCCCGGTACGTGGAGACCGGCCGCCGGGCGAGCCTCGCAAATCCGGACGGTTCCCTGCGCCTGAGCGAGGATCTCGGCCTCGATTCGCTGACGATGGTCGAGATCGCGGCCGCGGTGGAGGATGTCCTTGGGGTGTCGCTTGCCGATGACGACCTGTCCCACTTGCGCACACTGGGCGGTGTGCGGGAGCTGATCCGGGGCAAGGTGCGCGACCAGAGGGCGTCCCCATGAACCCCGCGATGCCGGCGCTGTTTTCCGGGCCGGTTGCGGACGGGGCCGATGGCGGGCCGCTGGGCGTAAGGCGGCCGCCATCGTGTCCCGGTCCGATTTCGGCCCGCAGCCGGGCGGAGGGGTTTTCTGAGCGCTTCGCCCGGATTCCGTCCGCCCTGATCCAGAAGGTCAATGGGGTCGCCTCCGAGGAGGGATTCGTCTACATTGGCGGCAGGATTGCCGACACCATCGGAGGCGCCCTGGGCGGGTTCGCGGGCACGCGGGATGTCCTCGATTTCGGGTGCGGACTGGGCCGTGTGGCGGCCCGACTGTTTGATCGCGCGCCCGACGCGCGGATAGTCGGCTTCGATATCGACCCGATGATGCTGAAGTGGGGGGAGGACCTGCTCGCGGGACAGCCCGTCCGATTTGTCGACACCACCCTCGACCTGCCGAACCGTTCCTTCGACCTGGTGATCGCCGTCTCCGTCTTCACCCACCTGGATGCGACGACGGACTATTGGCTCGCCGAAATCCACCGGCTGCTGCGGCCGGGCGGCCGGGCGTTCCTGACGTATCACGACCAGACCCTGTTCGGGGAAATGGCCCTGCAAGGCCAGCTTCCCGGCGTCGCATCCGACGGGGCCCTCGCCGATCGGTATGTGCTCGGCCGCGGCACTCCGGAAGGCGGGGCGGCCATGGGTACCTTCTATACGACGGAGCATTGGGAGAGGCTGCTCGACCGGTGGTTCGTCATTTCCGCCACTGCGGAGCGCGGCATGTTCGGGCACCAATCCTACTCCGTCGTGCGGCCCAGGCCCGTCTCGCCGCCCCGCGGCGAACTCCTGCGCCGCTACGCCCGCTCCCTTGAGCGGCACTTGTCCGACCTGCGGCGGGAGCACGAGATATTCTATTGAGTACGCCCGTCCGCCCATCCGCTTATCCGGACATTCGGCTGGATTCGACCGCTGCCCCGTCTTTAATGAGAGGGTCGCTGCACGCCCGGGTGGTGGAATGGTAGACACTAGGGACTTAAAATCCCTTGGCTGTAAGGCCGTGCGGGTTCGAGCCCCGCCCCGGGCACCACTTAGAAGATTTTACATCTCAATAAGCCGCTGAGGCGACCTGCCTCTAGCTGTGAACGCCGAGGCGGAGGTGAGGCGATCGCTTCGTGTGTGGTCGTAGGGGCCCGGTTTCCGAAATGAAGCGTCAGGCAACCGGGTCTAGCGGAAAGGGGACAGGGGCGTGGTACTCGTCTTTCCCGCGGTAGCGCTGGCCCTTTTCCCTTCTGCCCGGGCGAGCCGGCCTGCACTTGAGCCTGTTTTGACGCCTTGGAATCAGCAGCCTATAATGAAAAACATGCATTGACAGCGGGTTTTTCATGGTCTGCTCTGCGTTCATGATTGATCGCTCCCAAGACCGAGGGCTTGTTCGATCGGCCCTGCGCCGTAGCCGGGTGGTGGCCCTGCTGGGTCCCCGCCAATGCGGCAAGACTACGCTGGCCCGTGAATTCGTCCCGGCCGGTTCGGACAACTATTTCGATCTGGAGGATCCCTCTAGCTTGGCCCGGTTGGCGGAGCCGGAACTAGCCCTTCGCCCCTTGAAGGGGCTGGTGGTGATCGATGAGATCCAACGCAAACCGGAGTTGTTTCCGCTTCTGCGGGTTCTGGCGGAGCGCCGGCCGCTGCCGGCCCGTTTTCTCGTCCTGGGCAGCGCGGCGCCCGCGCTCCTCAAGCAGTCCTCCGAGACGCTGGCCGGCCGGCTGGAGACGGTGGTGTTGGAGGGATTCCGGCTCGCCGATCTCGGCTCCCACGCACAGGCCCGCCATTGGCTGCGGGGAGGATTTCCGCTGGCCTACACCGCCAAAAATGAGGCCGATTCCTTCACTTGGCGCCGGCAATTTCTCCAGACGTTTCTGGAGCGCGATCTCCCCCAGTTAGGCGTGCAGATTCCTGCCGTGGCCCTCGGGCGGTTTTGGAGCATGGTGGCGCATTATCATGGCCAAACCTGGAACTCGGCCGAGTTGGCCCGCGCCCTGGCGGTTAACGAGTCCACGATCCGACGTCATCTCGACCTGCTGACCGGGGTGTTTATGGTGCGACAGTTGGCGCCATGGTTCGAAAATCTCGGCAAACGCCAGGTGAAGGCGCCAAAAGTGTACATCCGCGACAGCGGCCTACTGCACGCCTTGCTGGGTGTTCCGGCCCAGCGGGATCTCGAGGGGCATCCCAAGGTGGGGGCTTCCTGGGAAGGCTATGGGGTCGAGGAGGTGCTGAAGGCGCTGAGACCCGACGGGGCCTATTATTGGGCCACCCACAACGGCGCCGAACTGGATCTCCTCCTGTTCTGCTCCGGCCGGCGAATCGGGGTGGAGTTCAAACGATCGAGCGCACCGGCCCTGACGCCGTCGATGCGCATCGCTCTGGACGACCTCAAGCTTGACCGATTGATGGTAGTCTATCCGGGAGAGCGTCGCTTCCCCTTGGCGGGAAAAATCGAGGCCATTCCTCTCGCCGAAATCGCGACGTCGAGTTCGTCGATCTCATAACCTGAAGGTCTCTCATAGTTTGTTATTCGAGGGTTGAATGAGTTGAATCATCCGACCTCGAAGGTGGATCCCAGCCGGATCCTTGCTCCTCCCGGCCTGCGGTAATCATTGGATGGCTTTCGACTGACAGAGGCGCAGAAGCCATTCGACCCATTCGGGTTCGTGTTCAACTTGCTACTGGGGCACCAAGCACTTACGAGGACCCCACGACTAGCAATTATGTTTCCTAGTCAGTGGGGCTCCGTGGTTGGTCCTGGGCAGGCTCCCTCGTTAGGGAACAACCGCAAGGCTCGCCCCGGCTTCACTGGAGACTTAGAAACACGCGCGGTCCCTTATTCTGTTTAGCTGCATCGGTGCCTTGGGCCAGGAAGAGCCGATCGGCGGCGATGTGGCCTGTGTTGATCAAGTAGTCGCGTACCCGCTGGGCGCGGGCTGAGGCCTGGGCGCGAAGGTCGTTTTCTGTAACCTCCATCGACTCCGCCAACCGACCTGTCATTTCCTCCAGCGGCAGTCCGGCGGCAATGGCGGCAGCTACCGCCTTTTCGTGCTCGGCAGCGAGGCGGGCACGCTCCCTCTCGGCGGCGCGGTGTTCGCGCTGCTCCTTGAAGGTGATGATGTTTACTAAGCGCCGGAACAATCCCGGCGGTGGAGGCGGGGGCGGCGGAGCCACCGCGGGTGGAACGGGCAGCGGCGTGCCAAACTGGGTGCCCGGTGGAAACTTCTCGTCGAAAAGCTTTTTGATCATCGCGGCCGAATCTTCAGGTGCGATGACAAGCTGCTCAGGCGGCGCGATGTTGGGGTCGGCGGCGTGGCGCGCCTCCCAGATGCGATGCCTAACGAGCGAGGCGACTTTCTGTTGTTTCAGCGCATAGGTGTCAGCCGCGGCATCATAGCTGCCTTCAAGGCCAAGGCTCAGTCCCGGCCTGTTTGTCAGGGCCTTGACGAGAGTGTCGAGCTTCGGCAGTTGCGTCGGCTGCAACTCGCTGCTGCCCGGCGAGAACTCCTGGAACGCCAGCTCGTCGCCACCGCCGCCGAACATCGAGCCTACAAGGGCAAACGGGGAGACAGCGGCCTTGGTGAGCAGGTTGACGATCACGCGCAGAACCACTTTGCCGATGCGGAAATTAGGGTCGTCAAGACTGCCCTGCACAGGCAGGTCGATGACGATCTTTCCGTCGAGGTCCTTGAGGAGCGCCACTCCGAGCCGAACGGGAAGGCCTGTGGCGTCGGGGCTGTTGGTGACCGCGCCGAACGTGAATTGGTTGAGTGTGACGACATTGGTGGCGTCGATCGCTTTTCCGGCGAGGTGAAACCGGGCGTCCACGAGGAGCTTCCCTCGTGCCAGCTCGTAGCCTGCGAACTTCCCCGTGTAGGGACTGAGCGGCACAAGATCGACATTCTTCACGTCGATCCGCAGGTCCACGAACTTGCTTGACCCTAGCAGGTCGAGTTTTCCGTTGATCGACACAGGGCCTACTCCGTCGACTGTTCCTTTCAAGTCCACGTCGGCTCGCGCCAGGTTCTCGGAGGACAGCCCGGAGATGGTCCCTCCGAACTGGCTGAGCGCGATCCGCACATTAGGCTGTACTGAGCGGTCTGAGAAACTGAAGTCGCCCCCGGTCAGAACCACCCGGCCGATCTCCACCTTCGGCGGCGGCGTGGCGGATGCCGGACCCTCTTTTGAGGGTGTGGAGGGCGGCCCGCCGGCCTGTGCGACCGCCGCGAGGTTGGTCGACTTGTCTGCGTTCACGAACACGCGTGCGTAGGGTCCCGTTACGGCCACTTCGGCCAGGGAAACCCCAAGCTGCGGCGCCGTGGAAATTTTGAGGCCGATGAGTGCAAGACTCGAGACACCCGCAAGCTCTTCGCTGGCGGCACCGTCGACCAGGGCCACCTTTTCGAGCTTAATGTCGCCCGCAAAGCTGACGGCAGGCTGGCCGCCCGCCGAGGTCAGGCGCACAGCGTTGGTCGTGGAGACCGAACCCTGCGCGATCCGCGCATTGACGAACTGCTCAAGGTAGGGGCTGAGCGGAAGGACATCCAGGGAAGCCACCTCAGTCTTGAGGTCGGCGGCCAGCCCCGGTCTCAGCGTAACGGTTCCTGCGACCTGAACGGTTCCCCCCGGAGCCCAGGTGAATGAGAGCTGCAGTGGCATCACGGCGCCATCGGCCAAGGTGACGTTTTTCACCGATGCCTGCAGGTCGGACAGCGAGAGCCGCGCGGGGCGCGGGGCGGCCTGGTCGTCAAGATCCAGTTTGAAATCCTTCAGGGAAATCTCTCCCACGGTAAGGTCGGGGAGCTTGGCTGGCGCCGCCGGGGCTGCCGATGCAGGGCCGGCCTGCGGCAGCATGCTCAGAAGATTGATTGAACCGTCCTTCTCCCGGCGCACAGCGAGATGGCCGCCGGCTAGGGCAATCCCACCTACTGCGGCCTTGAAGGCGAGGGCGTCGGCTTGGACGGCGGTGACATCGAGTGCCGAGAGTTCAATGGCGTGCAGCCCTGTCGTCCGCTCGTTGACCTGCAGGTCCCGCAGGTGCACCTGGCCGTCGCTGAGCCTCAGAATACGTTGCCTGGGGTCGAAACTCACCTCGTAGCGGCCGCTGAGGGTCAACTTGCCGTCGGTCAGATCAGCACTGAGCTTGTCCTCAAAATACGGCGTATATTTTCTCAGCACGATGTTCTCCAAGGCAAACTCGCCCTGGGACTTTAGAGGATCGGCCGAGAGAGTCCCGGTCCAGGCGAGCCTCTCGCCCGCCTCTGTCATCGCCTCAAAATGATAGGGCGCACCGCGGTCCCCGACGGTACGAAACTGTGCCAGTGTGAAGCTGACCGGGCCGATGGCGGTTGTGAACGGATGCTGGCGCGAGTGGTCACTGAAATCCACGCGAGCCTGCGTGACCACCAGGCGGCTCACTCGGATGGGGCGCGGCGGCTTAGCCGGCGGAGCGGAGGTTTGGGATGACGGTGCCGCAAGTTTCGCAAGGAGATCGGAAAAGTTGAACGATCCGTCAGGATTTATCACGACGCCGACGTGGAAGCCCTCGAGTTCTATGTTACCTAGGACCCAGTCGCCTGCCAGCGACGGCAGGGCATCAAACCTTACGTAGAGGCGCTTCCAGCCAAGGAATGAGCCGCGGCCGTCCTTCTCGCGGATATCGAGATCCTGCAGCGCGAGGGACAGCAGGTACGGGTTCACGCGTACCTTGCCGAGGGTCACGGTGCGGCCGAGCTCGGCCGAAAGACGCTTTTCCGCCTGTGCCTTGATGATGGGAGGCAGGACAAAGAATCCCGCAACGCTAAAGAGGACAAAGGCGGCCGATATCCCAATCAGCCACCGGCGCATGCGAATTGAGATTTTCACGTTCCAATGTGAACGTATTTGCAAACCGTGGCAAGGTTATGCCGCCGAAGATCCCCCGTCTTTCGGATTTCTAAGGACAACAGCCCCGATCCGGCCCTGCTTCGCCTCAACGCAATCTAAGACTGTCCGTTACCGCTGCATTACCCGTCTGGCGGACCGGATGCAGCGCAAGGCGAGGGGGGGCTGGTTCCGCTGCGCTAAGGTTGCTTTCGAGGCCTCTTGGAGTATGTTTCCTAAGAACGCCAAGGGATCCGCCGGCGGCCCCTAAAACACAGCGACCTTTCGACCCATCCCTTCGCGGAGGAGTCTAAAATGCTGCACGATCTGTTACACAAGCTCTGGAAACACCACGGGCTCCTAGAGAAAAGCGCAGCGGGCCACCAAGTTTCCGGGGAGCCGAGGATCTCCCCCGGGACTGTCATCGGGATTACCGTATTCGCTGTCCTTGTTCTTTCGATGATGATCCTGCTCTGGATCTACGCCCCGCTGCCGTCACAGGAGTCACCCTGGATGCCATACTAGTTCTCGGCACCTCGGAAATGTCGACTCGGACGTTGCCAGCCGTGCCGCGGACGCTGGCAGGCCAGATGGGCTCCTGGGCTCAGCGGTGCTCGACCATCTCGCCGACCGGGTAGCGGACTTTCTTGTAGGTCGCATATTTGTCGTCGCCGGCACGGTAGCCGAGGGCACAGGCCGCCACTGTGATGTAACCCGTAGCCGGCAGGCCAAGCAACTCATCGAACTTAGCAGCATCTATTCCCTCCATCGGGCAGGCGTCCACACCCAGTAAGGCGGCGCTCGTCATCAGATTTCCGAAGGCGATATACGTCTGGCGCTTGGCCCATTCCTTGATGTGGGCGTGGCGCGGCCCCTTCACGAGGCTGCCGACCATCATGTCGTAGTTGCCCTGTAGGTCGGACCGTTTCTGCCCGCGAACGCTGGCGATGCTCTGAACGTATCTTTCCACGTCGACCTCGGTCAGGTCGGTCTTGGCCGTAAGGACGAGGAAATGGGAGGCATCCGTCACCTGAGCCTGCCCCCAGGAGTTCGCCTTCAGCTGCTCGCGTAGGGCCGGGTTCTCGATCACCAGGAACTTCCATGGCTGCAAGCCGTAGGAGGACGGGGAAAGCACGAGGGCCTGCTCAAGGGCCGCCCAAGTGGCGTCGGGAATCTTCCTGGATGGATCAAATTTCTTTGTGGCGTAACGCCAATTCAACGCGGCCAGGAGCGTCTTGATATCGATGGTTTCCATGAGGATTGTGGCCGCCTTTGATAGTCAGACTGGCAGAAAATACAAATTCCCAGTGTTTCGCGCGTTGATCGTAGAGAGCCACGCCGGATCTGATACGCTCCGGGATCAGGGGCCGGCCGTTGAGTTGAAGAAGGATGGGTTCAAAGGACTCATCGTGGCGCGGTATAACCGAAAATCGATTGTACCCGTTCCCGAGTCGCCTGGGGGAGGCTTAACATTTTCTTAACGGTCTAGCGGCAGGCCTTAACTAGGCGGTGGACGGTTCGCATGGCATCCTCTGGAACCATGAACGACGTAATCTTTGTCGGAACTTCCATCTGCTTCTTTGCGTTAACCGCGGCGTATTCCCGGTTCTGCGCAAGGGTCCGCTGACCTCCAGAGAACCGGTTGCCGACAGTAACCATGGAAATCACCGTCATCTCACTGCTAGCGTTTGCCTGCCTCGTCTATCTCGTCGTTGCGGTGCTCCGTCCGGAGAAATTCTGAATGAACTCGCCCAACGCCTGGCTCCAATTTGCCGTATATGTCGGGGCGCTGCTGCTCATCACAAAGCCCCTTGGACTCTATCTTGTTCAAGTGCTCGAACCGCGCGGGCGCACGCTGCTCGATCCGGTCGTCCGCCCGTTTGAGCGGCTCACTTATCGCATCTGCTGGGTCGACCCGGAGAAGGAGCAAAGCTGGATCGGCTACACGCTTGCGTTGCTGACCTTCAGCCTAGTTGGGCTGCTGTTTACCTACCTCATCCTTCGCCTCCAGGCTCACCTGCCGCTCAATCCGCAGAATCTGCCGGGCCTCCCTCCCCATCTGGCGTTCAACACTGCAGCGAGCTTTGCGACGAACACCAACTGGCAGAGCTACGGGGGCGAGTCGACCATGTCGTATTTCTCGCAGATGGTCGGGCTGACGATCCACAATTTCACGTCGGCCGCCGCGGGCATCGCCGTCGCCGCAGCGCTTGTCCGCGGCATCGCCCGAGCCTCGGCACGGACCGTCGGCAATTTCTGGGTCGATACCGTGCGCGTGACCTATTACCTGCTGGCGCCGATCTGCGTTGTGTTCGCGCTGTTCCTCGTCTCCCAGGGGGTCATCCAAAATCTCAGGCCCTACACGGTCGCGAAGACGGTTGAGCCCTATTACACGCAAGTTCCCAAGACCGACGACAAGGGTCAACCCGTCATGGCCGCCGACGGCAGGACGCCTATGATGGTCGATCAAAAGGTCGACTCGCAGACGATCGTGCAGGGCCCAGTGGCCTCCCAGATCGCGATCAAAATGCTTGGCACGAATGGCGGCGGCTACGTCAACGCCAACGCGGCGCACCCGTTCGAAAACCCCACGCCGCTCTCCAACTTCCTCCAGATCCTGTCGATCTTCGCGATTCCCAGCGCCCTGACCTACTACTTGGGCCGCTCCGTGAAAAACCAGCGCCACGGCTGGACCGTGTGGGGCGCCATGTTCGCGATGTTCGTTGCTGGAGTGCTCGCCTGCTGGAGGGCCGAGGCGGCCGGTAACCCGATTCACCACAAGCTCGGAGTGGCTGCCGCCGACGGGAACATGGAGGGCAAGGAGGTCCGCTTCGGTATCTTCAACTCAGCGCTCTTTGCCACGATCACGACCGACGCCTCGTGTGGAGCGGTCAATTCCATGCACGACTCGTTCACCCCCCTGGGAGGGCTGGTGCCGCTCTTCAACATCGAGACGGGAGAGGTCATCTTCGGCGGCGTCGGAGCCGGGCTCTACGGGATACTCATTTTTGTCGTGCTCGCAGTGTTCATCGCCGGACTGATGGTTGGCCGCACGCCGGAGTACCTGGGGAAGAAGATCGAGGCCTACGATGTGAAGCTGGTGATGCTCGTTTTGATGGTGCTCGCCGCGACTATTCTCGGTGGCACGGCGTGGGCCACGGCAAGCGTATGGGGCAAGGCCGGCCTCGCCAACGACGGGCCGCATGGGTTCAGCGAGATCCTCTACGCCTACAGCTCCGCGGTCGGCAACAACGGCAGTGCATTCGCCGGACTCAATGCCAACGAGCCGCACTGGGATACGACTCTCGGGCTCGCGATGCTCATCGGCCGCTTCCTGATGATCGTCCCGATACTTGCGCTCGCGGGCAATCTTGCGGGGAAGAAGCTGATTCCCGCTAGCGCGGGAACCTTCAAGACTGAGGGGGTCACCTTCGGCGTGCTGCTGGTCGGGACCGTGCTGCTCGTCGGGGCGCTCACCTTCCTCCCTGCCTTGGCTGTCGGGCCGATCGTCGAGCACTACCTGATGCATGCCGGAACCCTTTTCTGAGATTCGCACCACTCTCATGAGCTCGAAGTCCATTTCCCTGTTTGACCGCGCAATCATGGCGCAGGCTGTTGCCGACTCATTCCGCAAGCTCGACCCTCGGGCGCAGCTGAAGAACCCGGTGATGTTTGTTACCCTAGTCGGGGCGGTCCTCACCTTTCAGCAGCTTTTCACCGCGACTGAGCCGTTCGGATATGTCGTTCAAGTCGCTCTTTGGCTGCTTTTTACCGTGGTCTTTGCCAACTTCGCCGAGTCTGTGGCTGAGGGCCGCGGTAAGGCCCAGGCCCGAGCTCTGCGCTCGTCGCGCAGGCAGCTTGTGGCCCGACGTCGGCGCCGGGACGGAGCGCTTGAGTCTGTTGACGCGTCCCAGCTTCGCAGAGGAGACATCGTCGCAGTCCCCGCCGGCCAGCTGATTCCCGGCGATGGCGAGGTCGTGGAAGGCGCCGCCTCAGTGGATGAGTCAGCCATCACGGGTGAGTCTGCGCCCGTCATCCGTGAAGCGGCCGGCGACCGCAGTGCGGTGACCGGCGGAACCAGCGTGCTCTCCGACTCGCTCGTGATCCGCATCACCGCGAATCCGGGTGAAGGTTTTTTCGACCACATGATCAGCCTCGTCGAGGGCGCAAGCCGACAGAAAACCCCCAACGAAATCGCGCTCACAATTCTCCTTTCCGCGCTCACGGTAATCTTCCTCCTCGTCATCGTCGCGCTCAGGCCGTTCGGCATTTACTCAAATGTTGCCTTCTCGATCACCACGCTCATCGCGCTGCTCGTCTGCCTGATCCCCACAACCATAGGCGGGCTGCTCAGCGCGATCGGGATCGCGGGCATGGACCGCCTGCTTCAGCGGAATGTCCTCGCCATGTCGGGGCGCGCTGTTGAGGCCGCCGGGGACATCGACGTGCTCCTGCTCGACAAGACCGGCACGATCACGCTCGGAAATCGCATGGCCAGCGAGTTCATACCCGCGCCCGGAATTTCCTCGGAGCGCTTTGCAAACGCCGCCCAAATCGCCTCGCTTGCGGACGAAACCCCCGAGGGCCGCAGCATAGTCCTGCTTGCCAAGGAGAAGTTCGGGCTCCGGGGCCGGGTGGTATCGACGCCGGCGCACGCGTTCGTGCCTTTCACGGCCCAGACGCGTATGAGCGGAATCGATTTTGCCGCCGATGGGGCTGTCCCAGCTCATTCCATCCGCAAGGGCGCAGCGGAGAACATTCGCACTTGGGTCGAATCCCAAGGTGGCAGCTATCCTCCCGCTGTTGGAGACGCCGTCGCGAGGATCTCCCGCGCTGGCGGCACGCCCCTCGTCGTCGCAGAAGACGGCGAAGTCCTTGGTGTTGTCTTCCTCAAGGACGTCGTGAAGGGGGGGATCAAGGAGCGCTTTGCGCAGCTTCGCGCGATGGGCATACGCACCGTCATGATCACCGGCGATAACCCCCTCACGGCCGCTGCCATAGCGGCCGAGGCAGGCGTCGACGATTTCCTAGCGCAGGCAACGCCCGAGATGAAGCTCGCGCACATCCGCGAGGAGCAGGCGAAAGGCCACCTCGTCGCCATGACTGGTGACGGGACCAACGACGCCCCTGCCTTGGCGCAGGCCGATGTCGGGGTCGCGATGAATACCGGCACGCAGGCGGCCAAGGAAGCCGGCAACATGGTCGACCTCGATTCCAATCCGACAAAGCTCCTCGAGATCGTCGAGATTGGGAAGCAGATGCTCATCACGCGTGGCGCGCTCACGACATTCTCGATCGCGAACGATGTGGCCAAATACTTCGCCATAATTCCGGCAATGCTCGTTGGCGTGTTCCCCGCGATCGGGCCGCTCAATGTCATGCATCTTGCTTCGCCGCACAGCGCAATCCTCAGCGCCGTAATCTTCAATGCCCTCGTCATCATCGCGCTCATTCCGCTTGCGCTTAGGGGCGTGCCCTACCGACCCATTGGCGCGGCGGCGATGCTCCGCCGCAATCTGCTCCTCTACGGCTTCGGCGGCATCGTCGTGCCATTTATCGGCATCAAGACCATCGATCTGATCATCACCGCCATCCACCTCGCTTAAGACTCCCCACCACGAAGACACACGACTCAAACAATACTAGTTTATCGAACCGACCTTTCTGGCCGTCAGCACTGTGTCTTAATGCCCCCGGGTTGGGTCCCCTCCCATGAGAACACTCCTCGCCGAACTCAAGATCTCTGTCCTCGTCACTTTGCTCTTTGCCGTACTGCTCTGCGGAGCTTATCCACTCGCGGTGTGGGCTGGCGCGCAGGCGCTGTTCCCCGCCAAGGCCAACGGTTCGCTCGTCCTTGACAAGGACGGCACTGTGCGCGGCTCGGCGCTGCTTGCGCAAAGTTTCTCAAGCGCGCCGTACTTCCACCCGCGCCCATCTGGCGCCGGCACCAGCTACGACGCCGCGAACTCCTCCGGAACAAACCTCGGTCCCACGAGCCGGAAACTCGCCGACGTCATTACTGCCGCTGTCGCGGCCTACCGCTCGGAGAATGATCTTGGCGCCGGAACGGCCGTGCCGGCCGATGCGGTCACCTGCTCTGGCAGCGGTCTCGACCCGCACATCAGCCTCGCCAACGCCAGTGTCCAGGCCGGGCGAGTGGCGAAGGCCAGAGCCCTCCCGCCTGATCGCGTGCGGGCACTCATCAAGCAATACACCGAAGGCCGCGACCTCAACGTGTTCGGCGACCCGGGAGTAAACGTGCTGCTGCTCAACCGGGCGCTTGACCAGGAGGGCAAGTAAGGGAGCTGAGACGATTTCGGCACAGCGTCAGGAGACCATCGTGCGACAAATGCTGAGTGCCCGCAGCCCAGGTGGTGGCGTTTTTTCTCCGGATCCTCGTGCTGACCATGACCAACTCATCCTGTCGCCTCCAATGCGATCCAACGAGACACCTACGGACTCGATGACGCAGCCGAGGTGCGGGCCAATCTTACCGCCCAATCGCCAAGCCGTGATCGCTGGGCACGAAAGGACTCCGATATGATCATCGACAATCCAGTTCATACGTGGCTCGCCGCGATAGGCCTGACCGCAGCGCTTTTTCTCGAGCCGCCCGCCTTGGCGGTGGTTCCGGCACCCCCGGTGGCCACGCCTACGACCGAGGCGGCCAATCTCGTCGCTGCCCTCGAAAGAGCTGACCGCGCCGCATTCGTTGTAGACGGGGATGCTACGTTTTCGGTCCTTGGGAAGAAACAGTTTGACGCGCTTACGCTTCAGCTCGGCAGCCGCCTCAAGCGGGGCTACGAACTTTCGCCCTTGGGCGAGCTCAGGCAACGAGGCCAGCAGATCACGCTTTGGAGAATCACGTTCGAGGATGGAGGAGACGATGTGCTGGCGATGCTCAGCCGGAAGGACGGAAGGGTCACCGGTTTCTGGGTGAATTAGATTGTGACCGATCCCGGCAACTGTCTCGAGGAGCAACGCGGCGCCGGCGGGCGTCGGTCCGCCGGCATCTCCTGGTTTGAGCTGAGCAAGTTGGTACTCACCCCGTCGCGGGCCCTTGTTGCGCCCCTGTCCGCTCCAACCGTGGCGCTGGGGCTCTTGCTGATCGGGAAGCTCGTGTTGCGTATCGCGACCGCCTCGGTGGTGCTCTCACTTTAGGTCACAGACAACGCCGGACTTCTCGCAAATCACTCGCCCTCCACACAATCAATTATAACCTCCCCAGTATGTCCGATGCCGGTCGTATAGTCGCGTCGTCGGGTCGGCCCGATCCTGACGCACTGCTCGCCTCGCTGAAGCGCGACGAGCGCCGGGCAATCCGCGGCCGTCTCAAAGTCTTCTTCGGGATGTGTCCCGGCGTGGGCAAGACCTACGCGATGCTCCGGGCCGCACAGTTGGAGGGGCGCGGGGGCATAGATCTTGTCGTAGGTGTCGTCGAAACCCACGGGCGCCAGGAGACCGAGGCCCTGCTCACCGGTTTGTCCGTGATTCCACGCAGGGAGGTCGAGCTAAGCGGCATTCGCGTGACCGAGATGGATCTGGAAGCGATCCTCCAGCGCAGACCACGACTTGTGCTCGTCGATGAGCTGGCCCACACGAACGCCCCTGGCTCCCGGCACCCCAAGCGCTACCAGGATGTGGTGGAGTTGCTCGACTGGGGGATAGACGTATTCACCACGCTCAACGTCCAGCACCTTGAGAGTCGCGCCGACGCGGTCCGGCAGATCACAGGAGCGCCGGTGCACGAAACCGTGCCCGACTCAGTGTTTGAGCTGGTGGACCAGATCGAACTCATCGACGTCACTCCGGAGGCGTTGCGCGGGCGGCTCGCCGAAGGGAAGGTCTACTTGGGTGACCGGGCGGCCGTCGCCGCGGAGCACTTCTTCAGGGACACCAACCTGACCGCGCTGCGTGAGCTCGCACTGCGCTTCGTAGCAGAACGCGTTGACAAGAGGCTGCGAGAACTGCGCGCGACCACGCTGCTCAAGACCGTCTGGCGCTCCGGCGAGCGTCTGCTCGTTGCCGTCGGCCCCAGCCCCTCGTCGACCCAACTCGTGCGTTGGACGCGGCGCATGGCGGCTGCCCAAGGGGCATCATGGGTTGCCGTGAGCGTCGAGGCCTCGAGACCGCTGGAGCCGGATGCCCTCCGCCGTCTTGAGAAGAACCTCGCCCTTGCGCGCGAGCTCGGCGCCGAGGTAGTTGTCACACATGACGACGTCGTGGCCAACGCCCTCGTGAGGGTGGCGCTGCAGAATAACGCGACCCAGATCGTCGTCGGCAAGTCGCGGTCTCCGCGGTGGTTTGATGCATTGCGTGGCGGCAGCCTGATCGACCGCCTGCTGCGCATCAGCGGCCCCATCGACATCTACGTCGTTCCCGCCGAACGCACGGAGGGAACCTCCAGCACCTGGTTCGACTGGCGGCCCGTCGCGCCCTCGCCGGCCCGCGAATACGCCGAGGTGCTAGGAGTGCTCGCTGCCCTCACGGCCGCCTTTTGGTTCCTGACGCCGGCGACGGGCTACCTGGCGGTTGGCATGCTCTATCTGCTTGCCGTCATCGTGCTCAGCCTGCGCGTCGGCCGGGGCCCTGTCATTCTCGCGGGAGCCTTTAGCGCTGTTATCTGGGATTTTTTGTTCATCCCACCGCTGTTCACCTTCTACATCGCCAAGCTCGAGGACGGGGTGTTGTTCATCACCTATTTCGTTGTCTCCCTCATTGCAGGCCACCTCACCGCGCGCGTGCGTGCACAACAGCGCAACGAACGGATGAGGGAAGACCGAGCGACCGCTCTCTTTCACCTTACCCAGGCGTTGAGCGCCGCGGGAACGTTGGACGACGCTGTGTTTGGTGCGCTGAGGCAGGCGGATGCGCTCTTCGCAGCGCAGTCCGCACTCCTGCTTGGCAGCGAAAGCCAGCCTGGGCTCACCCCACACTTCGCCGGCTCGTTCACGCTGAGTCAGAAAGAGCAGGGAGTAGCGGACTGGGCTTGGCGCAACCGTAAGAACGCCGGGCGTTTCAGCGACACGCTCCCGGGCTCCGAGGGCTTCTATGTGCCGCTGGTGAGGGAGGGCGCCGCCATTGGAGTTCTCGCGGTTAGGGTGCCTCCAGAGGCGGTGCTCACGCTCGCGCAGAGGGATCTCGTCGAGAGTTTCGCCGCGCAGCTCGCGCTTTTTGTCGAACGCGAGTCTTTGCGCGCCGCGGGCGAGCGGGAGAAGCTTCTCGCTGAGTCCGAAAAGCTTCACCGGGCGCTCCTCGACGGCGTATCCCACGAGTTAAAGACCCCTCTTGCCGTGCTGGCGACCGCAGCGGATAGCATCGCAACCGCCGATGAACCCACCCGCCTCGCTCTGGTTGGCGAGATCCGAACCGCAACGCGCCGCCTCATCCGCCTCGTCACCAACCTCCTCGATCAGACACGCCTCGAGTCCGGTGCGTTACGGCCAAGACTCGACTGGTGCGACGCACATGACTTGGTGAACTCCGCTGTCGAGGGAGTGCGCGATTCGCTTGCGGGGCATCCGTTTGAAGTCGCGGTGCCCGCCGAACTACCCCTCTTCCGGGCCGATGCGGCGCTCATGGAGCAGGTTATCGCTAATCTCCTCCTCAACGCTGCACTCCATACGCCCGAGGCCACGCCGATCTTTCTTACCGCAGGTGTCGACGGTGCGCGTGCGCGGGTCTTCTTTACCGTTGCCGACCGCGGCCCGGGCTTTCCGATGGCGATGCGTGAGCGGCTGTTTCAAAAGTTTCAGAGGGGAGACGCTGCGCACGCCGGAGGCCTCGGGCTTGGGCTCTCGATCATCCGCGGTTTCGTTGAAGCACAGGGCGGCGATATCGTTGTGGGCGAGAATCCCGGCGGCGGAGCGGTGTTTACTGTTTACCTCCCCTACGCGCCCCATGGTAGGGTGCCTACCGAATGAGCGAGTCTGCCCGCCCACTCGACGTCCTCATTATCGACGACGAGGTCCAAATTCGCCGGCTTCTCCGACTTACCCTTGAGTCCGCTGGCTACCGCGTGCGGGAGGCCGAGAACGGCACGCTAGGGCTCAACGAAGCCGCTGTCCGCCGACCCGATGCGGTCATCCTAGACCTCAGCCTGCCAGATCTCGGCGGCCTCGAGGTGCTCCGCCGTCTGCGCGAGTGGAGCCAGATCCCTGTCCTCATTCTCTCGGTGCGCGGCGCCGAGACCGACAAGATCGCTGCCCTCGATGCCGGGGCTGACGATTACCTTACGAAGCCATTCGGGGGTGGCGAGCTTCTCGCGCGAGTTCGCGTAATGCTCCGGCGGGCGCAACCTTCTGGCGAGGCCTCGATTGTGCGCTTTGGCGACGTCGAGGTCGACTTTACGCAACGGATTGTCACGCGTGCGGGGGCTGATATCCATCTGACGGTCAAGGAATACGCGCTGCTCCGGCTGTTGCTCCAGCATCGCGGCAAGGTCATCACCCACCGCCAACTCCTACGCGACGTGTGGGGCCCCGGACATGAAGAGGACACCCACTATCTTCGGGTCCACATGGTCAGCCTGCGCAAGAAGATCGAGTCGACCCCTGAGCAGCCTAAATTCCTGAGGACGGAATCCGGGGTCGGTTACCGGTTCACTGACGCTTGATGGAGCCCAGGTCGAGTCGGCCGATTTGAGGAATCGACCGTTCCACCCAACCGGGTTTCTAGTCCGTGGTTGACACAGGGCTCAGCTGTACGCCCACCATGGAGCTTGCCTCCATGAACCCGGTCCAGCTCCGTCCCTTCAAGATTGAGGACTACAACGAGGTTCACGCCCTGTGGGCCTCGACCGAGGGGATTGGCCTAAGCGAATCCGATGCGCGGGAGGCCGTCGCCGCCTTCCTCGAGCGCAACCCAGGGCTCAGCCTTGCCGCGGTTTCAGAAGGCAGGATCGTCGGAGCGGTGCTGTGCGGGCACGACGGCCGGAGAGGCTATCTGCACCATCTGGCCGTCTGCCCGGATTGGAGGCGCAGGGGCGTGGGCCGCGCGATTGTTCGGCAATGTCTGGAGCGGCTGAAAACCGCGGGGATTCCGAAGTGCAACCTGTTCCTCTATGCGGACAACGCCGCGGGAGAGGTATTTTGGAGGCGCCTGGGATGGACCGTTCGGGCCGACCTGCACTTGGTTCAAAGGCCCACCAGTTCCGCGGATGCCAACGAAAAGAGCAGGTGCAAGAGCTGCTGAATGATGGGATGAGACACTGTATTCCCCAGCCGGCGCGACTTCTGACTCGACAGTTTGCTGCCGGTACGTGTTTTGAACCGGCGGAAATTCCCCGCGCACACCCATGAAAATCGGCCTAGGCCTCTACCGGCACATGCTTACCCCGGACAACTTCCGCTTTGCGCGGCAGGCCGGAGCAACCCACGTCGTCGCGCATCTCGTGGACTACTTTCGGGGCGGAACGCACAACCCTTCGGACAACCAGCCGACCGGGGCCGACCAGGGATGGGGGTTGGCGGGCGACCCAGATCAGCTCTGGACGGCGGCCGAGTTGAAGGCGCTGCGAAAGAGCGTCGAGGATGCGGGCCTCACGCTTGAGGCGATCGAGAACTTCGATCCGGCCCACTGGCATGACATCCTCCTCGACGGGCCCCAGCGCAGCCGGCACATCGACAACGTCAAGACCCTGCTTCGCAGGCTCGGAGAGGCGGAGATCCCCATCATGGGATACAATTTCAGCATCGCAGGGGTAGCAGGAAGGATTACTGGGGACTTCGCCCGGGGCGGTGCGCTGTCGGTGGGCATGAGCGGGCCCTACGACCTGCCGATGCCCCAGGGCATGGCGTGGAACATGGTCTACGATGCGAAGGCCCCGGCCGGGGCGGCGGAGCCGGCCACGTCGGAACAGCTCTGGGACCGGCTGGAGAGGTTTCTGGGCGAGGTTCTTCCCGTTGCGGAAAGGGCCGGGGTGAAGATGGCTGCCCATCCCGACGACCCGCCGATGCCGACCATCCGCGGCCAGCCCCGCTTGGTCTACCAGCCGCAGTACTATCAGCGGCTGATCGACCTGAATCTGAGCCCGTCAAACGCGCTGGAGTTCTGCATCGGCTCTATCGCCGAGATGACGGACGGCGATGTCTACAAGGCGGTCGACCGCTACAGCAGCCAGCACCGGATCGCCTACATCCACTTCCGCAATGTCCGTGGCAAGGTTCCCTTCTACAAGGAGAGCTTCGTGGACGACGGGGATATCGATATGCTGCGCGTCCTGAAGATTCTTAAGCGAAACGGTTTTGATGGAGTCCTCGTCCCGGACCACACGCCCCAAATGACCTGCTCGGCGCCCTGGTATGCGGGCATGGCCTTTGCGACCGGCTACATCGCGGGAGCGATGAGGGCCCTGGGAATCCGGTAACCTTTTTGACTTCGGCGGGGTCGATTCAGGTCTTGCGGCGACAAGAGCCGCCGAGATGTTCCCCGAGAACCATGCGCCCACGGGAGGGCGGGGAAGGAAGCGCCGTCAGCGATCTGCTTGCAGTGACCCTGTACCGACCGGGATGCAGATGAGCAATAATGCCTCAGGCAACGCTACCAATTTACGCTCAAACATCGCAGCAAACATTGTATCAATACCTCCTCGTATTTTTGTGGAGTTAGAGCACGCTTTGATGAGGTTAAAAAATATGTCTGCCAACGGGTTACGGAAATTTGTTAGTCCTGTTTGATCACTGCAGTTTCATCGGAACATCGCTTTCAGATTGCCGTAGGGCGCCTCCTCAATGGATCCGCACAAGCAAGCCATCACAATCAGGGAGTCGGTCCTCAAGGAGGCCTTGGACCGCTATGCGTTTCCGGCGGTGATCGCCAATCCGAACCATCGCATCGTGTATATTAACCAGGCTTTCACGGAACGGTACGAATGGCAGGCCCGCGACCTCATTGGGCTTAGCACGGCCTTCCTCCTGCCACCCGGGTTCTCGGAGGGGGAAATTAAGACCCTCAGAAGGAGCACGGAGAAGGCCCCGTTCGGTTGGGAGGGCACGGTTCCTCTCCTGACAAAGAGCAAGAAGCAGGTCATTGTCTACGGAAGGACTTTTGCATTGAAGGCGTCGCGGGAGACGGACGCGATCTTCAAGCTCGGGATCCTCGTCGAGTGCGAACGAGCGAAGGAGGCAGAGACATCGCTCGTGGGACTCATGGCGCTTGACCTACTCAACACCCGAGACGGAGCGGATCAGAAAGGGGAGGTACGCAAGCGCCCCAGGACGAAGCAGGACGAGGTCCGGAGGCTCAAGGAGATGGGGTTTTCGAACAAGGAGATTGCCGCTGCGATCGGCATCTCCCCGAACGCGGTGAATGTCACGCTGTTCCGGATTCGGCAGAAGACCCGGTAATGCCGACGGCAGCGAACCGCCGGGTCTCAGCTGGCCTTTTGGGACCGCGCGTGGGTCATGTAATAGATGAGTGGAACGGCAAGCGGGCTCACGAGCAGGGACGCTATCGCGCCGAACAGGAGTGAAATCGCCAGGCCTTGGAAGATCGGGTCGGCAAGGATGACGAGACCTCCCACCACCACGGCGAGGGCCGTGAGCATCATGGGCCGGAAACGCACTGCCCCGGACTCGATGCACGCATCCCGAAGGGACCGCCCGTCGCTGAGCCGCAGTTCGATGAAGTCGACCAGGATGATCGAATTGCGCACGACAATGCCCGCGCCCGCCATGAAGCCGATCATCGAGGTTGCGGTGAAGAACGCGCCCATCGCGGCGTGGGCGGGCATGATTCCGATGAGCGAGAAGGGGATCACGGTCATGACGATCAGCGGAGTCGCGTAATTCTTGAACCAGCCGACCATGAGCATGTAGATCAGGATCAGCACGGCGCCGAAGGCGAGCCCGAGGTCGCGGAAGACCTCGATCGTGACCTGCCATTCGCCGTCCCACTTCATGGCGGGCTCACGGTCGGAGCCGGGCATGGTCGAGTTGTAGATTCTGACCGAGTCTTGAGTCCCCCCGAAATCGCGCCCGTCGAGTTTCACGAGCTCACGGTTCATGCCGAGGATCGCGTAGACCGGACTTTCCACGACCCCAGCGACGTCGCCGATCACGTAGGTCACGTTCTGGAGGTTCTTGTGGTAGATATTTCGCTCTGCACGGGAGGACTCGACGCTCACGAGCTCCCGTAAGGGCACCAGCGGTGCCTGAGGATTCGTCTCTGAGCGCACGGGCAGGGCCAGAAGGTCTTCGGGCCTGGCGCGCATTGAACGCGGCAGCTCCAGAACAATGTCCACCCCTTCGCGGTCGTCGGCAGTGTGAAGGAGCGTCACCGGGTAACCCTGAGCCGCAATCTGCACCGTGCGCGAAACGGCCGCCTCGCTAATACCGTGCAGAGCGGCCTTGGCCTTGTCGACGCGCAGAATCGTCTTCGGCTCCTCCCTCTCGACGTACCAGTCGATGTCGACCGTCCCGGGCGAGGCCTTGAAGATCTCGCGAACCCGGGCCGCCAGCTTGAGGTGGGCCTCCTCCGTAGGTCCGTAGACCTCAGCGACCAGGGTCTGCAAGACGGGAGGCCCAGGCGGGACCTCCGCGACAGCCACGGCCGCACCGTACTTCTCCGCAATTGCTGCGAGGCGGGGCCGCACCCGCTTGGCGATGTCGTGGCTCTGCGCCGCGCGCTCGTTCTTCGGCACGAGATTGACCTGGATGTCCGCCATGTCCGAGCCGCGCCGCATGAAGTAGTGGCGCACGAGCCCGTTGAAATTGAAAGGCGAGGCCGTCCCCGCGTAGACTTGATAGTCGCGAACTTCGGGCTCGTCCCGCACGGTGGCCGCCATCTCACGGGCGACCCGCGCTGTCTGCTCCAGGGTGCTCCCCTTGGGCATGTTCACAATCACCTGGAACTCGGACTTGTTGTCGAAAGGAAGCATCTTCACCTTTACGGCCCCGATTCCAACCAAGCCCATGGCCCCCGCCGTCGCCGCGGCCACCACGGCGAGGAAGCCCCATCGCCAAGAGCGGTGGTCCAGCAGGGGTGCCATCACGCGCTTGTACAGGCGCGTGAAGGCGGTGTCGGACATCATCTCCTCGGCTGCCTCTTCCTCGTCGGACAGGGGGGCGTCCACAAATTCCGAGGCCTCGGGGACATGGCTGGCGTGGCCGCGCAGGATCTTGAGCGCGGCCCATGGCGTGACGGCGAATGCGACGAGGAGTGAGAAGAGCATTGCCGCGCTCGACCCGATAGGGATGGGCCGCATGTAGGGTCCCATTAGGCCGCTCACGAACGCCATCGGTAGCACTGCGGCGATCACCGCCCAGGTGGCGAGGATTGTCGGGTTCCCGACCTCGTCCACTGCCTCGACTGCGATCTGGAGCAGGCGTTTGCGACGGCAGCTGGGAAGGCCCATGTGCCGGACGATGTTCTCGACGACAACGATTGCGTCATCGACCAGGATCCCGATTGAGAAAATCAGGGCAAACAGCGTGATCCGGTTCAGGGTGTAGCCGTACAGGTAGAAAACGAGAAGGGTCAGACCCAGGGTGACCGGGATCGCAAGAAGGACGACCAGCGACTCGCGCCAGCCTAAGAAGAGAAGGATCAGGATCGCCACGCCAAACACGGCCAGCCCCATGTGGAGCAGGAGCTCGTTCGATTTCTCAAGGGCCGTTGCCCCGTAATCGCGGGTCACCGTCACTTCGACGTCCCCAGGTATCAGGGTCCCCTTGAAGGAATCAACCTTGGCCAATACGGCGGAGACCACGTCGACCGCGTTCGCCCCGGGGCGTTTCGCGACGCTCAGGGTAACCGCAGCCGTCTCCCCGGCGGACCCGCGCCTTCCAAACAGGACATAGGTAGAGGGATCCTGGGGGCCGTCGACGATCTCGGCTACATCGCGGAGGTAGACGGGCCGGCCTCCGGAGACGCCGACCACGACCGAGCCCACGTCCTTCGCGTCACGGAAGAAAGTGCCCGCCTGAAGGAGGGTCTCGCTGTTGCCGGCCGCCTGGGCTCCCGCGAGAACCTGGGCGTTGGACTGCTGGAGCATCGGGACCAGGTATGCCGGGCTCAGGCCGCGCGAGGAGAGCCTCTGTGGGTCCAACAGGACCCGGATCGCTCGGGGTTGGCCGCCGATGAGCGCCGTCTCGGCGACCTGCGGGATCTGCTTGACGGCATCGTCCACCTGGGCGGCGAGCCGGCGGAGCGTCACGTGATCGTAGCGGGCGCTGTGGAAGGTGAGGGCCAGGATTGGGACGTCGTCGATCGTGCGCGCCTTGATCAGGGGCGGGACTACGCCCAAGGGAATTCGGTCGAAGTTCGACTGGAGCTTCTGGTTGAGCCGCACGAGGGCGGCCTCGAGGTCCGTGCCGACCTTGAACCGGACGATCGTCATGTTCCCGCCCGGGCTCGAGGTGGAATACAGGTACTCCACTCCAGGAATCTCCCAGAGCAGTTTTTCCATCGGCCGGGTGACCCGGTTCTCGACCTCGTGCGCGCTGGCGCCGGGCATGGCCACCATCACGTCAATCATCGGCACCTTGATCTGAGGCTCTTCCTCCCGGGGGAGCATCAGGACGGCAAACACTCCGAGCAGGAGCGAGGCCGCGACCATGATCGGGGTCAGCTTCGAGTCGATGAAACGCGAGGCGATCCGGCCCGCGAAACCGTACCGGGAGGGATCGGGAGGCAACGGCCGCTGGGGATCCTTCACGGCTGGGCCTCCAGGGGCGTTCCCTCCCGCAATCCGGCCGGCGGATCAAGGACGACGCGCTCATTGGCGTCCAGGCCGGACAGGATCTCGACCTGGTCGTCGCGTGGGGTGCTGGTTGTCACAAGGCGGAGAACGGCGCGGTTTTGGGCCCCGGCCACAAAGACTCGCTCCATCTGGCCCCACCGTGCGACTGAGGAAGCGGGTACGAGCAGCATTGCTACAGGGTCCCCGGGTACCATCACCCGGGCGAATTCGCCCGAGTTTACGGCCACCCCGGCGGGTACCTCTATCTTGGCGAGGACCGTGTGCGCTCCGGGATCAGCCGCGCTGGACAGCTCGGCCAGCCGCCCGTTGAAGAAAGTCGATCGGGCGGGGATTTCGACCGAGAGGGTCGCCCCGGGCGAGAGCTTCTGTGCCAGCGAGTCGGGAATGCCCGCCTCCACTTGGAAACTGCCGGTGCCCTCGATCTCCATGAGAGGAACGCCCGGCGAGGCGAGGTCCCCGGCGTTGGCGGACTTTGCAGCGATGACCCCGTCAAACGGGGCCCGGATCTCCGTATAACCTAGCATCGTCTTGGCCTCGCTCACCATCGCCCTGGAGGCGTTGAGCCGGTCCTCAAGTCCCCGGACCACGTCGGCTGTGCTGGCTCCCTTGGCGAGAAGCTGATGCTCACGCTCGAAGTCGCGCTGCGCTCCGTTGAGCTGGGCCTGAGCCTGTGCGAGCCGCGCGCCGATCTCCCCTGCGCTGATCTTGGCCAAGAGGTCGCCGGAGCGCACGCGCTGGCCGAGCGTTACAGTCATCTCCTCGATCGCGCCCATGACCTTGGGAGCGAGCTGTGCACGGCGGACCGGCCGCACGGAGCCTGTGACCTCGTTGAGGGTCGGGATGCGCTCGGCCCGAACGGCGGCGAGCCGCACCCGTACGGGAGGAGTTGCCGCAGAGGAATCTGCCTCGGTTTGCCGGCCGCAGCCGGCCAGCGCCGCTACGAGCGTGCAGCCAAGAATAAGGGTGTGGGAGGAGTGCATGGGTAAGGTCAGGATTGGGGAAGGGGTTGGAGGCCCAAGGCGCGGCGGAGCTCGACCAAGGCCATGTGTTCGTCGGCTGCGGCCGCGGTGCGCCGGAGCCGGGCTTCGAGGAGCCGGCCCTCGACTCCGATGAGGTCGGCCGTCAGCACCGCCTCCTTTTCAAAGCGCGCGCGGGTGAGGGCCGCACTTTCCTCGGCCTGTTCCACCGCCCGGGTGGCCACGGATAGCGTCTGGACGGCGTCGGCGTGGGAGAGCCGCGCCTGTTCAACCTCGAGTTCGACGCCCAGGGTGGCCTTCCGGAGCATTTCCTTGATCTGCGTAAGCCCGGCGTCGGCCTCGCGGACCTTCCCGGAGGTCTGTCCGCCGTCGAAGATGTTCATGTCCACGGAAAGGCCCGCGAGCCAGCCGTCGGCATGGCGGTCGAGCTGCCAGCCTTGGTCGTACTGGTAGCTGGCAAAGGCGTTCACCGTGGGGCGCCGGCCGGACCTCGCCGCGTTGACCATCGCGGCCGCCGCGCGGACTCTCGCCTGCAGGCCCACAAGCTCCGGTCGCCGGGAGAAGTCGTTTGTGTCGGGAAGCACGAGCCGGCCCAGGGCCGGATCCGAATCCGCAAGCTCGACCGACCCGCCGATCGGCTCCAGTCCGAGAACGAACTGAAAAGCACGGGCCGCGAGCTCCGCCCCGTGGTGGGCGCTAGCGAGCATCTCCTGGGTTTGCGCGAGCTGGACCTCCAGGCTGAGCAGGTCCGCCTTGAGGAGCTGCCCGGCCTCGTAGCGCGCCTGGGCGGCCGAGACTGCAGCCTCGTAGGCCCGGACACCGCCCGCGACCGCGCCGACCGCTTCCCGGGCCTTGCGCATGTTCAGGGCGGCCTTGACGACCGCGGTCGCCAGATCGTTGCGGGTGGCCTGCAAGTCGAAGTCCGCCGCCTCGGCTCCAGCTTTGGCCGCCTCGCGGCCGGCCGTGGCGCGCCCGCCGCTGTAGATATTGTAGGCTACCGTCCCGGTTGCGTTGAGGTCGTCGATCTTCCCCGGGTGGTTGAAATCGAGCCCGAAGCTGAAGGCCCTCTGGTTTAGGATGGATCCGAACGCCATCATGGGACTGTTCGTGTCCGTGTAGCGGCCGGAAACCGACAGCTGGGGAAGCCAAGCCGCCTGGGATTGGCTGACCAGGGCCTGTGCAGCCTCGATCCGCGCCCGGGCGACCCGTGCGTCGGGGTTGTGCTCCAGGGCAGTTGCGACAGCGCGGTCCAGGGTCCAGGGCTCGTCCGCGCGAGCGAGCGGGACGGCGCTGGCCAGAATCAGGGCGACAATAAAGAGGCGGTTCATGGGTCAGGACGACGAGGATCCGGCTACGGCAAGCATCAGCCCCAAGAAGCCGCCGTACAGGGCTCCCCTCCACCAGGTCGAAGTTAGCGGGCAGGTCCCGGAGGTGCATTGGCCTAGGGCGCCCATGGCGGCGCCCAGGGAGGCACCGACGGAAACGGTGATGACGAAGCGGAGCAGGGTTGGTTTCATGGGTTCAGGTTTCAGCGGGCCTTGGGTGCGCCGCCCCAGTGGATGAACCCGCTGTCGTCGATCCAGCCGAGCTTCCTGAGCAGGAGGGTGGGGGGGCAGAAGCCGGTGAAAGCGGACTGGATCAGGTTTGCCCCGGCGAAGGCCGGCAGGAGCAGCCACCACGGGTTGACCACGGCGGCGAGGGCGGTGCCGATCAGCACCATGGAACCGGCCAAGACTCGGATGAAGGATTCGGATTTCATAGCAATTGTGATTGACTAATATGCGTACATGAGCATATGTGTACAAGTATGTCAAGAGTCAACACGCCCCAACGCTTCATCAATCTCCGCCAAGCGGGCTCGCTGCCCGATGGGGCGATCGAACTGATTGCGCGCCGCTTCGCGGTTCTTTCCGAGCCGGCCCGGCTGCGCCTGGTTCACGCGCTGTTCGACGCGGAAAAAAGCGTGAATGCCCTTGCGGAGGAGACCGGCAGCTCCCAGCCCAACACCTCCAGGCACCTCCAGGCGCTGGCAAGTGTCGGGGTCGTCTCGCGGAGGAGGGAGGGGCCTCAGTCGCTCTATTCGATCTGCGACCCATCGATTTACAAGCTGTGTGACCTGGTGTGCGGGAGCATTGAAAAGCAGCTGGCGAGACAGGTCGGAGTGTTCAATCCGGACGTCAGACTGGGTGCTCAGCCCCGGCGGCCGTAGGCAAACGCGATGGAAGCTGACTTCTGGGACAGCCGTTACGACACGGACGAGTTCATCTACGGCACCGATCCCAATGACTTTGTCGTCTCGGTCGCCGGAGACGTTCCCGGGGGCCCCGTCCTCTGCTTGGCCGAAGGGGAAGGCCGGAACGCGGCCTTCTTCGCCCAGCGGGGTCATAGGGTGACGGCGGTCGACGCCTCGACTGTGGGACTTGCGAAGGCCGTGCGCCTGGCGACGGCCCGCGGCGTGGTCGTGACAACCCAGGTGGCCGATCTCGGTTCCTACACGATCGAGCCGGGGTTTTGGTCGGCGATCGTCGCCACATGGGCGCACCTTCCGCCCGAGCTGCGCCGCAGGGTCCACCGGCAGGCAGTCGCGGGTCTCCGGCCTGGCGGGGTCTTCATTCTCGAGGCGTACACGCCGGGACAGCTTGCCCTCGGAACAGGCGGCCCGAGGGACCGTCAATTGCTGATGACGCTCGAGGCGCTCCGGAGCGAGCTCACCGGGCTTGAGTTTCTCGTCGGCCGGGAGTGCGAACGGGATGTCTCCGAAGGCTCCGCCCACAAGGGCCGTAGCTCGGTCGTCCAGGTCTGCGCTCGGCGGGGAAACCTGGCTGCGGCGAGCCCGCAGCGCGGGAGAGACTAGCCGGGGCCTCGGTGGTCACCGGACCATCGACTGGAGAATCCTCAGCTTTTCGCGCGCGTCGCCGTCGGATGGGTCGAGCTTGGCGGCCGCCGCCATGTGGGCCAGAGCCTCGCCCAGCTGCCCGATCCTCGCGTACGTGATGGCAAGGTTCTTGTGCGCCTCCGCACTGTCCGGATTGACCCGGACGGCCAGCACGAAGTGGGCGATCGCCTGATCGAAACGCCCCAGCCTGGCGCATACGATGCCGGCGTATTGCTGCGCGGCGAAGTTGTCGGGATCGAGCCGGAGCGTCTCCTCCAGGTGGGTAAGGGCCTCGGGCAGCCGGCCTGGATCTTTCGCAAGCTGCGTTGCGAGGTTGTAATGGGTGTCCCCGTTGCCGGGATCGATTCGCAGCGCCTGCCCGTAGTGATCGAGGGCCTCGGGCATCCGCCCCGGCATCTGCGCCAGGATGTTCGCCAGGTTATTGTGGGCTTCGCCGAGGTTGGGGTTGATCCGCAGCGCGTGCTCGAACTCGGATACTGCCTGCTGGGTTTGGCCAGAGTCTGCAAGGACCTGGGCGAACTTCGAGACCTGCCCGGCGTGGAGGCTGACGCACTGCAGGAGCGTGAACACCGCGGACAGCCCGAGCAACAGGGACCAGGCCCCGCGGACGGCCACCCGCAGCACCGGCCTGTCGGAAAGCACCTGTTCGAGTCCGAAAATTCCCAGGACTGAGAGGATCGCCAGAGCCGGGATAAACTCGATTTCGTAGCGCCCGCAGGACCAATAATACATGCCCAAGGTCAGTGCGCCCGCGCCAAACAGAAGCGCTGCCGAACCCGCTGCGGAGCGTAGGGTGGAGCGGTCCAGACCTTCCCGTCCGCGCCAGGCGAGCGGCGCCGCTAGGGCGAGCCACAGGATGGGAAGGTTCACCAACACGCCGAAGGTGTCCTCAACCGGCATGTGGCCGGCGGGCGGCAGCGTTCCCCGAGCAGGCATGTGAAAGGGAAACGACGAGCTCCAGCGCGCGGGCTCGAGGAAGTAGGTCCGCAGGTTGAACTCGAGGTAGGCCGGGCTGAAATGTCCCATCGCACCCTCCCGCTCGGCCGCCAGCTGGTAGCTCTGGCCGAACTCAAAGGCGCTGCCGAACCTGAGAAAATTGTAGAGCATAATCCCCAGCCCGCACAGGGAGATGGGGACAAGCGCTGCGGCGAGGCTGGCCCAGGGCCCCCATCGACCCGGGCCTCCGGGGCTTTGCCTCCATGCGGCAGCGACGGGCACGAGCAGGATCACCGCCCCGTAAAGGACCGCCGGACGGGCGCCCACGGCGAGCCCGAAGGCGAGGCTCGCCGCAGCAAGCCACGGACCCCGCTTGGCGGGCCTCTCTGCGGCCATCCAGATGAAGGCCAGCGACAGCAGGGTCAAAGCGCATCCGCAGCTGATCGCGACCTCGTAGAACTCGGCCCGCTGGAGGAGGAACGGCATCCCCGATGCAAGGCCCAGGACGGCAACCCCCACTGCCGCCACCCCCGGGGAAACCTCTGGAAAGTATCGGCGCCAAAGGTGCAGGATGGCGGACGCCCCGGCCAGGAAGCCGGCCGCGAGGAAGAAGGCCACCGCTGTCTGCTGAAAGAGATACCGGCCCGTCACGGCCGCCCAGGGCCAGAAGAGGAGGACGACCGGCGTGGCACCGAAGTAAAGATAGAGTCGGCCCCGGTAATAGCTCTGGTCGTGGAGCCAGTAGGGTGGGCCGCGGTAGGGAAGGCTCTGCTCCGGATCCAGCGGGTCGGCCAGTTGTGCGAATCCGGGCGGTATCTCGGACTTCAGGCTGAGCTGACCGGACTGGAACCCCTGGACCAACAGGTTGTAGTTCTGGGAGGCCGGATCCGGCTTGGGGCCGTAGGGGCGGACCCATTCGGACATCGCGAGAAACAACCCTACGATCGCCGCGCAGGCCGCGGCCGGCAGGAGGATCCGCGTTCGCGGCGGCGCGTTCGCTGGGCGGCTCTGGGTCATGGGCGCGTTGCGTGGGGGGCGGGCCGACGGGCCCCGTCCGGAAACCCGCCCAAGCTACCCCCGGCGTCCGGCGAGTCGAGCGAATCCCCCGGGCGGGGTCGAAGCGGCCGTTTGACTCGGGCGCCCCACGGGGCTTCATGTGGGGCATGGTCACCAAACTTCTCCACACCCGGATGCGCGTGAACGACATCGAGCGCTCGGTCCGGTTCTACGAGGGAGCCCTCGGCCTAAAGGTCGCCCGCCGCAGCACTTCGCCGCGCGGGGCGCAGCTTGTCTTCCTATCAACCCCCAACAGCGACGAGGAGATCGAGCTCTGCCAGCTCCCGGGAAGCCCCGCCGTGCAGGTCCAGCCTGACCTGATGCACTTGGCCTTCCTGGTCGACGACCTCGAGGCCTTTTCGAAAGACCTCCGCAGGAAGGGCTACGCGTTGAGCGACGGTCCGACCCGCTCTGGTTCCGGATCGGTGATCGCCTTTCTCGACGCCCCGGAGGGCTACGAGGTTGAGTTGATTCAGAAGGCCCCGAGGGTCTAGGGCGACTCTCCCGGATTGGGCTTTCCCCCGGCGGCCTTTTGCCCACGCTTGGGGGAAATGCCGCCAGCCACTCCCGCGGACCGAAGGAGGCTCCTGCTCAAGCTCGCAATCGTTGCGGCTGCGCTGCTTGTCGGCGCTGGGATCGCCCTGCGCGGGACCGACATACGGGCTTTGCTTGCCCCGGGAATGGCGCTGATCCGCGGCGCCGGGCCCTGGAGCTTCTATATTGCCATGGCGCTCCTGCCCGCAGCGGGGGTCCCCATGCTCACCTTTTCCCTGACGGCCGGCCCTATCTTTGCCGAGCGACTGGGCCTCGGGGCGACGGTCGCGGCCGGGCTTGCGGCGGCGACCGTGAACCTGCTTTTGACCTATTGGCTGGCCCGCCGGGCGCTGAGGCCCTGGTTGACGAGGATCATCGAGCACCTCGGCTACCGGATGCCCGACCTGGACTCTGCGGACTTGACCGACCTGATCGTCATCGTGCGGGTCACGCCGGGAATCCCGTTTTTCGCCCAGAACTACATGCTGGGCCTGGCGGGGGCGCCGATCGGCCGGTATGTCGCCATCTCTTGCGTCGTTGTCTGGAGCTATACGGCCGGATTCATCGTATTCGGGGACGCCCTCTTGCACGGGAGAGGGAGGATGGCGCTTGTGGCGGTGAGCCTCCTCGTCGCGGCTGCCGCGGCGACGCATCTGGCCAGGCACCACTACGCAAACCGCAAGGCGGCCGGGAAGGGCGGAAGCGATGAAGGCGCCCAATCCTGAGCTTTTCGGCGCAGCCTCCGAGCGGATCGAGACCGTCTCGGAGTTCACCCGCAGGGTGAAGGAACTGCTGGAAGCCGGGATCCGGCCCTGCTGGGTCAAAGGCGAGGTGTCTAACCTGCGGGCCCAGGCAAGCGGGCACGTCTATTTTTCCCTCAAGGACTCCGGCGCCCAGTTGAGCGCGGTCCTTTTCCGCGGCGACGCCGCCCGGCAGAAGGTTGCCCTTAAGGACGGGATGCAAGTGGCCGTCTACGGCGAGGTGAGCGTCTACGAGGTCCGTGGTCAGTACCAATTGATCGTTCGCGCGGTCGTCGAGGAGGGACTGGGGAAGCTGCAGCGGGAGTTCGAGGCCCTTAAGAAGCGGCTCGCCGAGGAGGGCCTCTTCGCCCCCGAGCGAAAGCGGCCGATTCCCGCCATGCCGGCGGTCGTGGGCTTCGTCACTTCGCCCACGGGGGCGGCGGTCCAAGACTTCCTCAGAATCTTGTCCCGGAGAGGCTGGCGGGGCCGCATCGTCATTCTGCCCGCCAAGGTCCAGGGAGCCGAGGCCGCGGCCGAGATGGTCGCGATGCTCGAACTGGCCGGTTCGCTCGGAATCTTCGACCTGATCGTCATCGGGCGCGGGGGAGGCAGTGTCGAGGACCTTTGGGCCTTTAACGAGGAACCCCTTGTGCGCGCGGTCGCCGGGTGCCCGGTTCCGACCATCTCAGCGGTGGGACACGAGATCGACTTCACCCTGTGCGACTTCGCGGCCGACGTCCGGGCGGAGACCCCAAGCGCCGCAGCGGAACTGATTTCCAGCCATTTTGTAGCCTGCCTGGAGCGTTCGGAGCAGGCATCCGAGGCCATGGCTGCGGCCGCGGACCTCATGCTCGCCCGTTCCGGGGAGCGCCTCGCCCACGCGCGGTCCCGGCTGCGGCTGCTCACCCCATCGGCCCAGATCGAACGGGGCCACCTGAGGCTGGACGATCTGGAGAACCGCCTGGGCTCGGCCCTGCGGGGCGCGGCCGACAGCGCCAAGCGCCGGCTTGCCGAGGTGGAGAGCCACTTCGCGGCCGCCTCGCCGGCCTTGAGACTGCCGCTCTTTCGGGAACGGGCCGTCGCCCTGGGAAAGAGGCTTGGGGCCGCGAGCCCGGACTCCGTCCTGAACCGGGGTTTTGCGATCATCCGGGATGACAAGGGGGGACCGGTCATGCGCCGGGCCGGACTGCGGGCCGGGCAAAGCCTCGGAGCCCAGTTTGCCGACGGCACCGCCCGGGTGAGGGTGGAAAAGGAGTGAACCTGATCCTCTTCGATGCCGGGGAGACCGGCCGACCGCTGCCGCGGTCCGATCCCCGGGCGCTGCATATCCTTGCGGTCCTGAGGCGCCGGGAGGGGGACTCTTTCGACGCGGGCCTGGTGGATGGGCCCCGGGGGAAGGGGGTCCTCGTGGCGGTCAGGGCGGACGGCCTTCAGATCGCATTCACCTGGGGCGACGAACCCCCGCCCCTGGATCCGGTGGCGCTGGTCGTCGGGATGCCCCGTCCGCAGACCGCCCGCAAGATCCTGCAAGAGGCCGCGGCTCTCGGTGTCGCAGTGTTGCATTTTGTGGGGACCGAGAAGGGAGAGCCGGGCTACGCCCGCAGCACCCTGTGGCGCACAGACGAGTGGAAGCGCCATATCCGGGCCGGGGCCGAGCAGGCCTTCTCGACGAGGATCCCTCAGGTCACCCACGGGCATTCCCTTGCAGAGGCGATCGATTTCCTGGCCGGTTTTTCCTCGCGGGTTGCCCTCGACAACTACGAGGCGCCCGCCCTGCTGTCGCAGGCCGACCTCGCCCCGCCGGTGGCGCTCGCCATCGGGCCGGAGCGCGGCTGGTCCGCGGCTGAGCGCGATCTTCTGCGCTGCCGGGGCTTCACCCTTGCACACCTGGGGCCGCGGGTCTTGAGGTCCGAAACGGCCTGTGTCGCCGCCGTTTCGATTGTCCGGGGAAGGCTCGGGCTGGCCTAGGCCGACCGTGAGAAAACGACCGCATCCGGCTGGTGGGCCCGCTTGCCGAACCGCTTGATGCAGGACCAGCCCGTGGGGCTGAGTTCCATCTGGCCCGGGACCTCAAAGATCACCAAAGCCTCGGGCCGGGAATCGAGAAGAACCGAAAGCCGGGCGAAGATCGCCGGGGCCACCCGCTCGATGATCTCGTAAGGGGGGTCGGCAAAGACCAGGTCCGGCGGGCCGAGGCCGCCGTCTGGAACCGAGGTCGCGTCCAACTGGAGCACTTTCAGGCCGCTCTCGTCCCGCCTCAGGCACTTGCAGACCGCCGCAAGGTTCCGGCGGAGGCAGTCGGCCGCCCGGCTGTTCTGCTCGACGAAGGCGCCCCCGGAGGCTCCGCGGCTCAGGGCCTCCAGGCCGTAGGCCCCGCTGCCGGCGAACAGGTCGAGGAATTGCGCGCCGGAGACCCTCGCGCCCAGGCTCGAGAACAAGGCCTGGCGCAGGCTGTCGGTCGCCGGGCGCACGGCGTCGCCCCTGGGCACGGTGAGCGGGATTCCCCGGGCCGTTCCCCCGCTTATGCGCATGGGCAGGGTTCCTTGGTTTGCATGGGACAGGAAGATCGCCGATGGTTCGCCCCCATGACAGGGCCGGCATCCGACCACTTCAACGGCAAAAGATTTTTCAACCCCGGAGACCGCGAGGGCAGGGGATGGGGCGACCTGCTCAGATGGAAGCTCACGAGCCGGCCCGTGCCGTGGCCGGAGCGGATCGACCTGACCCCGCGGCCGCCGCCGGCCGCGCCCAGGTCGGGCTTGGCCGCGACTTGGATCGGGCAGTCAACCTTCCTGCTCCAGTCCCCGCAGGGCAACTTCCTCACCGACCCCATCTACTCCCGGCGGGCCAGCCCGCTGCCCTGGCTCGGGCCTGCCCGGGCGATCCCTCCGGGAATCCCCTTCGAGCTGCTGCCGAGAATCGACACCGTCCTGCTCAGCCATGACCACTTCGACCACTGCGACCTGCCGACCCTTCGGCGCCTCAGACGGGCCTTCAGTCCCGTTGTCATCGCCCCCCTGGGGCATGCGGATCTCTTAAAGAATGCCGATGCTGCAGCCTCCGTGGTCGAACTCGACTGGTGGCAGTCCCACCGGCTGCCGGGAGGCGCCGAGGTGGAGCTTGTCCCGGCCAGACACTGGTGCCGCCGCAGCCCGGGCGGGGACAATCTCCGGCTTTGGGGCGGCTTCGTCCTCCGGGCCGGGGAGAGAACGGTGTACTTCGCGGGGGACTCGGGCTATGACGAGGAGCTTTTCCCGGAGATCCGCAGGAGGAGGGGAGAGCCGGACCTAGCGCTGATCCCCATCGGGGCCTACGAGCCGCGTTGGTTCATGAAGGAGGCCCACATGGATCCGGGCGAGGCGGTGGGAGTCCACCGGCTGGTTGGGGCGCGCCTCAGCGTTGCCATGCACTGGGGCACCTTCCAACTGACCGACGAAGGCCGGGACGACCCGCCGAGGCGGCTGCAGGAGGTGCTGAACGAGGTCGGAATCCCGCCGGGACAGTTCCAGGTCGTCGCGCCCGGTGACAGTGTCTTGGTGTGATGGGTTGAACCCGGGGCCGCGAACCCGTTCCAAGGGGGTTTGCATCCTGGATTTCCCCCTGATAACTTCCGACCCGCCTGCACCGTAAGCACCAAACACCCATGAAACCGTGTCCGACCACCGCCTGGCTCGCCCTGGCTGCGGTGTGCCTGTGCGGAGCCCGCGCGGAGGAAACGAATGCTTGGCCGGGTCCGGTCTCCTGGTCGGACGGAAGGACAGGGGCCCAGTCCTGGACGGCCGCGGGGCCGTTCCTTTTCGACCAGCCCGACCCGGACGGTGGGAGGCTGTCGGGACTGCGTCCCTTCTACGTGAGGCGCGCGGACCCTAGCGGGCAGGTCTCTGAGACCACTGCGCTGTACCCCATCTACACCGGACGCCGCTACGGGGACCATTTCGAGTGGAGCATCTTCAAGCTGATCAACGGGTACGGACGTGTCGACGGCGCGCGGCCAACCCCGTCGACAGAACCTGCGACCTTCGATGTCTGGCCCTTCTACTTCTCGAAGGATACGGGAGATCCGACCACGTCCCGCAGGGCCCTGATGCCGGTTGCGGGAACTGTCGACCAGCATTTCGGCTACGACCGGATTTCCTGGGTTCTGTTTCCGCTCTACGCCCGGACGGAGCGCAAGGGAAGCTCGACCACGTACACGCCCTGGCCCTTGATGAGGGTGACCCAGGGGGCAGCGCAGGGCTTTGCAATCTGGCCGCTCTTCGGACACCTGGAGAGTCCGGGGGCCTACGACCGGCGGTACGTCCTGTGGCCCCTTTTCTGGGCAAACACGGTCCAGGCCGGCCCGGACGCCCCCGCCGGGACCCCGCCGACCCGACAGGTCGGGGCCCTTCCATTCTATGCCTCCGAGAAAGGGCCCGGGTTTGTGAACGAGGCCT
Organism: uncultured Opitutaceae bacterium; assembly: GCA_903862935.1. GTDB lineage: Bacteria > Verrucomicrobiota > Verrucomicrobiia > Opitutales > Opitutaceae > Palsa-1447. The sequence goes on from CAIOZY010000041.1 coordinate 58,391, forward strand.
ATCTGTGGCCGTTCTTCGGCTACACCGACCGGACGGCACCCTACCGGTACAGCGAGGTCCGCTACCTGTGGCCGTTCCTTGTGCAGGGGACGGGCGACGACCGGCTGGTTAACCGCTGGGCCCCGTTCTACTCGCATTCGGTCGTTAAGGGAGTCGACAAGACCTGGGCTCCCTGGCCTCTCGTGCGCCTGACGAACTGGACCGACGGGAATGTCGCCCAGGCAAAGACCCAGGTCTTCTACTTCATCTACTGGCGCTTGGAACAGCGCAGCACGACAAACCCGGCTGCGGCCCCGGCCGAGAAAGCCTACCTTTGGCCGATCCTGAGCACCTGGGACAATGGCGCAGGGCGCCGGCAGGTCCAGGTCCTGAGCCCATTTGAGGGGATGTTTGCGGACAATCCCCGGGTGCGGGCGGCCTGGTCGCCCCTGTTCGCCCTGGTGCGCTACGAACAGACGGCCCCGGGGGAGTCGAGCACCTCAGTCCTGTGGAACGCCGTGACCTGGAGGAGCAGCGCGGTCCGGAGAGAGAGCGAGTTCCACCTTGGCCCGATCCTCGGGGTTCGGACTGGACCCGGAGGGACCCGCTGGAGCCCGTTCGGCTTGGAGATTGCGCCAAAAGGCCCTAAGCTGGCAGCTTCCCCCCACTGACATGAAGCAGCTCAGATCCATCCTCGAGGGCATCGGAAGCGCGATCTTCCTCATGCTGCGCTCGGCCTCGTTCGTGGGGACGATCCCCAGCCAGTTCGCGAGGGTGATCGAGCAGTGCTACCTGATTGGCTACACGACCCTGCCTATCGTGGCGATCCTCTGCTTCTTCGTAGGAAGCGTGCTCGCGCTGCAGGCGGGCTACTCCATGCAGGACTTCCAGGCCCAGCAGTTCATCGGCTCCCTCGTGGGCCTGTCGATGGCCCGGGAACTCGGACCCATGATGGTGTCGATCCTGCTCGCGGGCCGGGTCGGGTCCGCGGTGACGGCCGAACTCGCATCGATGAAGGTCTACCAGGAGGTCGATGCCCTGGTGACGATGAACATTTCCCCGGAGCGGATTCTGGTCCTTCCGCGCCTGGTTGCAGTCCTGGTCATGATGCCCGTCCTGACGATCATCGCCAACCTCGTCGGCTGGTATGGCGGGGCAGTCGTCTGCCGGTACACGGGCTTCATTGCCATCGGTCCGGAGTCGTACTTCGCGGCGGTGCGCCACGTGGTGAAGTTCAAGGACGTCTTCGACGGCATGGTCAAAGCCGAGGTCTTCGGCTTTGCCGTGGTCTTGGTCTGCTGCAACATCGGCCTGAACACCCGCGGGGGCCCGCGGGAGATCGGGGCGTCGGTCACCCGCGCGGTGGTCGCCTCGCTGATCCTGATCCTGGTCCTCGATTACTTCGTCACGAAGGTGCTGATCTAGAGTGCGCGCCATGGACCTTCCTCAACCCTCCCACATTCCCCACGTTACCGGCGATGCGCTGACGACCGGCGTCGCGATCGAGGGGCTGTCTAAGAGCTTCGGGAGCCTAAGGGTCCTGAAGGACGTGAGCTTTACCGTGAAACCGGGGGAGATCTTCGTCCTGATGGGCCCGTCGGGCTCGGGGAAGAGCGTGCTCTTGCGCCACATCATCGGGCTGGAGGCGCCGACAGAGGGACGGGTCCTCGTCGACGGGCACGATCCCATGGTTGAGGACACGCGCGGGCACGTGCGCATGGCCCTGGTGTTCCAGGACGGGGCGCTGTTCAACTCGCTCTCGGTCTACGACAACCTCGCCCTTTATCCGCGCGAGCACCGGCTCGGTTCCGAGGCCGAGATCCGGGAGCGGGTGATGCACGCTTTGCAGATTCTCTCCGTCGAGAAGGCCGCCTCAAAGCTGCCCTCGGACCTTTCGGGGGGAATGAAGAAGCGCGTCTCGATCGCCCGGGCTCTGGTGATTCAGCCGCAGCTCCTGCTCTACGACGAACCCACGAGCGAGCTCGACCCGGTGATGGCGGCGACGATCGACGAGATCATCGCCACCCTGAAGGACGAGATCCGCGTGACCTCGATTGTCGTTTCGCACGACCGGGACCTTGCCCTGAGCATTGCCGACCGGGTCGGTTTCCTCATGGACGGCCGTCTCATCCACATCGGGCCGCCCTCGGGCCTGAAGGCCCCGGAGGATCCCCGCATTGCCGACTTCCTCAACCCGAAAATCGACATCCGCAACCCCCGCTTCAAGAGCCTGGAGGCCTGACAGGAGCCGGAGAGAAACCAAAACAATTTCCACTATGAACAACCCACAGCAAACCGCCCGGGTCGGGCTTTTCTTCCTGCTCGGAATGGCCCTGGTCTGGGTGACCTACGAGTCGCTGAGCGGCGGACGCCTCTTCAAGAAGGAGGGCTACACGATTGTCGCCGGATTCGAGAACCTCGAGGACCTGAAGGTAGCCGATGACGTCAAGATGGCCGGGGTAAGCATTGGCTCTGTTGAGAAGACCCGGCTCTCAAAAGGCAGGGCCGAGGCGATCCTCCGGATCAATCCGTCGGTCAAGATCCCCTCCGACGCGACGGCGACGATCGGGATGGCTGGGCTCATCGGTACCAACTACATCGGGATCGATCTGGGGAGCCCCGGCGCCGCGCCGCTGGCAGATGGTGCCGAGATCCGCACCAAGGTGACTCCGGACATCAACAAGATCATGACCCAGCTCGGCGACCTGGGCCAGAAGCTCGAGGGAGCCCTGGGATCGTTCAGCACGGCGGTGAACGGGTCAGGCCAGGCCGGAGGGGGCCTTTTCCAGAAGCTCGACCGGCTGATCACTGAAAACAGCGCGAAAATCGACGCGACGATGTCGAACCTGCAGGAGATCACAACGAAGCTCAACCAAGGGGAGGGCACGCTCGGCAGGCTCATCAACGACCCGAAACTCCACGACGATCTCGTGGCGACCGTGGGAGAGCTCAAGACCGCGGCCGGCCAGGCTAAGACCTTCATCGCGGACGCCCAGGGCATCGTTTCCCAAGTTAAGTCCGGCCAGGGCACGCTGGGGGTCCTCCTCTACGACGAGCAGGCGGCGTCCAACCTAAAGGGCACCGTCAAGAACCTGAAGGACCTCTCCGACAAGGTCGCCCGCGGCGAGGGATCCCTGGGAAGGCTGATCAACGACGACAGTCTCTTCCTGTCCGCCCAGACCACCCTGAAGAAGGCCGACCGGGCCCTCGACGGGATGAATGACTCCGGCCCGATCACCGCGGTCGGGATCGTCGCGAACTCCCTTTTCTAGGGAGAGCCGCCCAGTCCTGATGGCTGCGTTTTCTCGCACGCAGCCATCTCGACTAGATCAGCAGAATCCATCGGCCCGCGGGACCGAACTGCTGGTCCATAGCGCAGTCGTCCTGAAGCATGAAACAGCACCGGCGGAGCGGGTGATTCAATTTTGGGAGAGGGTTGATGGCGCGCCTGATTGGGGAAGACAGTGGCTGGGCGGAGCCGTTTGAGATTGTCCAGAGTGCCGGAGGCGATCACGCAGCCCAGGGAGACCCCGATGGTCGCGTATAGGGGGGGGAGGCGCCTGGGTGGGTGGTGGGCCTACCACCAACGAAGAGGCCTGAGGCGTTGACCCTTAGGCCCGAGGGCAGCCGGCCGGCGTTTTCTTGGCTTCACTTCCGCACCGACTGGATTAGCCAGTAGCCATGGCAAACATCCTCGAACTCAAGCGTCTTCCCTCGCCCGCGCCCAAGCCGCAGTCTCTCGCCTGGGATGGTGCCACACTTTGGATGGGTTCCCGCGAGACGAAGCGGATCTACGCGATCAACCCGGCCCAATGGTCGGTCGGCTGGGAATGCGCGGCCCCGGATGTGCCGTGGGGGCTGGCGGCGGTGCAGGGTGAACTACGGGTGGTCTGCGGCGAGGGTCAGGACGATATCCGGTTCATCCGGCGTTGCCTGCCAGGTCACGGCTTCGACGGCAGGTTCCGCGTGCCCTGTCCGGACGGGAAGGGTTCCCACCTCGGTTGGGATGGTCGCACCCTCTGGCTCAGCCAGTGGTATCCGAAGAAGCTCATCGCCCTCGGGACCGAGGGACAGGTCGAACGCGTGATCCAAATTCCGCATGAAATCGTCGGGCAGGTAATCGTCGGCGGCCTGTTTTACTTGGTGACCACGGATAACGAGGAGAGCGACGACTATTTCCTCACGCGCGTGGACCCGCGCCCGGCGTTGCCGCGGGTGGACGTGCTCATCAGGCTTGGTTTCTCCGCCCGGGGACTGACCTTCGACGGGGAAAATTTCTGGTCCAACCACCGCGAGGCAAACCAGATCGTTTCCTTCGCGCGACCGGACAGCCAGCCTGTGGCGTAGTTGTTGATTTGGTTGTCGCCGGGACAGGTTCTGCGCTGGGCCGATTGTCGCTCAAGCCCTCCGGGGCCGCCTAGGTGTGATGTTTCAGGACGTTGTCCGCATTTAGCGGGTATGAGAGGGTTGGGTTCCTACCAAGAACTAACCTTCAACCCCGATACATGCGGACATTCACAAGAACGCCCGCACGACTCCGCTTAGCCGAGCGGTGATCGTGCAGAGAGTGCTCCGGGAGGGACCCAGCCGGAAAAGTCCTGCCGGGCCGAGTCTGGACTTCACGGCAGTCAGTTTGAGGCGGGCGCGCCTGACCTTCCTATCCCGAATGAACTGGTGGGTTGAGCAGCCGCTGAACGAAGCATCTACCCTAATTAGGGCCGGGGCGCCGGGTTGGCCCCGGGGATCATCAGAACGATCCACCACTGGATCCGGTGCCCTCCCCGCGCAGAACAACTCAAGTTCGACTCAGGCGAGTTCCGCCCAAGAGCACCACGACAGGAGGATCTCTATCGCTCTGTCTGCGTTTATCTTGGGGAGGCTGATGGGGAACCTATCTATTGCCCCCAAAGAGGCCCTTGAGGCCCTCAGTGGCCTGCTTGGCCGCGTCCCCGGCTGCGGAGCCGACCTTGCCCGCGGACTGGACAGCAGCGCTCACGACGCTGGAACTCACGCTTCTCATGACGGCCAGGGCGAGCTGGTCGGAGGTGATGCCACCCTCCTTGGTGCCGAGGTCGGTCAATTCGATCGGCGGCATGGGAACGGTCACAGCGGCTAAGCCTGCGCCGAGGGTCACCTTGGCGCCGGTGAGCAGGAAGTGCTTCACTTCGAACTTGAGGGGCTTGCCGCTCTTCGTCGTTGCCGCCGAGGAGCCGCTGGAGGCGGTCCCCTGGATATTCTTGAGCAGGTCCCCAATGTTGCTGGCGACCAGCTTTGTTTCGTACACGAACTCGGGCTGCTCGATCACGACGTCCTTGACGACAATGTGGTCGCCCAGAAGAGACAGGGGTGCGAGTGCAACATGGACCTTACCGCAGGAGAAGGCCTTCTCCGATGTCCAGCCCTTGGGGTTTCCGACAAACAAGCCGGTGAGGGTTCCGCTTCCCGTCAGAGGGGATATGGTCGCTCCCGCCAGCTCGACTCGGGTCTGGGTGATCTTCGGGCCGACCGAGTTGACCCCAACCGTTACTGCGGACCCGATCGAGAATCTCAGAGCGAAATAACCGACAATTCCGACGACGACCACCACAGCGGCAATCTTGATGAGTTTGGAGTTCATGGTGAGATTTCTTTGATTATCCCTTACTTGCCCTGCGGGCCCGTCCACGCAACCCCGAAACCCGCGCACGGTCCCATTTATTCGCTTGTCACTGGGCCCCGCCGCCGGACCCTTGCCAGCATCGTTTCGGCATGTCCTCCGACTACACAGAATCCTCGATCAAGACCCTCTCCTCGACCGAACACATCCGCCTGCGCCCGGGTATGTACGTCGGCCGGCTGGGCGACGGCAGCCACGCCGAGGACGGGATCTATGTGCTGATCAAGGAGACGATCGACAACGCGGTCGACGAGTTTGCGATGGGCCACGGGCGCCGGATCGACGTCACGCTCAAAGACCGCCTGGTCTCGGTCCGGGACTACGGGAGGGGGATCCCTCTCGGGAAGGTTCTCGACTGCGTGTCGATCATCAACACCGGCGCCAAATACGACAGCGAGACCTTCAAGAAGGCGGTCGGGCTGAACGGGGTGGGGCAGAAGGCGGTGAACGCCCTGTCGCTGTCCTACCGGGCCCAGTCGGTCCGCGAGGGCCAGACCAAGGTGGTCGAGTTTGCCCGCGGCAAGCTCAAGAAGGACAACCGGGTTGTAAAGACCACCGAGCGGAACGGAACCCTCATCGAGTTCACCCCGGACGAGGAGCTCTTCGGGACGGACTTCCGCTACCGCACCGAGTTTATCGAGGACATGCTGTGGAAGTACGCGTACCTGAACCGCGGACTGACCCTCAACCTCAACGGCAAGCCCTTCCGCTCCGAGAACGGCCTGAAGGACCTTCTGGGGAAAAGCCTCAGCGGCGAGGCCCTCTACCCGATTGTGCATCTGGAGGGCGAGGACATTGAAATCGCCTTCACCCACGGGGCCCACTACGGCGAGGAGTACTTCTCCTTCGTGAACGGCCAGCACACGACCATGGGCGGTACCCACCTGGCCGCGTTCCGGGAGGCCTTCGTCGAGACGCTGCGCAACTTCTATAAGAAGGACTTCGACGCCGCCGACATCCGCCAGGCGATCTTTGCCGCGGTCTCGGTGAGGGTTACCGAACCGGTTTTCGAGTCCCAGACCAAGACCAAGCTCGGCTCCGTGGACATCGCCCCCGGCGGGCCGTCCGTCAAGGAGTTCGTGGGCAAGTTCGTCCAGCAGAGCCTCGACGGGTACCTGCACCGCAGCTCCGAGACGGCCCAGGCCCTCCTGGGCAAGATCCAGGACAGCGAGCGGGAGCGCAAGGAGCTCGCCGGGATCCGCAGCCTCGCCCGCGAGCGCTCGAAGAAGGCCTCCCTGCACAACCGGAAACTCCGCGACTGCCGGCTCCACTTGGGCGACAAGGCTGAGGAGGCCGAACAGAGCACGCTCTTCATTGTCGAGGGTGACTCGGCGGCCGGATCCCTTACAGCCTGCCGCGACGTCCGCACCCAGGCTGTGTTCGCCCTGAAGGGCAAGCCCCTGAACACCTACGGGCTGTCCAAAAAGGTCATCTACGAGAACGAGGAGTTTCACCTGCTGCAGTCGGCCCTGAACATCGAGGACGGCCTGGACGGGCTGCGCTACAACCAGGTCGTGATCGCCACGGACGCGGACGTGGACGGGATGCACATCCGGCTCCTGCTGATCTCGTTCTTTCTGCAGTTCTTCCCCGACCTAATCCGCAACGGGCACCTGTTTATCCTGGAGACCCCGCTTTTCCGGGTGCGAAACCGCAAGGAGACCCGCTACTGTTATTCCGAGCCCGAGAGGCGCGCAGCCCTGACGCATTTCGGGGCGAGCGCCGAGGTCACGCGGTTCAAGGGCCTAGGCGAGATCTCCGCGGGCGAGTTCAGCGGCTTCATCGGCGAGTCGATCCGGCTGGAGCCGGTGTCGCTTGCGCACATGCATGACACCGACCAGCTGCTCGGGTTCTTCATGGGGAAGAACACGCCCGAGCGGCAGGACTTCATCATCTCGAACCTGAGGGTCGAGAAGGACCTCGTGGAGACCTGAACGCCATGGCGAAGACCAAGCCCAAGAAGCAGGCCGAGGAGGCGCCCCTGGCGCGACACTACCGCACGTGGTTTCTGGACTACGCCAGTTACGTCATCCTCGACCGCGCCGTCCCCGACATCGCCGACGGGCTCAAGCCCGTGCAACGCCGCATCCTCCACACCCTTTGGGAGATGGACGACGGACGTTTCCACAAGGTCGCGAACGTGGTTGGCGCGTGCATGCGCTTCCATCCGCACGGCGATGCCTCGATCGGGGCGGCCTTGGTCGGCATGGGCCAGCGCGCGTTTCTCGTGGAGCCCCAGGGCAATTTCGGGAACACCCTGACCGGGGACGAACCTGCGGCTCCGCGCTACATCGAGGCCCGGTTGACGCCGTTCGCCCGCGAGGTCCTCTTCAACCCGAAGACGACCACCTGGCAGTTGAGCTACGACGGGCGGGCCCGCGAGCCGGTGACGTTGCCGGCGAAGTTCCCGATCACGCTGCTGGATGGGGCGGAGGGGATTGCGGTCGGGCTCTCCACGCGGATTCTGCCCCACAACTTCAACGATCTCTGCCGCGCCGCGATCAACCATCTCCAAGGCAAAAGCTTCCGGATCTTTCCTGATTTTCCGTCGGGCGGGATCGCGGACTTCTCCGAGTACAACGACGGCGAACGCGGCGGGCGGGTGAAGCTCCGGGCGAAGATTGAGAAGCGCAGCAAATACCTGCTGGCCATCACCGAGATCCCCTACGGCACGACCACGAGCTCCGTCATCGAGTCAATCCTCGCCGCGAACGCCAAGGGCAAGACCAGGATCAAACACGTCGACGACAACACGGCCGACAAGGTCGAGATCCTGATCGAGTTGCCCCAGGGTTCCGACCCCGACCAGGTGATCCAGCAGCTGTATGTCTTCACGGACTGCCAGGTCTCGATCGCCCCAGCGGCCTGCGTCATCGAGGATGACAAGCCGGTCTTCCTGGGGGCCCGCGAGATCCTCAAGCGCAGTGTCGAGCGGACCCGCTCCCTGCTCAAGCAGGAGCTCGAGATCCGCCTGGGCGAACTCGAGCAGCAGTGGCACTGGGACTCCCTGGAGCGGATCTTCATCGAGGAGCGGGTCTATCGCCGGATCGAGAAGTCGGAGACCTGGGAGAGCGTCCTGAAGGAGATCCGCGAGGGTCTGAAGCCCTTCGTCAAGCGCCTGCGTCGGGCCGTGACCGACGAGGACATCACCCGGCTCACCGAGATCCGGATCAAGCGGATTTCGGCCTACAACCGCTTCCAGGCCGACGAGGCGATCAAGAAGACCGAGGAGGCCCTCGCGGAGACGAAGAAGGAGCTCAAGAGCCTCACGGCCTATGCTGTGCGCTGGTTCGAGTCCCTCCAGGAAAAGTACGGCAAGGGGATAAAGCGGCGAACCCAGTACGACGAGATCGAGCAGATCAGCGCAGCCCAGGTGGTGAGCGCCAATCAGAGGCTCTACGTCAACCGGGCCGACGGGTTCATCGGCCTGAACTGGCGCCAGCACGAGTTTGTCCAGGAGTGCACGATCCTCGACGACGTCGTCTGCTTCATGGCCGACGTGTCGATGAAGGTCTCCAAGGTCGCCGACCGGGTCTTCATGGGCCGGGACATCGTCCACTGCGCCGTCATGCCGAAAGAGGGGGACCCGAGCGTCTACGCCATGGTCTACCAGGACAAGGTGACGGGAAAGGCCTTTGCGAAAAAATTCCAGATCGGGGGGGTGACCCGGGACAAGCTCTACCCCCTGGCCAAGTCCGAGGGCTCGCGGATTGTCTACTTCCAGCGCTTTGCAAACGAGGCCGCACTGCCGGCCACACTCCACATTTCGCTGGACGGCCGCAGCAGGGCCCGGGTGCGGGAGTTCGACTTCGATTTCTCGGGGGTTTCCGTGAGCAACCGGGGCGCCCGGGGGCTCACCGTCACGCGCTGGCCGGTCAAGGCCGTCGCCCCGGCGGCCTCCTGAGGGGTCCGGGGCCCCTCACTTTCCCATTGCCCGTCCTCCCACGGCTCTCTCACAGTTTACTGAAGCATGTATCTCAAGGCGCTTTCGCTCCACGGCTTCAAGTCCTTCGCCGACCCGATTACCCTCGGGTTTGAGCCCGGGGTGACGGCGGTCGTGGGGCCCAATGGATGCGGTAAGTCCAACATCGCCGACGCGATCCGTTGGGTTCTGGGCGAGCAGAGCGCCAAGGCGCTGCGCGGCGGCAAGATGCAGGATGTCATCTTCGAGGGCGTTGACACCCGCAAGCCCGCCCAGATGTGCGAAGTCTCCCTGTTGCTGACCGGCTGCGAGGAGCAACTCGGGACCGACTTTCACGAGGTCGAAATCATGCGCCGCGGGCACCGCGACGGCATGGGGGAGTATTTCCTGAACGGGCAGCCCTGCCGACTGAAGGACATCCACAAGCTGTTCATGGACACTGGGGTGGGCCGGACGAGCTACTCCATCATGGCCCAGGGCCAGATTGACCAGGTGCTCTCCTCAAAGCCTGAGGAGCGCCGGGCGGTCTTCGAGGAGGCGGCTGGGATCACCAAGTACAAGAGCCAGCGCCGGGAGGCGATGGCCAAGCTCGACCTGACCGACCAGAACCTCACCCGCGTGACCGACATCGTCGGTGAGGTCGGCCGGCAGATCGGCACCCTTCGCCGGCAGGCCTCTAAGGCAATGCGCTACAAGCGTCTGAACCACCGGCTCCGGCAGCTGAGCCTGGCCTGGAGCGGGCGCCAGCATGAGCTGCTCACGGCTTCGCTCGCCGAGCTCGATGGCAAGGTCTCGGCGCTGCGCGCGGCCGCCGCCGAGCGCCGGGCGAACCTCGATTCCCAGCAATCCGGGCTCGACGCCCGCAAGGACAAGCGAAGCCAGCTCAACCAGCGGGTCCAGGAGGCCCAGCAGTCCGTTTTCGACCTGCGCTCCCAGAGGGAGCAGGCCGAGAACTCAGCAAATCTCGCCCAGATCAAGAAGTCAGGGCTTGAAGAGCGGCTGGCCTCCTCCCGGGACAGCGTGGGCGAGGTCGAGATGCAGCTTAGGGAGGTCTCGGTCCAGGCGGACACGGGGGCGCAGGACAAGCAACTTCAGCTGAACCTGCTCGGCAGCTCGGATGCGGTTTTCCAGGAGCGGAGCCGGGAGTTGGCGCTGGCGGAGGGGCGCCTGACGAAGCTCGAGCAGGAGCTCAGCCAGGCGAAGTTCGACCTCCTGCAACTCGAGAGTACGGTCGCCCGGCTTCGGACCGACTGCTCTGGATACGAAGTGGACCAGAAGACGAGCGTCCACCGGCACGGCGCCTTGGCCGGGGAACTCGCGCAGGTCCGCGAGCAACGGGCCTCTGCCGTGCGGACGGCCGAAGAGCTTACGGCGCGGGTCGAGGCGGTCCTGGCCGACAAGTCCCGGGCCCACAACGAGGCGGCGGCGGCGCAGCAGACCCTTTCCGACCTGACGCGGGACTTCCGCGAGGCGCAGAGACGTCTCCAGGAGGTCGACCGGCAGCTCGCCCAGCGCGGCGCGCGCCTGAAGCTCCTCCAGCAGCTCCAGGAGCGCTGGGAGGGGTTTGGCGAGGGCGCGAAGGCCGTTCTGCAGGGGCGCCTCGACTCGGCCCTTTCCGGTCAGAAGGTTTCCCCGATCACGCGGGGTCTGGAGGTCAGACCGGAGTTCGGGCGGGCCCTTGAGGCCCTCTTGGGCGCGGCTGTCGAGGCGATCAATGTTGCCGACGTAGCGACCGCACGGCGGATTCTCTCGGGCCTGGAGGAACAGCAGATCGGCTCGGTCATCCTCAGGGTCCAGGAGCTCGATGGAACGGGCCGGGTGGGCGCGGTGGAACTGCCCTCCTTCCTCAAGGCCGCATCGACTGCGCTCAACGGGGTCGAGCCGGGGCATCCCGCCTCCGCCCTCCTGTCGGCGTGCTACATCGCCGAGGATCTCGGCTCCTTCCTAGATTTCTGGAAGTCGAACCCGGCCTTCGAGTTTCTGGCGGTTGCGACCATAAGGGGCGAGGTCGTGGACCGCCGGGGTGTCGTCGCCGGCGGGCACGTGAGTGCCAAGAAGCACTCCAACAGTATCGTTTTCCGCGAGATCGAGCTCCGCGAGACGTCCCGGGCCATGGCCGAGGAGCAGAAGATCCACGACGAGCAGAAGGTGCGGATCGACGCCCTGGCCGCATCGATCACGGCGGCCGAGCAGGCCCTAGAGCGGTGCCGCGAGGCCGTCCTCGCCGTCACCCAGAGCGCGACTGCCCTCCAGACCGAGCAACGCAGCGCTCAGAAGACCCGAGACGATGTCGAAGCACGGGTGCACCGGATGGAGTCCGATCTCGCGGCCCTGGAGCAGGCCCGGAATGAGGCGCAGGCCCGTTGGACCAAGGCCCAGGCCGGGCTGGCGCAGGCCGAGGCGGCCGCCGGATCACAGCGCGAGCGGATCCAGAAGCTCGAGACCGACATCACCGCGTGCCGGACTGACCGCGACCTGAAGCGGGAGTCCCTGGCTCAGGCCCGACTCGAACTCGCCGAGCGCCGACAGAAGGTCGAGGTCCTCGACCGGGGACTGGGCGAGATGGAAAAGCGCCGGCAGCAGCTGGGAGAGCTCTTGGCGCAGCGGCAGCAGGAGATCGAGACCTGGACCGAGCAGACGACCGAGCTTGCGCGCGAGGCCGAGGAGCAGCGCGGCAAGGGGGCCCGGCTCGGCGAGACCCTCGGGATCGCGCAGCAGCAGGTCGAGGCGATCCGCGCGGACTTGGTCGCCATCGAGGGGGAGATTTCTGGGTTGGAGGCGGCGCAAACCTCCGTCCGAGAGGAGACGGAGGCTGCCCACGAGGAGCTGAGCGCCCAGGAGGTAAAGTTTGCCGAGGCCCGTCAGCGCGCGCTGTTTCTCGCCGAGGAGACCCAGAGGGAATTCTCCGCGGACGTGGCTGGCCTCAACTGGAAGCAGCTCTTATGGCACGCCGAGGACGAGCCCGAGGGAATCAAGGCCCTGGACCTCGACGAGGAGGAGGACCGGATCGCCTCCGAGGCCGCCGGGCCCTCCGCGGAAAGCGCCGCCGCCGCCCAGAAGCCCAGGCCGCGCCGGCGCAAGGAGCGGGGCGAACCTACCGAGGCCGACCTTGCGGCACTGGACGCGACGAATTGGGACGAGATCAAGGTCCAGGTCGAGGCGCTGCGCCAGCGCCTGACCAGCATGGGGGCGGTGAACCTGGTCGCGATCGAGGAGTACGTGGAGCTAAAGCAGCGTCACGACTTTCTGGTGGCCCAGAGTTCCGATCTGACGAAGGCCCGGGCCGAACTCATCGGCGCTATTGAGGAGATCAACAAGACGTCCCAGCAGCAGTTCGCGCTCACCTTCGAGCAGGTCCGCAAGAACTTCGCCTACACCTTCCATACCCTCTTCGGCGGAGGCCGGGCCGAGCTCCAGCTGATCGAGACCCCGGACATCCTGGAAAGCGGGATCGAGATCGTCGCCCAGCCCCCGGGAACGAAGTTGAAAGCCATTTCGCTGCTTTCGGGCGGGCAGAAGACGCTGACGGCCGTAGCGCTGCTGTTTGCCCTGTACATGGTGAAGCCCTCGCCTTTCTGCCTGCTGGACGAACTGGACGCGCCTCTCGACGAGTCGAACATCGGTCGTTTCACGGATCTGCTGAAGAAATTCGTCAAGGACTCCCAGTTCATCATCATCACCCACAACAAGCGCACGGTGGCCGCAGCCACCGCGATCTACGGGGTGACGATGGAGGAGCGCGGGGTTTCCAAGACCGTGTCGATGCGCTTCAACCACGAGCGCGGCGAGGCCGAGGCGCAGCCGCGCACCCTTGCCGAGGCGGTCGCCGCCGCTCCCTCCTCGGCCCCGGCTGCGGTCCCGGTTCCGGCCTCATGAAATACCTGCTGGTAGACGGCTTCAACCTCGCCTACCGCTGCTATTTCGCGATCCCCGATCTGACCCGCAAAGACGGCTTTCCGACCGGCGCCCTGCACGGCTGGGTCAAGTCTCTGTGGAAGCTTGCCGACCAGGAAAGGCCGGAGGCAACGGTCGTATTTTTTGACCTAGGGGGCTCCCAGGATCGGCTTGCCCTGCATCCCGAGTACAAAGCGCAGCGCGAGGAGATGCCGGAGCCGTTGGCCAAGCAGGTGCCCCACATCAAGGCCCTGACTGGGGCGATGGGCCTGAAGGCGGTCGAGTTGGAGGGGGTCGAGAGCGACGACCTCCTCGCCTCGGAGGCGGTGGCCCTTTCCGCCGCGGGCCACGAGGTCCTGATCGTGAGCTCCGACAAGGATTTTGCCCAGATCGTCGGCGAGCGGATCACGATCATGATCCCGCCCCCGTCGTCCAACCCGAAGCTCGGCTGGAGGAGAATGAACGCCGCGGGCGTCGCAGAGAAGTTCGGGGTTTCCCCCGCGCAGATCGCCGACTACCTGGCTTTGGTCGGCGACACCTCCGACAATATCCCCGGGGTGGGTGGGGTCGGCCCGAAGACTGCCTCGCGGTGGCTGGCGCAGTACGGAAGCCTCGAGCAAATTCTCGCTCGGGCGTGTGAAATTGAGCCGGAGAGACTCCGCGAGGCCGTTGCCACGGGGGCCGAGCGGCTGCGGCTGAATCTCAAGCTCACGACCCTTAACACGGCGCTTCCCGTTGTCCCAATCTCAAAACCCTCCCCGAATCTCGGGGAGTTGTCCCGGATCCTTGAGGAGATGGAGATGAAGGGCGCCTTGGCCGAGGCCCGCGAGCGCTACAGTGGCCAGGGGGAGCTTTTCTGATTTTTGCCATGAACTACGTCAATTTCGGCCGCACCGGGGTCAAGGTCTCGCCGCTCACACTGGGCTGCATGATGTTTGGGATGAAGACGGACTTGGAAGACTCTTGCCGCATCATCGACCGGGCGCTCGAAGCCGGCATCAACGTCTTAGACACTGCCGATATGTACAGCCGCGGAAAGAGCGAGGAATTCACGGGCGAGGCGCTTAAGCGCAATGGGAAGAGGGCCCGCGTGGTCCTGTGCACCAAGGTCTTCAACAGGATGGACGACGAGGACCCCAACTCGTGGGGGGCGACCCGCCGGCACATCATCGAGGGGTGCGAGGCGAGCCTGAGGCGCCTGAAGACCGACTACATCGACCTGTACCAGATCCACCGGCCCCACCCCGAGGTCGCGATTGACGAGACCCTCCGGGCCCTCGACGACCTCGTCCGCTCGGGCAAGGTGCGCTACATCGGGACGACGACGTTTGCGGCCTGGCAGGTTGTCGAGGCACTGTGGTGCTCGAAAGAGCTCGGGCTCAACCGTTTCATCTCTGAGCAGCCGCCGTACAACCTCCTAGACCGCCGGATCGAGCGGGAGCTGGTTCCCATGGCGCGAACCCACGGAATCGCGATCATCCCGTGGAGCCCGATTGCCGGAGGGCTTCTCAGCGGAAAATACCGCAGGGGCGAGCCGGTTCCCGCGGGGACGCGCTTCGCCGACCGTGAAAGTTCCCCCTTTCTCAAGGCGCGCTGGACGGACCAAACATTCGCGGCGATCGAGGAGTTCCTCCCGCTGGCCAAGGCCAAGGGCTTGCCGCTTTCCCAATTCGCGCTCGGGTGGGTCCTGCGCCAGCCCGGAATCACGAGCCCCATCGTGGGCCCGAGGACCCTGGAGCAGCTCGAGGACAACCTGAAGGCTTTGGGTGTCACCTTCTCCGCGGAGGAACTTGCCAAGATCGACCGGATTGTCCCGCCCGGAACCCACACCTCACCCTACTATGATGCCGATTTCGGACCCCACCCGCACCGCTGGTGACCCGCTGTGGGCTTCCTCGGAAAGAACTCGGGGTCTGCAGCGCGACAGCAGACGAGCAGAGGGCAATTAGGATCCCATCCATGACCTCGCGCGAACGGGTGCTCGCGGCGTTGGAACACAAACAGACAGACCGGGTGCCCCGGCTGCTTTATGAGGAGGCGATAGGCTACACGCCGCCCGTCGAGCGGCTGCTGCGCAGCAGGTGCGCGCCCAAGACGCCGCGCGCGTATTTCGATATGGATATCACAAGCGTCCTGGCTGCGCCCACAGTGTTGCAGCGGGACCGGTTCGAGTCATGGCTGGGCGGTCCTGCGGCGGAGGCCCTTGCGAGCAGCCAGGTGGATGAATGGGGCGTGTGGTGGCGGGCGGGCGGATTCCATCATTTCGCGCATGTCGAGTCGCCCCTGCGCGGGGTCCACGATCTCGGGCGGATCAAGGAATACCCATGGCCTGACGTTGAACGCCCTTACCGATTCCAGGGCGTTCGCGAACAGGTTGAGGGTCATCATGTCCAGGGTCTCGCGGTTGCAGCCTACGCCGGCTCCGTCTTCGAGCAGTCGTGGTATATCCGGGGCTTGGAGGACCTGATGATGGACCTGATTGAGGCGCCGGAGGTCGCCGACTACTTCTTCGAACGTACCGCTGCATTCCAGATGGCCGCGGCCGAACAGTTCGCGCGGGCCGGAGTGGACATTATCATCACGGGTGACGATGTGGCCGGGCAGACCGGGCTGCTGATGGCCATTGAGACTTGGCGGGAGTTTCTTAAGCCGCGGCTCGCAGCCACGGTGCGCGCGGTCAAGGCGGCGAACCCGCGCGCGTATGTCTTTTATCATTCCGATGGCAACGTGGAGCGGATCATCCCGGATCTGATCGAGATCGGTGTGGACATCCTGAATCCGGTCCAGCCGGAGTGCATGGATCCTGCGGCGATCAAGCGGCAGTACGGCGAGCGGCTCTCCTTCTGGGGGACAGTCAGTGTCCAGCGGACGATGCCGTTGGGTACTCCCGACGATGTCCGCCGGGAGGTCCGCGCCCGCATCTGTGACGTCGGGCGCGAAGGGGGCCTGATCCTGGCTCCGGCCCATGTCCTCAATCCGGAGGTGCCCTGGGAGAACATCCTGGCCTTCTTCGAGGCGGCGGACACGACGCCGGTTCCGAAGCGCTGAATCTCGGTGGGGGGCTAGTCCCCTAATCCGGCCGCCGAATCATTTGCCTGAAGCGAGACACGGTGAGCTTTCTCCCCCGTGTCGCTAGGCTCCGTACCGGCGGCCCTCGTCCAGCATGGCCAGGTAGCTGTCGAGCGGGACGTAGTTGGCCACACTGTTGCCTGTGCCGAGGCAGTAGCCTCCGCCGGGATGGCAGGCGAAGAGAGTCTGGCGGACCCGTTGGCGGATTGCGGGCTCGTCGGCCCTGCAGAGAAAGTCCATGTCCATCCCGCCGAGGATGGCAATGCGCTGGCCATACCTGTGCTTGAAGGTGATCACGTCGACGATGGTGTCCTCGAAGGAGTGCTTTCCGTCGATCTTCACAGTGTCGAGCAGATCGGGCATGATTGCGTCGACCTGGCCGCAGCAGTGGAGGAGGTACGGACGGCCGGCGGCATGGGACAGGCCGGCGACCTCGGCATGCCCGGGCAGGACGAAGCAGCGAAGGTCATCCGGGCTGATCAGGGTGCTGGTGCGGAATCCCATGTCGTCTGCGCCCCAGAGCACTTTAACCCGCGAGAACTCGAGCAGAAGGCGGGTCATCTGGCGGTAGAAGACCTGGAGGCGTGAGGCGATGGCGCCGACGAGGTCGCGCTGGTCAAACAGGGCGTAGCAGAGCGTCTGGTAGCCCATCAGCCAGGTGAGATATTCGGCAAAGTGGGCGAACCCCCCGCTGCCGACTACGCACATATCGTCGGGCAGGTTCCGCTCGTACCATTCGAGCGCCGCAGTGGTTAGCTTGGCGGGATCGGGCCAGGGGTAGGCCTCGAACTCTGCAAGGTTGGTGATCGGGCCGGTTTCATTGTCGACGAACGCCCGGCCCCCGGCCCGGGCCATGGCCGCTGTGTCCGCGATGCTGTGGCGTTTTAAGGGCATCGGGAATGCGTCGACGCCGCAGCGGACGTAGTCATAGCCGAGAAATCTCTGGATCGCGATTTCGCGCTGCCAGGGGTATTCCGGCTTGGAGCGGTCAAGGCCTCTGTCGAGGCCGAAACGCGCGCATACCGCCTCCTTGACCTCTGGATCAAGAAAGAGCTCGGCAAAGTGAACCCGAACAGGGGTGCCCAGCCGGGCAAGACACCGGAGCCACGACTCGTAGTCCGGGGCGATCTCGCGAACGAAGGGGCTCATCTTCTCACTGGGAGGTGGTGTCCTCCGAGACGCACCGCGAGATCGGAGGTACAACGCGAGATCCCGCCGCCCCTGTGCCGCAGATCCTGATATTTTCCGTCTCGACCATGCGGCGAGATTGGCCCTTTCACTCGTGAAGGCGACCCTAGAGTCACCGGTGTCAAGCCAGCGGTCCCAACCCGGTTGAAATTCCCGGATCAGTTCAGTAGAAGGAAGCTCATGAAGTCTTTTCGAAAGGAGCTGTGGTTCGACCTTCCCACTCGGCGGGCATTCCTCAACATCACGCCCAAAGTCGAGGCGGCACTTATCGAGAGTGGAATTCGCGAAGGGTTCTGTCTGGTCAACGCGATGCACATCAGCGCGTCGGTGTTCATCAACGACGACGAGTCAGGGCTCCACGCAGACTTTGAGGCATGGCTGGAGAAGCTGGCCCCCGAGAAACCCCACGGGCAATACGCCCATAACCGGGGCGAGGACAATGCCGATGCCCATCTCAAGCGCACGATCATGGGTCGGGAAGTAGTTGTCGCGGTGACCGGTGGCAAACTCGACTTCGGACCTTGGGAGCAGATCTTCTACGGGGAGTTCGACGGGATGCGCCGCAAGCGGGTTTTGATCAAAATCATCGGCGAATAGCCGGCCCCAACCTCTGCCGAAGCATTCTCGTAGCGGACCTCGCGGCCTTTTGTGCCTGGGACCGATCGGCGAGCAATCAACCTATCCCCGGCAATTTAGGGTATGCGTCCGTCTGTCGGTGCGGGCTTTACCGGCTGCGGTTGGCCATCTCCTCCCTTAGCGCGGAGGCTATTGGCTTGAGGAGCTCAATGCGCTCGCGGTAGCTGATCGCAAGCCCGCGCAGTTCGTCAGTCTGCTGCTGTGAGTCGCTCATTGCAGCAGTCTGTTGCGCGCGGTCCTTCAGCACTTCGCAATCGTGATCCAAGTCGAGCATGGCCTGCTCGACTCTGACGAGAAGAGACGAAAGTTCGCTGGTTGTGCTGTCGCGGAGGAGCCCCGGCAGTTGTTGGATCTTTGCTGCGATTATCGCCCGATTTCGATCGCGAGCCATCAGCGCCGTGCGATCCGAAGCCGTCAGAAGCTCGGCGAGCGGCGCCTTGGTTATTTGCTCGGTCTCGACTCGGACTTGGTCACGGTATGTCTTTCCCTGCAGGTCGGCGATCATCTGCGCCTTTAGCGCGGGCATGATCATGGGAAGAGGGCTTGCCCCAGCGTCACAAGTATTGGACGAAACGCGCTTGCCGCTCGATACCTCGGTGACCGTGAGAGTCACTTTGGCATCCTCCCAGGTCACGTTCACCTTATAGTCGGCTTTGCCGCCGCCATCCGTCACAATACTCGCGAAGAGCCCCGACGAAGCGATGTCATGGTGGAGGGCTCGGGCGATCCCTCCCATCATGTTGGCGAGAGACGGTGCATCAAAATTCTGGAAATACAGGCCGCGCGCCTTCGGTGTGAGGGCCGCATTGGACTCGACGATTGCGCTGGCGTTGATCTGGATAGGAGAACGCGCGGGTTCGTACGCGAGCGCGCTGGCAAAATCAAGGGCTGGAGCTGTCGTGCATCCTGACCACGGTAAAAGGAACGCACTGAAACCGAGAATTACAAAGGTCGAGACGTGCGCCTGTAGATTCTTCATTTCAAGCACTTGAGGTGCTACCGCCTCCTCGATGCGCATGCCAACGAAATCGTGGGCCCCGGTGGAGCTGAGCATAGCGCAGCATTGGGAAAAGCCACCGTGGGTGGCGAAAATGCAAAGGGGGCTTGCCGGGGCTGCTTTTCCGCGCTCAACCTCACGAGAAGGTCGTTTAGTCGGGATTTCCTACGGGCACAAATCCAGGTGCACGCAATGGACTGGCCTGGGAACCCTCGGGCGCTGGTCATCGCAAACTGCCGTGAATTTGCGTTTCCGTAAGTGGCGTCCAAGGGCGCGCTTAGTTGCAATCGGACGCTGTGTTTCGTTTCGGCGGGATGGAGATGCACGAGGCGATCGCGGATGCTGCAGGGTTGGGGGGCAGCACGGGGGTCGGAGATGTTTTTCCTGGCCTGGCCGGGCTGATTAGGTGCGCTCTAAATATCCATAAGTTCATGAAATATCTTAACTTAAAATATTTTTAAGATGTGTTTCAGGTTGGTGTGATCTCCGGGGTTCAGGATGCTACGGTCGTGAATTTACCGGCTCTTCTCATAGGCGTCTCCCTCACAGCGGGACTGGGGCTATTATTGATTCGGGGGGACGGGTGGCGGCGGTGGTGGGTGGCGGCGGCGACAGCCCTTTTGGCCGCCGGCAGTATCGCCCTGGCTGCAGGGTGGGCTCCCACCTGGGGGGATATCCCTGGGTTTTCCGGACACGCGGTGGGAACGGCGATGCTGGTGCTCGAGATCGCCATGGGCCTTTACATCGTCGTCCTGGGGATTCGGCACCGGCGGCCCTTGGTCGTGCTGCTGCTGCTCGTGCAACTGCTGCCGATGGTGGGCTGGGAGCTGCGCCACGGCGAAGGCCTGCAGGCCCATGGAGACCTGCTCGCCGACCGGCTGTCCGCCCTGATGGCGCTCATCAACGGCGTGGTCGGGGGATCGATCTGTCTCTACGCCCTGGGCTATATGCGCGAGTACCACACCGCGCATCATCCGGAAGTCCGTGACCGGCGTCCGCTGTTCTTCAGCCTGCTGTTCTTCTTTCTTGCGGCGATGTTCGGGATCGTCTTCTCGAACAACCTCCTATGGCTGTACTTCTTCTGGGAGGTCACGACCCTCTGCTCCTTCGTCCTGATCGCCTACAAGCAGGACGAGGAGTCGATTGGCAACGCCTTCCGGGCCCTGACGTACAACCTGATCGGCGGGGCGGCGTTTGCGGGCGCGATCATCTGGGTCCATCGGGCGACCGGCAGCATCGGCCTAACCGATCTCATCCATGCCGCCCCGGCGCTCGTCATCGGGCCCGCGCTGCTCCTCTCGCTGGCCGGCATCACGAAATCGGCCCAGTTGCCGTTCTCCCGCTGGCTCCTGGGGGCGATGGTGGCGCCGACGCCGGTCTCGGCGCTCCTTCACTCGAGCACCATGGTCAAGGCGGGCGTCTACCTCGTCCTGCGGATGGCTCCAATCCTCCACGGGACGGCCGGCGGGATCGTGGTCGCCCTGGTCGGCGCGTCGAGCTTCGCCCTGGCTTCACTCGCCGCCGTCGGAACGAGCGACGCGAAGAAGGTCCTGGCGTACTCCACGGTGGCGAACCTGGGGCTCATCATCCTCTGCGGCGGGATCGGCACCCACGAGGCGGTGTGGGCCGGGGTCCTTCTGATTCTCTTTCACGCGGTGGCGAAGTGCCTGCTCTTCCTATGCGTCGGGGTCGTCGAGCACAGGCTGCACAGCCGCGACATTGAGCGTATGTCGGGCCTCGTCCTGAGCATGCCGCGCCTGTCGATCATGCTGCAGATCGGGATCGCCGGCATGTTCCTTGCGCCGTTCGGCATGCTGATCGGCAAGTGGGCTGTCCTAAAGGCGGTGATCGACACGTACCCGATTATCGCGCTTCCCATCATCTTCGGGAGCGCCCCCACGCTCTTCTTCTGGATGAAGTGGATGGGAAAGCTCCTGGAGGTGACGCATCCGATTCCGAACATTGAACACGAGATCGGGCGCGGGGAGTGGTTCGCCCTCACGCTGCTCAGCTGCACGACGGCCCTAACCTGCATCGCCTTTCCGCTTGTTTCGGCCTGGCTGGTCGAGCCCTACGTGATCGGCGTCTACGGGCGCTCCGGGCACCTGGCCCACGGCAACTTTGTGATCATGACCATCATGCTAGCCATGGTGGCCCTGTTCCCCCTCAGTTTCTTCAACTACGGGCGGCGGGTGAAGGTCCTGGATCCGTACCTGGGCGGGGCCAACGTCGAGAGCGGGGCGCGCTACCAGGGGGCTGTCGGGCAGGTCCACGCCCTGCAAATGTCGAACTACACGCTGGCCGGGCTCGTGCCTGAGGCCGGGGTGTTCCGCGTCGGGATCGGGGTCGGGCTCGCCCTCCTCGCTGCCTTGGCGGCCTGCCTCCTCCTCCTGCGATGAACCCGCTCCTTCGCTTTGCGATTTACCTAATCCTGGCCCCCTTGATCGGCGGACTCCTGGCGGGCATCGACCGCAAGCTCTCCGCGCGCCTGCAGGCCCGGCAGGGTCCGCCCCTGTGGCAGCCCTTCTACGACGTGCGAAAGCTCTGGAACAAGGAGAACATTGTCGTGCGGCGCTCGCAGGATTTCTACGTCTTCTTTTTCCTGATTCTGATGGTGTTCACGGGTGGGCTTTTCTTCGCCGGGTCCGACCTTCTGCTCGTCGTTTTTGCTCTGACGCTGGCTGCCATCTTCCTCGTCCTCGGGGCGTACAAGGCGAGTTCGCCGTACAGCTTCATCGGAGCGGAACGGGAACTCCTGCAGATGATGGCCTACGAGCCCATGATCCTCGTAACCGCGGTCGGAATGTACCTGGCGACGGGCAGCTTCTACGTGAACGACATCGCGGCCCATTCCGGAGTGCTCGCCTTGAGGCTGCCGGGGGTACTCCTGGGATTTCTCTTCTGCCTCCTGATCAAGTTTAGGAAGTCTCCCTTCGACCTCTCGTCCTCGCACCACGCGCACCAGGAACTGGTGCGGGGGATCCTCACAGAATTTTCCGGGTCGACCCTGGCCATGATCGAGGTAGCGCACTGGTTCGAGAACGTCCTGCTCCTCGGCTGGGTCTACCTGTTCTTTGCTGCCTCGCCGGCGGCGGGGATCGCCGCCGCCTTGGGCGCCTTCCTCCTGGTGATTGTGGTCGATAACGCCTGCGCCCGGCTCACCTGGCCCACCATGCTAAAGGGGGCGTGGGCAACCACGCTGGTCCTCGGTTTCGGCAACATCCTCTTCCTGACTTACTTTTGACATGCCTGCCTTCGCCAAGTCCCCGTGGGTCATCCACTACGACGCCTCCAGCTGCAACGGCTGCGACATCGAGACGCTGGCTTGCCTGACGCCGCTCTACGACGCCGAGCGCCTGGGCGTGGTCAATACAGGCAACCCCAAGCATGCCGACATCTTCCTCGTCACCGGGGCGGTGAACGCCCAGAGCGGCGACGTCATTCGCAACATCTACCACCAGCTGCCTGAACCGAAGGTGGTGGTCGCGGTTGGGGCCTGCGCCGCCAGCGGCGGGATTTTTCGCGAATGCTACAATATCCACGGCGGCGTGGATACGGTGGTTCCGGTGGATGTCTACGTCGGAGGCTGCGCCGCGCGGCCCGAGGCCATCATCGACGGAATCGTGCGGGCAGTGCAGATCCTCGAGGTCAAGCACAAGGCGACCCAGGCGGCCGCCCGCGGCATCGACAAGTTGGTCTACGAGCCCGCGCTGGCCGGTGACATCCCCGAGATTCTCGCCCTCCAGAAAGTGACGTACCGGAGCGAGGCTGAGATCTACGGGGACGACAGCCTGCCGGCGATGCAGCAGACGCTCGCGGAGATCGAGGCCGACCTTGCCCAGTGGACCTTCCTCAAGGCGTCGATCAACGGGAAGATCGTCGGCTCGATCCGCGGCCGGATCGAAGGGGCGACCGGCTACATCCGCCGGTGCATCGTCCACCCGTACTTCCGAGGCCGGGGCATCGCGCGGCGGCTGATCACCGAGATGGAACGGTCCTTCCCGCCCCAGGTGGTGCGCTTCGAGACGCTCACCGGGCACAAGAGCCGGCGCAACCTGGCGATGTGCGAAAAGCTCGGCTACCGCGTGTTCAAGACCGAGGAATACCTGCCCACGGTCCAGTGGGTCCACCTGCAAAAGGAGCGCAAATGAGTCCTGATCCCGGAAGTTTCACTGCCGTCGAGACCGCGGCCCTCGTCGCCGAGGTGCGCTTGCTTCGTGACGCGGGCTGGCGCCTGGTGCAGATCGGCGCCGCGGCGTTGCCCACCGCCATGGAGGTGATCTACAGCTTCGACCTGGGCGGAAAGATCACGAACCGGCGGGTGAGCCTGCCGGTCGAGGGGCCGCACCGGCTCCCGAGCATCACCTCGGTCTACGCCGCCGCGGCCCTGTACGAGAATGAGCTGCACGATCTCTTCCGCATTCAGGTCGAGGGCAACATCCTCGACTTCAAGGGCAAGTTTTACCGCACCACCGTCCCGTTTCCATTCGCCTCCCGTCCATCGGCTCCCGCGCTGGCGGCAAAGGCGGGAACCAATCCCTGACACCCCGTGGCCCGCACCATCATTCCCTTCGGCCCGCAGCATCCGGTCCTCCCCGAGCCGATCCACCTGGACCTGGCGATCGAGGACGAGAAGGTCGTCGACGTCCTACCGTCGGTCGGCTTCATCCACCGGGGGCTCGAGCGCCTGGTCGAGCGCAAGGACTTCCAGGAGTTCGTCTACGTCGCCGAGCGCATCTGCGGCATCTGCAGCTTCATCCACGGACAGACCTACTGCCAGGGGATCGAGGAACTGATGCAGGTGGAGGTCCCGGCACGGGCCCAGTACCTGCGCACGATCTGGGGCGAGCTTTCCCGCCTCCACAGCCACCTCCTTTGGCTCGGCCTGCTCGCCGACAGTTTCGGCTTTGAGAGCCTGTTCATGCACTCGTGGCGGGTGCGGGAGCGGATCCTCGACCAAATCGAGGCGACGACGGGCGGCCGGGTGATCTTTGGTTCCTGCAAAATCGGAGGCGTCCGGCGCGATATCTCGCCAGAGGCCTTGGCGGTCATGCGTAAAGAGCTGGACGTAATCGAGCGGGATATGCGGGAGATCGTGGACGTCTTCCTCGGTGACTCCTCGGTCAAGCGCCGCCTTCAGGGGGTCGGTGTCCTCTCGCGTGACGACGCCTACATCCTGGGCTGCGTCGGCCCGACGGCCCGGGCGAGCGGGGTAGCGCAGGATATGCGGTCCCTGGGCTACGCGGCCTTCCGCGACATCAAAGTGGAGCCGATCGTCCGGACCGAGGGAGACTCCTACGCCCGCTGCGTTGTGCGCTGCGCGGAACTGTTCCAGTCGGTAGACATCATCCGTCAGGCGATCGATCGGATTCCCCCTGGGGCAATTGAGACCAAGGTGACGGGGTTTCCGGACGGGGAGATCCTCGTCCGCACCGAGCAGCCGCGGGGGGAAGTTGCCTATTACCTGCGGGCCAACGGCAGCCGCAACCTCCAGCGCTTCCGGGTGCGGACCCCGACCTTCGCCAACCTGCCCGCCCTGGTCCGCATGCTGCCCGGTGCCAACCTGGCCGATGTCCCCGTCCTCGTTCTCACAATCGATCCCTGCATCAGCTGCACGGAAAGGTGACCATGTCCTACCTCGGCATCACCGCGCTGAACCTCAAGTGGGCCCTCAAGGGCCCGGCCACCCGCGGCTATCCCCTTGCACCGCGCCGGGTGATCGCCGACTCGCGGGGAGCCCTGGCGTTTGCCAAGGCAAACTGCATCTACTGCAGCGTGTGCCGCAAGAAGTGCCCGACCGGGGCTATCGGCGTGAATCGAAACCAGAAGAAGTGGGCGATCGACCGGCTCCGCTGCATCAGCTGCGGCTACTGCGTTGAGGTCTGCCCCAAGGACTGCCTGAGCCTGACAACGTACATGTCGCCGCCGACTGTGACCAAGGACCGCGAGGTCTTCTGAGCCACAGTCTGGAAGAGGCTTCAGTTCCCGGGGCCAGGGGCGCGGTTCCCTGCATGTAGGGAGCCCGGAGGTCGGCGGAGACGATCGGGGCTGGCTACACCCCTGTCAGGAACGGCGCTTCTCCTTCCTGAAAAACATCCACTCAACGAGGAAGCTCAGTCCGAGGACACCGCTTAAGGTCCGCGCGTTGCGCATCGCCCCCACAACCATCGAAAACGGGCTCGCGGCCGGCTCGCGGATCCGCAGGAGAAGGAAGGCGCCGGACAGTGTGAGCACGGGTTGGAGCAGGAAACAGGCGTGGTAGACGGCGAAGACGTCGTGCCCGCGATCCAGTGCCCGGCCGAGGAGCCAGCCGCCGGCAACCGGCGCCACCGCCGCGAAGATCGAGGTAGCGGCCAGGTTGAACCCGATGGCGAGGTCTTTTGCCCCTGGGGGGATCAGTTTGAGCAGGAGTGTGAACTGGCCCAGGACGAAGCCCGCGCTGGTCGCCCCATTCCACGCCCACATCGGGTAAAGCAGGTACCGGTTGTGGGGGGTGAGGAAACACCAGAGGAGGTTCTGCGCCTGCCAAAGGACAAGTGATACGACCATGACGGACTTGTTGCCGTGCCGGTCGATCAGGCGGCCCCAGGCGGGCAGGGAGAGAACGCCGCCGAGCTGGGCCAGGGTCAATACGAGCCCGATATCCCACGCGGAGAACCCCAACGGCTCGAACATGAACACCTGGTAGAAGGGGCCGAAGCAGTAGACGGCAAACGACCATAGCGAACCATAGGCGATGAAGAGCAGAAGCGAAGGCGAAGCGACCAGTTCTCGGACTTGCGAGGCCAGGGGCGGCCGCTGCGGCGGCAGCGGCTTGTCAGGGGTTGGGCTGACCCACTGGCAATGAAGCGAAAAGACCCGCAGGAAAACCGCCCCCAGGATTATCGCCTGGAAGACCGCGAGCCGGTAATCTGAGTGGGCTAGGAGCCAGCCCGTGGCCAGGAGCGAGGCGAACGCGGTGATCTGCTGGATCCCGTTGCGCCGCCCGAAGTAGTTACCCCGGATCCGCGAGGGAACCCACTCCTGGACCCAGGAGTTCCAGGTGACTGCGCAGATCGCGTAAAAGAGGCTCGAAAGCAGGTACCAGGGAAGGAGCCATGCCACGGGGGCCGACCCCTGCCTGGGGATACACGGGAGCAAAAGGCCAAGGGCGCCCCACAGGATCATCTGGAAGCCGGCCGTGCTCACCGTGATGACCTTGGGGGTCTTCCAGTGGGACAGGAGCGGCACCAGCACGATTTGGAGAAAGTTGGCCACGAACGGCAGCGCGAAGAAGACGCCGATCATGGTCTTCGACAGCGGAAACACCTTGGTGACCAGCGCTGTCAGCAGGAGGCTCGCTGGCAGCGCCATCGTGATAAGGGGGCTGCTCAGCAGGCCCGAGGCGGTCGACAGACGCAGGGACCGCAGCAGGTCCTGCTTCCGCTGGAGTGCCGCAGCGCGGGGGCTTCCCTCCTGAACCGGTGGAGCGGTCATGGCGGCGGGGCCCAGGTCAGTCCCGGCCGCCGCCGCAGCCCTCGGCCAGGGAGCAGGGGGTCGCCGGGAGGGCGGAACCTCCAGAGGAGGCGCGGTCGGAAGTCTGGGCCTGCATACGCGAAGAAGCCTGCCACGGCCCATTCGGGAAAGTCTAGCCATTCCCGCGGAGGGCCCAGGTTTGGCACCCTCAGCCCGGCCAGATCGCCGGTCACCTGCCGTCCCAATTCGTGATGTCGTCAGGGGAACCGTCCACGCCATCCGGTCCGGACGACCAAAGATCATAGCCGTCCTTGTTGTGAATCCCAGGATAAGTGTAGCGGTAGGCGCGCCCCCAGGGATCAACAGGGGGCTTTGAGCCGTCCAGATAGGGTCCGTGCCAGATATCACCTTTGCTGGCCGGAGCCGACCACAGCGCTGCCAGTCCCTCTGCGACCGTGGGATAATCCCCCGTGTCCAGACGGTACGCTTCGAGCGCCCCCTCCAATTTAACTTCAACCTGGTTGCGGGCGAGTCCGACCTGCGCCGCGGAGAGCTTCTTGTTGATCGCACCCAGCTCCAGAGTGCCCACAACCACGCCACTGACCACCAGGCAGCCGATTACAACCGCCACTACGATGGGAAGGGAACTTGTCTTGGAAGGCTCTTTCTGAGGTCCTGGTGCCGCCGTGCGCGACGGCGTCACGAGCAGCAAAATCTGCATCACAAGATTCGCAATCGGAACGAAGAGAAGAAGGACAAGCCATGGATTCCAGGCCATGCCCCGGAGACGTGGCAGGTCCGCTGCGGACAAGCGGAGCACCGTCACAGCGATGCTAAACAGGCAGACTGCGATAAGGCTGCGCGAACCGTAGGCCGGTTCGGACGGGGCCAGGCTTATGATTATGAGGAACAACAGGGCGCAAGAACAGGCGCCGAGGATCAACAGTCTGATCAGGTACGGAACGCGGGCTAGTTCTCCCGGGAATAGTTTGCTCATGATGAACCGACGTGGAAGAGGACTCTCATCCCCGCCTTAGTGCGCTCCCAAGGCCGCGTTAGCGGGACCGCCTGAGAAGGGTCTGCGGCGCCGTTGCCGCACGGATGAAAGGTGAATATCGCAAAGAGAATCGGGCCGCGCAGGGCCCCGAAACTGACGGCTGGTTCGGCCGCCGTTATAGGTCGGGACAGGGTCATCTTACGGGCTCTGTGAGCCGGAGCATCATCGCTCAGGCCCGCGCTGCCATCAATCCCGTTTGCACAGGTCTGGAAGGATCGTGAGCAATTCAGCTTCTCAGGGGGGCATTGTCTGCTGGCATTTCCCCAGCATGTCCGGCCCTGTGCCCACCCCGAGGACCAACTGCCAGAACTGCGGAGCCCCGCTTTCCGGGCCGTACTGCTCGGCCTGCGGCCAGCACGATGTCGACTATCACCGCTCGTTCGGGCACGTCCTGGAGGACGCCCTCGAGGGGGTGTTTCACTTCGACGGGAAGTTTCTTAAGAGCGCTCGGTATGTCTTCACCCGCCCGGGCTTCCTGACGTCGGAATTCATCGCGGGCCGGAGGACGCGGTACACGAACCCCGTGAGGTTCTATTTCTTCGCAAGTTTCCTGCTCTTCGCGGTGAACCTGCTGACGGGGAGCGGCCCGTCGGCCTCGGACTCGCCGGACAAACAGGCTCCTGCGGCAAAGGCCGCGGCAGATGCGGTCGAAACAGTCGCGGCTCCAAAGAAGGAGCCCGCCGCCCCGAAGCCGGAGGAGACACCCGCGCCGGCCGCCGGCGCCGCCAAGAAGAGCTGGTATAGCCAGCCGATCATCATCGACCTCGACGGGAAGCACGACGCCAAAGGCCGGGCGCTGGCCGACGAGTTCGAGCACCTGTTGCCGGCGATGCTCTTTTTCTGCGTTCCGGTCCTGGCGCTGGTGCTGAAGCTCGTGTACCTGGGTTCGCGCCGGCTCTACGTCGAGCACCTGATCTTCGCTCTGCATACCCAGGCGATGGCGTTCCTGTCCTTCCTGATGATCTGGGCGGGGGGATGGCTGGGATCGCTCGCGAGCGAAGGCGTTGGGAGCGCGGTCGGCGCTGTCCTGACCCTGGGGATGGTCTACCTGATCTACCGGTCCCTGCGCTCGGTCTACGGCCAGGGCCGCGGGCGGACGGCCTTCAAGCTGGTGGCCCTCTTCCTCGTCTACGGGATCGTGCTGATCATCGGTTTCTTGGGCCTTGCGGCCGCGGCCTACGCGCTGGTCGCCCGCGGCTAGCGCCTGGCGGCCACCCCGCCGAGCGGCTGGCGGCGAACGAGAAGCACCCGGCAGCCCGTCTTCTCGACCAGATCGGCGAGATCTGCGTCGTCAAAGAGCGCCGGGCTACCGGCGATGACCAGGGCTCCCGCTTGCTCGTCCCGCGCCGCCCGCGCTACCGCGGCAGGCCGCGCGCCCGCCAGGCGATGGAAGCGCAGCTTGGCCTCGGCTACGCCCGGCACCGCCGCCACGGCCCGCTCAAAATCCTGGCCAACCCTCCGGTCTCCCCGCGGGACGAGGAGCGCCAGGCCCCCGGCCCAGGCATAGGCGAGAAGGGCCGCCGTCTCGGCGGACTTGAGAGCAGCCGGAGAAACTCCCCCGGCGAGGAAAGCGACCGACGGCCGCTCACCCGAGGCGCGCGGCAGAAGCAGGATCGTGCACGGGGCGTCCCGGGAGACTCCGAGCGCGGTCGAGCCCAGCCCGGACTGCGGCCCCATCTGGTGCCCGGCTTTCCCGCAGGCGATCAGATCGCCCTCATCCTCCGCCGCGGCGAGAAGTTCGGACGCCACCGGCCCGCGCGCGACGCGGAAGGTCCACGGGAGGGAGTGCCGTCCGGCCACCGCGGCCAGCGCGTCGCGGGCCGCCTGGGCCGCGAGCCTCAAGGAGCGCTCCATCCCGTTTGCGCTCAGCTTATGGCGGACGGCGGAGGGGTAGCCCACCTCGTGGGCAAAGGGCAAGCCGGCGAGTCTCACCAGGTTGATGTCCTCGACAAACAATCCGAGCAGCTCCGCCTTGAACAGCACGGCCACCCCGGCTGCCGCGTCGAGGGCCGCGAGGCTGTGCGGCGATGTGTCAAGGGCCACCAGGATGCGCCGGATTCTCATGGGGAGGCCTTCTTGGCCCCGGGTTGGGCGGTTGGGGGGGGAGGAGAAAGCCCGCGCACCCTCGGCGGCGGCCTTCTCGTCCAGGTAGCGCCGGACGACCGACCGCTTGCCGGTCCCCGCCGGCCCCACCGCGTACAGATTGTAGCCCTCCCGCTGGATTCCGATTCCAAAGCGGATCGCCTCGGCGGCCCTGGTCTGTCCGAGCCCGTCGCTCAAGTCGGGAACCTGCGAGGTCGTCTCGAAGTTCAGGCTCTCCAAGGGGCAGCGCTGGCACAGCTGTCCGGGCTCGAGTTCGGTGGGGCGTTGGGGTGCCGCATCCATCCCGGTATGCCGGCAGGATAGGCCCGGACGGGCCAAACTGCCAGCAGTTATTTGCCGGTGCACACCCTCTTGACCCCCCGGGCCTGCAGGGGCGAGGATCGTCCTCCGACCCCGATGCAGCTCTCAGGCCCAGCCCTCACACGCCGCCACGTTCTGATGTTCATCCTGGCTGCGATCCTGCCGGTGGGATGCGCCCGGGCCCCGCTCAACGCCCCGCTCGCGCGGGTCGATCCGTCCTCGGGCTACCGGGCCCGGACCGGTGCGGCGAGCCGGGACGGGACGGGGCTCATGGTGGCCCTGTTCTTCTCGGGCGGAGGCACGCGTGCGGCCGCCTTCTCCTACGGGGTCCTGCGGGAGCTCGCGGCGACGCCGCTGGCCGGCGGGCGCAGAATGCTCGACCAGGTGAGCACGATCAACGCGGTCTCGGGAGGCAGCTTCACGGCGGCCTACTATTGCCTCTTTGGCGAGCGGATCTTCTCCGAGTACGAGGGGCTCTTCCTCAAGCGGGACGTGCAGAAGGAGCTGGTGTCCCTGTGCCTGTCGCCGGCGAACGCCGCGCGGCTATGGTCGTCCTACTATGGGCGCAGCGACCTTGCGGCCACCTACTACGACGAGATCCTCTTTAAGGGGGCGACCTTCAGCGACCTGGCTTCGGCCGGCCCGGCCCGGCCGTTTCTGGTCATCAACGCGACCGACATTGGCACAGGCACCCCATTCCCGTTTACCCAGGAGCAGTTTGACCGGATCGGCTCCGACTTGGGCCGCTTCCCGGTCGCCCGCGCCGTCGCGGCCTCCGCCGCCTTCCCGATCGTGTTCAGCCCGATCACACTGAAGAACTATGCGGACCGAACCCCGCATCCAGGCCCCGTCTTGTCCCAGCAGGTCCAGGGTGGATCGGACGTCTTCGCCGGGTACCGGGCCGCGCTTACCGAGGCGTCGCGCACTTACGGCGACGTGGCCAAGCACCCCTACATCTACCTGATGGACGGCGGTCTCACAGACAACCTGTCGCTGCGCAACCTGCTCGATGGGGTCACGCTGGCGGGGGGGTGGGAGGTCGTGATGGGACGCCTCCGGCGCCTTGGAGTGACCCGCCTCGCAGTCATCGTGGTCGACGGGACCGTGGACGCCGAGCCTCAGGAGGCGGGCTCAGGCGAGATTCCCGGTTCCAATTCGGTCGTGAGCACGATCGGCTCCTCCTCCATTAACCGGACAAACCGCGAAACCCTGGCGCTGGTCGAGAGCAGCCTTGCCCTGCATCAGAGCAGGGCGGGTGGCCAGCCGCGGATATGCCTGATCCGGGTGGACTTCCACATGAGCCCTGATGCCGCTGAGCGGGCGTTCTTCCAGTCGGTTCCGACAAACCTGAGCTTGCCTGCAAGGACCGTGGATCGGTTGGTCGAGGCCGGGGGGCGCCTGCTGCGGGAGTCGCCCGCATACCGGGACTTGATCCGGGACCTCGTGGTCTCCGGAGCGGCGTCAAGAAATCCGTGACATTGGGGCCTCAGGCGGTTTCTACTGCCGTCGTGTCCGACCCAAAGCCCTTGCTGATGCTCGGGCTGCCCAAGGGCAGCCTCGAGGAGTCCACCCGAAACCTGTTCGCCAAGGCCGGCTGGAAGATCACAACCAGTTCTCGCTCCTACAAGCCGTCCATAGACGACCCGGAGCTGGACGGGCGGTTCATCCGCGCCCAGGAGGTGAGCCGCTACGTGGAGCACGGATTCTTCGACTGCGGGCTCACGGGCCTGGACTGGATCAAGGAGAACCAATCCGACGTCGTCGAGGTCTGCGACCTGATCTACAGCAAGGCCTCGGTCCAGAAGTCGCGCTGGGTCCTGTGCGTCCCGGAGGCATCGCCGATCCGCAGAGCCGAGGATCTGGAGGGCAAGCGCGTGGCGACCGAGCTCGTGGGCACGGTGAAGCGCTACTTCGAGAAGAAGAAGATCAAGGTCGACGTCGAGTTCTCCTGGGGCGCGACCGAGGTCAAGGTCCCGGACCTGGTGGACGCGATCGTCGACATCACCGAGACGGGCAGCTCGCTCAGGGCGAACAAGCTCCGGATCGTCGATACCCTGATGGAGACCAACACGAAGTTGATCGCCAACAAGGCGAGCTGGTCCAACCCGGCCAAGCGCCGCAAGATCGAGATGATCGCCCTGCTGCTGCAGGGGGCCCTCGAGGCGGAGAGCAAGGTGGGGCTCAAGATGAACGCCCCCAAGAAGTCCCTTGAGGCGATCATCAAGGCGGTTCCCTCGCTGCGAAACCCGACGATCTCGCCGTTGAGCAATCCGGAGTGGGTTGCCTTGGAGACGATCATCGACGAGAGCGTTGCCCGCGAGATCATCCCCCAGCTGAAGTCCCTCGGGGCGGAGGGGATTGTCGAGTACCCGCTCAACAAGGTGGTCTACTGAGGAGGGAAACGGGGTCTGGCCATGAGCGCAATCAAGCTTGGCCTCCTGCAGCACGCCTGCGGACCCGACCCCTCGGCGAACCTGAAGAAGGCCCTCGCGCTCGCGGGCGAGGCGGCCGACCGGGGCGCGCGGATCATCTGCACCCAGGAGCTTTTCTCTTCGCAGTACTTCTGCCAGAGCGAGGACTACGCTAACTTCGAGCTCGCCGAGTCCGTGCCCGGCCCGACGTGTCGGGCCTTCCAGCGGTTTGCGAAGAAGCGCCGGGTTGTTGTCGTCGCGTCGCTTTTCGAGCGCCGGGCGAGCGGGCTGTACCACAACACGGCGGCCGTGATCGACGCAGACGGGTCGCTCCTCGGGGTGTATCGCAAGATGCACATTCCGGACGACCCGCTCTACTACGAGAAGTTCTATTTTACCCCGGGGGACACGGGATTCAGGGCTTGGAAGACTAGGTACGGGACGATCGGGGTCCTCATTTGTTGGGATCAGTGGTATCCGGAAGCCGCCCGTCTGACCGCGCTTCAGGGGGCCGAAATCCTGTTCTACCCCACGGCGATCGGATGGCATCCCCGGGAGAAGAATGCCCTTGGCGAGCGCCAGCACGGGGCTTGGGAGACAATTCAACGCGCCCATGCAGTCGCAAATGGCTGCTATGTAGCGGTATGCAACCGGATCGGTCTGGAGAGACCGGCCGGGGGCAACGGGCTGGAATTTTGGGGCCAGAGTTTTGTCGCCGGAACGAGCGGGGAAGTCCTCGCCAAGGCCGGAGCGGACTGCGAGCAGGTTGTGCTCGCCTCGATCGATCTGGGACAGATTGACTCAACTCGCACCCACTGGCCGTTCCTGCGGGACCGTAGGATCGATGCCTATGGGGACTTGACGAAACGGTTCGCCGATTGAGTCTATAGGGGTGGCACGGTCCGAACGGGCCCTGTCGCACCTGCTCCGGGCAGTCCGCCCGGGCGGCAGTCTCTTCTTAATTGTTTTCCTTCGGTAATTCACAAGGCCCATGTCAGCAAAAACTTCCAGTAAGGGTTCGCCTGCGCCCCTGGGCTTTCGGATGCCGGCAGAGTGGGAGCCGCAGGAGGCGGTCTGGCTGTCCTGGCCCCATCGGCGGGCGACTTGGCCGGGGCATTTCCGTCCGATCCCGGCTAAGTTTGCCGAGATCGCGGCCCGGATCAGCCGGCTTGAGAAGGTGCGGATCAATGTCGCCGGTCCGCTCCAAAAACGGGCCTGGGCATTGATCCGGAAGGCCCGTGCCGACGTGGCCAATATTGAGCTGTATGACCACCCCACCGACGACGCCTGGTGTCGGGACCACGGACCCATTTTCGTCAAGAACGACCGCACAGGCGAGGTGGCCCTGACTGACTGGAGCTTCAACGCCTGGGGTGGAAAGTACCGGCACTACAAACGCGACGACCAAGTACCCGCGAAGACGGCCCGAAGCCTCGGTCTCCGGCGCTTCGCAAACCGGATGGTGCTCGAGGGAGGGTCGATCGACGTCAACGGTCAGGGCCTGCTCCTGACCACAGAGGCGTGCTTGCTGAACCGGAACCGCAACCCGCGGCTGTCCCGGGCGGCGATCGAGCGCAACCTGCAGGACTTCCTCGGGGTGAAGACCGTCCTGTGGCTGGGGGAGGGGATTGCCGGCGACGACACCGACGGGCACGTCGACGACTTGAGCCGTTTCTTCAGCCCCGAGGGCATCGTGACGGCGGTCGAGACCAACCCCAGCGATGCGAACTACCGCGCCCTCGCCCACAATCTCGAGCAGCTGCGGGGGCTTCGGACTCCGGCCGGGCGCCGGTTTGAGATCGTGGAGCTTCCGATGCCCCGGCCGGCCTTCTGCGAGGGGCAGCGCCTGCCCGCAACCTACGCCAATTTTCTTGTCCTGAACGGCGCGGTCCTGATGCCCGCCTTCCGGCAACGGCGCCCGGACGCGGTGGCGGCCGACGTCCTGGCCGGGTGCTTCCCGGGTCGGAAGGTGATTCCCGTCGACTGCTTGGAATTGGTCTGGGGCCTGGGCACGCTGCATTGCATTTCGCAGCAGCAGCCCGCATAGTGGTTCCCGCGATGAAGCTCCTCCCTTTTCTGTGCGCCTTGGGCGCGGCGGTCCTGGCCGGTGGCTGTTCCGAGATCGCCGATACCGTGCGAAGCGGAAGGCTCCTGCGCGAGGACCCGCCGCTTGTGCGGACGGTGCCGGGCAACCCCCGAGCAGCCTACGCCGCCGCGCAAACCGTCCTTGCGCAGATGGGGTTCCGGGCGACCGGAGGGGGGCCCGCGCAGGGCGAACTCCGGGCGGTGAGCGCAGTCATGGCGGGCGAAAACCCGGACAGTGCCCACCAATTCACCCTCCAAGCCAAGTTTGAAGCCACCCTTGATGGGACGGGCACCGAGGTGAGCCTCAGGATGACGGAAGTTGTTGAGGCAGACTCGGTTCACAGAGCCGGACAGGGGACCGAGACGCCGCTCAGGGACACCGGCCTTGCCCGGGTGTTTTTCGACTCCCTCGAGACTGCCCTCGGCGCCCCCCAATCCAAGGGTAAGTAGCTTTTTTTGCGCTTGCTCCGGGGTCGGCGGTTATGGGATTCTGACCGTTCGCGGCATTTCTATCGGTCAGGCTGGCGTCGCCGCGATGCTCCCGCCGGCTTTTCCTCGTTAGTTTAACCGTCAACCCACGGGTTCCGCCTCGGCGGGGCCCACCACGGCGGACGGGCGTTCTGGGGCAGGCGCCTTGTCGGCCGTTTTTCGCACATGAGTCTCTCCATGCAAGAACTGCTCGCGCAGTCCTCCTTCGACAAGCTGAAGGAAGGCGCGATTGTCCCCGGCACAATCACTGAAATCCGCCAAAACGAGGTCGTCGTCGACATCGGCGGAAAGTCCGAGGGCGTGATCCCCGCAAACGAATTTTTGGACATCGGCGAGCTGCAGATCGGCTCCACGATCGAGGTGATGGTCGAAAAACTCGAAGACCGCGACGGCAGCCCCGTCCTGTCCTTCGACAAGGCCGAACAGAAGAAGAACTGGGACAACATCCTCACCCGCTTCCCCGAGGGCTCCGTCGCCACGGGCCGGGTCAAGGCCAAGGTCAAGGGCGGCCTGATCATCTCGATCGGCGTCGACGCCTTCATGCCGGCCTCCCACATCGACGTCCAGCCCCCGAAGAACCTGGACCAGTACGTCGGCCAGACCTACGACTTCAAGGTCCTCAAGATCAACCTGGACCGGCGCAACATCGTCCTTTCCCGCCGCGAACTGATCGAGGAGCAGCGCACGGCCAAGCGCCGCGCCCTTCTGGATTCGATCCAGCCCGGACAGATCCGCAAGGGCGTCGTCAAGAACATCACCGACTTCGGCGCGTTCATCGACCTGGACGGCATGGACGGCCTGCTGCACATCACCGACATGAGCTGGGGCCGGATCTCGCATCCGTCCGAAATGCTCAAGCAGGGTGAAGAGGTTCAGGTCATGATTATCGAGGTCAACCGGGAGAAAGAGCGCGTCTCCCTGGGCCTGAAGCAGACGACCCGCAACCCGTGGGACGAGATCGACCGGAAGTACCCGGTCGGGGCGAAAGTCCACGGCAAGGTCGTCAACCTCGTCCCTTACGGCGCCTTCATCGAGCTGGAGCCCGGGGTCGAGGGCCTGGTCCACATCACCGAGATGTCCTGGACCAAGCGCATCACGAAGCCCTCCGAACTGCTCAAGGTCGGCCAGGAGCTGGACGCAGTCGTCCTCGGCATCCAGAAGGAAGAGCAGAAGATCTCGCTGGGCCTGCGCCAGTTGGAGCCGAATCCGTGGGACATGGTCCGCCACAACTACCCGATCGGCGCCCGCGTCCGCGGCAAGGTCCGCAACATGACCACCTACGGGGCTTTCATCGAACTCGAAGAGGGCATCGACGGCATGGTGCACGTCTCCGACATGAGCTGGACCCGCAAGGTCAACCTGCCTTCGGAAATGCTCAAGAAGGGCGACGAAGTCGACGCGATCGTGCTCGACGTCGATCCCCAGCAGCAGCGCATCAGCCTCGGCATGAAGCAGCTCAGCAACGACCCGTGGTCGGATATCGACAGCTACTTCAAGATTGGCGACGTCGTCCAGGGAACCGTCACCAAGGTGACCTCCTTCGGCGCCTTCGTGGAGCTCAAGGACGGCATCGACGGCCTGGTCCACATCTCGCAGATCAGCGAGGACCGGATCGACAAGGTGAAGGACCACCTGAAGCCGGGCCAGCCGGTGAGCGCACGCGTCATCAAGATCGACCGCGACGAGCGCCGCCTGGGCCTGTCCATCAAGGCCGCCAACTACAGCTCCGAGCAGCTCGCCGCTGAAACGGCGACCTACGAGGCGCTCAAGCGCAGCGCGGGCAACGACATGATGAACCTCGGCGACATCCTCGACGAGGCTTCCAAGAGGGAAGAGGGTACCGCCAAGGAGTGAAAATAGGCTTCCTTGGCGGGAGCTTCGATCCCGTCCACTTCGGCCACCTGCTCGCGGCTCAAGACGCCTACGAGCAGTTCGGGCTGGACCGGCTCGTGCTCGTCCCTGCGGCTCAGGCACCCCTGAAGCCCTTCGAGGTGGCCTCCAACGGCACCGACCGCTTGGCTATGCTCCAGGCGGCGGTGGAGTGGGACCGCCGCTTCGAGATCTCCGACTGCGAACTCAAACGCGGGGGGGTCAGCTATACGATCGACTCGGTCCGCCACTTCCGCGCGCTCTACCCGAAGGACGACCTGTACTGGGTCATCGGCGGCGACCAACTGCCGCTCCTGCAGCAGTGGAAGGAAATTGAGGAGTTGGCTAAGCTCGTGGAGTTCATCTTCCTCGAGAGGCCGGGGCACCCCGTGAAGGCCCGCCCGGAGGTGCAGGGACTCAGGCTCCACCGGTGCGACGGGCATCTGCTCGCCATCAGTTCGACCGAGTTGCGCGAGCGGGCCCGTCACGCGCTTTCCCTGGACTACTTCGTGCCGCACAAGACCATTGTTTACATCCGGGAGCGCGGCCTGTATCGGGATCGCAGATGAAATCGACCCGTAAGGCCTCCCTCGCGCTCGTAAAGTTGTGCTGCCGCGCGCTCGCGGAAAAAAAGGCCGGGGACCTCCGGGTCCTGGACGTGGGCGAGAAGTCCACGATCACCGATTTTCTCGTGATCGCCACAGGCACCTCAGAGCCCCACCTGCGGGCGCTGCGCATCGAGCTTGAGAAGGCCATCGACGCGGCCCACACCCACTTGGTCGGAATCGAGACGGCGGGCGAGAGCGGCTGGACGGTCGTGGACGCCTTCGACGTGATGGTCCACCTGTTCAGCGAAGAGAAACGGCAGCGCTTCGGTTTGGAGAAGCTGTGGAGGGACGCCCCGGAGGTGTCGGTCGACAAGCTCCTCGAGGAGCCGGCGAAGAAGCGCAAGCCTGCGGCCCGCTCGGCCGCCCCGGCGAAGCGCCGCAAGGCCAAGGCCTAAGGGGCTGAGCCCACCTACATTTGCCTTGCCGGTCTCCCGCCTATGGCGTTGATTTCCCGCATGAAATGGATTCGGAGACCCGCCCGGGGTTTTACCCTGGTCGAGGTGATGATCCTGTTGGTCGTCATAGCCCTGTTGCTGGTCATGGCCTACCCGGCTCTCCTTAAGATCCGCCAGGCCAAGCAGGACAGGGACCGCGCCGCAGCGGAGGCCGCGGCCAAGCCGTAGGCCTTGGGATTGCCTTAGCGGAACAGGTTGTACCGCAGGATCGCCCAGAGCGCCCGGAATCCGTCGCGCCAGCCGACCTTCTTTCCCTCGGCGTAGGTGCGGCCGTGGTAGCTGATGCCGACCTCGTAGATGGTGACCCCGAGCTTTGCCACCTTGGCGGTGATCTCTGGCTCGAATCCGAACCGGTCCTCCTCGATCGTAATCTTCTGCAGAACCTCGCGGCGGAACACCTTGTAGCAGGTCTCCATGTCCGTGAGGTTGAGGTTCGTGAACATGTTCGAGAACAGCGTGAGCACCTGGTTGCCGAGGCGGTGCCAGAAGTACAGGACCCGGTGGGGTCCGGCCCCGACGAACCGGGAGCCAAAGACGACATCGGCCTTGTCCTCGAGGATCGGGGCGATGAGAGCCGGGTAATCGGTTGGGTTGTACTCCAGGTCCGCATCCTGCGGGATCACGATGTCTCCGGTGGCTGCCGCGAATCCGGTCCTGAGCGCGGCGCCCTTGCCGCGGTTCACGTCATGGTAGATGATCCGGTCCACCAGGGGGGCGATCTGCGTGCGCAGGAGATCGCGGGTGCCGTCCCGCGATCCGTCGTCGACGATGATGATTTCCTTGTTGGCAACGGGGGCCGCCCGCACGCGGTCCACGATCGTGCGGATCGTGCGGGACTCGTTGTAGCAGGGAATGACGATGGAGATGCGCATCTTGTTATCGCGACGGAAGACCCCAACTCAGCGGGAACGTTGCTCCTTCCAGAGGTCCAGGTCGACCCGGGCCCAGTTGATCGGCTGGGCGCCGGCCTCGCAAGTCTGATGATGGGTTTTGCAGACCAGCCCGAAGTAGAGGCTCTCCCAGAAGGAGTACGAGGCGGGGTCCTGGGGGGAGTGGCGCGGGATCTCGAGCCGGCCCGGCCGGGACCGGCGATCCTTCCCGCGCATCCAGGCGAGGACGTGCGTGTCCAGGACCCCATGCATCTGGCTGGGGCGCGAGTGCAGGACGAAGAATTTTGCTGTCTTGATCCCAATCCCCGGAAGGCCCGCCAGGTCCGCCCACGCGCACTGGCGAAGATCGAGGCCGGAGCCGGCCAGGGAGCGGAAGGAGCGGGTCAGAAGGGCGTACTTGCCGAGCTTCACGCGCCGCAGCTGTCCGCCGAGCTCAGAGCCCCTGAGCGAGCGGATCAGGGCGAAGGGCTCGCGGCCCTGCAGGAACGCCTCAAGCTTTCGGGCCTGTTGGTCGGCGTTCTTTCCGGCGACGACCACGCAGAACAGCAGGAACTCCTCAAGCTGCGCGTCGGTCCTGGCCGTGTCGGTGACGGCGTTTGGGTCGATCATCGCTTCCTGGTCAGTCCGGCTTGATCCAAAGGAAGCTCCGGGCCTGGGCTAGCGTCCGCCCGTCCGAGGCGACGAGCTCGAGCTGCCAGGCGACCGGATGGGCCCCCTGGCCCCCCCGCCAGTCCGAGCCGGTCACCCCCAGCTCGAAGACCTGCTCCCCAGCGGCCACCCCCACGGGGAAGATGTACTCCCGAGGGTCGGGCGAAAACTGGGAGATGACGTGCAGGACAAACCGGGCTCCGGCGAGCTCGAGGAAGGGATGCTTCACCCGAACCAGAAAGTAGTACCCGGACCGACTGTCCGGGCTTGTGCGGCAGACGATCTGGCCGCTGGTGTTCTCGGGGCCCCCGAGGTACTCGGAGATGCGCTTGAACGAGTCGGCGTCCCGCCAATGGGGCCAGACCCGCACAAACTCAACGTCGGCCGCCCGTCCGGGGACGGCCAGGGCGATCAGGGCGAGCACGGCTGCGAGGCGTCGCATACCTGAGTGAGGCAAACGCCAAACCCGCTCCGTGGAAAGCGGAAACGGGCGGGCCTAACGGTCGAGGCCCACGTACTGGTAGCGGTGGATCCCGAGCAACGACGGCACCCAGCCCCGGACATACGGCCGAATCAGGTAGGTGCGGGCCCCGTAGAAAACCGGGGCGATCGGGGCTTCCTCGAGGAGCAGCGCCTCGGCTTTCCTGAGGATCTCCCGGCGCGCGGCGGGGTCTAGGGTGCGGTCGGCCTGGTCGTTTAGCCGGTCATACTCCGGGCTCGACCAGCCGGTCTGGTTGTTGCCCCCCCCGGTCCGGAACAGCTCCAGGAAGGAGCTTGGGTCGTTGTAGTCGCCGACCCACCGCGAGCGCGAGACCTGGTAGGAGAGGGTGCGCAGGTTGTCCAGCCACACGCGGAAGTCCTGGTTGACCAGCGTCACCCGGATCCCGAGCTCGCGGCGCCACATCTCCTGAATGGCCTCGAAGACCTTGGAATTGATGGCGTCGGTGTTCATCTGGAGCTGGAGCTCCGGAAACCCGCGGCCCCCGGGGTAGCCGGCCTCAGCAAGCAGCCGACGCGCGCCCTCGAAGTCGGTCGGGATCCCGGCGGGCGGCTCGTACCCGCCGGTGTCCGGGGGGGTCAGGGCGTGCGCCGGCCTCCGGCTGCCGTAGAGGACATCGCGCGCGATCGCCTCCCGGTCGATTCCCCGGGCCAGGGCCTGCCTCACGCGTTTGTCGTTGAGCGGAGGCCGGGTCACGTTGAAGCGGATGAAGGAGCTGTCGCTCAAGGGGTCTATCCTCAGCTCACCGGGGTCCGTTCGGCGGTAATGCCCGATCCTCTCGGGCAGAAGGTCCCAGGTCATGTGGAGCTGTCCCGCCCGGAAACTGCTCTCGTCGGAGGCGATGTTGTCGTTCGGGTAGAAGATCACGGCCTCGAGGCGGCAGTGCGCCGCGTCCCAGTAGCGGGGGTTCCGGGCGGCGATCAACCGGGAGTTGGGCGTCCACTCCTTCAGGACGAAGGCCCCGTTGCCGACGAAGTTTCCGGGCCGCGTCCAGGCGGTGCCTCGGCGCTCAAAGGCGCCGAACTTTTCGATCGTCGCCGGGTGCACGGGAAACCACGCCTGGTGCGCTGCGAGGGCCGGCAGGTAGGGGCAGGGCCGCTCGAGGGTTATTCGGAGGGTGCGGGGGTCGGCCGCCTCGATTCCCACCTTTCCGAAGTCCGAGATTTTGCCCGAGGAGAAGGCCTCGGCGTTGAGTATCGGGTACAGCAGGTACGCATACTCGCTTGCCAGCCGGGGAGAGAGGATCCTTCGGAAGGAGTAGGCGAAGTCCGAGGCGGTCACCGGGTCCCCGTTGGACCAGAGAGCTCCGGCCCGCAGGTGGAACGTGTAGGTGAGCCCGTCGGCCGATGCCTCCCAGCGCTCGGCGACTCCGGGCACGGCCTGGGAGGTCGCCTCATCGATGCAGGTCAGGCCCTCGAACAGGGAGATCAGGACGTTGTAGTCGCTGTAGGCCGTGCAGATTTGGGGATCAAGATCCTGGGGCTCGGAGCCGTTGCCGATCATGAGGGTCGCTGCGCGGCGGCCCGCCTCGGCCTCGGTCTCCTTCCGGGAGCAGCCTGCGGCGAGGGCCGACAGGGCGATGAGGATCAGGACTCGGATCATGGCGCGTGGGCTGGGGGAGCGGGAGGGGAGAGGAGCGGCCGGAGCGCCCGCCAGACGGTCTCGGCCACGGCGGCGTGGCCCGCCGCGTTCGGGTGGATACCGTCGGCCTGGTTCAGCTCCGGCCGGCCGCCGACTCCCTCAAGCAGAAACGGGATCAGGCCCACGCGCTCCTCGCGTGCGACGTCGCCGAAGACGGACGCAAACTGCCGGGCGTAGTCTGCCCCCATGCTGTCGGGCATGAGCATCCCCGCGAGCACGATCCCGGCCCCGGGCCTGCGGGCCCGGATCCGGCCGATGATCCCGCGCAGGTTGGCAGCCGTTTCGGGCGGGGGCACCCCCCGCAGGCCGTCGTTGCCCCCTAGAGCGAGGACCACCAGGTCGGCCGGCTGCCTCAAGACCCAGTCGATCCGCCTCAGCCCACCGGCGGTCGTTTCGCCGCTCAACCCGGCGTTGGAGACCCGCCAGGGGATCCCCGCTGCGGCGATTCTCTTGGCGACGAGGGCCGGGTAGGCCTGCTCGGCCGGGTCCGCGAGCCCGTAGCCCGCCGTGATGCTGTCCCCGAAGAAGACGACCGTGCGGGGGCCCTCGGCCCGGAGCGGGATGCCCAGCAGCACGAGGACCGCCGCCCCCAGGCATGCAAATCGCGCTTTGCGGTTCGGCCGCAAATGGGTCCAAATAATCCTGTTTGCCATGACGCCCACGACTTCCGCCATCAGTACGAGAACCTGCCCGAAAGTCGAGCAGCGGGCCGGGAGGCCGGGCCCGTGAGGTTCGTCCTGAGGATGGCTTGGCGCGACTCGCGCGCCTCCCGCCGGCGCCTGGTGCTGTTCTCGCTGTCGATAGTCCTGGGGATCGCGGCCCTGGTGGCCCTCGGTTCCTTCAGCTCGAGCCTCGCCGTGTCGGTTCGGGCGCAGGCGAAGGGGCTGCTGGGGGCGGATCTGGTTGTCACGACAAGGTCGGCTCCGTCCGCGGCGCTGCAGGCGGCGCTGGGCGGGCTGGGCGGGCAAGTGGCCCGCGAGGTTTCGTTTTCGTCCATGATGGTCTTCCCGGGGTCGGGCGGGGCGACCCGTCTGGTGCGGGTGCGCGCGATGGAGGGTGACTTTCCCTTTTACGGGGACTTTGTCACGGAGCCCGCCGGCGCCGCGGCGCGGCTGCACTCGGCCGGATCCGAGCCCGTTGCGGTCCTGGATGAGACCCTCATGGCCCAGTTTGGCGTTGCGGTGGGCGGTCGGGTCAGGCTTGGCCGGTCTGACTTCACGGTGATCGGCGCTCTCAGGAAGATCTCCGGCGAGTCGCTCGCAGTGACCATGCTTGCGCCCCGGGCGCTGGTGCCGCTCGCGGCGATGGGCCAGGCCGGGCTAGCCGACGGCCGCAGCCTCTCGTTTCACCGGCTGGCCCTCAAGTTGCCCGCGGGCAGCGACCCGGCGGCGGTCGCCCGGGACCTCAAGGAGAGGTTCAGGACCGAGCACCCGTCGGTCGACACGGTGGAGGCCCGCGAGCGCGAGCTCGGCCGGACCCTCGAAAACGTCGACTCGTTCCTGAGCCTGGTCGGGTTCGTGGCGCTGCTTCTCGGGGCGATCGGGGTCGCCAGCGCCGTCCATGTCTACGTCCGCCAGAAAGTGGCCACGGTCGCTATCCTGCGGTGCCTCGGCGCTAGCGCCCGCCAAAGCTTCGGGGTTTACCTGGTCCAGGGCTGCGCCCTTGGCGCCCTCGGCTCGGTTCTCGGCGCCGCAGCCGGCGTGGCCGTCCAGCTTGCACTGCCGTCCCTCTTCGGGTCGCTGATCACGTTTCCCGTGGATTTTGCGGTCGACGGTGCGGCGGTCGCCCGGGGCATGGCGGCGGGATTTTCGATCAGTGTTTTGTTCACGCTCCTGCCGCTGCTGGCGGTCAGGCGGATCTCCCCCCTCGGGGCCCTGAGGGTCGCCGCAGCGGAGCCAGCCGGCGGCCCGGACCCGTGGACCTACGCCCTGGCCGGGCTGATCGCGGCGGCCGTGACGGGCTTCTCGGTCTGGCAGACCCGCAGCTTCCGCGTGGGCCTTGGGTTCGCGGGCTTCCTTGCGCTGAGCCTGGGGGTCTTGGCGGGACTGGCCCGGCTGACCGTATGGGCGGCGCGGAGTTGGGCCCCGAAGAGCCTTCCCTATGCCGCCCGCCAGGGCATCGCCAACCTGCACCGCCCGCACAACCGCACGGTGCTCCTGACCCTGACCCTGGGGATGGGGGCGTTCCTGATGCTCACTCTCTACCTCTCTCGGACCTCGCTTTTGAGGGAGCTCGAGGGCGTCGGGGGGGCGAGCCGGCCAAACCTATTGTTCTTCGACATCCAGTCCGACCAGATCGGCCCTCTGGACCGCCTGCTCGAGCAGAGCGGGGCCCCCGTCGCCGAGCAGGCGCCCATCGTGACGATGAAGATCTCCGCCGTGAGGGGAAAGGGCGTTGAGGAAATGATGGCGGAGAAGGCCGGGCGGATCCCCGCTTGGACCCTGCGGCGTGAGTACCGCTCGACCTTCCGGGGAGCGCTCGCCGGCACGGAGTCGCTCGTGGCAGGGGAGTTCGTCGGGAGGGTGAAGCCGGGTACCGCGGTCGTGCCGATCACGGTGGAGCAGGGCCTCGCCCAGGACATGCAGCTCAAACTCGGCGACTCGATCGACTGGGATGTGCAGGGCGTGCCGTTCAGGACCCGGGTTGCCGGGATCCGCAAGGTGGAGTGGCGCCGGTTCGAGCCCAATTTCTTTGTCGTATTCCCGCAAGGCGTCCTTGAGGACGCGCCGCAGACCTACGTGGTGGCCGTCCGCGCGGACGGGCCCGCCGCCTCGGCCGCCCTCCAGCGGGCCGCCGTCGGGGCCTTCCCGAACCTGACGGCCATCGACCTGGCCCTGGTCATGCA
The DNA here is from genome assembly GCA_903862935.1 of uncultured Opitutaceae bacterium. Taxonomy (GTDB): domain Bacteria; phylum Verrucomicrobiota; class Verrucomicrobiia; order Opitutales; family Opitutaceae; genus Palsa-1447. Next base: position 103,087 of record CAIOZY010000041.1, read on the forward strand.
GACCGTGGACGGGATTGTCGGCAAGGTCGGTGCGGCGATCCGGTTCATGGCGCTTTTCACGGTGGGCACAGGCCTGGTCGTCCTCGCTGGCTCGGTTTTCAACGGGCGCTACCAGCGCCAGCGGGAGACGGTGCTCCTGAGGACCCTGGGCGCCACGCGGCGCCAGATCGGACTCATCCGCACCGTGGAGCATGCGGTCCTGGGCGGGTCGGGCGCCCTGGTGGGCTCTGCCTTGGCGCTCGGGGCCAACGCCTTGCTTTCCCGGTTGGTCTTCCACATTCCTGCCGCGTTTCCGGCCCTGGCTGTGGCCTCGACCGTGGTCCTTCTCGCCGCCCTCTGCATCGCGACGGGCTGGATCGCCGACCGCGGCCTGCTCTCGCGCACCCCGCTTGAGGGATTGCGCCAGGAAGGCCTCTAGCCTATCGTTTTCCCCAATGCGTGCCCTGGGAATCGACATCGGAGGATCCGCTCTCAAGGGAGCCCCCGTGGACACCGCGACGGGGCAGTTCCTCGAGGAGCGCTACCGCATCCCCACGCCCGAGAATCTCACGCCGGCTGAGATGGCCTCAGCCGTAGCCGAAATCACCCGGCACTTCCGCTGGCGCGGGAGGATCGGGGTCGGGTTTCCCGGGGTGATCCATGGATCCCGAACGATGACGTCGGCCAACCTGCATCCCGGATTCATCGACTTTGACGCAGGCAAGCTCTTCTCGAAGGCGGCGGGCCGGCCCGTGGCGCTGATCAACGATGCGGCGGCCGCGGCGCTTGCCGAGATGAAGTTTGGGATGGGCCGGAGATTCGAGGGCAAGGTGCTGCTGCTGACCTTGGGCACGGGAGTGGGCACCGCACTGGCTTACCGGGGGGTGGTCTTCGGCTGCGAACTCGGCCACCTGCCGTTCCACGGTCAAGACGCCGAGAAGCGGGTGGCCGCCTCGATAAGGAAGAAGAAGGACCTGTCCTGGAAGCAGTGGGGTGAAAATCTGGGAGAGTACGTGGCGGTCCTAGAGCGACTCCTGTGGCCCGAATTGATCATCATCGGGGGAGGGGTTAGCGCGAAGCACCGGAAATTCTTTAAGTATTTGCAGCCCAAGGCAAAGATGGTTCCCGCCGGGTTCCTAAACGGAGCCGGGATCGTAGGGGCCGCCCTCTGGGCCGCGGGAGAAGGCTGATCCCCATCAAGACGCCAATTCCTGGCGTTTTGTGGAGGCTAGATAGGCACTTTTTACGTTTTGCGTGTAACTTTTTAACCCGGACCGTGTAATCCCTAAGACTTTCCCCATGAACCCTGCCGCTTCCGCGCCCGTCCCGGGTGCCTCCTTGCCCAAGAAGAAGTCCAAGTTGAAGAAACGCCTGCTGATCGGGGCCGTCGTGCTCGTCGCGGTGCTTGTCGGCGTGTCTTGGTACAAGTCCAAGCACAAGGTGAAGGACTATGCGGTCACGACGGAGAAGGCGGTCGTGCGCACCGTGACCCAGACCGTCACCGCCACCGGGAAGATCCAGCCCGAGATCGAGGTGAAGATCTCGCCCGAGGTCTACGGGGAGATCACCCAGATGCCGTTTCGGGAGGGCGCCCACGTCAAGAAGGGCGAGCTGATCGTCAAAATCAAGCCCGACCTCTACCAGGCGCAGGTCGACCAGCAGACCGCCGCGGTCGCCTCTGCCCGCGCCGCCGCCACGACCGCCCAGGCCAAGGTCGAGAAGGCCCAGTCGGACATGAAGCAGTACGAGGACCTCTACCGCCGCAAGCTCGTCTCCGACGCCGACTACATCACGTACAAGACCAACCTGGACGCGGCCCGCGCCGAGCACCAGTCGGCCCTGTCCAACGTGGAGCAGGCCGAGGGGCTGTTGAGCCAGGCCCGCGACGCCCTGTCGAAGACCGTCATCTACGCGCCGATGGACGGGACCGTCAGCTCCCGCACGAGCGAGGTCGGAGAGCGCGTGGTCGCAACCGGGCAGTTCACGGGCACCGAGATCATGCGGGTCGCCGACCTGGGCAGCATGGAGGTTCAGGTGGACGTCAACGAAAACGACGTGCCCAACGTCAAGGTGGGCGACCACGCCCTGATCAGCATCGACGCCTACCCGGACCGCAAGTTCAACGGGATCGTCCGCGAGATCGGAAGCTCGGCCAAGAACTCGGGAGCGAGCGGCTCAGGCGCCTCCACCCAGGCCTCCGCGTCGTCGACCCAGGAGGTCACCAACTTCCTCGTCAAAATCCGCGTCGCCGACCGCGACGTACAGCTCAAGCCTGGCATGAGCGCCACGGCCGACATCGAGACCAAGACCGTCCCGAACGTGGTCGTTGTGCCGATCCAGAGCGTGACGGTGCGCGGCGAGGGCGGACTCACCGCCGACGCCATGCAGAAAAAGGAGGCCAAGCAGTCTCAGGAGCGGTCCGGAAACGAGCTCTCAGTCGAGTCCGAGAAGGACGCGGCCCGCAGGGCGCACGAGACCCTGCAGCGCGTTGTCTTCATTCGGACCGACAAGACCGTCAAGATGCAGCCCGTCGAGACCGGAATCGCCGACAACACCTGGATCGAGATCAAGAGCGGCGTTAAGGCCGGGGACGAGGTCGTGTCAGGGACGTACGCCGCGATCAGCCGCAAGCTGAAGGACGGCGCCGTGGTCCACATCGAGCCGCCCAAGCCGGAGAAGGACGACGACGAGAATTGATAGCCGGCCGCCCCCGATGATCCCTCCCGCCGCCCCATCCCCTGCCTCCCGAGTCACGCGCACTCCCGGGCCGCTCGTGATCGACATCGAGGACGTGGTGAAGCTCTACCCCATGGGGGCAGAGACGATCCACGCGCTGCGCGGAGTCTCGCTCAAGATCCGCCGCAACGAGTACCTCGCCATTATGGGGCCATCGGGCTCGGGCAAGTCCACCCTGATGAACATGCTCGGGTGCCTGGACACCCCGACCACCGGCCGCTACGAGTTCAACGGCCGCAACGTCGCCGCGATGGATGACGACGAGCTTGCCGACATCCGAAACCGCGAGATCGGCTTCGTCTTCCAGACCTTCAACCTGCTCCCCCGTTCGAATGCCCTGCGCAACGTCGAGTTGCCGCTCGTCTACAGCGGGATGGCCCCTGAGGAGCGCGAGGACCGGGCGCGGGAGGCCCTCGAGGCCGTCGGGCTCGGCAACCGGATGCACCACAAGCCCAACGAACTCTCCGGCGGGCAGCGCCAGCGCGTCGCGATCGCGCGGGCCCTGGTGAACCGGCCCTCGATCATCCTCGCCGACGAGCCGACCGGAAATCTCGACTCCCAGACAGGCACGGAGATCATGGCGCTGTTCAACGATCTGTACGAACGGGGGAACACGATCATCGTAGTCACCCATGAGGAAGACATCGCCCGCCACGCGCGGCGGATCGTCCGCCTGCGCGACGGGTTGCTCGACCGAGATGAGGTCCAGTGAGCACGCACCGGCTACTCTACGAAGCGAACGAGTCGTGGCGGATCGCAGCGGCCCAGATCCGGGCGCACAAGCTGCGCTCCCTCCTGACGGCCCTCGGGGTGATCATCGGAATCGTCGCCGTGACCCTCATGGGGACCGCGATCCGCGGCATGGACATCAGTTTCGAGAACAACCTGGCCATGCTGGGCGACGACATCCTCTACGTGCAGAAATGGCCCTGGCACAATGTCGAGGACTGGTGGAACTACGCCAACAGGCCTCCGATCCGTCCGGAGGACGCCGACTCCCTCAACCGCGTCATCGCCTCGACCCCCAACTCGCTCCTCGAGGTCGCGGTCCCCGTCTGTGCCCGATCTGCGACCCTCAAGGCGGGCGACGCCCAGGTGAACGGGATCTACACGTTTGGGACCTCCGGCGACTACTCCCGGATCCTTGCGGTCGACTTCAGGGAGGGCCGGCTTTTCACGGGCCCGGAGGCCGACGCCGGCCGCCAGGTCTGCGTGCTGGGGTGCGATGTTGCCGACGCCCTTTTCCCGGGGCGCCCCGCCTTGGACCAGACCGTCCTCATCCAGGGGCAGCCCTTCCGCGTGGTGGGGGTTCTCGTGAGGCAGGGCTCCTTCCTGGGGCTTTTCAGCTTCGACAACCAAGTGCTCATGCCGCTCGGCGCCTTCAAGAAGTACTTTGGGGTCCACAGCACGCAGGCCGAGGTCCGGGTGAAGGTTAAGGACAAGACCCGGCTCGAGGAGGCCAAGGAGGAGCTCACGGGGGCTATGCGCCGCGTGCGCGCGCTCCTGCCCGGCCAGCGCGACAACTTCACGATCAACGAGCAGCAGGCCTTCAAGGAACAGCTGGATCCGGTCAAGCAGGGGATCGCCCTGGCGGGCCTGTTCATCACGGGACTGGCCCTGTTCGTCGGGGCGATCGGGATCATGAACATCACCTTCGTGAGCGTGCGCGAGCGAACGCGCGAGATCGGTACGCGCAAGGCCCTCGGGGCCCGCCGCAAGACGATTCTCCTGCAGTTCCTGATCGAGTCGGTCTCGATCTCGCTCATCGGCGGGGTCGCCGGGGTCTTGCTCACCGTCTCGCTGTGCCTGGGGGTACGTGCCGCCCTGCCCAGCCTTCCGATCGAGCTCTCGCCGGCCTTGATCGTGATCGGGCTCTTTGTTGCCGTGGGGACCGGGATCGCCGCCGGGTTCGCGCCGGCCTGGTCTGCCTCGAGGCTCAATCCCGTGGAGGCGCTCCGCTACGAATGAAACGCCTGGGCAGAGAGATCGTCCGGATGTCGCTCACCTCGCTGGGGGTGCACAAGCTGCGCACCTTCCTCACCGTTAGCGGGATCACGATCGGGGTCTTCTCCGTGATCGGGGTCATGACCGCGGTCTCCGCCGTCCGGGGGTCAATCGAGACGGGGCTTTCCTTCCTCGGGGCCAACATCTTCCAGTTCGCGAAGTACCCCAACATCCAAATCGGAGGGATGGACGAGGCCGAACTCGCCAAGCGCCGGGACATAACGCTCGTCCAGGCCCAGCGCTATGCAAAGCTCATGGAGGGCACGGCCGACGTGATTTGCATGAAGGCCTTCTACGGCCGGACTGGAGGGGACAGCTTCCAGGGCGCCCAGGTCGTCTACCAGGGCCGCAAGACCCCCCCGGGAATGACCTACGTCGGCACCAACGAGTATTTTCTGACGGCCAACCAGTACGCGATCGATCTGGGGCGCAACTTCACAGCGGCGGACGTGGAACTCGCGCGTCCCGTGGTCATCATCGGCCACGACATCGCCAAAAAGTTGTTCCCCTCCGAGAACCCGCTCGACAAGAAGATCCGGGTCAACGGGCACGTCTACATGGTGATCGGGACCTTTGTCTCCAAGGGCACCGGTTTTGGCGGCGACCAGGACGACATCCTGACGGTGCCGATCACCCGGTTCTTCACCGACAACGGGATCCAGGGCTACACGGTCAACATCGCGACCCAGGCGCCCTCGGCCACGACCTACAACGACGTCATGGAGAAGGGAGTGACCGCGATGCGGATCGTCCGTGGCCTGAGGCCCACGGATGCGGACGATTTCGCCCTGTACTCGAACGACTCGCTCCTGGCGGCCTTCGGGAAGATCGCCGACAGCGTCCGCGCAGGGGCGTTCGTGATCAGCGCGATCGCGCTCCTGGCCGCAGGGGTGGGGATCATGAACATCATGCTCGTCAGCGTTACCGAGCGCACCAAGGAGATCGGAGTGCGCAAATCGCTCGGGGCGCGCAAGGCGCACATTCTGGCGCAGTTTCTGATCGAGGCCGTGGCCATCTCGCTGATGGGCGGAGTTGCCGGCATCCTCCTCGGCGTTGCCGCGGGCGACGCCCTGGCCCTGGTGCTGAAAGCCTCGATCGTATTCCCTTGGGGCTGGGCGGCCGCGGGCATCGTCGTTTGCTCGGCGATCGGGGTCGGCTTCGGGTTCTATCCGGCCTGGCGCGCGGCCGCCCTCGACCCCATTGAGGCCCTGCGCTACGAGTGAGGGCTAGCCCCTGCGGATCTCCGATCCCTGGAAGCGGATCTGGATCCGGTAGACCTTCTTGACGCGGCTCTTGATCAGGCCGGTCGCGGGATCGACCCGCTCGGGCACCTCGATCCGGTGGACGACCACCGTGGCGTGGTAGCCCCTCTCGGAAAAGACGTCGATCAGCATCGCCAGAGCGAGCGGCTCGTCGAGCATCGGATCCTCGGTGTTGACGAGCGAGGAGCCCGAAATCGCGTGCCGCAGGACGATCGGCATCACCTTCTTTTCGATGAAGCTGACGATCCTCTCGAAAAGTTCGCCGTGCTCCAGCTCGTAGCCGTCCAGGCGCTTGACCAATTCCTGCCGGGCGTGAACGACGATCTCGCTCGCCAACGGTATCCGGCGGAGTCGGTCCACCGTGCGGGGGTCGAGTTCCAGGGTGCTCTGGTACTCGAGCTCGCGGACGATGTTCTGCTCGACCTCGTGGATGGGCCCCTGGGCGCTGATGAAGTGGTAGTGGAAGATCTCCTTGAGTTCCTGCAGGGCGTCCCAGGTCTGCTCCTTGAAGACCCGATAGCGGCGCTGGGCGAGCTCGGGATCGAAGTCGGTTGGCCGCTCCTCGGCGAGTTGCCCGATGCCCGTGCGGCGCACCTCCTCGTTCAGGAGGCGCACCTGGCGGCCGCGGTGGAGCTGGCGCTCGACACTGGTCTTCTCGTCAACGAACAGCACCATGATGTGGATCGTGGGCTGGCGGAAATGGATCCCGAGCGTGGTCTGGTAGAACTCCCGCCGCAGCTGGTGCATCTGGTCGACGAGCATCTTCAGGCACTCGACCTGAACCTTGGTCCGGGGGAACCCGTCGAGGATAACCCCGTCGCGGTACTCCGGGTGAAGCAATTCGCGATAAAGGAGCCTGACGACCTCCCGGTCGCCGACCATGCTGCCGGCGTCCTTCAGCCGCTTGGCGTCTGGGGAGTCCAGAAGGGCGCTGATCACGATCGGTTCGCAGGTGAGCCCCCGGGTCTTCGTGATGAAATTGGTGTTGGTTCCCTTGCCGGCGCCTGGGGCGCCTCCCAGCAGGATGATCTCCTTGGGAAAGCGCAGGTTCTCCCGACCAAAATCGGTCTCCAGGTCCCTCCAGACTTCCCCGAAGATGAGCTGGGCGTCCTTGATCTCAAGGTCGGTGATGCGGGGGACCGGCTCTGGGGTTGCCGGCTGGGATTTGGGGTCTGCGGGGGCCATGGTCTTGATCCTGACGGTCCAGTCAGCCGAATGCCCGCGATTCGGCAAAAGAAAAATGATCAGGCGCTTAGGCGCGCAGAGGGAACCGCGGAGCCCGGGCGGGGTCTATAACAAGCGCAGTTCATGCTGGGAAACCCGCGGAATTGCTAAGTTGAAGCTGGACCTGGCGGGGCCGCGATGAGCGGTCCCGCCTTGTTTTTCTCCGTGTTTGGCGTTTGCGGCCCCGACAAAACCCTGTGAATCCTAAAGCCGAGCAGATCCAAGCCATGCGAGTCCTGATCATCGACGACGAGGCCTCGATCCGGCGGACGACCCGGATAGCCCTTGAGACCGACGGCCACACCGCGGTCGAGGCCCCGAACGCGGCCCGGGCGCTTCGGGCGGCCGAGGAGGAGCCCTTCGACGCCGTGTTCCTTGACGTGCGGTTGGGGCAGGACGACGGGCTAGAGGTGCTGCAGAAGCTCCTCAAGGCGAGGCCCGAGGCGGCCGTGGTGCTGTTCACCGCCTACGCGAACATCGCAATCGCGGTTGAGGCGATGCGCCGCGGCGCCTTCGACTTTATCCCGAAGCCCTTTACCCCGGAGCAGATCCGGGCGGTCCTGGCGAGGATCGACAAGAGCCGGGAACTGCGGCTGCGGGTGCGATCGCTCGAGACCGAACTCGCGCGCGTGGCCCCTCCCGTGGACCTCGAGTCCGCCGAGCCCGCGGTTCGCAGGGCCCTGGACATCGCCTTCAAGGCCGCCCCGACCCAGGCGACCGTCCTGTTGCTCGGACCGAGCGGCACGGGCAAAACGGTCCTCGCGCGGCAGATCCACGACCGGAGCCCCCGCAAGGCCGCCCCCTTTGTCACCGTGAGCTGCCCGAGCCTGTCGCGGGAGCTTTTGCAGAGCGAGCTGTTCGGGCACGTCAAGGGCGCCTTCACGGGCGCCGTGGCCGACGCTGCGGGGAAAGTGGCCGCAGCGGACGGCGGAACTCTCTTCCTCGACGAGATCGGCGAGATCCCGCTCGACATCCAGCCGAAGCTCCTGCGGCTGCTGCAGGAGCGGGAGTTCGAGCGGGTGGGCGAGGCCCGCGTCCGCCGGGCCGACGTGCGGGTCATCGCCGCCACCAACCGGAACCTCGCTGCCGAGGTCCAGGCGGGGCGCTTCCGAGAGGACCTCTTCTACCGCCTGAACGTCGTGAGCGTCGCGATGCCGGGCCTGCGCGAGCGTCCGGCGGACGTCCCGAAACTGGCGCAGGGCTTCCTTAGGCACTATTGCGCGCAGTTGGGAAAACCTCTGCGGGGTTTCTCGGAGGGGGTCGTCTCCTCCTTCGCGCGCTACCCCTGGCCGGGAAACTTGAGGGAGCTCAGCAACGTCGTCGAACGGGCCGTGATCCTTGCCGACGGAGATGAGATCGGCATTGCCGACCTGCCCGAGGAGTTCTCGCCTGGCGAGGATACCGCCGCCGCCGTGGGCTCCAAGGTTCCGCTCGATGCCCTGGAGGCTGAGCACATCCGGCGGGTGCTGTCCCAGTCGGCGAGTCTCGAGGAGGCCGCCCGAACGCTCGGGATCAACCCGGCGACCCTGTACCGAAAGCGCCAGAAGCTCGGGCTGCGATGACCCTGCGCTCGAGGCTCTACCTGGGGCTCCTGCCTCTGCTTGTCCTGGTGGCCGGCACGGGCGGCTACGCCATCCTGACCTGTGCGCGCCTCGCGGGCTCGTACGAGAGGGAGCTGCTGAGCGGCTACGGGGCGCTGCTCGCCTCGGAGCGGATGCGGACGGAGGCGATCCGCATGGACGGGGCGCTTGCCGCGGCACAGTCGATCGACCAGTCGCTTCTTGCCGCGCGGACCTTCAACGACGGCCGCGAAGCCTTCAGCCGGGAGCTGATGGCCCAGTCGGCGGGCGCGGCGGGGACCGCGAGGCAGCCCTTCGTCGAGCGGCTGGATGGCGCCTTCCAGCGGCTTTCGGCCCGGGGAGGCCGAATCCTTCCCTCCGAGATCTCCGGCTCGATCGGGGCCTGGCAGGAGAACGAGGCTGCGCTGCACGCAGTCCTTGCGGCGATCGATGCCTTGGAGGACCGCGACTACAGCGAGGCCCGCCTGACACAGGAGCGGGCGGCGAGGCTCGCCTCGACGACGACCGGGGTGCTTCTCCTTGGAATCGCAGCGGCGGTCCTCGTTTCGGCGTGGGTGGCCTGGCGCCTGGCCGTCTCGCTGCTCCAACCGATCCAAGCGCTGACGCGCTCCGCGGCCGCGCTCGGCGCGGGCGATCTGGAGCACGCCGTCCCCGATTCAGCGATCGCCGAACTCAAGGGCATGGCCGGGGCCTTCAATGCGATGGCGGGCAGCCTGCGCACCTACCGGGATGCGATGGCCGAGAAGGTCCTGAGGACCCAGCGGACCATGGAGGCGACGCTCAGGTCGACCCCCGATCCGCTGTTTGTCATTGCCCGGGAGGGCGGCGACCCGGTTCGAAACCCGGCCGCCGAGCAGCTTGCGGCAACCCCGGCCTTCGCCGGGGGCTTTCCCGAGGCCCTGGGTGCGAGAGTTCGCGAGGTTTTGGAGACCGGCAGGCACTTCCTGCCTGCGGGCTATGACCAGGTGATCACGCTGCGGGTGGGCTCCGAGAACCGCCACTACCTTCCGCGAATCCTGGCGATCGGGGACCCGCTGACCGGATTTGGCGGGGCGGCCGTCTTCCTGCAGGACGTCACGAAGTTCCGGCTGCTGGACGACGCGAAGACGAACCTGGTGGGAACTGTCAGCCACGAGCTGAAGACCCCGCTGACGAGTCTGCGGATGGCGGTTTACCTTCTGCTCGAAAGTGGCGTCGGACCCGTGACCGCGCGGCAGCGGGAGCTTCTGGAGACGGCCCGGGACGACGCCGACCGGCTTCTGAGGATCCTGAACGACCTGCTCGACCTCGCCCGCCTGGAGGGGGGCGTCGCGCGCCTCAGCCGCAGCCTGGTCCCGGTGGCGAGGCTCCTCGAGGACATGGCCCGCGAGATGCGGCCGATCGCCGAGTCGCGCGGCCAGGCGATCGAGATCCTCGCGCCGCAGGAAGCAGCCTCCGTCGAGGTCGACCCCGACCGAATCCGGCACGTCTTCATCAACCTCCTGTCCAACGCAGCCAAGCACTCGCCTGAGGCGGCAACGATTACCCTGTATGCCGAGCCGGCCGATAGTGCCTTCATGCGCTTCGGCGTGCGCGACCGGGGTCCCGGGATTCCCCCGGAGAGCGCCGCCCGGATCTTCGAGAAGTTCTACCGGGTGCCCGGCGACGCGAGCAAGGGGGCGGGGCTGGGCTTGGCCATAGCTCGCGAGATCGTTGTGGCCCACGGGGGGACGATCGCCTTTGCCAACCGGCCTGGCGGCGGAAGCGACTTTAGCTTTGTCCTTCCGGCTCGCGCCCCCTGATCGGCTTGGCCGGGTGAAGAACCCCGGTGAAAGCGCCTAGTTGTGCCGGCCGTGCCGGATGATGTCCCAGATGACGTAGAAGCCCAGGGCCGCGGAAAGCAGGTACCCGGTGATCCCAAGTAGCGGGTAGCCGTGGACGAGCGGGGGAAGCCGGGTGTTCACGATCAGGGACGAGCCGATGATGAGGGATCCGATCACGACCCCCAGGGCAATGCGGTTGGCGGCGGTCCTCAGCCCCTCGTCGAGCTCGTCCAGTCCCCGGTGCTGGAAGTTGATCGTCAGGTTGTCGTGCTCGAGCCGCCGCACGAGCCGGTGCAACTCGTCGGGAAGGTCCTGAAGGGTCCGGAAGCTTGCCCCGAAGAAGTCGCGCGTGTGGCGCAGGAGCGCCCGAGGGCTTGTCCGCTCCCGCTGCAGCTCGCGCAGGACCGGAACGGCCTCGGCCCTGAGATCGAACTTCGGGTCGAGTGCCCGGCCGGTCTCCTCGATCGCCAGCACGGCCTTCGCCATCAGCGAGTAGTCCCGGGACAGCCGGATACCGTGGCGCCCGAAGATGAACAGCAGTTTCAGCATCGCCCGGCCGAGCTGCTGGCGCCCGATCGCGAAGTTGAGCTCCTCGCGCAGGGCGAGCGTCACGTCCTTCTCCATCTCGCGCTGGTCAAGCCGGGCGTCGGGCGGCGCCAGGCTCATCGCGATCTGGACGATTGCGTCGGCCTCCTGCTCGACCGCGCACCTCCAGAAGTCGGCCAGGGCATACCGCAGCCGGCGGGTGAGGTGGCCCGCAAGCCCCCAGTCCAACAGGCACAGACGCCCGTCCGGGGTCACCAGCACGTTGCCGCCGTGCGGGTCGGCATGGAAGAAGCCGGCGATCAGGATTTGGTGCAGCAGCGATCGGGCTCCGGCGGCCGCCAGCCCCTGGGCCAGCTCCGGGGATGGGGCCGCCCGCCCGAGAGGGACCCCCTCGACAAAGTCCATCACGATCAGGCGCCGGCCGGTGAGCTCTGTGACCACCGCAGGAGCGAAGATCCGCGCCGGGTCGGGATTGAACGTGCTGAAATACTGCTGGTTGCGGGCCTCGTGGCTGAAGTCCAGCTCCTTGAGGACGCCCTCCCTCACCTCGGCAAAGATGGCGGGAAGGTCGTAGGGCCTGAGGTAGGAGATCCGCTGGTGCAGTTGCCCGATGAACCAGGCGGCTAGGTCCAGGTCCATTTCGACCGTTCGGATGATGTTTGGCCTCTGCACCTTGACGGCCACGGCCCTTCCGCTGTCGCGCAGGCGCGCCCTGTAGACCTGGGCCAACGAACCCGAGGCGACAGGCGTCTCGTCAAACTCGCTGAAGATCTGTGCGGGGTCGCCGGGCAACTCGTCGAGGAGCACCGGTCGGATCTCGGAAAAAGGGACTGGGCGGACCTCGTCCTGGAGCTTGCGCAGCTCGAGGATGAAGGGCGCCGGCAGTGCGTCGGGCCGCGTGCTCATCAGCTGTCCGCACTTTACAAATGCGGGTCCCAGCTCCTCGAGGGTCAGGCGGATCCGCTCCCAGGCGTTGCTGCCGGGATGCTCCCGGGATACCAGCCGCTGGCGCAGTCCCGCCGGCAGGTCGAACTGATCCAGAAGGTCCGAGAACCCGTGCCGGGCCAGCACGCCTACGATCTCTTTCGCGCGGACGGCGTGGCTGAACAGGTCAAAAGGTTTCACGGCTCGCCGGAGCGGGTCGGAGGCGGGGCGGCCTTGGCCTCGAGGGCGAGGACGCGCTGCTCAAGGGCGGCGATCCGAGCCTGGGTCTGCCCGTCGGCGGCATTCGCCGCGTCGCGCAGCCTCGTGCCCAGCTTCGAGCACACCTCGTCGAACTCGCGCCGGCCCTGTTCGGCGATCTTCTCGGCCATGATCCGCGCGTCGCCCGCGGAGACCTTGCCCTCGCGCACGTACTCCCCGAAGGCCTCCTCGATCTTTTCCTTGGTGACCACCGCGGCCCCGACGCCCGCCAGAAGAGACTTCTTGATGAGGTCGATCATAGTGCGGACAGTGTGGCCCCGTTTGAGGGGGGACCGCAAATGCAAAGGGGCGGCGGTTTTGCGCTAGGCGGCTGAAAAGCGCTCGACCATCCGCGCGGCGTGCTCCCGGAGAAGGGTCAGGAACTGCTCCGCACCCCGGCTCTGGTAGCGCTGCATGTGGCGGATGACGGCGATTTCGCGGTAGGGCTCGGCATCGGCGAGGGTGATGTAGACCAGCGAGGCGTCGTCGCCGTCGGCGCGCGCCATCCGCGGCAGGATCGAGATGCCGACCCCGAGGCTTACGAACTCCTTCACCGTGGACACTTGGGAGCAGCGGTAGCGCAGGCGGGGCTCGAAATGGTGGTCGCCGCAGAAACTGCGGACCTGCTGGGCGAGGGAGCTTGCCGTGCCCATCATGACGAAGGTCTCGCCCGCCAAGTCCGCGGCGGTGACCTTGGGCCTGGAGGCCAAGGGATGGTCGCGGCTTACGACGAGCAGCAGGGGCTCCCGCAACAGGGTCTCCACGTGGATCCGGGGCTCATCCTTCACGGGTAGAGCGACCAAGGCCATGTCGAGTTCACCCTCGATGACCCCGCGGATCAGGGACGTTCTAAAATCTTCTTGTACATTGATTTGAAGATTTGGATAAGCCTTGGAAGAACGGGCGATCAAGGATGGAAGTATGTAGGGAGTAAGAGTTTGTATCGCTCCGACATTGATCTGGCGTTCGAGGGCGGGTGAGTCGCTCAGTTCAATGGTCGCATTTTCAATTTCCATGAGCACACGACGGGCATGTTCAAGGAAGGCCGTGCCGGCCTCTGTGAGCACGGCTTTGCGCCCGAGTCTGTGGAAGAGCTTGTGACCAATTTCTCTTTCAAGATTTATAATCTGCTGACTCAAAGAAGGTTGAGATACATTACAGTGCTCGGATGCTCGGGTGAAATTGCTGAGATCGGCGACGGCCACGACGTATCGCAGTTGCTGGAGTTCCATATGTGAAGACTATCATAAGTATAGATTAAATCAATTTCAGCTATTGGAAATCGGGAGTATCCTTGGCGCGTGGCCCACTTGGGGCTTCAAACCAAAAACTGAAAGGACAACAACAATGACAAAAGAGAATATCCTTAGGAACGCGGTCCTCCCTGGCCTACTGGCCGCGGCTGCGGTCGTGCTTTCTCTGACGATCCCATTCAGTGTCAGCGCGGACGGCCTCGCAGGCTACGGCACAGTGCTGTTCCTGCTCAGCATCGCCGTGCTGGAGTACCGGATCAGCTGGAAGCGCATCACGTCCTTCCTCTGAGACCGACCTGTCGAGCCCTAAGCGGGCCGGCATTGAATTGATCAGGTAGAACTAGAAAATAACCGGGGCCCGGAGAAATCCGGGCCCCGTTTTATTTGGTGCGCCCGGCAGGGCGCACCTGCTGAACAGTGAGCAGTGCTAACAAGAATGTAAGTCTGTCGACCGCCCTGCAGAGGGAAGGTCTAGCCGAAGGGCAACTGGGGCGCCGTGAGGGGACCGTGGGAAGGAAGCC
>CAIOZY010000042.1 GCA_903862935.1 uncultured Opitutaceae bacterium
CGAGGAACAAAGCAAAATCTTCCACGCGCTCGGCCTGGCCCGTTACGCCAAAACGGCTCCATAGGTCATACGCACGGGTTTTGTATTCCCCACTCTAAAATCTCACGCTTTTCCCCGAATAACTCTTAAACTCCCGCTAGGACATCAGCGCCCATAGCGAGTCACTTGGCTGCGACGCAGGCTTATTCTACCAGTCCCGGCTCTCGGGAGCTGGGCCTTCAGGTAAACCCGCTATTCGATGGAGTTCCCGTGTTTCCGCAGTGGCGTCCAAGGGGAGACACGAACTGAGAGATACAGCTCGGAAGAATGTGAGATCGCTAATGTTCAAAGATGATCACGATCTCATTTCACACACAGATCCCCAGATTAGACTGAAAACGTATCCAACCGACTTATCACCAAATAGCTTAATCAAACAGAAAGTATGGAGGTGGCGGGAGTTGAAAGTGGCACCGGGCAATTTTATCCGTTCTATGTTAACCGACTGTAGTTGTGTAACTTGCGACTGCTAAAACGCAAACGTGACAAATGGATGAATACGTCAAGGGTGCGCCTCGGTGCACGCAGCGGCACAAAACGGCGTAAGTTTTGGCAATAATTGGCAATAGTGATCTCTGCGGACTCCGTGGCCTTCGATGAGAGCGCCGCCGATAGTGCTATTGATTCTGGCCACTTGGGCCGCGTACATGCCAGACTAGGACGTGGCTGCCTGTTGCGACCCATACAACAACCCGCCACGGGACAAAATATTTCGTTGAAGCGGAATAATTACGCTTGACGGATGCTTCCGCTTAGCGGAAGTTGGCGAGCGTTGTGATCAAGACATTTTCCGACAAAGCGACCGAGCAGGTGTTTCTGGGATATCCGCCGAAGGGCCTCCCCGCCAACATTCTCTCGGCTGCCCGCCGGAAACTCAAATATCTGGATGCTGCCACTACGCTCAAGGATTTGGAGGTGCCGCCGGGAAACAAGCTGCATCGCCTCATCGGTGATCGCAAGGGGCAGCATGCGATATGGATCAATGACAAATATCGGCTCTGTTTCCGCTGGGCCGATGACGGGGCGACTGAAGTGGAGATCACCGATTATCACTAAAGAGGCCCCGAAGCAAATGAACCTGAAAGAATCAATTGAGAATACAGATGAAAACCAACCGACTGCCCAGCGTCCATCCAGGCGAAGTTCTTTTGGAAGAGTTCCTCAAGCCGGGGAACATCTCTCAGTACCGATTGGCCAAGGCCATCGGCATTCCAGAAAGCCGGATCAGTTCCATCATTAGCAAGGAGCGCGGCATCAGTGCTGACACCGCTCTGCGGCTCGCCCGCTTCTTTGGAACATCGGCCCAGCTTTGGCTGAACCTGCAAAACCAGTACGACCTTGAGCAGACGGAACGCGAAAAGCATTCCTTACTGGAAAAGATCCAACAGCATCATTTCGCGGCGGCATGATCCAACCCGACGTACAGCGTAGATAAGACGTTGAGGGCACCCGATTCGCAGCAAAAGGGCACTCCCGGTGCGGGAGTGCCGTCCCGGATTGCCGGTCTGGCGTTTCGTCCGATGATGCGGGCATGGCGAAGAAGACGTCCGACCGCGCGCAACCCACCGTGCCGCCGCCTCACAATTGGCGCACGAGCGACGAGGACGAAATCAACCGGCGCCGGGTTTGGCAATAATTGGCAATAGAACTTCTGCGGCCTTTCCAAGCAGGCGACTGTCCCGTTGGCGACTATGCACGTGGGGCATTAGACTAGACTCCGCTTATGCTGGAAGGGCCTGAGCTTGGCCGAGGCTTTCATCTCGTCGGCCACGAACTTCGCGAAGTCGCTGATCTCGCCATGGACGGAAGCTTTTTCCAAGGCCGCCATGTATTCCCGCCGCCGGTCCACGCGGATGACGGTCCAGCTGTAGCCGCCGGAGGCAAGCATCAGGTTCATGAGGAAGCGCCCGATCCGGCCGTTGCCGTCGGAATAGGGATGGATGAAGACGAAGATGAAGTGACCGAGCACCGCGCGAACGGCCGGTGACGGTTCCTGGGTGAGCGCGCTGAACAGCGCTTCCATCAATGCGGGGACGGCTTCGATCGCGGGAGGGACGTGCTCCGAACCACGGATGAAGACGCGGCGCTCGCGATAGCCGGCGAGCGCGGAGACGGGCAGGATGTTGGACTGCACCGATGGGCTGAAGAGGGCGCGATACCAGCCTTGTAGGTCGCGGTCCACGACCTTGCCCGGTGGGCGACCGCGCCAGATGTCCCCGAGACTGGCGAGTACTTGGCCGAATGCTTCGCGGTAGCCTTTCGCGGCCATCGCGTTGGCCTGTTCCTGATCCTGCGGATTGGCGGAAGGATTCCAGGCGCCGTCGGCGATGCGCTGGATGAGTTCCGGGGTGACCTGATAACCTTCGATGGAGAGCGAATGGTAGGCGTCGTGCGTGTAGATCTCATTCACGCGATGCAGGTAGCGGGACTGCTCCGGCATGGCACAGGGCGGCGCGGGAAAATGTTTCAGCACGTCGGGCCGCATGCGTGACCACATCGCTTCGATGCGGCCGGCGTAGGGCGATTGGAGGACGGAACCAACCGGCAGGCGGCCCGGTCCTTCAAAGGGGTTCTGGGGCTTGATCGCGATACCGGCCGCGAGCAGGTCCGCTTCCAGCCGGGAGGCGGAATCGGTGAGGCCGAGGTGCCGCAGTCCGCCGGCGATCCGGCCGGCTGCGGTGACGTTGACCGGGCCGGCCAGCAGGACGCGGGAGAGTTCCTCGATGCGCACCATGCGCAGGGCGAGTTCCGCATTGGTGGCCGACCGGATGAAATAGCTCGGTGTCGTACGCAGGAGCGCGACGGCGAGCGGCATGACCTGCACGCCCTGCTTGGATTCGGTGACGGAGGGAAGCCCCTTGCGATTGGGATAGAGGAGAACCGAACTGTCGTTGGGGAGCTTGAGCGTGAACACACCGCCACGGGCGGTGAGAACAATCAACTGCTTCGGCGTTTGCGTGCTGGCGGTCCACAGATCGAGCGAATGCTCAGGAGACAGGCAGTAGCGCCGGCCGTAGCGGGCGTGGAGGTAGGCCGAGACGAAGGCCCAGAAATGCAGGTGCCAGAAGGTGGTTTCGCCCGGACGGGCTTGGGGCGTGGTCAGGGCATACCAGCCCTTGATGATCTCGACAACGAATCCGCGCTGTTGCAGGAGGGTGCGGTCCCGCCGCGGCAGTTGCGCCGTGCGCAGAATGTGCGTCGGTGCGGCGGCCTGCTGCGCGCGCCGCAGGGCCTCAGCCAGTTCGCGTTGGAGGTCCACGGGCATGGAGGACACCATGAATTACTTTGGTTTGGTGTCAAAACTTACTTTGGTTTAATGCTCAACCTTGCTTTGGTATCCTGCTGAATTCCCGCAGCAGACCGGGTTGGCAAGGACACCGGACCGGAGAAGGAGTCGGGTTGATGATGTCGCCCAGTTTGGCATCAACATCAGCCAGGCCCCGCCGCATAATCTTCGCTATGTTGAACTTCTCTTCCGCCGACAAACCATGCTCATCTTTGATAGCCAATGCCGCCAGGAGCACTCGTATGCAGCACTTTGGCAAGAATTGGCAATAATCCCGCCACCTCGTTGTGTAATGCGTTGATGTTGAGCAATCGAAATGGTGGAGGTGGCGGGAGTTGAACCCGCGTGCCCC
>CAIOZY010000043.1 GCA_903862935.1 uncultured Opitutaceae bacterium
CATGAACCCGCATCAAAGAGTTGCTCTCCCACCGGAGGATGCGGTATCCGGGAAGAGTCAGGTGTAAGTGCATAGGGGACATGGTGGCGCTTCCAACGCCCCATGTCCCCAATCTTTGATCAAGAGCCCCTCTTTTTTGGGGTTCGCCTAGGATTTCTTCGAGCTCTTCCGCTGCTCAACAGCAGCACGGAACTCCTCAGGCTTCTTGTCAAAGACGGTCTTAAGTTCGGCAGAGTAACCGAGGATCGCCCAGGGGGCGCGCTCGAGCGCGAATTCAAGGATCCTGTCGACGACCTTCTGGCCCGCTTGGATTGCAGTGCTTGCCTTTGAGCCGGTGGCGAAATGCAGCACCGCGGAATAGCTCTTGCCCGTCGGTATGAAGTTTATGCTCCTGCGCGTGACATTCTTGTAGGCCCAGAGCAGGTCTGACCAGCGGAAGATGTCGAACGAGAACAGCGCCTGCTGGATGACATATCGCTCGCCCACCCTCCAGCCCCCGCCGGCCTTGAGGACCAGGGAGAGAGACTCCCTCTGTGCGTCAGCGCCAACGACCATCGGGTCACCCCACGCCCTAGCCCGCGCGACCACTGGATGGGACTCCGGATTGCACAGCAGCCTCCAATCCCGCCTCACGAAGATGAAGAGTAAGCCCCCAAACACGACCCAGGCCCCCAAGACGATATAGCCACCCTCCCGGAACGAGTCGTCGTCAATGTAGAAGGAATAGAGCTTCTCGCGGATCGCCTGGGCCTGTGACGGATCCACTGCGGAGTGGGGCTCTCCCAGCAATCGGTCGACCAGGTAAGAGTCCGTCGGGACTAGCGCCCCGGTTGCAGTTGTCGAAGATGGCTTCGGGGTCTTTACGAAAAGCAGCCTGGGGCCGATCGCCAACGCGTAATAATGAGCTGTGACCTTCCGGCCAGTCTCGACCCCGCCCGTCGTCGTTACGGTGATCTCCTGAACTCCCGTGTCGATGCACGAGTCGCCGTGAACCGTGACGAAATACCGCGCCTGTGAGGCCGGATCCTGGATCGAGCCGAGTTCATCCGGGCCCAGCGTGAACGGGCCTTGGAGACAGTTCACAATGTACCGCTGCTGGGTCCAAGTCAGGCAGACCCCGATTCCGAAGACAATAAGCCATGCCGCGAGTCTGCGCCGGCTCCGAGCCTTGATCATCTGAACGATCCAGTCGTCCATCGGGGGTTGGGCGCAATGAGAGCATGTCGCGCAGATCCGTCAAGCCCCCTACGAAGGGCGGCCACGAAGGGCGGCGCGGAGGGGGGCAGTGGGGATCCCTCCCCGATCTGCTCAGGCACCCGAACCAGACCGAAAACGACGCCCGAAGGGATGGCTTGGCCAAGGCCTCCTCAGGAACGTGTTGCCTGCATGGGGTGGAATGGTCACAGTGCCCGGCACCGTCAGAGCAAAACCACTGCATTCCCGAAAATGAAGTTGCTCAGGCTGGCCGTCGTCCCCCTGCCCCTGGCCCTGGTGGCATTGGGCTTGGCGCAGCATTCGCCGCCTTCCCCAACCCCGTCCCCACCGGCCGTGGTACCCGCCGCGCCGAGCGTGGCCGTGGCCCAGCAGGTTGCGCCGGCTCCCGCAGCCCATGACATTCCCCAATGGCACGGCCAATACCGGGGTACCCCGGAACTCACCACCCAGGTCCTGCGCTCTGCCCGGTCCTGGTCGGACTTCTGGAGGCAGGTGGGTGAGAAGCCTCCGCAGAATCTGAACGAAGAAATGGAGATGGCGGTCGAGGTGTGCGCCGGCGAACGGCCCACCGGAGGCTATGTCGTCAGGATTCTTACGGCATCCGTGGAGCACGATAGCCTCGTTATCGTCTATGCCGTACAGGCGCCCGCCCCAAGCAGCTTTGTCACCCAGGTGGTCACGGCTCCGTGGGCCGTGGGGATCGTGCCCCGCTCGGATCGTGACGTGATCTTTAAGCAGAACACTGAGTGATCCGCCCCCCTCCCATCGGCCAGGGAAGATTCCGCCCTCCGAATCGCCCAAGGACTGTGCTCTTCAATGTTCCTCCTATGAAAAAGCCCCTGTTGATCCTGCTCCCCCTACTCCTTGCAGCTGCAGTAGCCCCGGTCCGCTCATCTCCTTCCACCGGCCCCGCGGCTCCCGTCCGGGTAAATCTGCTGGTGGACGGTATCGGCAAGATAAGGTCGTTTCCGGCCGTTCTTGCCGAACGCCTCGGGTATTTTGGGGACGAGGGGCTCCTGGTCACGCTGGTCGAGATCCGGGATGACATCCCGACCGACGAGATGCTGGTCGACGGCCGGATCGACGCCGCGATGGCCTACTACCACCACACGATCGTCTCCCAGGCCGCAGGAAGGCTGACGGAGGCGATCGTCACACTGGGGGTAACGCCCGGGGCTCGGGTGCTCGTCGCCACCGCGTCGCGGGACAAGTTCAAGTCCCTCGCCGACCTCAAGGGCAGCCGCATCATTGCGGGAGGCCCCGGGTCATCGAAGACAGCGATCGCAAACGCCCTGCTGATCAAGGGAGGCAACTCGATTGCGGACTACACCAGACTCGCACCCGAGGAGCGCGACAAGATCCTCCAGGCGCTCCAGCAAGGTAAGGCTGACCTCGTCGTCGCCCCCAATCCTGACGGGGACTATTACCAGTCCAAGGGGGCGGCCGTTGTCTTCGCAGACCTCACCACCCCAGAGCAGACCCGAAGGTGGTTCGGCACGCTTTTCCCGACCAATTGCATCTACATGTCCAACGCCTTCGCCCAGGCCCACCGGGAAACCGCCCAGCGCCTGGCCAACGCGTTCGTTAAGACCCTCCGCTTCATCAACACCCACCGCCCAGAGGAGATTGCCGCCCTGATGCCCAAGGAGTTCGCGGGCAAAGACAAGAAAGCCTACATTGCCGCCCTCACCGAAGAGATGCCCATGTTCGCAACAGACGGCCTGATGCCCGACGGCGCGGCCAAGACCGAGTGGGAAATCCTCGCGGCCGGCAACCCAAGGTACAAGGCTGTCGACCTGGCGAAGACCTACACCAATGAGTTCGCAGCCGCGGCCTTGGCGAGATCGCACCCGTGAGCCCGATCATGGACCTTGAGCGGGCGCTGCCCGCCGTGTGCCTCTGGAAATACGGCAAGGCGGACTATTTCCGCCACCTGCTCGCGATCGACCGGGAGCGACTGATCGCCTGCCGCGTAGGCCCGCTGCGCCGGATCCCCAGGGAAGCCTACGAGCCGGGGGCCTGCCTTGAGGCGCTTCTGCGCCCGAAGGGCCGCGGCAGCCTGTCGGTCGCCCTGGGTGCCGTATCCCGCGCAGTCCTGGGTCCCTTGACTGAGTTCGGGAGCCCCTGGCTGCTAAATTCTCGGATTGGCTACCCCATGCGGATGGACACGCTCGACGGAAGGTCCTGGGAGTCGGTCCTTCCGCCCCATGAGGCCGAGCTGGCCTCGGGGGTTCTTTCGGCCCTGATTCCCGACCGGTTTTCCAGGTCCCCGGAGCGGGTGACGATCCCCCCGGAGGTCTGGTGGGATCGGTTCCTTGGGTGGCTCAGGCAGATCGTCCAAGCCGCCCGCAAGAAGCATGCTCTTTCAACCTGGGTCTACGGTCTGGCGATTGCAGCCGCCCTCGTCGCCGGGTTCTGGCTGGGCCCATCCGGGTTGCGCAGCGGCCTTTTCGCCGCCGCCATCGTGGTGCCGATCGTCCTGCTCCTTCTGATCGTCTTCGCCGCTGCCTTCTTCGTGGGACTCTACAGCCCCGTCTACCTGCTGCGGGCCCTGGATTTTGACATGACGCGCCGGAGGATCCTCGGGGCCGCCCGTCCGCGTCCCGCACCCGGCCTGCAGGGTGCGACGGTGAAGCAGCCGATGCGCCTGCCCGCGCTCGGATGGTTCCTGCGAATCGCCGGCGGCCTCGTCTGGCTCCCAGCAGGCCTGGCCCTGTTCTTTCTCTACAGCTTCTACCAGTTTTCAGGTGAGCCCCCGACGCTCGCGCTGACGCTTGTGACATTGGCCGCCCTGGTGCCGGCCCTGGGCCTGCCACCACTAATCTACCTGGGTTACAGGCTTTGCCTGCGCCCGGCCGAGGCGGCGCTTGCCGGGAGCCGGAAGGCTCCGGTCCTTTACCTGCGGGCCTTTGACGACGACGGTTACGACACGTTCAACCCCGGCGGGGTCACCGCCTACGTCCTCGGCCTTGTCTTCCCGGGCTCGACGGGGACCTTCGGCCTGCTGCTGACGCTGCACCCGCTCCGGGTCCTGAGGATGATCTGGGGGAACCCGCTCGACACCGCCGAGGAGCAGCTCGCCTGGTTCTTCGGCCGCCTCGGCCCCTTTGTGGCGATCGGAAAGCCGGGCGAGAAGCTTGCCCTGGGCGGGGCCGCTCGCGTCTACGTGCAGGACGACTCCTGGAAGCAGACGGTCCTCGAGACGATGTCGGTCTCCCAGGTGATCGTCCTCCAGCCGGCCGAGACCCAGGGAGTGTGGTGGGAGATCGACCAGATTCTCGCCCGGATCCCGCCGCAGAAACTGCTGCTATCCCTGATCAACTTCCGCGGCAGGCAGGCGCGCTACACGCTCTTCCGCCTGCGTTTCGAGCGAGTCACGGGCCGACAGCTCCCGAGATGCATTGGCGATGGGATCTTCTGCCGCTTCGACTCGGAATGGATGCCTCAGGTCCTACCGGCCCGGATGCGCACGCCCTTCCTTTGGCCCATGTGCCGCTGCGTCCTCAGGTTTCGAGCGACCCTGAGGCCGTTTCTGGAGTCCCTGGCGGGGCGCCCGGCTGGTTTGCCGGAGCACGACTCCCCCGGCTGGAGGCTATGTTCGCAGACCGTGGCTGTGGCTCTCTGGCTCGGGGTGTTCTTCGCCCTGTGCCTCACATCCCTCGTCCTTGTCCCTCCCTTCCTCGGGCTGTTCCCGGGCGGTGCCCCCCCGTGAGGACTAGGAGGACTTGTTGAAGCGGAAATTCACCACGTCGTAGTCCTGCATGACGTAGGGCTTCATCTCCAGGCGCACCTTGTTCGCGCGCTTGGCCTGGGTCTCGCCCCCGCAGGCGACCAGGTCGGAAAAACCGATGATCTCGGCGCGGATGAAGCCCTTCTGGATGTCGGTGTGGATGATTCCCCCGGCCTCGGGCGCGGTCGCCCCGCCCCTGACGAGCCAGGCCCGGTTCTCGGGCCCGCCCACCGTAAGGAAACTGATGTATCCGGCCGCGCTCACAACCCGCACCAGGAATTCGTCAAATTTCTCGACGTCTGCGGCCTCCGCCACAACGACGGGCTTCACCGTGAAGAAGGCGTGCGAGCCGACCGTCTGGTGGTCCTGCTCGGTGAGTTGCGCCTGGGACACGGTTTGCTCCGACTCCAGGCACGCCTTGATCTTGGATAGGACCGCTTTCTCGGCCTCCGGCGGGTTGCGCTCCAGCCGGGTTTCCGTGAACTCGAGGTCGCGGATGATCAGTTCGAGCCGGCCCTCCGGCGAGGCGACAACGGCGTCCGAGGTCAGCGCCTCGGCGTCGTCCACGACGTCCACCTGGGCATAGGTCTTCTTGTCGGCCTCGACCAACTTGTCCGCCTGATCCATGCGCGGATCCTTGACCTTGTGCTTCCCCAACGGGATGCCGGTGATGCCTACGAGAGAGACTTTCATGCTGGTATGGGGCGATTTGCCTAGCCCCACAAGGCCATCCGATGAATCGGGTTGTCAAGACTCGGCCCTAGCGGGCCGGACGCGGCCCTCACAGCTTATAGCCGATCTTCCTGAGGAAGCCCTTCCTCCAAGCGATGTCGGGCTCGCCCTCGATCCCCTTGGGGGCCGACCCGTCTACCACGCCCGCCACGCCCCTGCCCTGCGCGGTCTGCGCGACAAGCACCTCGGTCGGGTTTGCGGTGGCGCAGAAGATGCGGCACACCTCCGGAACGGCTTTGAGCGCATTGAGAACGTTGACGGGGAAGAATCCGTCGGCAAGGAAAACGATGAACGTGTGGCCCGCCCCGATCGCCAGGGCGTTTCGCCGGGCGAGCTCAATCATCTCCTCGTCAGTGCCCGACCAGCGCACCAGGCACTTTCCGGAGGCCTCGCAGAAGGCAGCGCCAAACTTGATGCCCGGCACGGCGTTCACCAAGGCCTCGTGGACATCCTCGACCGTCTTGATGAAATGGCTCTGGCCGAGGATGAAGTTGATGGAGTCCGGCTTTTCAATCCTGACCGGGGTGAGTTGCATCTCCCGTCCTTTCCGTTGGGCAATGGTTTGGTTTCGGTTCAACCCGAGGCGCCGCCTCAGGTGAGAAAGGGGTTGTAGCGCAGCTCGTTCTCGACGGTCGTCATCGGGCCGTGTCCCGGCGCGATCACCGTCTCTGGCGGCATGGCCGCCAACACGCGGTGGATCTGGGCGGCGAGTTCCTCGTAGCAGAAATAGCCCCGGCCGGCAGACCCCGCGAAGATAAGGTCTCCCGAGATCAGCAGCGAGCGCCCCTCCGGGGCGGAGGTCGACCTCACCACATAGCAGTTGTGTGCCGAGGCGTGGCCGGGGGTCTTGAAGGCCGAGACCTCCAGAGCTCCGAACGACCTGACCTGGGCCTCGCCGATCGGGCGGCCGCAGGGCGCCTGGGCCCCCTCGGGCACGTAGGCCGCCGGAACGGAGAACCTGCGCACAACGTCGCACAGCCCGCCGGCATGCTCGGTCTCGACGTGGGTCAGGAAGACGGCCCGCACCTCGCGGACCGCGGCCGGCCAGCACGATTCCAGCGCCGAGATCCCGGTTCCGGTGTCGAAGAGCAGCCCCGAGGAGCTGCCGCACTCGCCCACAAGGTAGGCGTTCACGACCCCGATGCCGTGCGGCATGTGCAGGGGCCACACGCAGAAGGGAAACCCCTTGATCTTCGGGAGGGGATAACGGCCCAGGCCCAGGGCGCAAAGGCCCACCTCGTTGAGCTGCAGTGCGGCCGCCAGGCGCCTCAGCTCCTCTGCCGTCAGGTCCGGCCGGTAGTCGATCGCGTCGAGGATCCGCGCTGCGGGCACACCCGAGCGGACGGCCAGTTCCTCCTCGGTCAAGCCGGAGCGGCGCATTGCCTTCTCCAACACGTCGCCGAGCTCGTCTTCCAGGCTGAGGGCGGCGGATGCGGTGGCGGACATGGGGGGAGGACGTTTTTTGGGCTGGGCGGACCAGCCTCGACACGCAGGCTAGGAAAGTTCTTTCATCCGCTCAACTGACATAATTTACTTCCGTTCCCAAGCCGATTCAATCTCACACAAGCCTCCCATGGACGCCACCCAGCAGGAAATCCTCGACATCTTTACGCGCACGCGGGCGCTATTGCGCGGGCATTTTGTCCTGCGCTCGGGCCTGCACAGCGGCCATTATTTCCAGTGCGCCCAGGTTTGCCAGCACATGGATGCGGTCGAGCGGCTGGGAGAATTGCTCGCCGCGAGGGTCCGCGCGTCGGGGCTTGAGTTCACAACCGTGCTCGCCCCAGCCATGGGAGGCCTCGTGATCGGCCAGGAGGTGGCCCGCCGCGCGAAGGCCCGCTACGTCTTTGCGGAAAAGGAGGCCAATGTGCTCGTCCTGAGGCGGGGATTCACCTTCAGCCCGGGCGAGCGCGTGCTCGTCGTAGAGGACGTGGTCACGCGGGGAGGCAGGGTCCTGGAGTGTCTCGAGATCATCAGGAAAGCGGGCGCGCAGCCGGTGGGCATCGCGATGCTCGTCGACCGCAGCGCCGGCTCCGCACGCTTCGACGTGCCGGCCGTTTCCCTGCTGGAGCTTAGTTTTCCGACCTACCCGGCCGACGCCGTGCCCGAGTCGCTTGCGAAGAGCCCGATCGAGAAGCCGGGCAGCTAGACCGTCACTTCACGGTGACGACCAAGTAGCCAGGGGCGCCCCGGAAGAACACGAACAGGAGGTTGCGGCCCGTCTGGAGCAGGGCCTTGGCCGCCGACAGGTCGGCCACCGGAGTCCGGTTGATCTCCATGATGACCATGTTCGGAGCCAGCCGGTCGGCATAGGGAGAGTTCTCGTCGACGGTGGTGACGACCAAGCCGTTGATCCGCGCGTCGATACTCAGGCGGCGGCGCGCCTCGTCCGTGAGCCGGGCAGCCGACACGCCGGCGACCAGTTCGTCGGGCTTCTCCGCCAGCTGCCCGAGGGTCACGGCGATCGATAGCGGCTTGCCGTCCCGCACGAGCTTCAGGGTGATCTTGGCGCCGGGCGCCATCTCCGCGATTGTCAGCCTGAGCTCCTCGGTCGAGGACACGGGCATGTCGTTAATGGCCAAGATGACATCGGTGTTCCGAAGCCCGGCCTTGTCAGCCGGCCCGCCCGGGGTCACCTCGGCGACGACGACTCCCTTGGCGTCCTTGCCCAGTCCCAGCTGGTCGGCCAGGTCGGAGCCAATCGTCTGGGTGCCAACCCCGAGATATCCGCGGGTGACCGTACCGGTCGCGATCAGGCTCTGCATGACAACGGCGGCCAGGTTCACCGGAACGGCCAGCCCTATGCCGATGTTGCCCTTGGACGGGGAGATGATCGCGCTGTTGATCCCGACCAGCCGGCCCTTGGCGTCCACCAGGGCGCCGCCGGAGTTGCCCATGTTTATCGCGGCGTCGGTTTGGATGTAGTTCTCGTAGCCGCCTTCGTCGAGGAGTCCGAGCTGGTTGCGGCCCTTGGCCGAGACGATGCCCATCGTCACCGTCTCGCCTACGCCCAGCGGGTTGCCCACCGCAAAGACGATGTCCCCGACGCGCAGCTTGTCGCTGTCGGCAAGGACCACGGTTGGCAGCCCCGCCGCCTCGATCTTGACCACGGCGACATCGGTCTTCTGGTCAGCCCCGACCACCTTCGCCTTGAACTTGCGGTCGTCGGAGAGGGCCACGGTCAGCTCGTCGGCTCCTTCCACCACGTGGTTGTTGGTGAGAATGTACCCGTCGGGAGTCACGATGACGCCGGAACCGAGGCCCTCCTCCTTGCGCTCCTGGTCCGGGATCTGGTCGCCGAAAAACTGGCGAAGCAGGGGGTTTGCCGGGATGCGCACCGTCTTGGTCGAGTAGATCGACACCACGGCCCTCTGCACGGGCTCGACCACGTCGGCGTAGCTGGAGACGACCGCGGCCTTGCCGTCGCCCACGGGTGAGGCGTCCCGGCGCAGAACCGGCTTCGCGGCGGCAGGGTCCTTGCCGGCCGTTAGGCCGAGCGCAAAGGCCGACGCCACCGCAGTGAAAATCAGGCAGGGCAGTAGGAATCTGGATCTCATTGCAGCAGGGGACAGCGATTAGAAGCCCTTGATCCGGAAAAGACCCGTCACGCTTTCGTTCGTGTTGATTCGAAGGATCGCCTGGCCGAGCAGCCGGGCAATGCTCAGGACCCGCACTGACAGGCCCCGCGGATCGAGGACGACCGAGTTGGTCGTGATCAGCTCGTCGATCAGCCCGGTCCTCAGCCGGTCGTAGGCCGCATCGTTGAGCACGCAGTGGCTCACGGCGGCGCGCACGCTTCGGGCCCCCTTCTCGCGGAGGGTCCGGGCCGCCGCCGTAAGGGTGCCCGCGGTTTCCGTCATGTCGTCGACAAGCAGGATGTCGCGGCCCTCGACGTCGCCGACAACGTCGATCGCGTCGACGGTCATCGCGTTTCGCCGCTTCTTGGCTACGAGCGCCAAGTTCGCGTTGAGGACGCCGGCGTACGCCGCGGCCATCTTGATCCCGCCCACGTCGGGCGAGCACACGACCAGCGACTCGCTGCGCAGAGTGGAGAGGTACTCGAGGAAGACCGGGGATGCGGACAGGTGATCAACCGGAATGTCAAAGAAGCCCTGGATCTGCTGGCTGTGCAGGTCCATGGTGAGGATCCGGTTCGCTCCCGCCGAGACAAGCAGGTTCGCCACGAGCTTCGCCGTGATCGGAACCCGCGGCTGGTCCTTGCGGTCCTGGCGGGCATAGCCGAAGAACGGCACGACGGCAGTGATCCGCTGGGCCGACGCGCGACGGGCCGCGTCGATCATGATCAGCAGCTCCATTAGGTGGTGGTTCGTCGGCGGGCACGTCGATTGGACGATATAGACGTCGCGCCCGCGGATGTTCTCGTTGATCTTAACGAACGTCTCTCCGTCCGGGAAACTCGAGACAGTCGCTTCCCCGAGGGGGACGCCGATCGCCCGACAGATCTCCTCAGCCAGGGGGCGGTTCGAGTTGCCCGAAAATACCTTTAGCCGGTTTTCCTCGCTCATGCGCCGCGAATGTGGAGGCCCCGCTCGCGCTAGGCTATCCCAAAATGACAGCCGGCGTCAGGGCCCGGCGTCGTCCGAGGCGTGCCTGAAGACCAGCAGCATGCCGATCACAACGACGACCGTGAAAACGACGACCCCGCACGCCAGCAGGAAGGGAAGCCCGGCCAGCCCGAGCACCACCACCGAGCGGCTTCTGACCTGCTCGGAGTAGTAGGCGCTAACCTGGCTCGCCCGCCCGGCCACAAATTTTGAAAGTCCCTCGATCGCAAGGCCGTAGTCGTCGCTAGCTGCGAGCAGCCGCTCGACCCGGGCCTTCTCCCCATCGGCGGTGTCCTCAACCCGCATCCCCGCAAGCATCTCCGCGGCCAGGCTCTCGTAGGTTCTTGCGCTGTCGACGAGCCGCTGGGTTGACGACGGCTCTTGGCGGCAGGCTTCGGACTCGATGAGCCGGCTTCGGAGCAAAGCCGACTGGGTTAAACCCTGGCGGCCCCGGGTCACTGCGGCAGAGAAAGTCTGCGGATCGTGCGTCACCAGAGCGGCTATCACGTTGCGGAAGACGACCCCATTCCCCCGGCTCAGCTCACGCAGCTGCTGCAGGGTCGGGACGCTCTCGTCGAGCAGCGCGGAGTATTCGCGGTCCACCCGGCGAAGCAGATAAGCCCCAAAAAGGCCCAGAAGCAGATTGAGCAGCGCAAGGACGATCACCAGGACCTTGAGACGCCGCACGGTCAACGCCTGTGCCGATTCACTTGTGGGGGGCATTTCGGAGTCGGAAAATATTAGCGAACAGAGAGATAAAAGGCCACAGAAGGCCGCCCAGCCTCGGGCGGTCTGCAGGTAGGTTATTACGCCACCCCGACCGGCGCGCACAATCCCAATTTTCCATGGACAAGCGGGCCGCTCTGCGTCTCCCTACCGGCATGGCACAGAAAGACCAGAGGTTGTCCGTGACCCCCGCAAGCCTTGCCGTGGACGGCGTTCTCGTCATCGGGTTCTTCGTCTACATGTACACGGTGCTCGCCTCCCATGTGCCCTCGAGCAACCCCCGCATGATCCACCTCTGGGGCGCGCTTGGCTCTTCCTGTCTGACCGGCGTCTTCTGGCTAGCCCTGCAGATGTTCCGGGTCACCCTGCGCGCCCAGCGCGAGGCGAAGAAGGGCGAATAGTTCCTCGGCAAACGGCGTCTGCGGCCGCCTCATCTCGGGAAGGGCCTGAAATTTTGTTAGTCATTATTGGATAATTTTTTATCCACTAAACGTGTCCGGATCCGTGCAACTGCGACAGGACGGCCCTTCTGGTCGGCCGACCCGTCGCTAATAGTCGAGCGTCCTCTCTCGGTCCCATTTGACAGGCGGCGGGGCGCCGTCTTGAAATGGACTGCCTGCGCACCCGCGCGGGCTTCGCGCATTCTTTTCACGAATCCTTCCCACATGGCCTCTAAAACAAAATCCAGAAAGATCGCATCGAAGAAGACCGCCTCACCCAAGGCCCCCAAGTACGTCTACCTCTTCGGCAAGAAGACCGACGGCGACGGCTCCATGCGCCCGCTGCTCGGAGGCAAGGGATCCGGCCTCGCCGAAATGTGCCGCATCGGACTCCCGGTGCCCCCCGGCTTCACGATAACGACCGAGGTCTGCACCTATTATTACGCCAACAAGCGCACCTATCCGCAGGCGCTGGACGCCCAGGTAGCAGCCGGGATCGCCTCGATCGAGGCCCAGGTGGGCACCCGCTTCGGCGACCTCCAGAATCCCCTGCTCGTCTCGGTGCGGTCCGGGGCCCGGGACTCGATGCCCGGCATGATGGACACGATCCTCAACCTGGGGCTCAACGACGAGACTGTGGCCGCCCTCGCGCGCAAGACGGCCAACGAGCGCTTCGCCTGGGACTGCTACCGCCGGTTCGTCCAGATGTACGGCGACGTCGTCCTGGGGGTCCAGAAGCGCCCCGACGAGGATCACGAGCCGTTCGAGACAGTCATCAGCAGCCTCAAGGAGGAACGCTACCACGACCACAACGTCGAGGACACGAAGCTGACGGTCGACGACCTGAAGGAACTCGTCGTCCGCTTCAAGGCCCTGGTCAAGGAGCGCACGGGCCACGACTTCCCCGCAAGCCCCTGGGACCAGCTCAAGGGCGCCGTCGGCGCCGTGTTCGGCTCCTGGATGAACGACCGCGCGATCGTGTACCGCCGCAAGTACAACATTCCCCAGGAGTGGGGCACCGCGGTTAACGTCCAGGCGATGGTCTACGGGAACACGGGCGACCTCTCCGGCTCCGGAGTCGCGTTCACCCGCGACCCGGCGACCGGCGAGAAGATCTTCTACGGGGAGTTCCTGATGAACGCCCAGGGCGAGGACGTCGTCGCGGGCGTGCGCACGCCCCAGCCCGTCCTAGCGCTGCACGACATCATGCCGAACGCCTACAAGGAGCTCGAGCGGATCCGGCAGACTCTGGAGAAGCACTTCAAGGACATGCAGGACTTCGAGTTCACGATCGAGGAGTCCCACGTGTACATGCTGCAGACCCGAAACGGAAAGCGCA
The DNA here is from genome assembly GCA_903862935.1 of uncultured Opitutaceae bacterium. Classification (GTDB taxonomy): domain Bacteria; phylum Verrucomicrobiota; class Verrucomicrobiia; order Opitutales; family Opitutaceae; genus Palsa-1447. The sequence goes on from CAIOZY010000043.1 coordinate 12,748, forward strand.
CGGGCATGGCCGCGGCGCGAATCGCCGTGGAGATGGTCAAGGAGAAGCTGATCGACTGGCAGACCGCGGTCACCCGCGTCCCGGCCGACCAGCTCGACCAGGTGCTCGCCCCGATCTTCGACCGCGCCGCCCTGGCGAGCGCCCCGGCGATCGCGACGGGCCTGCCCGCTGGCCCCGGGGCCGCCTGCGGTCGGATCTACTTCAACGCGGAGCGCGCGGTCGATGCCGCCGCAAAGGGTGAGAAGGTGCTGCTCGTGCGCGTGGAGACCTCGCCCGAGGACCTTCGCGGCATGATCGCCGCCGAGGGAATCCTGACCGCCCGGGGCGGCGTCTCCTCCCACGCCGCGCTGGTGGCCCGCCAGATGGGCAAGGTCTGCGTCTGCGGGGCGAGCGCCGTGCACGTCGACTACGAGGCGCGCACCCTCAACGTGGGCGACAAGAAGTTCGCCGAAGGAGACTTCCTGTCGATCGACGGAACGAGCGGCACCGTGTACGCGGGCGAGGTGAAGACAGCCCCCTCCGAGGTCATCCAGGCCTTGGTGCATGACAACGCCGAGGCGAAGCTGAGCCGCACCTACGTCAATTTCGCCCAGCTGATGAAGTGGTGCGCGAAGGCGACTCGGATGCAGGTGCGCACCAACGCCGACACGCCCGACCAGGCGCGGATCGCCATGGCCTTCGGGGCGACCGGCATTGGCCTCACCCGGACCGAGCACATGTTCTTCGAGGGAAACCGGATCGACGCGATGCGCGAAATGATCCTCGCCGACACCAAGGCGGACCGCGAGGTCGCCCTGGGCAAGCTCCTGCCCTACCAGCGCGGGGACTTCCTGGGAATCTTCAAGGCGATGCGCGGACACCCGGTCACCATCCGCTTCCTCGACCCGCCGCTGCACGAATTCCTGCCCAACACCCTGGAGCAGCAGCAGGAACTCGCCACAAAGCTCGGCATCCCCGTCGAGAGGATTGTCCAGCGGGTGCACGAGCTGCACGAGTTCAACCCGATGCTCGGCTTCCGCGGCTGCCGCCTCGGGATCAAGTACCCGGAGATCACCGCCATGCAGACCCGCGCGGTCTTCGAGGCCGCCGTGCAGGCGAAGCAGGAGGGCTTCAAACCCCATCCGGAGATCATGATCCCGCTCGTCGGCTTCAAGAAGGAGCTCGATCTGCAGGTCGCCATCGTCCACGAGGTCGCCGCCGCCGTGCAGCAGGAGAAGAAGGTGAAGTTCCACTACTCCGTCGGCACGATGATCGAGGTTCCCCGCGGTGCGCTCACGGCCGACGAGATTGCCCACACGGCCGAGTTCTTCAGCTTCGGCACGAACGACCTCACCCAGATGGGGCTTGGCATGAGCCGCGACGACTCGGGCTCGTTCCTGTCACCCTACCAGGAGGCCGAGATCTTCAAGCGCAACCCCTTCGCTACGATCGACCAGGCGGGCGTCGGGCAGCTGATGAGGATCGCAATCGAGAAGGGCCGCTCGACCCGCCCGGACATCAAGCTGGGCATCTGCGGCGAGCACGGTGGCGATCCCGATTCGGTCAAGTTCTGCCACAAGCTCGGGCTGGCCTACGTCTCCTGCAGCCCCTACCGGGTGCCCGTGGCCCGGCTGGCAGCCGCCCAGGCCGCGGTAATTGAACTGAAGGCCGCCAAGAAGAAGTGACCCCTCCACCCGGGAGCTCACGCTCCCGGTAAAGCAAAAATCCCCGCCGGAATATTCGGCGGGGATTTTTTTGGAATGGAGTCTCTTGCGCCTCTCAGGATGCGGCCGGCGTTGCCGCAACGTCGTTAGTCTGCTTGCACATGACGAAACGGCCGCCCCCGGCTAGGACGATCGTCATGAAACCGGCCAGATAGGTGAAGGCCAGTTCGCCGCTGCCGGGCCCCATGGCGAGCGCCGCGTGGTGCACCATGAAGAACGCCACGGCGAGCTCGATCGCGATGAACAGCGCTGCGAAGCGGGTGGCCACACCCACGACGAGCAGGGCGGCGCAGACCACTTCGGCTAGGACCGCGATCGCCACCGTCCCCGTGGCGCCGACCCCGATGGGGTCGAGGTGCACGTTGGAGAAGTACGACACCGTCTGGGAGAAGTGCACCAGCTTGCCGAGGCCGTGGTTAAAGAACAGGGTCAAGCCGAGCCACAGACGCAATACGAGCAGCGCGAAGTCAGCGCTGCACGGGATGAAGCTAAGTTGCAGGAGCTTTTTCATTATGGATTTGGGGTCTCGAATCTCCCAAACCTGAATCCGACGGGGGCTTCCGTGTCGAGGATGGAATGATCACGGGAATGAATCGACCTAAACGGCTCATAACAAAATCTACTGCTCTGACCGCCGATACCGTTGTCCGGCTAACACTTAGACCGGGCGGCGTTGACATAGGATCAGGCGGGGGCAAGCGTTTCGGTCCAAACATGAGCGTTGCCCCCCGCCCCATTCGAGACGTGGTCATCCGCCTCGCCGGTGATTCCCAAGACGGCATCCAGACCGTCGGCAGTTTCCTCGCCCGGTTCGCCGGACGCTCCGACCAGGATGTGATGACCTACATGACGATCCCCTCGACCATCTCGGGGGGACCGTCGATCTTCCAGGTGCGCATGGGCACCGGGGACATCCTGACCGCCGGCGACCATGCCGACTACCTAGTCGCCTTCTACCAGCACAGCTACGACAGCCACATCCATTCCCTCAAGCCCGGGGGCGTCCTCCTCTACGACAGCGACCACGTCACGCCCGATCCGAATGACAAGCGCTTCACGGCGATCGGGGTTCCCATCACCAGCTGCACGGTCGAGGCCGTGGGCGGGGCCGGCAAGGAGAAGGGAAAGAACATCTTTGTCTTGGGTTTGCTCGCGCGAATCTTCGAGTTGGACGTCGAAAAACTGACCGCGATCGTCAAGGAGCGCTTCGGCTCCCGCTCCGAGGACATCGTGCGCAATGCGCTGCTGGCCTTCGACGCCGGCTACGCGTACTCGGCCGAGGACCTCAGGGACAGCCTTCGCCGCTTCGATAGCGCGGGCCAGGCCCCGTCGAGCCGCCCCCAGGTCACGATGGACGGGAACACGGCCATCACCTACGGCCTGATCGCTGCGGGCGTGCGCCGCGGGGCCGGCTACCCGATCACGCCTTGGTCGACGGTCATGGAGCTTCTGCGGACGGAGTTGCCGAAGTACGGCGGGATCTTCGTCCAGGCCGAGGACGAACTCGCTGCGATCGCCTATGCCCTGGGGTTCGCCCATGCCGGCCACCTGTCGGTCACCGGAAGCTCGGGCCCGGGCCTGTCGCTCAAGGCCGAGGCTCTCGGCTGGGCGGTTATGGCGGAGATGCCGCTGATCGTCGTCAACGTGCAGCGGGGCGGGCCGAGCACAGGGCTGCCGACGAACGTCGAACAGAGCGACCTGATGCAGGCAATTTACGGGAGCCACGGGGACGCCCCGCGGGTCGTCCTCGCGCCGAAGAACGTCGAGGAGTGCTTCCACGTCGCGCTCGAGGCCGGCCGGATCGCCCGCGAGTTCAGCACCCCGGTCATCATCCTCACCGACCAGGCGCTCGCCACGCGGATAGAGGCCTTTGACGAGCCCGACCTTCCCGCGATCATAGTCGACCCGAAGGACCTCTCTGCCGGGCGGGGTCAAGGCGACTTCAAGCCCTATCCGCTGGACCGGATGACCCGGCACGCCCCGGCCGGCGTCCGCGTCGCCACCGGAAGATACCCGACGGTGACCGGGCTCGAGCACGACGAGCTCGGGCACCCGACCGCCAATCCCGCCCTGCACGCGAAGATGACCGCCAAGCGCAGGGAAAAGATCAAGGCGGTCGCCGCCGCGCTTCCGCCCACCCCGGTGTTTGGGGAACCAGATGGCGAGGTGCTCCTCGTCGGCTGGGGTTCGACCTGGGGGCCGATCCGGGAGGCCGTGACCCTCCTGAACGCCGGCGGCATCCGGACCGGCCAGATCCACCTGCGGCACCTCAACCCGCTGCCCCAGGGGCTCGAGGAGATATTCGGGCGGTACCGCGCCATCCTCGTTGTCGAGATGAACGACGAAGGGCTCTACGGCCTGGGCCAACTCGCCACGGTGCTTCGCGCCCGCTATGCGCTGCCCTCGATCCGGAGCATCACAAAGACCGACGGCCTCACCTTCAAGATCTCCGAGATTGTCTCCGCCGTGAAGAGCCGGATCCCCTCCGGCGCCAAGACCGCCTGACCCCCACTCCCATGTCTGCGACCTCAGCCGCCATCGCCTCGACCCCCACCGCCTCGCCGGTTCCGCTCAGCAAGAAGGCCCTGACCGGCGACCACCCGACCTGGTGCCCCGGCTGCGGGGACTTCGCCGTCCTGGCCGCCTACTACCGGGTGCTGGAGAAACTGCAGTACCCGCAGGAAAAGATCGTCACCCTTGCCGGGATCGGCTGCTCGTCGCGCTTTCCCTATTTCGTCAACACCCACGGCGTGCACTACATCCACGGCCGCTCCCTTCCCTTCGCGGCCGGGGTCAGCCTGAGTGACGACGAGTTGCACGTCTTCGCCTTCGGCGGCGACGGCGACGGCTTCTCGATCGGGGGCAACCACCTGGTGCACACGGCCCGCCAGAACGTGCGGCTGACCTATGTCATCATGGACAACTTCGTCTACGGGCTGACGAAAAAACAGACCTCCCCCACCTCGCCGGTGGGCTTCAAGACCAAGACCGACCCGACCGGGTCGGTGGACCAGCCGGTCAACCCGATGCGCACCCTCGTCAACAGCGGGGCCACCTTCGTGGCCCGCAGCCACGCCACCCAGGTCAGCCACATGATCGAGATGATCGAGCGGGCGGCCCGGCACGACGGCTTCTCGGTGGTCGAGATCCTCTCGGAGTGCGTCGAATTCTATCCCGGAGCGTTCGATGCCGGCAACCCCCGCAAGGGCGGCCAGTTCCGGCTCATCGAGGAGAAAAAAGGGGACGGGAGTCCCGAGGACGCCCTCCGGCACGACCCCTCCGACGAGCTCTCGGCCTACCGGCTCGCCTCGCAGCCCTGGCCCGGGCTCTTCGGGGTCTTTTACGAGGCGAAGCGCCCGACGAAAAATCAGCTGGAAGTCGGCCTGATCTCCAAGGCCCGGGAAAAGACAAAGGGGGCTTCCGACCTCGCGTTGCTGCAGTCGAGCCTGGCTCGCATGCGCTGACGGTGCGGAAAGGCCGCCGGGGGCAGCCCGGCGTCAGGCAGCGGTCGAGGCGCCCAGGGCGTGTTCCACTGCGGCTAGGAGCTGCTTTGCGCTGAAGGGCTTCTCCAGGAGCACGTGCGCCCCGAACCCCTTTGCGATCTGCAGGTACTGCTCGCGGCCGATCCGGCCCCCGCCCGACATCGCGACAATGCGCACCGACGGATACTGCCGGCGCAATTCGTCGATCAGCTCGATCCCGTCCCGCTCTGGCATCAGCAAGTCGGTGACGACCAGGTCAAAGGGCTGCTGCTGCATCTGCTCGCTCGCCTTCCGGCCGTCCTCGGCGCTGGCGACGCGGTGGCCGGCCCTCTCGAGCATCTGCTGGACGAAGCCCCTCAGCAGGGGCTCGTCGTCGACAACAAGAATCGAACAGGCCGGCATACGGGGTCAAAATTATGCCTTGCGGGGCCCTCGTGCAAGTCGCCGAACCACAAAAGGCGCGAAAAACCCGGCCTGGGCGGCCGGGAAGCGGGCGTGCATCAGGACCCCGTCCTCTTGGGGATCCTGGGAATAGATCTGGCCGAGGGCGTGGAGCCGGGCGATCGCATCGCCGCGGCCGTGGGGGATCAGCAGGTCAACGGCACCCTCCTCGCTCGCGCACAGTTCGCGGCAGCGGCCGACGAGGACATCGAGCCCGGTTCCCTTCAGGGCGCTCACCGGGACCGCCTCGGGCGCGAGCCGGCGGGCGCTCACCAGCTCGGCCGGGTCCGCCAAGTCGATCTTGTTGAAGACCGTGATGACGGGCCGCTCACCGGCACCGAGCTCGGCCAGCACGCTCAGGGTGGTCGCGCGGTGCTTCTCCCAGTGGGGGCTGGTGACGTCGATTACGTGGATCAGGAAGTCGGCGACCACGACCTCCTCCAAGGTCGCCTTGAACGAGTCGACCAGGCCGTGGGGCAGCCGCCGGATGAAGCCGACCGTGTCGGTGAGCAGGAGCTTCAGGTTGCCGGGCAGCACCAGCTGGCGGGTCGTCGGATCGAGGGTGGCGAAGAGCTTGTCCTCGACCAGGACCGAGGCGCCCGTGAGGGCGTTGAGCAGGGACGACTTGCCGGCGTTCGTGTACCCGACGATCGCCGCCGTGGGAACCGGGACCCGCATCCGCCGCTGGCGCTGGACTTCCCGGTGGCGGACGACGGCGGCCAGCTCCTCCTTTAGGTGGGCGACCCGGGCCCGCACGGTGCGCCGGTCCTGCTCCAGCTGGGTCTCGCCCTCGCCGCCGAGGGCGCCCCGGCCGCGCTGGCGCGACAGGTGGGTCCAGGCCCGCTTGAGCCGCGGCAGGGAGTACTCCAGCCGGGCGAGCGAGACCTGCAGCCGCGCCTCCCGGGTGCGGGCCCGATCGGCGAAGACCTCTAGGATGACCTCCTGGCGGTCGATCACGGCCAGACCCGAAAGCTCATCCCAGTTGCCCTGCTGCGCGGGCGACAGCTCTGCGTCGAACACGATCAGCTGGGCGCCATCCGATTTTGCGAGGGCGACCATCTCGTTGGCCTTGCCCTTTCCCAGCAGGAGCGCTGGCGAACCCCGGCGCAGCGAGACCAGCGTGGTCCGCACGACCTCGAATCCGAGGTTTTCGACGAGCTCGGTGAGCTCCGCGAGCAACTCGGCGCCCTCGCCTGCGGGCATGTCGGGGGTCTGCACGCCAATCAGAAACGCGCGCTGGGCTGCGGGAGATTCGGGCATCGTCAGGACAAGTAGGGCACAGTTGGGCCAGTCTGTCGAGCGGGGGCCCCTCCGCCTTTCAAACCTTGACCGCGCCGCAATCCGGAGCACGCTGGCGGATCCATCCTCTGCCTGGTGGTGTAATGGCAGCACAGGCGACTTTGACTCGCCTAGTCCTGGTTCGAATCCAGGCCGGGCAGCCAGATCGCGAGAGCGGTTTGGAGGGTCCGCCTCAGACCGACCGATCCTTGCGGTCCCCGCCTGCGGCGGCCGGAAGCAGCATCACCGACAGGAGGCAACCCAGGTGGTGGACGATCTCGGCGAGCTGCTCGCCATCCTTCGGCTTCTGGATGCACCCGTTGCATCCCAGCTGGTGGCAGCGATCCACCGTGAGCGGATCGTCGGGCTCGGTGAGCATGAAAACGGGAATCGCGCGCAGGTCCGGGTGTGCTTTGAAGCGCCCCAGCACCTCGATCCCATCCCCCCCGGCCAACTGGGAATCAAGCAGGACAAAGTAGCTCCTCCCGGGCTCCCGACGCGACGGGATGCCGTCGCCGCCGAGGAAGAAGTCCAGCGCCTGCCGGCCGCTCTTGAGGTGGATGCCGCGGTCGCCGAGGCCGAAGGCCTCGAGGCCCCGGCCGATCAGCCCAGCCTCACGCTCGTCGTCGACGACGTAGGCAATCGACGGGGGGAACGGCTTGGGCTCGGTCAGCACAGACCCGCAGTTTGCCAGGATTGCCCGGCGTGTCAAAGGCGCCCGGTCCATTCCCGCGGGGGCGCAGTCCCCAGGTCCACCCCGGCCCGTCCGGGGTCCCCGCGGCCGGCCAAGCAAATTTCTCCTTCGCCGCCGTTGACCATCGACTCGGGGCGCCGCATGCTCGCAGTGAGATAGACTCCGTTGCTGTCCCCAGCCCCTGATTTCAAATGAGTCCCATCAATCGCTTCCTCCTTGAAAACAACCTTCGTCTCACGACGAACCCCTGCGTCAGTCCGGACTTCTGCCTGGACTGGCCCGGATTCCTCGATGGCCTGAAGAAGGACAGGCCGCTGACCCGCTACCGGCGCAGCGGGTTCAAGACGGCCGCGGGGGAGTGGATGCTGATCGAGAACGACCTGGGCGACCACGCCTGGCAGCTCAACGGGCGCGATCCCGGGCTGGAGGGCGCAGCGAGCCTCTCAAACGACCTGTGGGTGTTCCCCGCGACCTTCGCCAACTTGCTCAAGCTGAAGAATCTGATCCAGGAGAGCGATCCGGCCTCGACCATATTCCCCAGCGCGGCCGGAAGCCTCGGCCAAAGCACCCTCGGCCTCGGCGCCCGGTTCACAACCCTGCACTGGCCGGCCACGGAGTGGGCGATGGCGCAGCTCGGGCTGGCCCTGACCGCCAACCAGAACAGCATCCCCCGGGAACTCGTCTACGACGTGGACCAGATGCTGGCCGGCCGCCTCGACACGGTCGCCTTCCCCTTCATCGGGGCCAACGTTCCGGAGGGGCACCAGGGCCAGAGCGTCGAGGGTATGAGCCACGGGGCCGTTCTCTCGAAACTCAAGACCGGTTTCCACCTGAGGCGCATCCCCTGGAGCTTCAACGCGGACCACCAGCCGATCGGGGGCAAGTTCGACGAGCGCGAGGACCGCCTTGTCGCGGGCTCAATCCTGGCAAGCTACATCACCTTTGACCTTTCGCCTGAGCTGGCGCTCAAGTGCCCGGCCCGGCCGGACGAGATCGACGCAGCCCTGGTCGCCAAAGTCCGGCGCAGGCTCGCCGGCGCTGGGCTCACGGTCGAGGAGGGCAGATTCCAGAGCCTTCTCTGCCAGGTCTGGCCGTCCCTGCAGAAGATGCACCGGCGCGACATCAAGTACCGGGAGGCCCGGGCGCGGGCCTTCACGACCGATGCGGGCCGCCGGTACCTGAGGGAGCTTTCGATCGATGAGCTGCCCGGGCTAACGGAGCCGGAGACGACGGCCATCATGCTCGCCCTTTGCGAGGTCCTCAACATGCCGGTCAACTTTGTTGCCCCGGCCTTCGGGTTCCAGAAGAACTGCCCCTATCCGGACAATGCGGCGCTGAAGACGATGATCGAGCGCCAGTGGAAGGTCTGCCGGCAGTTCCGCGTGAGCATCGGGTTCCATTCCGGATCGGGCAAATCGGCCGAGAACTACCAGGTCATGGGCAAGGTTACCGGAGGCCGCCTGGAGATCAAGACGAGCGGCCGCTACACCTACGAGATGGGAGTTGCGCTGTCGGCCTCCCGCGACCCAGGCGACCAGGCGCTTTGGAAGGACTGGTACCGGTTCACGATCGACCTGGCGGTCCTGGGCGCCTTCAGCTCGGACGAGGCCGAGCGCCGGATGGCCCGAAGTTTCATCGCTGATGCGCTGGGCAAGGCAGGCGTGGACTCCGCGGCCGCGTTTGGCTCGCCCGCGGTCTGCCGCGGCGCCCTTGAGGGGCTGCCGCCAAGCCCCGACCACATGTTCTTCTTCGAGTACAACTTCCTGTTCGTCCTGGCCGGCGGCGGCCGGGCCGAGAAGGCGGCCCTTGGGGACCACTCGCCGGCCGGCTACAACCAACGGGCGCGCTTCTACGGGATCAGCCCCGAGGGACGCCTGCGGTACGCCCAGAGGACGGCCGCCTACATCGTGTTCCTAGCGGAGAACACGGGCCTTGCCAAACCCGAGGCCTGTGCGGTGGTCCGAAAACGCCTTGAGGGCTATTCGAAGCTCGAGGAAATGCTCGCCGACATCGCGCCGCAGGCCATCTAACTCTCAGCCCGCCATGGCTTCCTCCTTCATCAACGAGGACTTTCTTCTCCACACCCCCGAGGCTCGCGAACTCTACCACACCTTCGCGGAGCGGGAGCCGATCTTCGACTACCACTGCCACCTTCCGGTTGGGCAAATCGCCGAAAATCACGCTTTCGCCGACCTGTCGGAAATCTGGATAGCCGGCGACCACTACAAGTGGCGGGCGATGCGGGCCAACGGCGTTGCCGAACGGTTCTGTACGGGCAACGCCACGCCCCGGGAGAAGTTCGAGGCCTGGGCGGGAACCGTCCCCCACACCCTCAGAAACCCGCTGTACCACTGGACCCACCTCGAGCTCAAGCGCTACTTCGGGATCGACTCCCTGCTCAACCCCGCCACGGCCGCCGGAGTCTGGCGCGAGGCGAACGAGCGCCTCGCCTCCCTCAAGGTCCACGACCTGTTCGCCCGCTTCCGGGTCGCCGTGGTGTGCACGACGGACGATCCGGCGGACAGCCTTGAACTTCACGCCAAGATCCGCTCAAGCGGCTTGAAGACCCGCGTCTACCCAGCCTTTCGGCCCGACAAGGCGCTAGGGGTCGGCCAGCCCGCGGCCTTCAACGCCTGGGTCGACCGGCTCGGCGCCGCGGCGGGCTCCCCTGTCCGGTCCTTCGAAGGGTTCGTCGCCGCCCTGAAGAAGCGCCACGACGACTTCCATGCAGCCGGCTGCCGCCTGTCCGACCACGGGCTGGAGGTCGCCCTTGCGGAATCATGCACCCCGGCGCAGGCCAAGGCGGTTTTTGACGCGGCCCGCTCCGGCCGCCCCGCCTCGCCCGAGGAGCAGGCCCGGTTCGGCTCCTTCCTCATGCTGGAATTCGGCCGCTGGGACGCAGCCCGGGGCTGGACAAAGCAGCTGCACCTGGGCGCCATCCGAAACAACAACTCGAGACTTCTCGGTTCGCTCGGGCCCGACACCGGCTTCGACTCGATCGGGGACTTTGCCCAGACCCGGAGCCTCTCGTGCTACTTGGATGCCCTTGACTCACACAACGAGCTGCCCCGGATGGTGATCTACAACGTCAATCCCGTCGACAACTACGCCTTCGCCACAATGGCCGGGAATTACCAAGACGGGAGCGTGCCTGGCAAGATCCAGTTCGGGAGCGGCTGGTGGTTCCTCGACCAGAAGGAGGGCATGCAGTGGCAGTTGAACGCCCTGTCGAACCTCGGGCTGCTCAGCCGTTTTGTGGGAATGCTGACCGACTCCCGCAGCTTCCTGTCCTATCCCCGCCACGAGTACTTCCGCCGCGTCCTGTGCGATCTGGTGGGGGGCGACATGGCCCGGGGCGAGATTCCCGCCGATCTTGCACTCGTCGGGGGAATGATCAAAAACATCTGCTTTAAGAACGCCCGAGACTTCTTCCGCCTCGAGCTCGATTCCGAGTTCGCGGGCTCCTAGGCCGCAATTTTGAAAATCATGAAACTGCATTACCTCCCCAGTTCTGAGGAAACCGCCACGTTGGGCACGGAAGCGCTGCGCGACCGGTTCCTTCTCGCAACGCTGTTCCAGCCCGGCCGGCTCACAGCCCATTACACGGGCCTTGACCGCATGATCGTCGGCGCCGCCATGCCCGCCGGCGAACCCCTGCCCCTTCCGAACTGGAAGGAGACTGGCACCAGCTACTTCCTTGAGCGCCGTGAGATCGGCATCATCAACCTGGGCGATCCGGGCTTTGTTCATGTCGGCCCGAAGCGCCACGCCCTCGGCACCCATGACTGCCTGTATGTCGGGCTAGGCGAGCGCGACGTTGCGTTCGAGGACACGGTCTCAGGGCACGGGCGGGCTGCGTTCTACTTTGTGAGCACCCCGGCCCACGCCAAGCACCCGACGGCCCACGTCAGCCGCTCCCAGGTCGAGACCGACCCGATCGGCGACCCCACCAAGGCGGCCCGGCGGCGCATCCACAAGTACATCCACCCCGACGGCATCAAGAGCTGCCAGCTCGTGATGGGCTTTACCGAACTCGAACCCGGCAGCGTCTGGAACACGATGCCCGCGCATACGCACAGCCGCCGCACTGAGGTGTACCTGTACTTCGACCTGGAGGACAACGTCGTCGTGCACCTGCTCGGAAACCCCCGCGCGACCCGCCACGTGATCGTGAGGGACCGCGAGGCCGTGCTGTCGCCGTCCTGGTCGATCCACAGCGGCGCCGGAACCGGAAGTTACCGGTTTGTCTGGGCGATGGCCGGGGACAACCAGATCTTCAGCGACATGGATCCGGTCGCCGTCAGCGACCTGCGCTGAGGGGCATCATGCGGCCGCTTCGTCCCGCCTGCCTGATGCTGGCGGCCGGGTTTGTGGCCGCCTGGCCCGTGCGGGCGGCCGATAGCTCACGGGAGCCTGCGTCCCCGCTGGATTGGTCGGTCCGTGCAGCCCGCTCCGCCATGGCGCGAGCGGACGGGTCCCTGGAATGGGGCGCCCCGGGGGCAAAATGGGACTACACCCCGGCGGTGTTCGCGCTCGCCCTGGTGCGGCTTTCGGAAGCCACGAACGATCCCTCCTTCGAACGTTTTGCCGAGAGGGCGGTCGGCTCCTTCGTCTCCCCGGACGGGCAGATCCGCACCTACCAACTCGAGGAGCTCAGCCTCGACCAGATCAACCCGGGCAAGGTCGTGCTCGCGCTGGCCGAGCGGTCTGGCGGCGCCGGCTACCGAGCCGCCGCACAGCAGCTGCGTCACCAACTCGCCGTCCAGCCCCGCACAAGCGACGGGGCCTTCTGGCACAAGAAACGCTATCCGGACCAGATGTGGCTCGACGGCGTCTACATGGCCTCGCCCTTCCTCGCCGAATACGCCCTGCGGTTCCGCCAACCGTCCGACTTTGACGAGGTGGTCCGGCAAATCCGGCTCGCTGGGGCCCACATGTACGACAGCCACAGCGGCCTGTACCGGCACGGTTGGGACGAGAGCCGGAGGCAGTCCTGGGCAGACCCGAAGACCGGGGTTTCCCCATGCTGCTGGAGCCGGGCCATCGGCTGGTATGGCATGGCGATGGTTGACGCGCTCGATTACCTCCCGGTGGAGCACCCGGGACGGGCGGAGGTCCTCACCCAGCTTAGGAGGCTAGCCGCGGGCGTGGTGCGCCACCAGGACCCCAAGAGCGGGGTCTGGTACCAGGTGACTGACCAGGAAGCCCGTCCAGGGAACTACCTGGAAGCCAGCGGTTCGGCCATGTTCGTCTACACTCTGGCCAAGGGCGTCAACCGGGGCTATCTGGCGCAGGATCTGGTTCCGGCCATTCGGCGGGGCTATGCCGGCCTGTTGCGGCAGTTCGCGCGCGTGGACGAAGCGGGGCAGGTCAGCATCGAGGGGATCTGCCAGGTGGCCGGACTCGGGTACGGGCGCGACGGCAGCTTCGCCTACTACCTAAGGGAACCGGTCGTGGCCAACGACTACAAGGGTGTCGGCCCGTTCATCATGACCGGGATCGAGGTCGCGGCGCTGCGCGGCGGGCGCTGAGGCGGAGCTGCCACCAAACCCGGGCCAGTTCGATCAGGGGCAGCAAGATCAGGTTCCACGGGCCGTACTTCGAGGCGCCGTGCCTGCGCGGGTGGTGGCGCACCGGAACCTCCCGGACCCGAAACCCGCCGGCAACGGCCATGGCCGGAAGGAACGATTGCATCATTCGGGTCGGCAGCAGAGCTGCGGTCACCTCGCGCCGGAACGCCCTGAGCTGGCATCCTGAGTCGCGAACCCCGTCGTGCAGGATATGGCGCCTGAGCGCGTTGCCCACCCGCGAGACGATCTTGCGCACCCACGGGTCGTACCGGGTGGAGCGCCAGCCGCAGACCAGATCCGCCTCGCCCCGGTCGAGAAGAGCAATCAGCGCGGGGAAATCCCGCGGATCGTTCTGCCCGTCCCCGTCCATCGTCAGGATCACCTCGCCGCGGGCCTCCCCCAGCCCCCGCCGCAGCGCGAACGCCTGGCCTTGGTTCCGCCCCATGCGGATCACCCTACAGGCGGGGTCCGCCGCCGCGACGGCCTCCAATTCGGATACCGTGCTGTCGGTGCTCCCGTCGTCGACCAGGATCGCCTCGAAGCCCCCTTCGAGCGGGCCAAGTACCTCCCGCGCATGACCCATCAGCGGAAGCACGTTGCCTGCCTCCTGAAAAAAGGGAACCACGAGCGAGAACCGGGGCATGAGAAAGGGAAAGTGCCGGAAGCGTTCCCGGCCGTGCAAGAGGGTCTACCGGCCGATCGGTCTGAAAACGAGCGGGAAAACGAACCGGCTTGCAGGCTGCGCTGATACTGATTGGGTCTCACCATGCCCGACCCGCAACCCAGTCACCCCGTGGGACGCTACCGCTGGCTCGTCTGCGCCCTGCTCTTCTTCGCGGTCTCGATTCTGTACGTCGACCGCCAGATCCTGTCGCTGCTCAAGCCCCAGCTCGACGAGCAGATGAGGTGGACCGACGAGCAGTTCGGGTGGATCAACGGCGCCTTTCTTGCCGCGTACGGCCTGAGCATGATGGGGTTCGGCTGGTTCATCGACCGGTTCGGGACCAAGGTCGGCTACATCGTCACGATCACCGCGTGGAGCATCTCGGCGATCTGCACGTCCTTTGCCGGCAGCGTGCGGGGCTTCCTCCTTGCCCGGTTTGCGGTCGGCGGCAGCGAGGGCGGCTGCTTCCCCACCTCGATCAAGACCGTCGCCCTCTGGTTTCCCAAGAGCGAGCGAGCCCTAGCGACGACCATATTCAATTCCGGCACGAACGTCGGGGCAATCATCGCGCCGGCGGTGATCCCCTGGGTCGCCTTCCGGTGGGGCTGGCAGGGGGCCTACATTGGGGCGGGCGCGGCGGGCTTCGTGTGGCTCGTCTGGTGGCTGCTCCTGTACAACCGCCCCGAGAAGATCGCGCGGCTGAAGCCCGAGGAGCTGGCCCACATCTTAAGCGACGGCGACAGTGCGGCAGGGAGCGGCGAAAAGGTTAGCTGGGCGGGGCTGCTCCGGCTCCGGCAGACCTGGTCGTTCATCATCGGCAAGTTCCTCACCGACCCGATCTGGTGGTTCTTCCTGATCTGGCTTCCCGACTTCTTCAAGAAGACCCGAAACCTGGACCTGAAGCACAGCTGGCTCCACCTCGTGAGCATCTACGCGATCGTGACCGTGCTCAGCATCATCGGAGGCTGGCTCACCGGGCACCTGATGAGCCGGGGATGGTCGGCCACGAAGGCCCGCAAGACCGGGATGCTGCTCTTCGCCCTGTGCGTCGTCCCCATCCTGGCCGTCTCACAGCTCGGGGACTGGACGGTCGTCGTGCTGATCGGCATAGCGGGGGCCGCCCACCAGGCGTGGTCGGCGAACCTGTTCACCACCGTTTCCGACATGTTCCCGAAGCCGGCGGTGGCCTCGGTCACCGGCATTGGAGGGCTCGCCGGGGCGCTCGGCAGTATGCTCTTCCAGCCCTTCACCGGAGGGCTGCTCGACTTCTTCAAGACCCACGGCGGCGCGGTGGCCGGCTACAACATTTTGTTCATCATCTGCGGGTGCATCTACCTGGTGACGTTCGCAATCCACCACCTCTGCGCCCCGAGCTTTGAGCGGATCAAGCTGCCGAGTTAGGGAACCCAGCCGTCGGCCCCGCCGAGCACCCGCTTGATCGTGATCGCCGCGGCTTCCGCGTCCGTCAGCCGGCGCGCCCATGAGACGCGGGCGGCCGGAGCCGCGCCGGCACCAAAGCTGGCGCTCTCGGAGAAGCGGGCGGTCTTCTCCCGGTCCGGTTGCTCCCAGTTGTTCCATCCCGAACTCCGCACAACCTCGGACATGCGCGTGCGCAAAAACAACGACGACCCGTACGGGCGCCAAGGGCGACCCAGGTACGTCCGAACGGCTCCGGACTCCCCCTCGACGGAGCAATCGGCGAAGACGAACCCAAACGGCTGCTCGGGCGGCGTCGAGGGCGCCGTGATGTAGCCATCGCCCCGGCAGACGATCTGGCAGTGGTCGAAAAACGATGTCGCCCCGCCGAAGATGAAGTCGACCGCCCCGTAAATCGTGCAGCGCTCGTAGTAGTGGCGCCCCCGGTTGTCGAGAATCGTGTCCTGCCACCCCAGAAACCGGCAGTTGCGGAAGATCGCCCGGTCGCCATCGACCCGGACAGCGAGCGCCTGGCCGCGGGCGCCCGCTGAGTTGGCAAACGTCAGGTTCTCCGCTGTGAAGTCGTCCGCGTCGACCTGCACCGTGGGGGTTCTGAAGGTGCCAATGGGCCGGCCGTCGGGCCCCGGGCAGCTCGCGTACAGGTCGAAGGTGAGGATGGTGGACCCGGGCTCGGTCCCCAGAAGATGCAGGCGGCGCTTCTCCCTCTGGACGTAGACCAGACCGCGGTAGGTGCCTGGCTTGATCAGGATCGTCCAGGCCCTAGGGGGCCCGTTCACGCCGGGGGAGGCATTGACGGCCTCCTGCACGGTGAGGTACTGGCCGCTCCCGTCCGCCGCCACGACCGCGTCCGGCACCCCGCCGCTGCCCGCACCGGGCGCCTCGGCCGCGATCGCAGCCGAGGCAAATAGAAAGAAAGCAATCGCCTTCATACCGATGCGATTACCGTAGGATGGGCCACAAGAACATCGACAAAAAAAGGATACGTATCCTAGTTCTTGGCCATGCGCCTGCGCCTCTGCCTCGCCCTCGCCGCCGCACCCCTCGTCACGGCCTCTGCGGATCCCGGCGATCTCGCCCCCGCCCAGCCTGTGATTCCCCATCGCAGCTTCAACCTAGCCGACTACGGCGCAGCGCCCGGGGGGCGCGTGGAGGCGACTGCCGCGTTCCGAAGCGCGCTCGCCGCGGTCGAGCGGGCCGGCGGGGGCACCTTGGTCGTGGGGGCCGGCGAATACTTGACCGGGCCCATCACCCTGTGCAGCAGCTGCGAGCTCCGCCTGGAGGCGGGTGCGCGAGTGCTGGCCTCGCAGGTGCCCGAGGACTATCTGCTAGGGAGCGGGCAGCGCCGGCCGCTCATCGGGGCTGAGGCCTGTCACGACATCATGATCTCCGGGAAGGGCGTCATCGACGGGCGGGGGGAGCCGTGGTGGGCGATCGAGCGAAAGGCGAAGTCTGAGGCCCGGGCGAAAGGCCTGCACGACGCCGAGGTCGGACGCCCCAAGATGATCGTCCTCAACCGGTGCCAGCGGGTCAGGATCGAGGGCGTGACGCTCACCAACTCCCCGATGTTCCACCTGGTGCCCAGCCGCTGCGAGGACGTCACGATTGACGGAATCCAGATCCTGGCCCCGTCCGACTCGCCCAACACTGACGGAATCGACCCGTCCGTGTCCCGCCGGGTGCTGATCGCGCGCTGCCGGATCGATACCGGCGACGACTGCATCGCGGTCAAGGCCGGCGCAAAGGGCGGGGGCCCGGCGGAGGATATCCTGGTGACGGACTGCCAGTTCCTGCACGGCCATGGCTGCTCGATTGGGAGCGACACGGTTTCGGGCGTGCGCCGGATGACCGTGAGGCGGTGCACCTTCGACGGCACCGACATCGGGGTGCGCTTCAAGTCGGCCCGGGATCGGGGCGGGGTTGTCGAGGACGTGACGTTCACGGACCTGAAGATGAGGCGCGTGCGCGAGGCCATCGTGATCAGCAGCTATTACTACGACCTTCCGAAGTACGGCAGCCGGGACAACGCAAGACCGTTGACGGCGACAACCCCGCTGTGGCGCAATCTCACCATCCGCAACGTTGTGGCGACCGAGGGCACCGGTTCGGCCGGGCTGATCATCGGGCTTCCGGAGCAACCCGCTTCGGCGATCAGGCTCGATCACGTTCGGATCGAGGCGCCGGTCGGGCTGAGGCTCGGCAACGTCCAGGGCATCTCGCTGCACGACGTCGCCATCGCGGTCCTGCGCGGGCCGCCCCTGCTCACCGACGAGACCGTGACGGGGCTGGACCAGTAGACTCGCGTGCCACCAGCAGCGGCTCGATCATGTGGACGAGCGGAGAGGGGCTAGCCACCCCCTCGATCTGCGCGAGCAGCAGGTTTGCGGCGGTGTCCACCGTCTGCTGGATTTGCTGGTCTACGCTCGTGAGGCGGGGTGTCGGCATCAGGCAGATGTCCTGGTTGTTGAAACCCGCGACAGAGACGTCCTGGGGCACCCGGACTCCCGCTTCCTGGAGGGCCTGGAGCGCCCCGATTGCAATCTCATCGTTAAGGGCGACAAACGCGGTCGGGCGATCCCGTTCCTCCACGAAGCCGCGGGCGAGGGCCCTCCCGTACTCAAAGTCGTTGTCCCGGGCGTGGAGCGAGTCGAGCGACCGCGTCGCTCCGGCAAAGGTCAGCCCGCGCGATCCGAGGGCCGCCTCAATCCCGACAAGGCGGTCCCGCACGGCGCGCATCGGTCCGGTGATCCCCAGCAACCCATAGGTCCGGTGTCCGAGGGTCAGCAGGTGCGACACCAACTCCCGCATTCCGCGGGACCGGTCGAGCGCCACGGTGTCGGCCCCGGATATGCCGATCTGGTCGATCACGAGGTGCGGGGTCGCGTTGGTCCGCAGCTCGCGGATCCGCAGCGCGATCTCATCCTCCACGAAGTGCCCGATGAATACGACCGCGTCCACACGAAGGGAGAGGAAGTGCCGGATCACGCGCCGGCTCCCGCCGGGCTCGAGAATCTCGATCAGCGAGGCGTACCCGCGCTCGCGGAGGCGGTGCTGCAGGCCCGCCACCTTGAGGACCGCCGTCGGCGTGAGCAGGTTCTCCATGCAAAAGCCGATTGTTGCGGTGCGCTTCCCCCTGAGGTGCAGGGCGTGGGCGTTGGGGGTGAACCCGGTCCTCTCCATCGCCTGTTGAACCCGCGCAATCGTCTTCGGCCGCAGCCCGGGCTGTGCGTTCAACACGCGCGAGACCGTGGTGCGCGCCAGCCCGACGTAGCGCGCGAATTCGGCGGTCGACCGGATAACGGGGACGGGGGCGCGATCAGGCCTTTTCTGCGAGGCGGACTTGCTCACGAGGGGGTGATTCGTACGCCGAAGCCAAGAAACGTCAAGCGGACGGGGGCCCGTCAGGGTCGCGGGAGTCCGCGCGCGTAGTCGAGGTTGTGGCGGGCCTGCGCATAGTCCGGACGCAGGCGCAAAGCGGCCTCGTAGCAGGCGATCGCTGGGGAAACCCGCCCCAGAGCGAGCTGGACATTTCCCAGGTCAAGCTGCGCCTCGGCGCTGCCGGGGTTCAGCTGAACGGCGGCCGACAGTTCGGCAAGGGCCCGGTCCATCATCCCGAGATGGGCCAAAAGCGTCCCAAACCGGTAGTGGCTCTCCCAGAAGCCCGGCCTGAGCCTGATCGCCTCCTCGATCTGGAGTAACCCCTCCGAGGCGCGCCCGGTTTGAACAAGACCGAGCCCGAGGTTGTACCGGGCCTCAGCGTAGTCCGGGCTTGCGCGGACGGCTGCCTCAAACTGGTTCACGGCCTCGTCCGATCGTCCAAGCTGAAGGAGTGCGTTGCCCAGGCCGAGATGGGCGTCCGCAAAGCCCGGCTTTTGGCGGACCAATTCGGCAAAGTGTCCGGCCGCCTCGGCCAACCTGCCCTCCCGAGCGAGCAGCAGCGCCATGTTGTACCTCGCCTCCGAGTTGCGGGGGGCGACGCGCAGGGCCTCACCGTACTCCTCGAGGGCGTCGTCGTCGCGACCGCCCCGCTCGAAGACCAGACCCAGATTGTAATGGGCATCGGCCAAATCGGGCTTGATCTCGAGGGCACGCCGGAACTCCTGGACCGCCTCCTGCGAACGCCCGGCTTCGCCGAGCGCAAACCCGTAGTTGCTGTGGGCGTAGGGATTGTCCGGCCTGCGGGCGACGGTGTCTGCGTAGAGGGAAAGCGTGCTCCGGTAGGTTGCGTTGCGGCTCGCAGTCAGGACTCCACAGGCTGCGGCAGCTGCAAAAAGCGGGACAAAGAGCAGCTTCGTTGCCGCTCGGTCCGGATCCGGCGCGGATCCGGCGGGGCCGCCCCGATGGTTTCGGCTGATTGCGCGGGACACCCATCTGTGGGCGCCGCACACCAGCACCACCAGAACCGCAGCCAGCGGCAGGTACATGCGGTGCTCGGCCAAAGTCTGCCGGTTGCCCGGGATCAGGCTCGATGTCGGGGCAAGGATCAAAAAAAACCAGGCCCCGCAGAAACCCAGCGCCCGCCAGCCGATCTTGGGGCCGATTTCTGGCCCCTCGGCGTCCCGGGATAGGGCAAAGCCAGTGACCGCCAGCAGCCCAAAAACGATGCCACCGGGAACGGCTATTTCTCCGATTTCCGTCACCCACCGGGTCCCGTAATCAAAGATCAGCGGATGGGGAAAGATCGAAAGCCACAGATAGTGAACCAATGCCCCGGGCTGCGTCAGCGCATACTGCCAGACCCCCACCCCGCTTCCGGATCCCACCGTGCCGCCCCTGCCCCCCTCCCCCGCGACAAGCCAAGCGAGAGGAAGCCAAGTTGCGCCAAGGGCAAGGTAGTAGCGAGCGCGCTGGCGCCATGCCCCTACAAAGCTTCCCGAAAAGAACGTCCGGTCGCAGAGCAGGACGACGACCGGGGCGACCGCCATGACTTCCTTCGTGCCCATCCCCAGGAGGCAGCTCAAGACGGACACCCCCCCCCAGGCCCGCCCCCGAGCCGTCGCTCCTGAGGCGGTCTGTCCCTCCGCAAACCGGATGAACCCGTATACCGTCACCAGGAAGAACAACCCCATCAGGGACTCCGCCCGTTGAACCACATAGGTGACCGATTCCGTTTGGAGCGGGTGGAGGGTCCACAGCAGGGCGACCGCCACGGCGAGGGGTTCCGACGGGCCGGATCCCACGACCTTGGGCAGGGTCCGCCGCAGCAGTCCAAGCAGCGTCAACGCCGCAAGCAGATGGATCGCCAGATTGACCGCGTGGTAGCCCTGGACCTGAAGCCCCCCGATCGCATGGTTGATGGCCAGAGAGAGGTTGAGGACGGGCCGTCCCTCAACCGTGACGCCGCCGCCGTGCGGCGGCGCCAGCGGACCCGGCCAGGACCAAAGGTGGCGGATCGTCGGGTTGTGGACAATGGAGCCGTCGTCGTCGAATACGAACGGGGCGGTGAGGCTTGGGGCGTAGGCAGCAAGGCCCGCCAAGACGATGGCCGCTGCTGCCAGCAGCCCGGACCCGCGTCGTCGGTTCATTGCAGGCGTTTCAAGGGGCGCTCGACGCCATGAGCTGCCGCTGGGCCCTCTCGAGGTTGCGGCGGGCGGCCGGATAGTCGGGGCGCAGCCTCAGGGCCTCCTGGTACTGGCCCACGGCGTCGGGAAGGCGACCGAGGAGCAGCAGAGCGTTTCCCAGGTTCAGGCGCGCCTCAGCGTACTCGGGCTGGAGGCGCACGGCCTCCCTGAAGTGGGCCAGCGCCTCGTCAAAGCGGCTGCAGTCGACCAGGGCGACCCCGAGGTTACTGTGGGCCGCGGCGTAATCCGGCTTCAGCCTCAGCGCCTTCTCGAACAGCCCGACCGCCTCGGGCCTCCTCCCCATCCGCGTGAGCGCATTGCCGAGATTGTAATAGGCGCCCGCATCCTCGGGGTCCAGTTCCACGGCCCGTTCGAACAGCCCGACCGCCTCGTCCAGCCGTCCCTGGGTCATCCGGACATCGCCGAGGTTGTTGGACGCCTCGGGGTAGGACGGATCGAGCCGCAGGGCCTCGGTGTATTGTCCGGCCGCATCGTCCTGCCTGCCGGCCCGCACCAGGGCGTTGGCAAGGTTGAAGTGGGCGTGGGCGTAGCGCGGCTTGATCCGCACGGCCCGCTCGAAGCAGCCGATGGCCTCCTCGCCCCGCCCCAAGGCGCTCAGGGCCATCCCGTAGTTGTTGTTTGCGACCGCGTCCCACGGGTTCAACCGCAGGGCAATCGCATACTCCTTCAGGGCCGCGGCGGTCTGGCCGGCGTTCATCAGCCCGTCGGCGAGGTTGCCGTGGGCCCTTGAGTTCTCGGGCCGGCGGGCGGCCGTGTCCTGCCAGATCGCAAGCTCCGAGCGGTAATCGCTGTTGCGCTCAAGGCTCGTCCACCCGAGCCCCGTCGCAACACCAGCGACCGCCACAATCCGCCCCCGGGTTGCCACCTTCCAAACCGCCAGCACAAAGAGTACCGCAAGAGCCGCCAGGGGCAGGTACATCCGGTGTTCGACGATCATCTGCGTTGTGCCGGGCATCAGGGAGGTTGGAGCCAGGATCCCGAAGAACCAAAATCCCAAGAAGCCGTAGATCGGGGCCCGCACGAGGGCCCAGACCGTGGCCGCCGCAAGAACAGACACCGCGAGAGCGTACGGTGCCGCCTGGGTGGGGGTCACCCAGAATGTCCCGTACTCGAACACCAGGGGATGGGGCCAAACCGCGAGCCTGAGATAGGTCATGACCGCCTCAAACTGCGTCAGGATGTAGCCGCCCCAGGGCGCGCCGGTTCCGAAGCCGACTGAGCCGCTGCGGTTGCCGCCCGTCGACGCGATCAGGCCAAGCAGGGGAAGCCAGGTCGCTGCGAGGGCGAGGTAGTAGCCCTTGCGGCGCCTCCAGGCCTCGGCAAGGCTCCCCGCGCAGAACGTCCGGTCGAAGACAAGGATCATCACGGGAGCCGTCACCATCACCTCCTTGGTGCCCATCCCGAGCAGGCAGCAGGCGACCGAAAGAGCGCCCCAGAAGGACCCTCCCTCTCGCAGGCCACCGGGCCCGGAAGGCGGCGCGCCCTCCGCATGCCGGACGAAGCAGTACAGGGTCAGAAGGTAGAAGAGTCCCATGAGGGACTCCGCCCTCTGGATGACGTACGTTACCGCCTCGGTCTGCAGGGGGTGCACGGTCCAGATGAGGGCGACGCCAAGGCCGAAGAGCAGGGGGCCCGCGGGCCGCTCGGCCGCGCCGGCGGCGGGGGCGGCTCGTCCCGCCGCAAGCCGCTCCGCCGTGCGTCGGACGATCCCGAGCAACGCCAGGCCCGCCGCGAGATGGATCGCAAGGTTAAGCGCGTGGTAGCTCCACACGCGAGTCCCGCTGACCGCGTAGTTGACCGCGAAGGATAGGTTGAGCACGGGCCTTCCCTCGATCGTCAGACCCTCTCCGTGCGGGGGCGCAAGCGCCGCCCAGATTGGCCACAGGTGCCTGATCGACCGATTGTCCAGGATGGCCGGAGCGTCGTCGTAGATGAACGGCCCCGAGAAGCTATTGTGGTAGGCGGCGCAGCCTGCCAGCACCAGGATGCAGGCCGCCAGCGGGGTCTTCCAGGAACCGAGTCGCGATGCGGGAGCCGACATGGGGAGTGGGGTTTGTTTCTGCCAGTGTGAAATCAGCGAGGCAACGGCAAAGGCGGCCCCGAGGCTTCGCTCTGCTTCAGGGCGAGCGCCAGATTATTGCGGGCCTCCTCAAAATCCGGACGGATCCGGAGCGCCGCCTCGAACTGCTCGATCGCCTCGGAGAGTTGCCCGGATTCCGCGAGAGCGTTGCCCAGGTTGTTGCGGGCCTCCGCAAAGTCACCGCGAAGAGCGATCGCACGGCGGTAGTGGGCGATCGCCTCCCCTGTCCGACCGGCGGCCATCAGGCAGGCTCCCAGATTGCACTCGGTGTCGGCGTCGCCCGGCCGGAGGCTGAGGGCGGCCCGGTACTGGGCCAGGGCCTCGCCGAGACGTCCGGCGCGCAGCAGGGCGTTGCCGTAGGCATTCAGGGCCTCGGTGTCATCCGGCCTTGCCGAGAGAGCCCGCCGCAGGTGGACGATGCCCTCCGATACGCGGCCTGTCGCCACGAGCACGATTCCCAGGTTGCATTCGGCGTCCGGATACCCGGGTCTTTCGGCGAGCGCCGCGCCAAGCTCCGCTATGGCCTCCGCCGGCCGGCCGGACCGATACAGGGCGACGCCCAGGTTCGCCCGGGCCTGGGTATAGTCGGGCTTCACCGCCAAGGCCGCCCGATATTGGGCGATCGCCTCCTCGAGCCGGCCTTGATGCACCAGCACGATTCCCAGGTTGTTGCGGGCTTCCGCGTAGTCGGGCCTGAGCCGAAGCGCCGTCTCGTAGGAGGGGATGGCGTCGGCATAGCGGCCCTCGGCTACGAGGGCGACTCCCAGGTTGTTGTGCGACAGTGCATTTTTCGGCCTTGCCACAGCCGCGGCCCGCCACAGTCCCTCGGCGCTCGAGTAATCGCGGTTGCGCAGCACCGTGCAAAGCGCAAGCGCCGCTGCAGCGGCCACAACGACACCGGCCGTCCAGCCCACCCTCCCCCTCGGGGCCTCGCCCGGTCCGCGGCTCATGGGCCCCTCCCCTCTCCAGGGCCGCCCTGCCGGGCCCGGGCGGCCTCGAGGTTGCGCTGCGCCTCGGCGTAGTCCGATCTGAGGCTAAGAGCCCGCTCGAACCTCGATGCCGCCTCGGTCAGGCGCCCCTCGGAGGCAAGCACGACCCCGAGGTTGTTCTCGGCCTCGGCGTAGTCCGCCCGGATTCGGAGAGCCTGTCCCAGGGCCTCTTTCGCCTCCTGGAGCCTGCCGAGGGCTGCGAGCGCCGTCCCGAGTTCATTGGCTGCCTCGGCGCGGGCGGGATCGAGTCGCAGGGACTGGGCGTACGACTCGGCCGCCTCCTGAAGCCGGCCCTCCTGGGCAAGCGCAAGGCCGAGGTTGTAGTGGGACACCGCCCATTCGGGTCCGAAGCGGACCGCGGCCTCAAAGTGGGCGCAGGCCTCGGGGAGCCGGCCTTCGTTTAGTAGCATCGTTCCCAGGTCGTTCTGGACGAGCGGCTCCCGGGGATTGATCTCGAGGGAGGCCTCGTAATGGGCCATGGCGTCTTCCAGCCTGCCGCTCTTCCGAAGTGCGCTCGCCAGGTCGGCGTGCGCCTCGGCGTAGCGGGGTCGCAGCCTGAGCGCGGCTTCATACTGCGCTATCCCTTCGGCTGAGCGGCCGGCGGCAACCAGGGCGTCGGCGAAGTTTGCCCGCGCGATCGCGTTGTCCGGGCGCATGAGGACCGTCTGATTCCACAGAGGGAGCGCGCCGCGGTAGTCGCCGTTGCGCAGCCAGGTCATCCTCCCGAACCCCAGGGCAACCAGCCCCAGGATCGCGGCGGCGGCCCACTCCACTGGGGTGCTGATGGGGACAAATCCTCGCATATCCGGCGTGCGAGCCTTCACGCTACGGGCGGGCTCCGCAGGGAGGCCATTCAAAACCGATCATCGTGCCCCCTCCGCCAGGGCCTGGCGCGCCTGATCGAGGTTTGCCCTCGCGATTGGAAAGTCGGGCCGCAGGCGCAGCGCCGCCTCGAAGTGCTCGATCGCTTCGGGCAGCCGGCCGGCGCGGGCAAGGACCAATCCGAGATTGTTGTGCGCCTCGGGGTCAGCCCCGTTCAACCGCACCGCCCGCTCGCAGTCCTGGATCGCCCCAGGCAGATCCCCCAGCAGGGCAAACACCGTTCCCAACTCGTTCCAGCTCTCGGCACTGCTGGGATCCAGCTGCAGGGCGGACTTGTAGCGGCCGATCGATTCCTCAAGGCGCCCGGCCTTGGCCAAGGCGTAGGCGAGGCTGGCCTGGGCCGGCGCGAAGTTGGGCTGGCTCTCGGCGGCCGTCGCATACTCCTGAATGGCCCGGTCGAGCTCGCCCTGCTCAAGCAGGACATCCCCGAGTTTCAGCCTCGTCAGGATGAGGCCTGGCTCCGCCCGGAGCGCCTCCTCGTAATGGTCGGTGGCCTCCCGCGTCCGCCCGAGCCTCCGGAGCAGGTCTCCGCAGTTCGAATGGGCCTCCGAGAACCCCGGCTTGAGACGCACCGCCTCGGAGAACTCGCGGAGTGCATCCGCGGGCCTGCCCGCGAGGACGAGCGCGTTCGCCAGATTGTAGCGCACAGGCGCGGACAAGGGGTTCCGCGCAGCTGCGGCTCCCCAGAGGCTCACTCCGTCCCTGAAGATCCCGGCATAGCCGCGGCTTTCGATCATCAGGACGGCGAGGAGGGCTCCCACCGCGGCTGCGGCCAGCGGGCGCACCCTCTCGGAGAGCCTGGCCCGGACCCATCCGGCTCCGGCCGCCGCAAGCCCCACGAGGCCGATCAGGGGAATGTAGGCAAAATGATCGGATACCGGGCTCAGACGCATGAACGACATGGTCAGAAAGCCCAGTACCGGAACGAGGGTGATGACGAAGAATCCGAGCCCAAACAACCATGGCCGGCCCCAGGTCGTCCTCCGGGACCACAGGACCGTGAAGGCGGCCGCTAACCCGATCCAGGGGATGAACTGCGCCGGCTGCAAAGCTTTCGCCCAGCCCGGATAAACCGGCATCAGCCCGGCTGGGAAAAGGCACTTGCCTGCGTAGAAGCAGATCGCCATGCCGGCGCCGGCAAGCCGGGACAGGGGCCCTCCGATCTCGATGTGCTCGGCCCCGATGGCCCTGCTCCACTGGAACCAGATGGTGACCCATCCCAGGACGCCCGATATCGCGAAAAACGGAAGAACGGCAGCAGCGTCCCTCCTGCCCAGGCGCCCCCTCACCCACCAGGCATGCAGCAGCAGGACGACCGGCAGCATCACGACCGAAGCCTTGCAGAGCATCGCCGCAAGGAAGGCAGCCAGGGACAGGGCGTAGGCCCTGCGCCCTCCCAAGCCCCGGTCCCAGTTGAGAAAGGCAAGCGCGGACACAAGAAAGAGCGGCAGCGACAGCGTGTTCTTCTGCTCGGAAATCCAAGCAACCGACTGGACCGCAACCGGGTGAACGGCGAAAAGGACCCCTCCGAGCCAGGCCAGGTGGACCCCGAGCCGTGCCAGCAGCCGCCACAGCAGAAGCGCCGCGGCGGCGTGGGCGACCAGACTCACCGCGTGATACCCGAAAGTCTGTCCTCCAAAAAGATGCCATTCCAGCCACTGAACCGTGGACTTTAGCGGGAGGTAGTCGGGGCCGGGCGGCGCGAACCAGATCTTCGCCAGGCCGCTGCCATCGCGAAGCGTCGGGTTTCCCACGACCTCCGACACATCATCCCAGACCCAACCGCCGCGCAGGGATGGCAAATAGACGAAGATCAACGCCAGCAAGATTGCGGCTCCACCGAGAAGCCGGTCTATGCGGTCGATGGTATCGCGCCCTTGGGTCATGGGGAATCCACCGTCTTTGGCCCGTTCCGGGCGAAATCCAAGTTTCGCCTGGCGGCGTCAAAATCGGGTTTGAGCCTGAGGGCCACCTCATATTGGGAGGCAGCCTCGGCTTGTTTTTCTGCGCGCAGGAGCGCGTTTGCCAAGTTAAAATGGGCCTCAGCGGACTCGGGGCTCAGGGCGGCGGCCTTCTCAAATGCGGCGATCGCATCGACGGGTCGACCCAAGTCCTGGAGCGAGTTGCCCAAGTTGGTTGCCGCATCAGCGTAGTCGGGTCTCAGACGAAGGGCCTCCTGCAGGTGGGCGACCGCATCGGTCGGCCTCCCCATCAACAGGCACATGAGCCCCTGGTTGTAGGCGACCTCGGCAAAGTTCGGCCTGAGCGCCGCGGCATGGCCGTAATGCTCCGCGGCTTGCGCGTAGCGGCCCTGGCTCGCAAGCCTTATGCCTAGGTTGTTATGGGCTATGGCCAAGTTCTCTCGGGCCTGCGGGTAAGCCGGCTTCAGACGCAGGGCGATGTCGTACTGCAGGATCGCCTCCTCATACAGCCCTGCGCCAACGAGGACCGCCCCCAGGTTGTTGTGCGCAACCGGGTTTCCGGGCCGCTTTGCGACAGTGTCCTCCCAGATGCCGCGTTCGCTCGAATAGTCCTGGGTGCGGGTTGCGGTGGTTGCGCCCAGCGCGAGCGCCGCCGCGGCCACCGCGACCGCCGCGGCCTTTGCACCCGATCCTATGTCGTGAACGCTCATCGGTTCACTGGAGGAGCCCACTTGCCACAAGCTCCTCGGGCATGTCGCGGCCGAGCTCGGCCGGGGGCCCGTCCAGGGCCCTCGCCAGATCCGAGCCGTCGAGCCGGAACACAAGGATCGATCCGTGAAGCTGCACGTCGGGCCCGCGGTGCCTCAGGTACGCCGCGAGCCGGGAAAACCGCAGCGCGTCGAACTCGCCGACATCGCGCAGCAGGTTCCACCAGTCCTGTGTCGAGCCCCGCCCCAGTGCGGCGGCGCGCGCGCCGGGGTCGTCTCCCATGAGGGGGATCATCTCGGAGCGCAGCGTCTGATAGCGCGCCTCGAAGCGTCTGTTCCAAGGGCCCCAAGGCGCTTTCAGACTGTATTCCATTTGCTGCAGCACCGTCGCGCTCACTAGGTAGGTTCCCGGGACCAGGCGCAGGTCCGCAGCGCGCTTCAACCAGATGACCCGGACGAGGCCGGTTGTGTTCACCACCGCCGTGCCCGCCTTTTCGTATTCGGGATGGCTCCTGAGGAACTCGTCCATTCCGGCCTTAAGACGGTCCGGTTCAAAGTCCGTTGTCATGACCGGGAGGGAACCGGCCGGCTCTTCGCTTGGGGAGGCGCAGTTGGTGACGCTCGCCCGGACTCCGTAGGCAGCCGGACTGGCACTGCCGAAATACGACAGGGAAAAGGGGCCCTGCCCAGGGTGAGCCTCGATATACTGACGCACAGCCGGCAGGTCCTGGCCCCAGTCGAGCGAACTGTCCACAAGGTGACGGTATGCCGTGGCCGGGCGCACGAAGCCGTTGAAATAGGCAATGTAGTCGGGAAAGCTCCAGGCGGTCTCCAGCGCAAGGATGCCCAGCAGGCAGATCGTCGATCGTCGGATCCAGCGCGACCCGGGAAACGCCTCACCCGGGGCTCCGCCCCAGCCCGGGGCAAGCGCCGTTCCACAAAGAGTGAAGAGGGGGGGATAGACCGCGAGAATGTGGCGGTGGCCTATGTCGAGGTGCCCAAAGCTGGCCGCGGCGCCAGCTATGGCGATCAGCGTCCACAGGGGAAGCGTCGCATAGATGCCGCGCCCCGCCTGGGCCATAGACGTTGTCCCCTCGCGCCCCCTCACAGCCGCCCAGCGTCTTGCAGTCGCCAGCCCTGCGAGGCCCATCAGGGCGAGGAGCGCGATCGGGGTCTTAACAAGGAAGGTATAGGGGAAGAAAAGCCGCCAGCCCTGCAGGCTGTGCTCCCCGTTCCAAAAGGCATCTCTCCAGCGGGAGAACTTCCAGGCGTAGGCGCAGCCGTAGAGGAACCCCTCCGGCAGCACGTGATACCGCCGGGCTGCGTCGAACACCTGCTGGGGTCCGGCGGAGCGGCTGGTTCCCAGCACCTGTTCCCAGGACGGATCGAACTGCCCCGGCCCGCCGCGTGTTGCCGAGAAAGCCGAATACCGAAACCCATAGGCCGCCCAGACGACCGCAGCGGCGACCAACGCGACCGCTGCGAACCCCGCAGTGACAGCCGCAGCCTGGACCCATCGCGACCTAATCTCCCTCCGCCAGCGGCCTGCGGAGGCAGCAAGTGGGCCGCCGCAGGCCACCCGGGCTGCGCCGAGAACCAGAGCAATGGGCGCTACGAGCGCTCCGGACATCTTGCACACCAGCAGCGCACCGACGGCGAGACCCGCAAGTCCGACCCTAGCCGCGGACAGCTGTCCTAAGACGGCCCAAAGGGCGAGGGCCGCCCCAAGCAGGCCCAACGCAGCCGCCGCGTCCGAGGTCATCAGGGCCCCATTGGCCAGAATCGTCGGATTGAGAGCGTAGAGCAGCAGTGCGATCATCCCCCCGGTGCGGCCGGACAGCCGCGCCGCGGCGAGCCATACCGCAAAGCCCAGCGCGACGGCGATCAGCGCGCAGGCTGCCCGGCCCCCGCGCAGCATGGATTCAAAACTGTTGCCCTGCCGGTAGAACCACGAGTCGGCGACGGCCCACTCTCTCGAGAGTCGCCAGGCTTCGGAATCCCGTCGCGGGGGATCGACCGGGGCGAGGGCCAGTGGGAGACCCGCCACGCGCTGCGGAAGGTTTCCCGCCTCGGGATTGATCCGGTAGTCGTTCCACCTCCAGTAGGTAAAGCCGCCCGTCGCGTGAACCAGCTCGTCGTAGGTGGGGCTCTTGTTCCACAGGCTACCCCAAATCAGGAGCCAGAAGCCCGCGAGCACCGCGCCAGCAACCAGGAAGTCCCGGAGTCCCAGGCGGGGGCTGGCGTCGGAGGGGGTGGGTCCGGCATTCATGGCGGCGGCTCTCGCTAAGAGGCTGCGAGCCCTGGACGGTCTTAACGAGCTTTTTTGGCCAACTCCCATGAAACGGACACGTGTCCTAAAATGGTTGACAGCGCCCTTTCAGCTCCGTCCAATGCCCTCCAGAACAGACTGAGAGTCAGCGTTTCAACTCCCTAACTAACCCCATGCAATCCCAACCGCAACTTGGCGGCGCTATGCGCGCCTTTTTCGCCATCGTCGGCAGCGTCATCATCGCGTCCTCCGCGCTCGCCCAGAGCCCGGCGACCGGAATGATCACGGGCCGGGTGCTCAACGGAGCCAACGGACAGTACCTTGAGAGCGCCCGCATCTCTGTGGTCGGCACCCAGGCCGAGACCGTGACCAACCTCTACGGTGAATACCGGTTGACAGGCGTCCCGGCCGGGGCGGCCAAGGTCGAGGTCTTCTTCAGCGGCCTGGTGACCCAGACCGCCGTCGTCGAGGTCCAGGCCGGCCAAGAGGCCCAGCAGGACTTCACCATGAAGACCGCCGCCCAGACGGCCTCCGGCGAGGTGCTGAAGCTGGACGCCTTTGTCATCGAGGCCGAGCGCATGACCAACGCCAACGACATCGCGATCAATGAACAGCATTTCGCCCCGAACATGAAGTACGTGATGCCGGCGGCCGCGTTCGGAACGATCACGGAAGGCAACCTGGGCGAATTCCTGAAGTTCCTGCCCACGGTGACGGTCGACTACAACTCGATGGACGCCCGCTGGATCATGGTGCAGGGCGTAAGCCCGCGGTACACTTCGGTGACCGTCGACGGGATGCGCATGGCAAGCGCCGCCTCCACGAGCCCAGGCCGGTTCTTCGAACTCGAGCAGGATTCGATCCACAACATGGCGCGGGCCGAGGTGTCGGTGTCCCGGACCCCGGACCTGCCTGCCGACGCCCTCGGCGGCTCGATCAACATGGTGAGCCTGAGTGCGTTCGAGTACACCCACCCGGAACTCGACTATAACTTCAACTTCGTCGGCAACAGCGCCTTCATGGAGTTCGGCAAGACCCCCGGTGCTGTCGACGACAAGGAGACGATGAAGGTTATGCCGGGCGGCTCGCTGACCGCGATCATGCCGCTGACAAAGAACTTCGGCTTCACCCTGGCGATTCTTGACTCGAACATGTACAACCCGCAGTACCGCTCGAATCCGAGTTGGTTCGCCAACGGCACCAATACCGCGCAGGCGGCCTCGAGCCCGTACCTGACGGCCCCCTATCTCGAGAAGTACACCCTGCAGGACGCGCCGAAGTACACGATCCGCCAGGCCTACTCGGCCCATGCGGAGTGGAAGATCAACAACGAGAACCGGCTGTCGTTTGAGGTCCAGGAAAACTACTACGACGCTTACGTCCACGCCCGCGGCATCAGCTTCGACACGGGCACGGGCGCCATGGTGGCGGCGGCGATGCCGGCCACGACCGTGGCCGGCGACTACGGTCAGACCTACACCGACGGGCTGGCCGGAAAGGGCTCGGTCACCATGTACTCGAGCGACCGAAAGAAGTTCGGGCGCACCTTCCACTTCGGCGCCCGCTTCAACCATGACGGCCCGGTTTGGACGGCCAACGCCGGCTTCGCGTTCTCCCACGCCTCCGCCCACTACGCGGACGCGGCCAACGGCTATCCCGACGTGATCAGCCTGACGATGAAGAGCGTCACGGTGAACTACGCCGGCCTAGATACGTTCGGCTACATCCGCCCGGGGATCGTCAACGTGTACAACACGGCGTCGACCCCCGTGCAGCTCAACCCGTGGAGTTACGCCAACTACAACCTGGCCTCCATCACCTCCGATCCCGCGGATGCGGTCGACGTCATGAAGACCATCAAGGGTGACATCAGGCGGGAATTCGAAACCCCCGGCGG
Source organism: uncultured Opitutaceae bacterium (assembly GCA_903862935.1). Lineage (GTDB taxonomy): Bacteria > Verrucomicrobiota > Verrucomicrobiia > Opitutales > Opitutaceae > Palsa-1447. The sequence continues at coordinate 44,342 of CAIOZY010000043.1, forward strand.
CCGGACCACGATGACCCTGGGCGGCCAGATTCAGTATGAGAACCGCGACATTCACGCCCTCAAGAATGTCTTCAGCTTCCTACCGACCGGAGCGGCGGCTCTCGCGGGCAACTATAACTTCTTGGACAGCGCCTATTCCCGCGTTGCCCCGCCCTGGGGCTTTCCGCAGGTCCAGTGGGCGAGCAACAACTCGGTCTTCAACTACTTCCAGGCGAACCCGGCCAATTTCTCCCTCGTCCAGACCGGAACGGGCGGGTCGATCGCCTACGAGACCATGCAGTCGCCGTACTTCACGGAGGAAATCCCGGCCGTGTATGTCATGGCCGACACGAAGTTGCTGCACAACCGCATCGATCTGGTCTACGGCGTCCGCTACGAGGAGACCCACGACAAGATATGGGGCGGGCTCTTCAGCCCGAGCGCCGGGTCGACCCTGCCGGCCGGCTCCGCGGCCCAGCTGCTCGCGCAGTACCAGCCCCGCGCGGCCCATGTGACCCAGAATTACAGCGGCGCCTATCCGAGCATCAACCTGACGTTCAACATCACCGAACAGCTGATCCTGCGCGCCGCCTACGGGCGGGCCGTCGGACGGCCCGACCTGAACAACATCATCCCCGGGTATGCGACGATCAACACGACCTCCCAGACGATCAGCGCGCCCAACCCGACCCTGGCGCCCGAGCAGGCGAGCAATTTCGTCGTGGGCGTACAGTACTACCCGGTCAAGGGAGGCGTGTTCGGAGGCGACGTCTTCTCGAAGAACTTCGCCAACTTCTGGGGAACCGTGACGACCAGCGCCACACCGGCCCTGCTCAGCCAGCTCGGTCTTTCCTCGGACTACCTCGGCTACCAGGTCACCACCTCGATGAACTCCGGCACCGCAACGGTACGGGGCATCGATTTGAATTACCGCCAGAGCCTGTACTTCCTGCCGGGATGGGCCAACGGCTTCACCGTCTTCGCGAACGGGACCGCCCTTCATTTGAGCGGTGCGACAAACGCCGACTTCACCAACTTCATCGCCCGGGAGCTCAACTGGGGCGTCACCTATGCCCAGCCGCGGTTCTCCATCCAGCTGAACTGGAACTTCCGTGGACGGGAGCGCATGGGAAGCCTGGCCTTTGATCCGTCGGGAGCTGGCTACCAATACATCGAACCCAGGCTGCAGACCGACGGCGAGATCGGCTTCAACCTGACGAAGAACTGCACGCTCTATCTCAGCGGTCGAAACATCACGAACCAGCCTTGGGATAACCAGATGAACTACAGCCCCAATACGCCCGGCTACGCTAAGGTTCTGCGCCGCGAGTACTTCGGCGCAATCTGGCAGCTCGGCGTCAAGGGCAAGTTCTAAGGTATTCCTGGTGAAACTCTCCCTGCTTCTAGCAGCCCTAATCGGGCTGTGCTCTGCGGCAGCTGCGGCCCCCGGGGGCCCGGCGTTCAACGTGCGCGACTACGGCGCCGTTCCGGACGGGAGCACCAAGAGCACCGCCGCTATAGCCCGCGCCGTCGCCGCCTGCTCGGCGGCCGGCGGCGGCACGGTGCATTTCCCGGCCGGCCGGTACCTGACCGGCTCCATCCAGCTGGAAAGCAACATCACGCTGGATCTGGACGCGGGGGCGGTGCTGCTGTACAGCCCCGACCCCGCCGATTCGCCGCTGGTCCCGTCCCGGTGGGAGTGCACGAACGCATGGATCCACGCCCCGCTGATCTACGCAAACGGCAAGGAGAACATCGCGATCGTCGGGCGCGGCACGCTGAACGGGCAGGGTGAGAACTGGTGGTGGCGAAACGGCAAGACTCCGGCCCGGGCGGCCGAGGCCAAGCCAGCCCACGACGCCTGGCTCCGCCTCTACGACAGGATCGAGGCCGGGGAGAAGACCACGGCCAAGGACTTCGAGTTCGCCGCCGAATACCTCCGCCCCACCCTGATCGAGGCCTACGGCTGCCGCAACGTGCTGATCGACGGGGTGACCGTGACCAACTCGCCGTTCTGGATATTACACCCCCTGTACTGCGAAAACGTGGTCGTGCGCGGGGTCAGGTTCATCTCCTGGGGGCCCAACGGCGACGGCATCGATGTGGACTCCTGCCGCGACGTGCGCATCTCCGACTGCTTCTTCACGACGGGCGACGACTGCATCGTCATCAAGTCCGGACGGGACGCTGACGGGCGGCGCACCGCCCGGCCCACCGAGCACGTGGCGATCACCAACTGCGTCATGTACAAGGGCCACGGAGCGATCGTGATCGGCAGCGAGACCTCGGGCGACATCCGCAACGTGGTCGCCTCGAACATCGTCGCCAAGGGCACCGACCGCGGGATCCGGATCAAGAGCATGTACGGCCGGGGCGGCGTCGTCGAAAACGTGCGCTGCGACAACTTCGTGATCGAGGACGCCCTGGTAGAGGCCATTGAGGTCACCACCTCCTATGAGGGAAAATCAGCGCCCCAGCCCGTTTCTGAGAAGACCCCCATCTTCCGCAATTTCTCCTTCAGCAACCTGACGATCGTGAACGCCCGCAGGGTGGCCTCGATCGACGGGCTGGCCGAGAAGGCGATCGAGAACCTGCGCTTTACCGATATCTGCGCGACAGGGACGAGCGGTTTCATGTGCAGCGCTGTCAACAGCATCGAGCTGCACTCGGTCCGCGTGGATGCGACCAATGGCGGGGCCTTCTGCTTCGAGCAGGTGCGCGGCCTCGTGCTCGATCAGGTCACAACCCGCACACCCCAGACGGCCTCCCCGGTCGTGAGGTTAGCCGACGTCGACGGGATCTGGATCCAGGGCTGCCAGGCAGCGGCGGGCACGAAGACATTCCTGCAGGTCGACGGAGGCGTGCCCCGGCACCTCAAGTTGAGCGGCAACGACCTGTCTGAGGCCGCCAATCCGGTGCTCCCGGCAGATATCTCGCACTGAGGCCTGTCAGGCGAGCAGCCGCAGGCCTAGCCAGAAAAGCAGGACAATTGCGGCCGTGATGCCGCAACAGGTGACGAATCCGGCCGCATCGGTCCGGTCCCAGCGGGTGAACTCCCAGGAGGAGCCCGGGAAGAGCTTCATGGTGTCGAAACGGGCCGGGTCCCGGGCAGTAGCCCGAACGGCGGCCGCCTCGAGCTCTGGGCTGGACCCGACGGGGGTGCGCAGCTTCCCGAAAAAGGCCGCGACCCGCTCGGGCTTCGGCGGACGGGTCACCAGGCTAACTGAGAGCAGGACAGCAAAGGGGAAGAGCCCGTCCAAGAGAAACTGGACCGCCAGCCGGCCCCCGGCCGGGGCGCGGGACCAGTCCCTCCCGGTTTTCGACAGAAGCCAGGCCTCGAGGTTGAAACGGCCCCTGCCCACGGAAGCCCCCGTCTGACCTCCGGGGCCTCCCGGCAGCTGGAACTCGAAGTAGCTCGGCTGGCTCCTTGCGAGGGGTCCGTACTGGGCGCCGTACGGGATACCGACCATGGCGACTAGGCAGAGCCCAACGCACATCCACACCGCAGTCGACGTCACGCGGCGCCAGAAGAAAATCAGCAGCACCGCAGCACCGAAAGACAGATTGATCGTGAGGATGAACTTCATCACCTCGACGACATTCTCCATGGCCAAGGCCGCGCCAACGCTAGTGGCCAGGACGGCGGCAACCCCCACCCTGCCGTAAAAGGCGCCCCGGGCATCCCCTCCCGGCGCCCCACGGGCACCGAAGATATTGCGGGAAAACAGAGCCGACACCGCCAGGGTCTTCACGGCGATAGCCGAGGTGGCGGCGGCAAACGTGCTTGCGAGCATCAGGCCGAGGACGCCGGTGCCGAAGAGCTGCCGGGACATCAGGCCCCATGCAGCGTCGGGATCCGCCAGCTTTTCGGGTCCTCGGTACAGGCCGAGCGCAATCAGGCCGACCATGCCCCAGACAATGATCATCAACCTCTTCCCGTAGGTTCCGGACACCGCCCCGAACCGGCATGTCAACTCGTCTCGGGCCGAGCCGTGCACCGGCATGTTGCTGATGTTGGCGTTAATCTGGATTACGCTCACGAAGAGGATCGCGAGTACGGAGTACCACGTGAACTGCGCGTCTCCGGTCGACCCGAACAAATTGAACGCCGTGGGCGCCACCCGCGACCGCAGCGCCGCAAGTCCCCCCATCTGGCTCAGGCCCGCCGGAATCAGGACGATGGAGAACCCCACGACAAGGACCCCCTGAAAGGCCTCGCTCAGCGCAGTCGCGGTCATTCCCCCCATCGCGACATAGGCGCCGACGGCCCCCGCGTAGGCCAAATAAAAGGGAAGCGCAGGGAGGTTCGGCACGAACGCCGTGCAAATCTTGTACGCGGTAAAGTGGCTGAACCCGATGAGCACCACGCCCACGCTCGCCTGGAACAGGGCGTACATCCTGGCCAGGCCCCGGCTCCCGAACCGGTCCTCGAAGAGGTCAGCCATCGTGATTAGGCGCGCCCGCCGGAACCAGGTGCTCATGAACCAGTAGTACGGGTTGATGAAGATCATGTGCAGGGCGAGCCACACCCCAGCAATGCCCTGCCTATAGACCAGGCTCACCGTGCTAACCGCGGTGTTGGCGTCGATCGCATTACCGAAGTTCAAGAAGAACTGGTACGTCTTGCTCAGGCGCCGCCCGGCCAAGAAGAAACTTTCCTCGCCACTCACCGAACGCGCAGCCCTCCTCCCCAAAAACAGGAGAACTCCGAAGTAGGCGGCTACGATTGCGATGTCGAGAGGGTGGACGTCTCGCATGGGGTCTTGAACACCTTGCCGACATCGGGCGTGCGATCAAGCGGCGAAGCGGGGGAATAAATACCGTCGCGCTTGCCTGCGACACCCGGAACCCCATGATGGCGCGCACGATCTAACCCTCCACCTATGCGCCCTTTGCCCAAGGTAGCTCTCCAGCCCAAGCTGGCCGCCGCATGACAAGCGACCCGTTTCGCGCATTGCTCCCCGACGGTGGTCCCGTGCTGGAGCTTCCCGCAGGCGCGGGGAACCTGGCGGAGCGCCTCGCCCGCGCCGGCAGGCCCTTGAACACCCGCTGTGCCCAGCGGGGCCTGTGCGCTGGGTGCACGGTCCATCTGACCGAGGGCGCCGTCAGGCTGTCCACCGGCGAGACCGCCAGGTCCCCAGCGGACGTGAAAGCCTGCCAGTCAACCCCGGCCCCGGGGTCGCCCGTGACGATCTCTATTCCTTCTCGCTCGGTGGCCGTTCACCTGCCCCAGGTGGTGACGACCTTCAAGACCGAGGTTTCCGCCGCCCACGAACCCCTCGTTCCCGTCGTGCGGGGCGAGTCCGACCACGGGCTGGCCGTCGACATCGGCACGACCACGGTCGTGGTGGCCCTGGTCGACTTGCAGACAGGGGCCATCGTTCGGGAGGCCGCGGACTTCAACCGGCAGATCGAACTCGGCGACAACGTTCTCACCCGGATCGAGGTCGCGGGGCAGCCGGGAAGGCTGGAGGAACTGCGACGAGCGATCATTGACCGCACGCTCGGGCCCCTGATTCGCCAGGTCTGCACCGCTGCCGGGTTGGATGAGAAGCGGCTGGCTGGGGCGACCCTCGCCGGGAACACGACCATGCTTCACCTAGCGACCGGTACCGATCCGACCTCGCTCGGGGTGGCGCCGTTCCGGGCCGTGTTCACCGAACACCGGGTCACGACAGCGGGGAAACTCGGGCTGCCTGTCTGCGCACCGGGGATGCCGGTCCACCTGCTTCCCTCGTTCAGCGCCTACGTTGGCGCCGATCTGGCGGCCGGCTGCATCTGCTGCGGCATGCCCGTTGATGCGGAGACGAGCCTTCTTGTCGATTTTGGGACCAACGGCGAGATCCTCCTCCAGCACAAGGGGCGCCTGTACGGCACGGCGACCGCGGCAGGGCCCGCCTTCGAGGGAGGACGCATGGCCCGCGGCGCCAGGGCCGTGGCGGGCGCGATCTCCCACGTGGAGCTTCCCGGAGGCCGGTTCCCGCCCCTTCTGGACGTGATCGAGGGAAGCCGAGCAATCGTCGGACTTTGCGGAACGGCCTACGTCGATTTTCTTGCCCAGGCCCGCCGCAGCGGGTTGATCGGCCCCCACGGCCGGCTGGTCATGGACGCCTGGCGCGCCCTGCCCGCTGGTCACCGCTACGAGAAGGGGGACGACCGGGGCGTCCTTTTGCATGCGAACGACCTCGCCAGCGTCGTCACGGAAAGCGATATCGCGCACCTGATGCAGGCCAAGGCGGCGATCGCCTCGGGGATCCTTATCCTCCTGCGCCGCGCCGGGCTCTCCCCGGCGGATGTCGGCCGCGTCTACGTTGCGGGCGGATTCGGCCTGCACCTGAACCTTGAGAACACGATCGGGTGCGGCCTGCTCCCGGGGTTCAAGGCCGGCCAGCTCGAGGTCGTCGGCAACACCTCCCTGGGAGGGGCGTGGCTCGCCCTCCTGGACCGCGCCCTGCTCGACGAGATGATCGCCGTCAGCACCCGCGCGCAAATCGTTGAGCTGAACCTCGAGCCCGGCTTCGAGGACACCTTCATCGACCAGCTTGAGCTGCCCGAGAGCCCGTAGGGGGTCGGAATCTCGGGCTGACAGGGCTGGTGCCGTCATCTCGGGAATTGACGCCCCTGTTGCGCCGTCGTTTCATGGTGGCCATGAACGCACCCAAGGCGGTCGATCCTTCGGTCAAATACAAGCGCATCATCCTGAAGCTCTCTGGTGAAGTGCTCCGCGGGAAGTCAACGGACCCCATCGACTCGGTCGTCTTGGATCGCATCTGCACCCAGATCAAAGAGATCCACAACCTGGGCGTCGAAATCTGCGTCGTGATCGGCGGCGGCAACATCTTCCGGGGACTGACCGGAGAGAAGCGGGGCGTGGACCGGACGACCGGCGACTACATGGGCATGCTCGCCACCGTCATCAACGGGCTGGCCATCATGGACTGTCTGGAGCGCATGGGGGTAACGACCCGCGTACAGAGCGCGATCCCGATGAACCAGATCGCCGAGCCGTTCATCCTGCGCCGCGCCGTGCGCCACCTGGAGAAGGGCCGCGTCGTCATCTTCGTCGCTGGAACGGGCAACCCCTATTTCTCGACCGACACGACGGCCGCCCTCCGCGCAACCGAGATGCACGCCGACATCATCGCCAAGGCGACCAAGGTGGACGGGATCTACGACAAGGACCCCAAGAAGTTCCCCGACGCCGTAAAGTACGAGGAGATCACGTTCTTGGACGCTCTGAAGCAGCGGTTGAACGTGATGGACTCCACGGCTTTCTCACTCTGCCTGGACAACAACGTGCCCATCGTGGTGTTCGATCTGGACGGCGAGCATGCCATCCGCAGGGCTGTCCAGGGTAAGAAGGTCGGCACCCTCGTCAGAAATTAACCCCATCATGCCATGAGTCATCCGATCCTAATCGACGCCCAGGCCAAGATGCAAAAGGCCGTGGCCCACACCCTGCAGGAGTTCGCGACGATCCACACCGGCAAGGCAACCCCCTCAATGGTCGAAGGCGTCATGGTCGACGCCTACGGCACCCACATGCGCCTGAAGGAGTGTGCGGCAATCACGACCCCGGACGCCCGCCTGATCCAGGTCCAGCCCTGGGACATCACACTCGTCAAGGCCGTCGAGAAGGCGATCCAGACCGCCAACCTGGGCTTCAATCCGATTGTCGACGGGAAGCTCCTGCGGATCCCGCTGCCCGAGATGAGCCGCGAGCGCCGCCAGGAGTTCGTGAAGACCGCCCACCGGCTTGCCGAGGAGGGCCGCGTCCACGTGCGCAACATCCGCCGCGATGGGATGGAGACCGTCAAGAAGGCCAAGCTCCCCGAGGACGAGGCCAAGCGCGTCGACAAGGAAATCCAGATTGCGACCGACAAGTCTATAAAAGACATCAACGACAACCTGGCCAAGAAAGAGGCCGAGTTGATGACCGCCTGAGCGTGCCCGTCCCGAAACGCATCGTCGTCAAGCTCGGCACGGGCGTCCTGACTTCCGACGGCGGGATCCTCGACGGAGCCCGGATCGGGGGCGTTTGCGCCCAGCTTGCCTCCCTCCGCTCGACCGGCTCCGAGGTCCTCGTCGTCTCCTCCGGGGCGGTTGGGCTCGGCATGGGGGTCATGGGGCTGTCCCGCCGGCCGCGGGAGCTGGCGCGCAAACAGGCCTGCGCCGCCATCGGGCAGGGTCTGCTCATGCAGACCTGGCAGTCCGCCTTTGCTCGCCACGGAGTCACCGTGGCCCAGGTTCTGCTCACCCACGACGACCTGCGGATCCGCAGCCGCTACCTCGGGGTTCAGGAGACCTTGAGCGAACTGATCTCCTACGGATCGGTGCCGATCATCAACGAAAACGACACGGTCAGCGCCGCAGAGATCATGTTCGGAGACAACGACACGCTTTCGGCCATGGTGGCGAGCCTGGTCGAGGCGGAGTTCCTGATCATCCTCTCCACGGCCTGCGGGCTCGTCGATCTGCGTGGTTCGGGCCGGATCGTGCCGGTCGTCGAGAAGATCACCCCCGAGATCGAGGCGATGGCGCAGGGCACGACGAGCGAGACGGCCGTCGGCGGCATGGTGAGCAAGATCTCGGCCGCAAAGATCGCGACGCGCGCTGGATGCGGAGTGTTCATCGCAAGCGGGGCCGAGCCCGAGATCGTCCCGAGGCTGCTCGCCGGGCACGGCCCGGGGACTTTTTTTGTCCCGAGCGGCATACCCCTGGATGCGAAGAAGCGCTGGCTCGCCTACTTCCAGCGCCCGGCGGGTACGATCCGGGTCAGCGCCCCGGCGCTGCGCCCGCTGCTCAAGGAGGGCAGAAGCCTGCTCGCCGTCGGGGTCACCGGGTCGAGCGGCTCCTTTGAGGCCGGCGAGGTCGTGAACATCGCCGGTCCCGACGGGGTTGTGTTTGCGCGGGGCCAATCCGCCTTCTCCAGTTCCGAGGTTCCCGCGATCGCAGGAAAGAAGGGCGAGGATGTGCGCGTGCTTTTCCCGCGCCGCCGGCGAACGGAGGTCGTTCACCGCAACGACTTGGTGCTATTATAGAGGGCCGCCGTCCGAATGGAGTTCACCCTCGACAACCCGCGCTCGCCGGGAGCGATCCCGCCGATCGACTTCAAGGCGCAGCTCAACGAGGAGCAGCTGGCAGCGGTGACCGCCGAGCCAGGGCCCCTCTTGGTCCTCGCGGGCGCAGGCTCCGGCAAGACGCGCACGCTGACCTACCGGGTGGCCTGGCTTCTGTCCCAAGGGGTGCGTCCCGGGGATATCCTGCTTCTGACCTTCACGAACAAGGCCGCCAAGGAGATGCTCCACCGGGTGAACGACCTGACCGGGATCGAGCCGGGGCGCTTCTGGGGGGGGACCTTCCACAGCATGGGGCACCGGGCCCTGCGCACCCACGGCGAAGCAATCGGGCTCACCCGCAACTTCACGATCATGGACGCGGAGGAGTCCGAGAGCCTGCTCAAGGAGGCCGTGCAGGATACCGACAAGGCCTTCTTCAAGGACAAGACCCACCCCAGGCCCGGCCCGCTCCACGACCTGATCTCGCTGGCCCGGAACACTCGGGCGACCTTTGCCGAAACGATAACCCGTTATTTTCCCCAGTACGACGGGCTGGTCGAGCGCGTTCCCCTCTTCGCCAAGCGCTACGCCGACAGGAAGAAGTCCGCCAATGTCGTCGACTATGACGACCTGCTCGAGTTCTGGCTCGACCTGCTGCGCCGCTCCCCGGAGACGGCCGCCTACTTCTCCCACCGCTTCAGCCACATCCTGGTGGACGAGTACCAGGACACCAACGGACTCCAGGCCGAGATCGTCGACCTGATCGGCACCCACCACCGTGTGATGGCCGTCGGCGACGACGCACAGTGCATCTACTCCTGGCGCGGCGCCAATTTCGAGAACATCCTGACCTTTCCCGAGCGCCACCCGGGCACGCGAATCCACCGGATCGAGACAAACTACCGGTCGACCCCCCAGATCCTCGAGTTGGCCAACGGCGTCCTGCTCGCCCAGCCAAAGGGCCGCCACTTCGACAAGGAGCTCAAGCCCGCCCGGTCCGACGGGGAGAGGCCCTTTCTCGTCCAGGCGATGGACGGCCGCGAACAGGCCCAATTCATCGTGCAGCGGGTGCGCGGCCTGCAGGACGAGGGCTGCGCCCTCAAGGACATCGCCATCCTTTACCGGGCGCACTTCCAGGCGCTGGACATCCAGCTCGAGCTCTCCCGGCTGCAGATCCCCTACCAGATCACGAGCGGCGTGCGCTTTTTCGAGCAGGCCCACATCCGGGACCTGGTGGCAATGCTCCGGTTTGTCTACAACCCGAGCGACCTAGCCGCCTGGCAGCGGGTCGCGGTACTGCTGCCGAAGGTGGGGGAGAAAAACGCCCATAAGCTTCACGCGGCGGCCGTCGAGCACGCACGCGCGAAGAGCCGGGACCTACTGGACGCCTTGGGCGACCCCGAGGTCGCCTCGCGCGTGCCGAAGGACGCGGCGGAGGAGTGGCCAAAGCTCACGGCCTCCCTGCAGCAGGTTGCCGAGGCCATGCGGACCCTCCCTCCGGCAAGCGCCGTAGACCTAGCGATCGACGGCTGGTACGGCGACTACCTCAAGGGCGCGTACGCCAATTACGTGTCCCGCCTGGACGACCTCAAGTCGCTCGTCGGCTTCGCCGGCCGCTTCGAGGAGATGCCCGATATGCTCGGCCAGATCATGCTCTTAAGCAGCGAGACGAGCGACCGCTCCGCCGACCCCGACGCGGACTCCCTGCGCCTGACGACCGTTCACCAAGCCAAGGGACTGGAGTACGGGGTCGTATTCCTGATCGGACTGGCCGACGGGCTGTTCCCGCTGCGGCGCTCCATCGAGTCGGGCGATGTGGAGGAGGAGCGGCGTCTGTTCTACGTGGCAGTAACCCGCGCCCGCGACGAACTCTACCTGTGCTACCCCCAGGTGAACACCAAGGGGGGGCCCGCCGTCATGATGACGCCCAGCCGCTTCCTGCAGGAGATCCCGGCGGGCCTCTACCAGCAGCTCAAGCTCAAGCGCCGCTTCGCCTGGTAGCGGGGGCTCTCTCGCCCGGGCGCCGGCGGGTGGAAGCAACTTTCCCCTTCCCAACCGGGCCAACTTGGCCGAGATTCTGGGCTCCAGACCATGTCCCAGCCCACCATCGAAAACATCGTTATCGTCGGCACCGGCTGCGCCGGGCTCACCGCGGCCGTTTACACGGGCCGGGCAAACCTCAACCCCCTCGTCCTCGATGGCGTGCAGCCCGGGGGGCAGCTCACGACGACGAGCGAGGTGGAGAATTTCCCCGGATTCCCCGAGGGAATCGACGGGTACCAGCTGATGGACAACCTGCGCAAGCAGGCCGAGAAGTTCGGGACCCGCTTCGAGCAGGCCGTCGTGACCGAGGTCGACTTCACATCGAGCCCCCGCAGGCTCGTGTGCGCGGAGCGGACGATCCTCGCGAAGACCGTGATCATCGCCACCGGCGCCTCCCCGCGCATGACCGGGATCGCTGGTGAGAAGGAGCTCTACGGCGGCCGCGGGGTGACGACCTGCGCAACCTGCGACGGGGCCTTCTACCGCCAGATGGAGGTCGCCGTCATTGGCGGCGGCGACAGCGCCGCCGAGGAGGCCCTTTTCCTGACCCGCTTTGCAAGCAAGGTCTACTTGGTCCACAGGCGGGACGCCCTGCGGGCCTCGAAGATCATGGCCGAACGCGCCACCTCCCACCCGAAGATCAAGCCGGTCTGGAACAGCGTTCCGGTGGAGGTCACGGGGGTCAAGGAGGGCGCCGTAAGCGGGCTGAAGGTGCGCGACATTAAGACCGGCGCCGAGACTATCCTTCCCGTCAAGGGGGTGTTCGTCGCGATCGGGCACCAGCCCAACACCGGCCCCTTCGCAAAAGCCCTGGACGTGGATGAGAACGGGTATTTCCGCCCGGCAGCGGGCTCTCAGGTAAAGACCCGGATTCCTGGAGTCTTCGTGGCAGGCGACTGTGCGGACCATGTCTACCGCCAGGCTGTGACGGCGGCCGGCATGGGATGCCAGGCAGCGATCGAGGCCGAGCGCTGGCTCGCCGAGCACGGCGGTTAGCACGGGTATGCAAGACGGCCGCTACGCGCAGCGCATCGCCGAACTCGCGGCGCAACTCGGTGTGCCGGCCGACTACGCCCAGAGCCGGAGTCTTCCCTTGCAGCCGGAGGCGGCGGAACTGGTGCCGGTCGGGGTTTCCCCCGAGGGCCGCAAGATTGAGCTCTCCCCGAAGGGCGCCCGGGCCTGGGAGCAGATGCGCGCAGCAGCAGCCCGGGACGGCATTGAACTGCAGCCCCTCTCGGGATTCCGGAGTGTGGGGCGCCAGGCGGAAATTATCCGGGGCAAGCTCGCGGGCGGCCGCACGATTGCGGAGATTCTTACGGTCCTGGCCGCGCCCGGCTACAGCGAGCACCACACCGGGCTGGCACTTGACATCGGTTCACCAGGGGCACCCCCGCTTGAGGAGGGTTTTGGGGATTCGCCGGCCTTCCGGTGGCTGGAACTCAGGGCAGGAAGCTTTGGATTTCGGTTATCGTTTCCCCGGGAAAATCCCCACCAGATAGCCTACGAGCCCTGGCATTGGTATAATTTTATCTAAGTAACTTGCTGTAAGGAAGAGTCTTAATTAATTATCTTGGAATGATTCTAATCCTCACTTGCAACTAAGACCCATTCCAATTTATTGCGTGAACCTTTAATGCGAAACGTCCTCGAAACCCCCGAAGGCCTAGCGGAACGGCTGGCCCACAGCGGACTCCGACCAACGGAGCAGCGCAAGGTGGTGTACGGGGTCTTGCTGAAAAACCGCAATCACCCGACAGCTGACGAGGTCTTCGCCCACATCCGCTCCGAGATGCCCAGTGCGGCCGTCTCCATGGCCACCGTGTACAACTGCCTAGAGACCCTGGTCCAGTGCAATCTGGTCCGCCAGGTCAACTTCGAGCGGGGACCGACTCGCTACTGCCCGAACCTGCGCCCCCACGCCCATTTCCACGACGAGGCCACGGACACGATCCACGATATCGAGCTGCCAGCCGGCCTGCTCGAGCAGCTCCACTCAATCCTGCCCCCCGGCCACCAGGCCAACTCCGTGGAGATCATCTTCCGGGGAAAGTCCGGCCCCTCCTCCTAATTTTATCCCATGTCATCGCTCGAAATCACCAACCTGCACGTCTCCATCGGCGAAAAGGAAATCGTCAAGGGCCTCTCCCTGACCGTGAACAGTGGCGAGGTCCACGCGCTGATGGGGCCGAACGGCACCGGCAAGTCGACCCTCTCCAAGGCGATCATCGGGCACCCCGACTACACGATCACCGGCGGCGACGTCCGGCTGGACGGCAAGTCGGTTCTGCAGATGGAGCCCGACGAGCGGGCCCGAGCGGGGCTCTTCCTCGCCTTCCAATACCCGAGCGAGATCCCGGGGGTAACGATTGCCAACTTCATCCGGGCGGCCCTCCAGGCCCGCCACGCCGAAGGTGAGGAGCTGGACGCCTCGGCCTACTACAAGCGGCTCTACCAGAAGATGGACATGCTCAAGATCGACCGGAAGTTCACCTCCCGGGCGGTCAACGCCGGGTTCTCCGGCGGGGAGAAGAAGCGCTGCGAGATCCTCCAGATGGCCATGATCGAGCCGAAGTTCGCCCTGATGGACGAGACCGACTCCGGCCTGGACATCGACGCCCTGAAGATCGTCTCGGAAGGGGTCAACCAGCTCCGCGGGCCCGGCCTCGGAGTGCTGATGATCACGCACTACCAGCGGCTGCTCAACTACATCGTCCCGGACCACGTGCACGTAATGTGGGACGGGCGCATCGTCCGCAGCGGCGACAAGTCCCTGGCCGTCGAGCTTGAGGCCAAGGGCTACACCTGGGTCAAGAAAGAGCTCGCCCACGCCTGAACGGCACCCCCGCCATGTCCCAAATCGACACCACTGCCTCAGCCGCCGCGGAGAACCCCTTCGCCGGCATAGACCAGTCCTCAGGCAACTTCAGCTACGACGTCAAGTACGACTTCGACGCCGGAAGCGGTCTGAACGAACGGACGGTCGACTACATCAGCACGGTAAAGAAGGATGCCCCCTGGATCCGCGAGTTCCGCCAAAACGCCCTCAAGGCGTTCCTGGCGAAGCCGATGCCCACCCACTGGGCGACCAAGGACCTGGAGAACATCAATTTCGACAAGATCCGCTACTACCTGTCCAGCGGCCAGAAGCCCAAGCGGACCTGGGACGAGGTGCCCGACGACATCAAGCATACCTTCGAGCGCCTTGGGATCCCCGAACAGGAGCGCAAGTTCCTGGCCGGCGTCGAGGCCCAGTTCGACAGCGAGGCGGCCTACTCCAACATCAAGGATGTGGTCTCCAAGCAGGGGGTCATCTTCATGAACTCCGGCGAGGCCCTCAAGGAACACCCGGACCTGTTCCGGAAGTGGTTCGGCAAGGTGATCCCCACGGGCGACAACAAGTTCTCGGCCCTCAACAGCGCCGTATTCTCCGGCGGCTCCTTCATCTACGTGCCGCCTGGGGTCAAGGTGTCCCACCCGCTCCAAGCCTACTTCCGCATCAACGCCGAGAACTTCGGCCAGTTCGAGCGGACCCTGATCATCGCCGACGAGGGCGCTGAGGTGACGTACATGGAGGGCTGCACCGCGCCGAAGTTCTCCACCTCGACCCTGCATAGCGCAGTCGTCGAGCTGGTCGCTCTGAAGGGAGCGAAAATCCAGTACATCACCGTCCAAAACTGGGCCAACAACGTCTTCAATCTCGTCACCAAGCGCGGTCTCGCCCACGAGGAGGCCGAGATCAAGTGGATCGACTGCAACATCGGCAGCCGCCTGACGATGAAGTACCCCGGGGTCGTCCTGAAGGGGCGCAAGTCCCGCGGGGAGGTGATCTCGATCGCCCTGGCAAACGACGGCCAGCACCAGGACACGGGAGCAAAGATGGTCCACGGGGCCGACGAGACCACCTCCAACATCGTCGCCAAGTCGATCTCCGTCGGCCAAGGCCGCAGCACCTACCGCGGCCTGGTCCACATCCCCCGCCACCTTAAGGGCTGCAAGAGCAACACCGAGTGCGATGCCCTGCTCATCAACACGAACAGCCGGACCGACACCTACCCGTCGATCACGGTCCGCGGCTCCGAGAACAGCGTGCAGCATGAGGCGAGCGTGTCCAAGGTGAGCGAGGAGCAGATCCTGTACATGCGGCAGCGCGGCCTCACCGAGGGCCAGGCAATGAGCCTGTCCGTGAACGGTTTTGTAAACGACCTGGCGAGCCAGTTTCCGATGGAGTATTCCGTGGAACTGAAGCGCCTGATCGACCTGGAGATGGAAGGTTCCGTCGGCTGACACGCATGGCCTCCCCCACCCTAACCTCACCCGCCCTGGGAAGCTTCACGGCGGAGACCTTCGAAAGGGCTCTCGGCGCGCAGGCCGGGGCCCCGGCCTGGTGGCTTGAGCGCAAGCGGGCCGCCTATGAGCGGTTCGCAGCCCTGCCCATGCCGCAGCGGACCGACGAGTCCTGGCGCTTCAGCAGTATCGCCGGCGTCAACCTCGATTCGCTCGAGCCCCTGGCCCCGGCGGCGCCTACGGCGCGGCCCCATGTGCCCGACTTCGCGCCGCTCACCTCCCTGTCCTTCGTCAACAACCGCCTCCACGGCCGCACGGCGCTACCGCCCGAGCTGGCGGCGAAGGGGGTTGTCGTGACCACCTTCTCCGAGGCCCTGACCCGCCACGGCGACCTGCTGAAGGCGCATTTCATGGCCCAGCCCCAGCGCCTGGGCTCGGAGAAGTTTGCGGCCCTCCACGCGGCCTTTGTCGGCGACGGCGCCTTCATCTACATTCCCCGCGGCGTGGAACTCGACGGCCCGATCCTGGTCGTCCACGCAGCCTCCGGGGCCGGAGCAAGCGTCTTCCCCCACACCCTCGTCGTGGCCGAGGAAAACTCCAAGGTCACCGTCATCGACTTCTTCACCTCGCCCGCGAACGAGCCGCTCTTCGCCTGCGGGGCAAACGACCTCTACGCCGGACACGGCTCGAAGCTGACCTACGCGGCCGTTCAGAACTGGTCCCGCAAGGCGCTGTCCTTCCAACTCAACTCCACGGTCGTCCGCCGCGACGCCCGGGTGCAGTCGCTGAACATCCACCTCGGCGGCCGCCAGGCCCGGCACGAGTCCCTGAGCCAGCTGCAGGCCCCGGGAGCCTTCTCGGAGATGCTGGCCCTCACGGTCGCCTCGGACTCCCAAGAGTTCGACCAGAGGACTCTCCAGGTGCACCAGGCTCCGAACACGAAGTCCGACCTGCTCTACAAGAATGCGCTCCTTGAGACGGCGAAGACCATCTTTTCGGGCCTTATCATCGTCGACCCGGACGCCCAGAAAACGGACGCCTACCAGAGCAACCGCAACCTGGTCTTAAGCGACGGCGCCGAGGCAAACTCCCTGCCCGGTCTCGAAATCCAGGCGAACGACGTGCGGTGCACCCACGGGGCCACGACCAGCCGGGTGGACCCCGAGCAGATGTTCTACCTGCAGGCCCGTGGGATCACCCCAGTCTACGCCCGCGAGTTGCTCGTTTTCGGGTTTTTCGAGGAGGTCCTGAACCGCCTCGAAAGCGAGGAACTGCACGCGGCCCTGCGAACCCTTCTCAAGTCAAAGCTCAAGCTATGAATCGAGAGCGCACCCTGGCCCGCGACGTAACCGCAACCCAGATCCCCTCCGGGGACAAGCAGCTGCTGGCGTCCGGCACCCTCATCACCCTGCACCAGACCCTGGGAGGAAGCTTTACGGTGCAGACCGACTTCGGCCTGTTCCGGATCGACAGCCGGGACGGGGACGCCCTCGGCGAAAAGTCCGAGGTCCCGGTCTCCGCCCAGGCGGCAGCCCTCGCGGACGGCTCGCCCGACCCCGAGGCGATCTGGAGCCAGCTTCGCACGGTTTTTGACCCGGAGATTCCCGTCAACATCGTGGACCTAGGTCTTGTCTACTCGATGGACATTGCTCCCCTGCCCGAGCCTAAGGCCTTCAAGGTCGATGTGGCGATGACCCTCACGGCGCCCGGCTGCGGCATGGGTCCGGCGATCGCCGAGGACGCTCGGGGAAAGGTCCTGCTGGTTCCCGGAGTGGCCACAGCTGAGGTCCGCATCACCTGGGATCCGCCCTGGAACCAATCGATGATCAGCGAAGAGGGCAAGATGAAGCTCGGGTTGATTTAGCGCCCCGGCAGTGGATAATGGCGCCGCACCCATGGAAGGCGCCCCCATTTACGAAGAGCTGACCACCCTGGAGCGGGAAGAGACTGCTTTTGTCCTGGTGGTCATGGTGGACGCGCGGGGAAGCACGCCCCAGGACGCCGGCGCGAAGATGCTCGTCACGGCCGCGGGCCGCTATTGCGGCACGGTCGGCGGAGGCCGGATCGAGGCAAAGGCCCTCGGGGTTGCAGCCGAGATGCTTTCGAGCGGCGCGACCAAGCCCCGCTTCGCCAGCTGGACCCTGAAAGGCGACGTGGGCATGACCTGCGGGGGGGCGGTCAGGCTCTACTTCGAGCCCCACCCCGCCGGCGGCCCGTGGACAATCGCTGTGTTCGGGGCGGGCCATGTCGCTCAAGCCCTGCTGCCTGTCATCCTCCCTCTGCCCTGCGCGGTCGTCTGTTGCGACCCAAGGGCCGAGTGGCTTGAGAGGCTTCCGCGGGCCCGGAACCTGCGGACCGTTCGACGCGACGACCCGGCGAGCCTTGTTCCTGAACTTCCCGACGGCGCATTCGTCCTGTGCCTCACCCAGGGGCACCAGACAGACCGCCCCATCCTCAAGCGAGCCCTGTCCGAGCGCAGCTTCCCGTTCGTCGGGGTGATTGGCAGCGACTCAAAGGCGGTCGTCCTGCGGCGGGACCTCGTGGCCGACGGCGTGCCGGCGAAGCAGGCGGCTAAGTTTCACTGCCCCGTCGGGCTCGACTTTGGGACCAACCACCCTCACGAGATCGCGCTCAGCATCGCCGCACAACTTCTCCGGGAGCGGGATGCCTTGAGTCGGGACTAGGCCGTGATCCGGGTTCCGGCGCCGCCCTCGAAGATCCCGGAAAGAGCCTCGGGGCAGGTAATCAGCGCCTCTTTTCCCCCGTGCTCAATGAACCGAATGCATGCCTCCACCTTCGGGAGCATCGAGCCCGCATGGAAGTGCCCCTCGGCGATGTACCGCCGCGCCTCCGTCACCGTCATGGCGTCAATCGGGCGCTGGTCTGGTCTCCCAAAATTAAGGCAGACGCGCTCTACCGCCGTCGAGATGACAAGCAGATCGGCACCGATCTCGTGGGCGAGCACCGACGCCGCGAGATCCTTGTCTATTACGGCGGCTACCCCCCGCAGGGCTCCGCCCTCCGATACCACAGGAATTCCGCCGCCCCCTGCGGCCACAACGACGTAGCCGTCCTTCACCAAGTGCCGGATAACCTCCGACTCGATTATCCTGCGAGGCTGCGGCGACGCGACTACCCGGCGCCAGCCCCGGCCGGCGTCCTCGACCATTGTCCAGCGTTCGACCCGCATGCGTTCCTCAGCCTGGTCGCGCGCGTAGAATTCTCCGATCGGCTTGCTCGGCCGTTCAAAAGCCGGGTCGTCCTGGTCAACGAGGGTCTGGGTGATTACCGTCGCGACAGACTGCTTTAGCCCCCTCCGGCGGAACTCGTTTCCCAGGGCCTGCTGGATCTGGTAGCCGAGCGCCCCCTGGGTGTCCGCAACGATGGAGTCGAGCGGAACTTCGTGGAGGATTCCTCGGGAATACTCGCTCCGTCGCAGGATGAAGCCTACCTGAGGTCCGTTGCCATGGGTGATCACGATCCTGTGCCGGCGCTCCAGCAAATCCGCGATTTGGTGCGCGGTCTTTGCAACAGCCGCATACTGGTCGGGGACGCTCATGTGCCGGGCATCCGTGATGAGGGAATTTCCGCCTATGGCGATGACGGTCGTTTTCACGAGCAACGGGGTGGAGGCCAGCACCTAAGGATTGGCACAGCGCGGGGCCTTTGGCGAGCCGCGCCTGCCGCGGCCGTAATCCATGCGCATCCTTCGGCAAGAAATGCGCAGAGACCAAACCGCCTATCTCTTACCCTGTAAGAGGTTCATTCCCTTCCGGTTCCACCGCCATGAAAACGAGCGACGGCTTCCTCTCGGACGCCCAACTGCGGGCTGAATTGGAACGGTGCGAATACTGCGAGGAGAAGCCCTGTTTAAAGGCCTGTCCGGCAGGCTGTTCCCCCGCAGACTTTATCATGGCGGCCCGTGTCGGCGGGGTTGCCGACTACCGAAGGTCCGCCGCCATGATCCTGGGCGCAAACCCACTTGGGGGCGTCTGCGGGGCCGTCTGCCCCGACACGTTCTGCATGCAGGCGTGCACCCATCGCAGGTTCGACCGCCCGATCGAGATCCCCGCGGTGCAGGCAACGATCGTCCGCAAGGCCAAGGCTGACGGTTTGGCCCGCTTCCAGACCCCTCCCCTCAACGGCAGAAAGGTGGCCGTGGTCGGAGCGGGGCCAGCGGGCCTGGGCGCGGCGGCCCTGCTCGCCCAAAGGGGCTACCGGGTGACCGTCTTCGAGCAGCAGGAGCGGGCGGGGGGAATGATGAACCTGATCCCCGACCTCCGGTTGGACAAGGACGTCGCCCGGACCGACATCGACTTCATTCGTCAATTGGGTGCAATCGATTGGGTCTACGACGCAAACATCGCAAAACCGGCCGATCTCAAGCGGTCTGGGATATTTGACGCTGTCGTCGTTTGCGCCGGCCTGGGGGAGCCGCAAAAGCTCGACATCCCGGGCGGCGGGCAAGCGATCCCCTGGGGGCAGTTTCTTTCCGACAGGAACCGTTCCCGGGTTGAGGGCAAGCGGGTCGCGATTCTCGGGGGCGGCGCCGTAGCAGTCGACTGCGCCACCATGGCCAGGCGGCGGGGGGCCCTGTCCGTGGAGATTGTCTACCGCAGAAAGCAGGAGAACATGCCCCTGACGGCCTACGAGCGGAGGCTCCTCCTCGAGCACGGCGTGGAGATCACAAGCTGTGCGCGGCCGACCGCGGTCCTGCTGCGGGCCGGGCGGGTCGTGGGCCTGCGCCTGGCGCGGATGGCGCTCCCCCGGGGAAAGGCGCCGCACCCGAAGAACTTTGTCGTGAGCCGCCGGGAATCCCCTGTCACCCGGGAATTCGATCTAGTCGTGTGCGCGATCGGCAGCCGCTCGAAGCTTCCGGTCGGCCGGGCGCGAGGCGTGTTCTACGCCGGGGATATGATCCTCGGGTCTGGGACTGTCGTCGAAGCGGTGGCCAGCGGGAAGAACGCCGCCACGGAGGCGGACACCTATCTGAGCGGCGAAAAAAAACCCAAGATCCCGGACCGCGCTCGGTGCGCGGCTTCGCTGCCCGGAGAACCGCGGCTGCCGGTCGGGATCGAGGCCCAGTTCTTCGGCCGCAAGATCCTATCCCCGTTCCTCCTGTCAGCGGCCCCGCACACGGACGGCTACGCCCAGATGAAGAAGGCCTACGAGCGGGGATGGGCGGGCGGGGTGATGAAGACCGCCTTCGACAACGTGCCGATCCACATTCCCGGAGCGTACATGTTTGTCGTCGGAGCGTCGACCTACGGCAATTGCGACAACGTTTCCGGGCATCCGCTGGACCGGGTATGCGGGGAGATCGGAAGATTGGTCCGGGAATTTCCCGACCGCCTTACCCTGGCCTCGACCGGAGGGCCCGTGACCGGCCGGGACGATGAAGACCGGGCGGTCTGGCAGTCGAACACGCGCAAGCTGGAGCAGGCCGGCGCGATGGGGGTCGAATACAGCCTGTCCTGCCCGCAGGGCGGCGACGGGACCCACGGCGACGTCGTGGGGCAGGACGCCGAACTCACCGCCAAGGTCATCGAGTGGGTGATGGAGGCGAGCGACCCGGCGGTCCCGAAGCTATTCAAGCTGACGGCTGCCGTCACCGCGATCCAGCCCATCATCACGCGGGTCAGAGAGGTCCTCGGACGGTACCCCGGAAAGAAGGCCGGGGTGACCCTCGCCAACAGTTTTCCCTCCCTTGCCTTCCGCCCCAGGGAGGGCCGCCGCTGGGAGGAAGGGATCGTGATCGGCCTCTCGGGAGAGGGCGTGCTGCCGATCAGCAACCTCACCCTGGCACGGGTCGCGGGGTCCGGGGTCACGGTTTCCGGAAACGGAGGCCCCATGGATTACCGCGCGGCCGCCAACTTCCTGGCCCTGGGCGCCGAGACGGTCCAATTCTGCACGATCGTCATGAAGTACGGGCTCGGGATTGTCGACGAGCTCAACAGCGGGTTGAGCCACCTCATGGCCGAGCGCGGCTTCCGGTCGGTTGGCGGGCTCATTGGCTCCGCCCTGCCCGGGCCTGTAGCCGCATTTGAGTCCTTGTCGGCCACCAAGAAACTGCCTCAGGTGGTCGCAGAGCTCTGCCGCAGCTGCGGCAACTGCGGCCGTTGCCCCTACCAGGCGATCGAGCTCGATTCCCTGGGGATCCCGACGTTTGACCCGGCGCGGTGCATCGGCTGCACGCTGTGCGCCCAGAAGTGTTTCGCCGGCGCGATCTCGATGCGGCCGAGGACAAGCCGCGAGTTGCGGGCGATGAGGGAGACGTGAGCATGGCCCCTGCGATCCTCATAGAGAACGGAACGATCCTGAACCCCGGCTCAGCGCCGCAGGTCCTCTCCGGCCATACGGTGGTGATCGAGGGCGACCGGATCGCCCGGATAGCCCCAGCACGGGCCGTCAGGGGTACCCGTGGCCGAAGAATCGACGCCTCGGGCTGCGTCGTTATGCCGGGCCTCATCAACGCCCACACGCACTTCTACAGCGCCTTGGCGCGCGGGCTCACCAAGACGAAGCCGGCCACAGAATTCGGCGACGTGCTCCGCAACCTGTGGTGGAGGCTCGACTCGGCGCTAAACACCGAGGACTGCCACGTGAGCGCTTTGGTGGCCCTGATCGACGCGATCCGTCACGGCACAACGACCATCATCGACCACCATGCAAGCCCCCGGGCCGTGGATGGTTCCCTGGACGCGCTGGCTCGCGCGGTTGCAAAGACCGGAGTCCGGGCCTGCCTGTGCTACGAGGTGTCGGATCGCGACGGCGCGGGAATCGCCCGGGCCGGGCTGAAGGAGAATACCTCGTTTATCCGTTGCTGCCAGAAGGCCGCGGACCCCCGCCTCAAGGCCCTTTTTGGCCTGCACGCCTCGTTCACCCTCTCGGACCGGACCCTGGAAGCCGCAGCGGAGGCGGGCCGCGAACTCGGCACCGGCTTTCACATCCACGCCGCGGAGGCCCAGTCCGACCAAACCCTGACCCAGCGCGCGCACCGAGCCCGCGTCATCGAGAGGCTGCAGCGCTCCGGGATCCTGGGCGACCGCAGCATCGCGGCCCACTGCGTGCATGTGAACCGCCGCGAAATGGGCATCCTCGCTGAGACAGGCACCGCAGTCGTCCACAACCCCCAGTCCAACCTGAACAATGCGGTGGGCATCGCCGACGTGGTTGGAATGAGCCAGCGGGGAGTGCTTGTCGGGCTCGGCACGGATGCGATGACGGCCAATCTGCTTGAGGAGCTCCGGGTGGCCCTCTGGGGCCAGCACGAGCGGGCGCGGGACGCCTCGGCTGGCTGGGCAGAGGTGACCTCGGCGCTGTTCACCAACAACGGGCGGATCGCGACGCGGATTTTCGACCTACCCCTGGGCGAACTGCGGGAGGGCGCGATGGCCGACCTGGCGATCACCGACTACGACCCGCCGACCCCGATCGACAGCGGCAACGTCCGGGGGCATCTGCTCTTCGGCGTCTCCCAGGTGCCGGTCCGGACGACGATCGTCGGGGGCCGGGTCCTGATGGAAGACCGCCAACTCAGGCTCGATCTGGACGAGGCCCGGCTGAATGCGCGAGCCCGGGAGCGGGCAAAGGCTTTATGGCAACGCCTATAAACACGACCTACCAGGCAATCCAGAAGCGGGCGAAGGAGCTCGAGGGCGACACCGTTCGTTTCCTCTGCGAGCTCGTGCGCACCCAGTCCTTCTCCGGCAAGGAGGAGAAGGTGGCCCCGGTCATCAGGGCTGAGATGCTCCGGTGCGGGTTCGACGAGGTCCGCGTGGACGGGCTCGGCAGCGTGATAGGCCGGATCGGCCGCGGGCCCCGCTCGATCGCCTTCGACGGCCACATCGACACGGTGTACCCGGGCGACCTGAGCCAGTGGAACTTCGACCCGTTCCAGCCCAAGGTGGAGGGTGGAAAGGTGTGGGGCCGGGGCACCGTCGACCAGAAAGGCGGGGTCGCCACGATGATCCACGCCGGAAAGTTGATCAAGGAGTTCGGGCTCGGCGGCGAGTTCACAATTTACTTCACGGCAACCGTGATGGAGGAGGACTGCGACGGGCTGTGCTGGCAGTACCTGATCGCCGAGGAGAAGCTCCGCCCGGAGTTTGTCGTCATCACCGAGCCGACGAACATGAACATCTACCGCGGCCACCGCGGCCGGATGGAGATCCAGGTCGACGCCAAGGGCCGCTCGTGCCACGGCTCCGCGCCGGAGCGCGGTGACAACGCGATCTACAAGATCGCCCGAATCGCGCTCGAGATCGAGAAGCTCAACGAGCGCCTCCGCTACGACCCCTTCCTGGGGAAGGGGACCGTGACCATCTCCGAGGTCCGTTCCACCTCGCCGTCGCAGTGCGCGGTCGCCGACGGCGCGAGCCTGCATCTCGACCGGCGGCTCACCCTCGGCGAGACCAAGGATAGCGCGGTGGCCGAGGTGCGGGATGCCGCCGCGAGGGCGGGTTACCCCGACGCCGGCGTGACGGTACTCGACTACGCCGAAAAGGCGTACACTGGAAAAGTCTACAAGACCGAGAAATACTTCCCCACCTGGTGCCTGGGTGAGGATTCCCCCTACCTGCGCCGCGCAAGGCAGGCCTACCAGGGCGTCATGGGGCGGGAGCCCTTGGTTGACAAGTGGACCTTCAGCACAAACGGAATCGCCATCGCCGGCATGCACGGGATTCCCTGCCTCGGGCTGGGCCCCGGCAACGAGGTCTACGCCCATGCCGTGAACGAGGCCTGCCCGGTCGAGCACCTGAGCGGCGCGGTGGCCTTCTACGCAGGGCTCGTCGCAAGCCTTGGAGGCAAGACCTGAGCGGACATGGTTACCTTCCGCTACCTCTGCAGCACGTGCGGCCGGAGCTACCGGCGAGACGAGGTGCGTTACCTCTGCCCGCACTGCGCCGCGACAAGCAAGCCGGGTGCGCCGCTCGAGGGCGTCCTCACGGTGCAGTTCGACTACGGGCAAATCCGCAGGAAGTTTGATCGCCACAATCCAGACTGGGGACTGTTCCGCGCGGTCGAGGATCGATTTCTCCCCCCCTACCCCATCGGAAATACGCCCTTCTTCCGCTCGGCCGCCCTCGGACGCAGGCTCGGTTACGACAATCTCTGGATCAAGAACGACGGCCAGAACCCGAGCGGATCGCTGAAGGACAGGGCCTCCCACTTGGTTGTCGCCGAGGCCTGCCGGCTCGGGGAAGGGACGGTGGTGACCGCATCGACGGGGAACGCTGCGAGCGCGCTCGCAGCCGCCTGCGCGGCGGCCGGAAGGCGCGCGGTCATTTTTGTTCCCGCTGCGGCGCCACGGCCGAAGCTTGCCCAGATGCTCTGCCACGGCGCATGCGTGATCCCGGTTAAGGGCACCTACGACGACGCCTTCCGGATGTCCCTGGAGTACACCGCCTCCAAGGGCGGGCTCAACCGGAACACGGCCTACCACCCCCTGACGATCGAGGGCAAGAAGACAGCCGGGCTCGAGATCTTCTGGCAGAACGGGTTCAAGACCCCCGACGCGATCGTGGTCCCGGTGGGCGACGGAGTCATCATCAGCGGGGTGTGGAAGGCCTTCGATGACCTCCGGAGGTCCGGGCTCATTCGCAAGGTCCCGCGGCTGATCGCCGTGCAGGCGTCCTCCTCCGACGCAATCCACCGCTACGTCCTGACGGGCCGGTACCGGGACGCGCGCAAGCCGGACACCGTCGCCGATTCGATCTCGGTATCGGTGCCCTCCAACGCGCACCTGGCCCGATCCGCGATCTTGGGCAGCGGCGGCGGCTCGGTCACCGTCACCGACGGCGAGATCATGAAGGCGCAGCGCATCCTGGCAGCCTGCGCGGGGATTTTTGCCGAGCCGGCTGCGGCCGCGGCCGCGGCCGCCCTGCCCAAGCTGCGCGAGTCGGGCCAGCTCGAGGGTTCTCAGCAGGTGGTTCTTCTCATCACCGGCCACGGACTCAAAGACATCGAGGCAGCAATGGCGACGATCCGCATCCCCTCAGCCGTGGAGCCCACCCGGGCCGGGCTCGAGGAGGCGGCCGAGCGGGTTCAAAAGGGGAGAACGCGATGAAACCCATGGTTCCCAAGAGCTGGCGCAACGACGCCGTCGCCAAGGTAACCGGCCGGACCAAGTACACCGACGACCTCAAGTTCGCCAACCTGCTCCACGCCGCGCCTGTCTACTCCGATTTCGTCCACGCAAGAATCAACTCTATAGAGACCGCCGGCGCCGAGAAGTACCCCGGGGTCGTCCGGGTGATCACGGCCCGGGACGTTCCCGGAGCAAACCGGGTCGGGCAGATCCGCAAGGACTACCGGATCTTCGCCGACGACAAGATCCGCTACAACGGTGACGTTGTAGCCCTCGTGGTTGCCGAGTCCAGGGACATCGCAATCCGCGCCTCGAGGCTGGTCCGGGTGGAGGCCATTCCCCTGCCCGCCCTGCTTGATCCCGAGGAGGCTCTCCAGGACAAGGTCCTCATCCACGAGGACCTCTACACGAACCTGGTCGTCACGCACAAGGTCCGCCGGGGCGACGTTGACGAGGGCTTCCGCAAGGCTGACCTCGTGATCGAGGAGGATTTCAGGACCCAGTTCGTCGAGCACGCCTACATGGAGACCGAGGCCGCCGTGTGCGTCCCGCGGTCCGACGGGGTGACCGAGGTGTACGGCAGCATGCAGCACCCATTCAGCACCCGCCGGTTCGTGGCCGCCTGCCTCGGCACCCCGCTCGGCCGCGTCGAAGTCGTGGGGACACCCTTGGGGGGCGGGTTCGGAGGAAAGGATGACACCGCGGCGATCGTGTGCGCGCGGACCGCCCTGGCGGCGCGGCTCTTGAACCGTCCGGTGAAGACCATGTACCGGCGCGACTGGTCCATCCGGGAGAGCTACAAACGCCATCCCTACCACATCCACTACAAGATGGGCCTGACCCGCGACGGGCTGATCACCGCGGTCCAGTGCCGGATGCTTGCCGACGCGGGGGCCTACTGCTCTGTCACGCCCTGGGTCACCTGGCGCTCGACCGTGCAGTGCTGCGGGCCCTACCTGGTGGACAACGTGCACTGCGATGTGCTCGGCGTCTACACGAACAATGTCGTCACGGGCGCAATGCGCGGGTTCGGCTCCCCCCAGGTGAATTTCGCGATCGAGCAACTGGTCGAGATTGCCGCAGCGAAACTCGGCCTGTCGGGAATCGAGTTCAGGCGCAGGAACATGGTGCGCCAGGGCTGCCTGACCATAACCGGACAGAGGCTCGACGGCCACAAGGTTGCCATGGGGGAGGTGCTCGACGCGGTCCTCAAGGAGACCGACTACGAGCGGAACCTTGGGCGGTGCGCTTTCGGAAAGTCCGACTCGGACGAGTGGTACGGGATCGGGCTTGCGATGAGCTACCGGGGGGTGAGCCTCGGCGCCGAGGGCGCGGACCTGTGCGCGGCGGCGATCGACGTGCAGCCCGACGGCTCCATCCTGCTCGACGTCGGAGTCCATGAGAACGGCCAGGGTCTGGAGTCGGCGATGTCGATCCTGTGCGCCGGTGAACTCGGGGTCGACCTGCGCCACATTCACTACCGGCGGGCGTCCACCTCCTCCATTCCCGACAGTGGGACGACCGTCGCCTCGCGGGGCACGATCATGGGGGGCGGCGCCGTGCTCCTGGCGGCCCGCGACCTGAAGGACAAGATATCGGCCGCTGTTGCCGAAAAGCTCCGGTGCGAGCCCGCGCAGGTCCGTTTCGCGCACGGCAGGGTCGAGGGCCGGGACAGCTCGGACAGCCTCTCCTTCGACGAGGCGATACGAGAGATGTGGCAGGCCCGGCTCGTGCCCCGCGGCTTCGGCGTATTCCGCAGTCCGAAGGTCACCTGGAACGACGAGTCGGGCCAGGGCGACGCTTACTTCACGTGGGTCTACGGCTGCCAGGCCGTCGAGCTGACCGTCAACCGCAAGACCGGCAAGGTCCGGCTCCTGCGGGCGGTCGCCGCCCACGATGTCGGGCGGGCGGTGAACCCCGAGATGGTCAAGGGCCAGTTCTACGGGGGCATGGCGATGTCGACCGGCTACGCGCTCCACGAGGAGGTCGGCATGAAGGACGGCAAGATCGCGACCACCAACCTCAACACCTACCGGATCCCGCGCTCGACCGACCTGCCGGAGATGACCGCGATCATCGTGGAGAACCCCGACCCGGCCTCGCCCTCCGGGGCCAAGAGTATCGGGGAGCCCACCAACGAGATTTTGGCCCCTGCGATCGCCAACGCTATCTACAACGCAACTGGGCGCAGGCACTTCTCGCTGCCCATCCGGACTACCTCGCCATGAAGCTCAACCTCAACGGCAAGGATATCGAGGTTCCGGCGGAGGCCGCCGAGAAGCGTCTGGTCGAGTTTCTGCGGGAGGACCTGGACCTGACCGGGGCCAAGAACGCCTGCGACATCGGCGCCTGCGGCGCCTGCACGATCCTAGTCGACGAGGAGCCGCTCAAGATCTGCGTCAAGCGGGTGAAAGACGTGGCCGGGCACCGGGTCCTGACGATCGAGGGCATGGCCGCCGAGGACGGGACCCTGCACCCGCTGCAGCAGGCGTTCGTCGAGGCCGGCGCGATCCAGTGCGGATTCTGCACCCCCGGCATGGTGCTGACGGCCCATGCGTTCCTGCTCAAGCACCCCGACCCGACCCGCGACGAGATCCGTCGCGCGATCTCACGCAACCTGTGCCGCTGCACCGGTTACCAGCAGATCATCGACGCGATCGAACGGGCGGCCCCATTTTACAGAGAGACGAACATCCATGAACACACTGCGGCAACACCTCGCTGAACTCGAACGACTCCCGGTTACCACCTACGGGACTGATTTTCTGCTCACCTGGGACAAGACCGATGTCGAAATCCGCGCCCTCGCTCTGGTGAGCGAGTGCCTCGCCCGTATGCACGCAGAGGGCAAGCCCTTCCGCGTCTTCGACTCCGGCCTGGCCGTATCGATCTTCCGCGACAACTCGACCCGCACCCGCTTCAGCTTTGCCTCGGCCGCGAACGCCCTCGGGCTATCGGTCGCGGACCTGGACGAGGGCAAGTCCCAGATCGCCCACGGGGAAACCGTTCGGGAGACCGCGAACATGATCTCGTTCCTGGCGGAGGCGATCGGGATCCGCGACGACATGTACCTCGGCGAGGGCAACCGTTACATGAAGGAGGTCGCCGCCGCCGTCGATGAAGGGTACCGCGAGGGAGTCCTCCACCAGCGCCCGGCGGTGGTCAACCTGCAATGCGATATCGACCACCCCACGCAGAGCATGGCCGACCTCGTGCACCTAAAGGACTACTTCGGCTCCCTCGAAAACCTCGCCGGGAAGAAGATTGCGATGACCTGGGCCTACTCCCCGAGCTACGGCAAGCCGCTGTCGGTGCCGCAGGGGATCATCGGGTTGATGACCCGGTTTGGCATGCAGGTCTCCCTCGCCCATCCCGAGGGGTACAACCTGATTCCGGAGGTCGTCGGCCTCGCCCGTACGGCAAGCGCGAAGAGCGGGGGCCGCTTCGAGGTCGTCTCGAGCATGGAGGAGGCGTTTCGCGGCGCCGATGTCGTGTACCCCAAGTCCTGGGCACCCTATTCGGTGATGCAGCGGCGCACCCCCCTTCTCAGGAGGCGGGACAGCGAGGGCCTGAAGGCTCTCGAGAAGGAGTGCCTGGCCAACAACGCAAAGCACAAGGACTGGGAGTGCGACGAGGCGAAGATGAAACTCACCAAGGATGGAAAGGCCCTCTACATGCACTGCCTGCCCGCAGACATCACCGGCGTGAGCTGCCCCCAGGGGGAGGTCTCCCGGGACGTGTTCGACAAGTACCGGCTGGCAACCTACCGCGAGGCGGGCTGGAAGCCCTTTGTCATTGCCGCGATGATCTATCTGGCCCGGGTCAAGAACCCCGTCGAAACCCTCAAAAAACTCACATGTCCCGCATCATAAAAAAGATCAATCCAGACGTTGTCCGGAGGACGGCACGGCGCTGTTCCGAACGCGGTGTGGTCATCCCGACGTTCGCGCAGCTGCGCGACCCCAAGCTGGTGCCGGAGTCGATCCAGGCCCGGTTGCCCGCAGTCCGGATGAACGAGGTGCACCCCCTGAACCTCTTCAGGATCAGCTGGAAGAACGATCCGGCCTCAGGCCGGTACGGCGCGGTGAACTGCCTGGAGATCCCCAGGGAGATCACTGGGATACGGGCGCGGGTGGTGGGTCTGGTCGGGAGTGCCTTTCCAACCGGCGCCCACAAGGTCGGGGCGGCCTTCGGCTGCCTCGTCCCGCGCCTGGTTAGCGGGGAATTTGACCCGGACGTTCACAAGGCGGCTTGGCCTTCGACCGGCAACTATTGCCGCGGCGGAGCCTTCGACTGCGCCCTGCTCGGGTGCACGGCGATCGCGATCCTGCCCGCGCAGATGTCGCGCGAGCGTTTCGAGTGGCTCAAGGGGATCGGGGCCGAGGTCATCGCCACGCCCGGCTGCGAATCGAACGTAAAGGAGATCTACGACAAGTGCTGGGAGCTCAAGCGGGACCCGGTGAACGTGATCTTCAACCAGTTCGAGGAGTTCGGAAACCCCATCTTCCACTACAACGTCACCGGGCCCGCGTGCGCGGAGGCCTTCGAGGCCCTCGGAGACCCGCACCTGCGGGCGGCCGCCTTCATCTCGGCGACCGGCTCGGCCGGGACCATCGCCGCGGGGGACTTTTTAAAGGGCAAGTATCCCGGCCTGAGGGTCGTGGCCACGGAGGCCCTGCAGTGCCCCACCCTGCTGCGAAACGGCTTTGGTGACCACCGCATCGAGGGGATCGGGGACAAGCACGTGCCGTGGGTTCACAACGTGCGCAACACCGATGCGGTTGCCGCGATCGATGATGAGGACTGCATGCGGATCCTGAGGCTGTTCAACGAGCCGGCCGGGCGCGACTGCCTCGCCGCCCAGGGGGTGCCCGAGGCGGCGTTGAAGCAGCTGCACCTGCTCGGCATCTCCGGAATCTGCAACGTGCTCGCGGCGATCAAGACCGCAAAGTACTTCGAGCTCGGGGAGCGCGACGTCATCCTGACCGTCTTCACCGACTCCTCGGCGTTGTACGGCTCGAGGATCACCGAGCTTGCGGCCGAGCGCGG
Organism: uncultured Opitutaceae bacterium; assembly: GCA_903862935.1. GTDB lineage: Bacteria > Verrucomicrobiota > Verrucomicrobiia > Opitutales > Opitutaceae > Palsa-1447. Next base: position 74,846 of record CAIOZY010000043.1, read on the forward strand.
GGCCTACCGGCCGCTCGACGCCACCCGGGATCAAGCGGGCCCGCTTGCCCACCAGGGGATCGACAACCTCAAGGAGCTGGGCTTCCACGAGCGCAAGGCCCTGCACAACCTGAAGTACTTCACCTGGGTCGAGCAGCAGGGCCGAACGAGCCGGGAATTGGACGAACTGTGGGATCCCGACACCTGGACAGAGCTCTTCGAGGGCGAGGTTGGAAATTTCGATCGGCTTATCGGCGAATTCAACGCCGCAGCCGGTCACCGGCCCAGCTGATCGAGGGCCCAAGCAAACACAGAGCTGTCCGCCCTCCGCGCGACGATCTGGAGTCCGCTCGTCAGCCCGCCCGGGAGCGGGACCGGAACGGTCAGGACCGGCAGCCCTCCGATGCTCGCGGGAGCCTGGAGGGCCAGGATCCGGGCGCGGTTCTGCGCGTTGCAGCCGGGCTTGTCCAGAGCGGCGCAGGGGGAGGCCGGAAGGATCAGAAAATCGGATTCGCGAAAATACCGGTCCCAGGCCCCGCGGATCTCTGCGGCTCCCTCCCGGCCGACACTGCGCTCGGGATCGGTCAGGCTCTCCACACGGATAAGCCGGGCCCAGACAGCCGGGTCGTAGCGCTCCTTGTAGGAGCGAGCCCAGGCCTGGTGTACCGCCCACGCCTCGTCGATTCCGATGGCGTTGTACGCCTCTGACCCCCTGGAAAAGGCCCCAAGCAGGTCCGACCGGGTTTCGCCGAAGGCCGGGGGCGCAAATACAGCAGCGGCCTCCAGGCAGGCGCGAGACACACCCGCATCCAGCCCGGGAAGCTCGAGATACCAGCCCCGCGGCGGGGGGCTCTGGGACCCGGATCGCCCGGGCCGAACAAGCGCGTCCCACGCCAGGCGCATGTCGGCGGCGTTCGCTGTAAACCACCCCGGCGTATCGAAAGAGGGATCCAGCGGAAAGGCATCCCGGATCCAGGCGTGGCCGGGCGTCAGCCTGAACCCGAACAGGCCGCAAAACGACGCCGGAAGCCGGATGGAGCCCCCGGTGTCCGAGCCGATCGCAAGCGGTACAATTCCGGCCGCCACCGCGGCGGCCGAGCCGCTGCTCGACCCTCCCGTTGTCAGTCCCGGAAACCCCGGATGCTCGCAGTCCCCGTAGTGGGGATTCTCTCCGGTCAACCCGTAGGCAAATTCGTGCATGTGGGTGCGCCCTGCCAGGATCGCCCCCGCCTTCCGGAGGTCGGTGATCCAGGCGCCATCGTGCAGGGACGCCGGGCGGAGCTCCGGAAGAAATGTCGATCCGGCGAACATCGGCTCCCCAGCTACCGGATACATGTCCTTCAGAAAGAAAGGAATGCCCGCCAGCGGAGCCTGCCGCGAGGCGGAACCGAAGGAGTGGGCCAAGGCCGACTCGGGTTCGAGCGACGCGATGACGGCTCGGCGCTGGCCCGGCGCAAGGGCCGAATCCACTCTGCGGTGCAGCTCCCGGGCAGCATCCTCGGGGGAGAACCTTCGCCAGTCCGCAAACGTGAGGGGGCTCAGTTTCGTGGGGGTAAGCTCCCTTGGGGATTGCCAGGCGCCGTGGCACGCCGAGCTTGGATTGCAGCAAAGACCGCCTCGCTAGTTGCAGGCAGCTGCAGAGGTACCAGCCCTCCGGGAGACCCAAAGGCCGCGATCGCATCGCGGATCGCCTCGCGAACAGAGAAGGCGAGCATGAAGGGCGGCTCCCCCACCGCCTTGCTGCCATGAACCGTGTTCGGCTGGGTGGCCTTGGGAAACAGCGTGACCGCAAACTTTCCCGGGGCGTCGCCGATTGCCGGGATCTGGTACGTCGACGCGCTGTGGGTAAGCAGGCGGCCCAGGCCGTCCCAGCGGAGCTCCTCGCTCGTCATCCAGCCCATGCCCTGAACGAACCCGCCCTCGATCTGCCCGCGGTCCACCCCGGGGTTGAGCGAATCGCCGACGTCGTGAACGATGTCCACCTGCAGGACCCGCGTGAGACCGGTGTAGCCGTCAACCTCGACCTCCGCGACAGCGGCCCCGGATGCGAAATAGTGGAAGGGGTGCCCCGACGAGGTCCCCCAATCCCAGTGGATGTCCGGAGTCTTGTAGAATCCCGTCGACGAGAGGGGCACCCGGTCCAGGTAGGCCTGCCTGCAGACGTCGGCGAAGCCCACCTGCGCCGCTCCCCCGTCCACGACGGCCTTTCCGTCTCGGAACTCGACCTGCTCGGGGGCGACCGCGCGGCCAAGCCTGCGGGCCAGCAGGGCGGCCGCAACCGGCGCAAGTCGGCCGCGCAGGGTTGCGCACGCATCCCGAACCGCAGCCCCGTTCAGATCCGAGCCAGAGGAGGCGGCGGTCGCCGAGGTGTTCGGAATCTTGTCGGTCGCCGTCGGCATCATCCGGATCGCCCTCGCGGGAAGCCCGAGTTCGCGCATCGCGATCCCCAGGATCTTCGTGTGCAACCCCTGGCCCATCTCCGTCCCCCCGTGGTTCACCTGCACGGTTCCGTCCTGGTAGATGAGGACCAGCGCCGCCGCCTGGTTGAAGAACGCCGTCGTGAATGAAATCCCGAACTTGACCGGGGTGACCGCAAGCCCGCGTTTGACCCGGGGATGCGCCCGGTTCCAGGCGGTTAGGGCCTCCCGGCGCTGGGCGAAACGGGCCTGCTCGAGGGCCATGGTCCAGATTGTCCGAAGCCGGTTGTCGCCAATTTCCTGTCCGTAGGGGGTTGTGTTGGTCTCCCCGGAACCCCGGTAAAGGTTGCGCTCCCGGACCACCTCCGGGGCAATCCCCAGACGGCGCGCGATCCGGTCCATGATCTCCTCGATGACCGCGATGCCCTGGGGCCCGCCAAAACCCCTAAAGGCGGTGTGGGAGACGACGTTGGTCTTCGCAACCCGGCCGGAGAACCGAACGGCGGGCAGGTAGTAGGCGTTGTCGAGGTGGAACAACGCCCGGTCGAGCACCGGCTGCGACAGGTCTAGCGCCCAGCCGCCGTCTGAGACGAGTTCGACGTCGGCAGCTAGGATCCGGCCGTCGCGGTCGAAGCCCACATCGAATCGGGAGCGCACAGGGTGGCGCTTTCCCGTGAGCTGGATGTCGAGGTCGCGGTCGAGCTGCAGGCGCACGGGCCGGCCGGTCTTCAGGGCCGCAAGAGCAACCAGCGCGGCGGGCCCGTTTCCCTGGCTCTCCTTTCCTCCGAATCCGCCGCCCATCCGGGGGGCCTGCACCACGACGCAGTTGCGGGCGACACCGAGCACCTCGGCCACGACCGCCTGGATCTCGGAAGGGTGCTGAGTGGACGAAAAAACAAGGACGTCCCCGGAGTCACCCGGCTCGGCCCAGGCGGCCTGGGTCTCCAGGTAAAAATGCTCCTGGCCTCCCGTGAAGAACTCGCCGGACAGGCGGACAGGGGCCCGGACGAGCGCAGCAGCGCAGTCGCCCCGGCGGATTGCGTGGGGCTCGGTGTGGTAGCTTCCCTGGGCGACAGCCCCGTCGATCCCCAGGACAGGTTTGAGGGGTTCGTAGTCGACCTCGACCAGGCTCGCCGCGGCCCGGCAGGCTTTCAGGGACTGGCCGACCACCAGGGCGATGATCTGCCCGTGGAAGAGGACCTCGCCCGAGGCGAAGAGGGGCTCGTCGTGCCGGGCCACCCCGACGTTGTTCGAGCCGGGGATGTCCTCGGCCATGAGGACCGCGACGACTCCCGGGGCCACCCGGGCCTTCGCGGCGTCGCGCCGCACGATCCTGGCGCGGGCGTGGGCCGAGCACACGGGCCATACCTCGAGCATCGGGCGGCTCTGGGCGGTGTCGCCGACAAAGCGGGCGCGGCCCGTGACATGCCCCACCGCGCTCTCGTGCCTGAGCTGCCGGGATTCGTCCTGGACCTCCCAGGCCCCAGCCGCTTCGAAGGTCGGTCTCGAGTCCATGGCGAGGCTTTCCTCGCCGGAGACGAACTTCTCCCAAAGGGAAACCACCAGCCCGAGCCGGTAGGCGGCACTCGCCCGCACATCGTCGATCGGCTTGAACTCGGACCGCAGGACGCCCGCGGCGGCCTCAGCGCCCGCCGCCAAGCTCTTGCCCTCAACCGCCTCCTCAGCGCGGCGCACCCGGCGCGGGGTTTCCGCAACACCCCCGTACGCAATGCGGGCCCTGCGCACGATACCGCGCTCGTCGCAGTCTAGGCAGAAGGCCCCGGCGACGATGCTGATGTCGAGTTCCCTGCGGTGGGAAACCTTGAAAAAATCCGCCCGCCGCGACAGGCCCTCCGGGCCGACGCCCGTCCTCGGGATCAGGATGTCGCGCAGGATTTCTCCGGGACGCATCGCCGTGCGCCGGTACCCCGTGAAAAACTCGGCGAGCGGCACGGTGCGCTCCCCGGTCTCCGATGCCAGAATGACGCCGGCGTCCAGCGTGAGCAGGACCGGGGCCGAGTCCCCAATTGGCGAGGCGGTCGCTAGATTTCCCCCGAGGGTCGCCCGATTCCGGATCTGGCGGCTGGCGAAGACCGACAGCATCTTCGCGAGCGAGGGGAATTCGCCGGACAGCGCCTCCTCCACGGAGGTCAGGGAGGCCGCCGCGCCGATCCGCCACTGGGCCGGACTCCGTTCGATGCGACGAAGCCCCTCCACCCCTTCAAGGGAGATCAGCACGGGAAAATCCCTGGCTTTCTTGTTTAGCTCGACCCCGATCTCCGTCGCACCCGCCACCAGGCTCGCGCCGGGGTTATCCCGCAGCAGAGCGAACACGGCTCCCAGAGAGGTAGGCCGCAGGAACCGCCCGCCCGCCGCCCTGTAATCCAGCGGCTCCGGCGACCCGACGGGGGCCTTGAGCCGTTTCATCAGGGGATCGCTGGGGTCCGGTCCGTCCGCCAGTGAGGCCGCGGCCTCGCGGATCGGCCGGTACCCGGTGCAGCGGCACAGGTTTCCACAGAGCTGGTCGTTGATCTGACCCGGCTCGCCGCAGGCGGAACGGCTGTAGCCCTCGAACAGGGACACGGCAAAACCGGGGGTGCAGTAGCCGCACTGCGATCCTCCGTGGCCGACAAGGGCCTGCTGCACGGGGTGCAGACTGTCCCCTCCCAGGCCCTCGACCGTGACCACCTCTCGGCCTGCGAACATGGGCAAAAGGCTGATGCAGCTGTTCACCGCCCGATAGCAGGGAGTACCCGCGGCGTCGCGGTCCACGACGGCGACCGTGCAGGCACCGCAGTCGCCCTCGTCGCAGCCCCGCTTGCTCCCCGTCAGCCCCCGGGCCCGCAGGAACTCCAGCAGGGTCATCGTCGGGGGCTCGCCCTCGACCGTGACCGGCCGGCCGTTTACCAGGAACTCGAAGGCCATGGTCAAAAGTGTTGCGCGACAACGCCTCAAAACAACCCAATTTGTAGAGGGTCCGGGCCTCCTGGCAGGGTTCCGCACGCACGGCGAATGCCATTGTCAGGGTGCCGCGGCCACGGGATACTATCCGGCCGATGAATACCGCATCCAAACGCCGCACCGCGAAGCCGGCGAGCGCCCCTGCGCCGGAACGCAAGGGGCCGGGTTTCTTCATGAGGCAGGCTATCAAGCTTGCCAGCGCATCCGTTCGTTCGAACCGCGGCGGCCCGTTCGGATGCGTCATCGTCCGGCGGGGAAAGGTCATCGCGCGGGGCTGCAACAGCGTGGTTCCAAAGAGCGACCCGACGGCCCACGCCGAGGTGACGGCTATCCGCGCAGCCTGCCGCGCCCTGGGCACGTTCAGGCTGTCCGACTGTGAGCTTTACACCAGCTGCGAGCCCTGCCCCATGTGCCTGGCGGCAATTTACTGGGCCCGCATCCCCACAGTCTATTACGCGAGCACCCGCACAGATGCGGCCGCGATCGGCTTCGACGACGACCTGATCTACCGCCAGATCCCGCTGCCGCCGAGCCGGCGATCGATCGCCATGCGGCCGCTGCTGCGAGCCACCGCCCGGAAGCCCTTCCGGGACTGGATCCTCAAGTCGGACAAGACCCCCTACTGAGCCGGGCTTCCGGCTAGCGCCCGAAGAGCGGCTGGAATTTCCACCGCGTCCCGGAGAACAGCCCCAAGTCGCTCAGCTTCAGGTCCGGGATCACCAGCAACGCCATGAAGGAAAGCGTCATCAGGGGAGCCGCCAGCCTGCTTCCCAGCGCCTTTGCGGCCCGGTCCAGCTCTGTGTAGCGCCGGGCGACGTCCGCGCCAGCCCCGGCCGCCATGAGCCCGGCTATAGGCAGCGGCAGGATCCGGCAACGCCCCCTTCCCACGACGCTGACACCCCCGCGGGCGGCGATCACCGCGTTGACCGCCTCAGCCAGCTCTGCGTCGCTCGCACCGACCGCAACGATGTTGTGGGAGTCGTGGGCCACCGACGAGGCGATCGCCCCCCTGCGCAGGCCGAAGCCCCGCACGAATCCTACCGCAGGCTGCGCGCCGGCCACATAGCGGTTGACGACAGCAATCTTGAGGAGGTCCCGGCCGGTGTCCGCCTCCGCCATGTCCCCGACGACCCTTGCCCTCACGCGGTCTGCCCCGGTCACGAGCTGGCCATCGAGGGCGACGATTGCGTTGAGCGTCCGGCCTTCCGCCCGGACGGCGAAGTCGGATGCCTCCCTCGGCTTGGCGCGGAACCGGTTGACGATGAGCGGCCTGCGGCGAGGCAGCAGGCTCCGGCCCTCCCTGGCAACCAGGCGGCCGTCCAGATAGGTGCGCCGGACCCGGAACCTGCGCCATCCGTCGACCACAACGAAGTCGGCGGGGTCACCCTCCTGGAGCAGGCCGACCGGCAGCCCGTAGTGCCGGACCGCGTTGACCGAGGCGCAGGCAAGCGCGTCGAACCGGTCGACGCCGAGCGCGAGAGCTCGGCGGATGTGGGCGTCGAGGTGGCCCTTGGCCAGCAGGTCGGGGTGGAGGTCGTCGCAGCAGAACATGCAGCGGTCCGGGTTTGAGAACAGCAGCGGAGCCAGCGCCTCGAAGTTTCGCGCCGCGCTTCCCTCCCGGATCAGGATCTTCATCCCCGCCCTGAGTTTTCCCTTCGCCTCGGCGAGGGTGAAGCACTCGTGGTCGGTCGTAATGCCCGCGTCCGCGTAGGCCCTCGCGCTGGCCCCGCGCAGCCCCGGCGCATGCCCGTCCGCGGGCTTGCCGCGCCGCAGCGCTGCGGCGAGTTTCGACAAGACGTCGGGATCCCTGCCCAGGACCCCGGGGAAGTTCATCACCTCGCTCAGGAAGCGAATTTCGGGACGCGCAAGGAGCCGGTCCACCGCCCGCGGACCCAGCCGAGCCCCGGCCGTCTCCCGATCGGTCGCCGGCACGCAGGACGGGGCCCCGAAGTTAAACTTGAACGGGGTCCGGCGCCCGTCGGAAATCATGTAGTCCACGCCCGGGACCCCCAGGACGTTGGCAATCTCGTGGGGGTCGGAGACGGTGGCCACCGTGCCGTGGACAACGGCCATCCGCGCAAACTCAGCGGGCGGAAGCAATGAGCTCTCTATGTGGATGTGCGCGTCCACGAAGCCCGGCATGATGAGTCCCCTGCCCCTCGGGCGGGCGTCCCGCCGGATGCGCCGGATCAGGCCGCCGGCGATCTCGACGGTGCCGGGGAACTCGGTCCGGTTGACGACATCGACGATGCGGCCGGATACCCTCTGGATCGTCATGACCCGAGCTTGCGCACTTGCCAATCCGGCGGCAACCGCCAACCTTTAGCACCTATGAATTTTGACAAGCCCATGCCCGGTTTCGACGCCCCAGCACCCGCCCCGCGCCTCGACGATGATGACGACGAGGACGAGGGAGACACGGAGTGCTGCACGCCGCGCACGCCCCCGTCGGTGGGCACCCTGATCCAGCGCAAGTTCCTTGAGCAAAGGAAGATATTCCTCTGGGGTCCGGTGACTGACGAGACGGCGAAGGACGTCTGCGAGCGCCTGCTCTACCTCGAGTCCTCCGACCCCGGCAAAGGGATCACGTTCTACATGAACACCCCGGGAGGGTCCATAACGGCCGGAATGGCGCTCTTCGACACAATGCGCCTGATCTCCTCGCCTCTCACTGTGGTGGTCACCGGGATGGCGGCCTCCATGGGCTCGATCCTGCTTTGCGGCGCGGCCAAGGGCCGGCGCCTCCTGTATCCCCACGCGCGGGTCCTCATCCACCAGCCTCTCATCTCAGGGCGCTTCATCGGCCCGGCGACCGACATCAACATCCAGGCCCAGGAGATGGAAAAGCTGCGCGGCGAGCTGAACCAGATTCTTGCCACGGCCTCCGGGCAGCCGATCGAGAAGATCGCCCGCGACAGCGACCGCGACTTCTATCTGAATGCCCAGGAGGCGATCGCGTACGGCTTGGCCGACAAGATCGTCGAGAGGGCCTGAGGAGACCTACTTCTCCTCAACCATCCGGGCCACGATCTCGTCCAGGTTGGCCTTCCAGGCGGCTGCCAGCTCGGGTTCATTCGCGGCCAGCGCCACCTTGCGCGCATCCACAAGCCAGCGGGCGCGAAGATCGCGGGGCAGTTCCTCCACGCCGAAGATGCGCCGGTAGATCTCAACCGACTTTTCGGGCCGGCCCAGGGTGGCAAATAGCTCGGCGCCTTCGCGCCAGAGAGCCCACTGGTCGGCGGGCATGACCGCGGGCGCCGGAGCAGCGACCAGGACCCGCTCGGCCTCCTCGGGCTTTCCACCCGCCTTGAGACTGCGCGCGAGTTCAAGGGCCAGCGCCAGGTTCGGAAAGTCCACCATGCCGGCCTTCATGACCGCGATCGCGCGTTCGGGCTTGTGTGAGGCCTGCATCAACCTGCCCTCCCGCAGCACAGCGTAACCTGCAAGCTCAGGCGGGAGACTGCGGAGCCCGTGCAGCTGGTGCGGGAAGGTCCGCGCAAAGGGACGGTAGAGGGGGTCTCCGATCACGATGCACTGCCAGCTCAGGACCGGAAGCGAGTAGTAGGCGGCCTCTGCCAGCGTCTCGCCCCGGATCAGCGCCTGCATGAAAAGATCGGGCCTATGGGTGCACTGCAGGTAGGGTTCGTAGACATTGCCGACCGTCGCAGCCACACCACGAGCCACGAGGGGCCCGCTCCAGCCGTCCGTCGCCGACCGGAGAGTGTGCGCCGAGTAGCTATAGATGTGTATCGCAACAGCGCCCGGCGGGAACCGGAATCCGGGCAGAGCGAAGGGGCCGTCAAGGTAGGGCGCATGCCACCCGAAATACAGCGCTGGGGCGTCGCAACGGACGTTCGCCTGAAGAGTCGCTGCCTCGCGATCGGTCGCTGTGTCGAACCCGACGGCTGCGATCTGCTTGGCCGTATCCTCGAGCCAGCGGTCCCCGTCCGGCACGGGCCCTCCCATGTCGATGTAGGCGCGGCCCAGCAGTCCGTTGCTCTCTCCGGCGATCGCGCCGTCAACCAGAGCCATGGCGTCGGCGGCGGAGGGCCCGTCCAGCCTCGACACCTCGACTACCTTCGCCCTCAGCCACTCGTTCGGGCGCTCCTTGTGGAACAGCGGGTTGGCAACGTAGCCGTTGATCGGGTACCCGCCGTCCAAGGCAAGCAGACTGAGCTCGGAGTCGACCGCCCCCGCATTGGTGCGTAGCTCGCTCTTCATGGTCCGCGGGGCGCCCGCGGCCATGGCCGGGTCGTTCTCGATCCGCAGCGGAACACCTCGGCAGGTCACCAGCGCCGCGATGCGGTGGCCGGACATGGCGTACTTGCGGCGGCCTACCGAGTCTCTGTCGGAGAACGCCAGCCCATCGATGAGGTGCCGCCGGACGAGCTCGTCCTGGAGCGGCTCCCAGACCGTCGTTATAAATTCCGCCCAGGTGATCGTCTCCTGGGGCGACATGGGGAAAGGCAGAATGTTGTCGGCCGGGATCCCGCGCGCCCTCGCGTAGTGGCGGGCGATCGCCAGGGACTCTGGGTCGACGGCGTTTGCCACGATGACAACCTCCCCAAAGCTGGGCTCGGCTGCCTCGGCCGAACCCATGAGGGTGGCCGCGCCGACCCCCAGGGCCGAAGCAGCGAACACTCTTGCCAAAATTGATCGCATGGGTTGCCTCAAACACAGGCAATGGAATCTGCCTTCCCGCAAGGGAAAACTGCACGGCCAAGCCCGCCGCCGCTGATGACTCCTACCCGTTCCCAAGATCCATGCCCTAATGCAGCTCTACCTCCTGATCGCACTCGGCGGCGCCCTCGGCAGCGTGCTGCGCTTCTTCCTTTCCGGGGCCGTCGCAAGCCACTTTGGGGAGACGTTCCCCTGGGGCACCCTCATCGTGAACGTTTCGGGCTCCTTTGTAATCGGCTTCATCGCCTCCCTGACGGGCCCCGAGGGCCGGTGGTTTGCAAGCGGCGAGACCCGCATGTTCCTCATGACGGGGATCTGCGGAGGCTACACGACCTTCTCCTCCTTCAGCCTCCAGACGCTCAACCTCGTCCGTGACGGCGACTGGCTGCGCGCCTCGGCCAACATTCTCGGCTCGGTCATCCTCTGCCTGGTGTTCGTGTGGCTCGGCCACGCGCTGGCGGCCGTCTTCAACTCGAGCCGGTGACCCCATCCCCAACCCCATGAATCTGCCCTCCGAGTCCCTGCTGCTGCGGATCTACGTCGGCGAGTCCGACCACTGCAACCACAAGCCTCTGCACGAGGTGATCGTCCTCAAGGCGCGGGAGGCGGGCCTGGCCGGGGCGACCGTGCTGAGGGGCGCGATCGGCTTCGGGGCGAGCAGCCGGCTCCACACCGCCAAGATCCTGCGTCTGTCGGCCGACCTCCCGCTGGTGATTGAAATCGTGGACTCGGAGGAGAAGATCAACGGATTCCTCCCCCAAATCGAGGCGCTGATGGGCGGGGGCCTGGTCACCCTTGAGAAGGTCCGTGTCTTGCATTACAGGCACGGATCGCAGCCGACCCCGTAGCTCCCGCCGCGGGCGCCGAGGACTTCCATTCGGCGCCGCCGTATAGCCCCCGGCCGAGAGCGGGGTAGCCGGCCACCGTTTTGTAGCGTCGATTGAAGAGGTTCTCGACCCTCGGCTTCATCGGAATGAGTGTTCCGACTAGCTTTGCCCTAGGTTGGTTAAGAAATGGCCTACTTTAGTGTGCGTGACCGACTTTTTCCGCCATGTGGTAAACTCTCTGACGCGCGATCTTTCCCCGCGCGGTGCTGCGGGTATGCCAGCGCAGGTTGAAACACAGTCACACTCTAATCAGCAGAACTACTCACGCGGTTCTTGTTTACCAAGCGACGGTTGGGTGATATCAAGATCGCCAGACGCCTGGAGATTTGAGCCGGGGCACACCGTGAAGAAATCGATGCCATCTGAGAGGCAGAAAGGGTTCGCACCTCGGCGTCTTTTGATGTGCGGGCAGGTGCTTGCGACGGCGATGTTCCTATTGGCACGCTCCCCGGGGGCTTTCGCCGAAGTACCGAACAACCGCATCACGGAATTTCACGGCTACTACACGATTGGCACGACTGACTTCGTAAACCTGACCTTCGTAAAGACCGCTCGCTGGTTGCCGGTGGGGCAGTCGTTCGCGGGGAATCTTGTCGTCCGTTTGGACAAGACATCAGACACCGTGACCCTCAAGGACTCACTCGGGAAGGAGTACTCAGTTAAATTGTTCGATGCCAAGGTGAAGGCGGGAAAGGCTCCGATGGGGACGGCAGGTACAGTGGAGCGAGTGGTCCCTTTTCCGCACAGCGACAAGGCGTATCCCCCTAAGAAACCAGTGGTGATATACGAGGTCTATCCTCCTGCCAACGTCCCCCGTTCTAAGGAAGGGCTCGACTGGGATTGGATCGAGTCGGACGGCAATCCGATGAAAACTCTTCCAATCCGGCCTTCTGGCGATGGGATGAACGATTGGCCCAAGAAGACGCCGGAGGAAAAGGCTCAAATAGTCGAAATGTACCGCCAATGCGGCTGGGCGCTTACGGTGACAGTCGACAGTCAGGGGGTCGCAATGACGTGGGGTCATCTTCGGCGGGACTGAAGGATACCCGGCGCGCTCCGGTCTCATCAGCAGTCCCGATCAGATTCTTGTTGGAGATGATAGGACCCTCTCCTTTCACCCGAAGCCGTAGCTGTTGTTGAAGGCGATGTAGTGATCGAGGTGGTACTGGAGGGCCCACATGCGCTTGGTGGTCGCCCATGACCTTATGCCCCCTGAGGCCAAGAACTCGGCGTGTTTCTTTCGTGCTCTTCGGGCAATGTGTCGGCCGGAAGAACATTCCCGGGGACTAGCCAAAAGTATCCCGCGCCGCAGGCTAGAAGCTGTCGTCTATAGGGACTTTCAAAACTTTCCGCACACTAAAGTCAGACCTCCTGACCTAGGCCCCGTCAAAATGTCCGCTTTCTGGTGATTTGGCGGGCGTGGCGACCGAGAAGAGGAGGCGCAGAGGAGATCCCGGGAAAAAGGCGGGCGAGCGATTCAGCTCGTCGCATAGGGCAGCGATGGCGTGGGTTCGATGAGGGGAACTGAGAGGATGCAGACGCACCCGGAGTTCGTGATCGGTGACCGCGAGGTCGGCGGTGGCCGCCAGGGCGGATTGAATGAGCGTCCGCCCTTCCTGGGCGGCCCGCCGGTAGTGGGGCTGGATCATGGCGACCAAGTCGCTCTCGGCTTGATAGGCGACCATTTTGACGAGGTTCATCAAGTGCTGACGCTCGGGCGCAAGACGCATGGTCTCTTCGCGGACGGCCTGTCGCACGGGGACGCGGGCGGGCAGTTTGGCCCGCTTGGCTTGGAGATCCTTGCAGCGTTGAAGCGCGGAGCGGACGGGTTGCGCCAAGGAGGCTTGGACCTTTTTCAGGCTGCGGAAGGTGACGGCGCCGGTTTCGCCCTCGAGTTGAACGAAAGCGCCCAAGCCATACTCCGCCTGCAGGCGCAGCAGCTCGGCCCGGGCGGCGCGGATGGGCTCATCGAGGGCCTTGCGAGCCGGGTTGGGCACATCGCGGGCAGGATCGTCGGGGAGGGCGTCATGTTCGGCCAAGGCATCCAAGGCGTATTCTTCGGTCAGATACTTGAAAAAGTTTTCCTGTCGCCAGCGTTCGAACATGCGATAAGCGACCTCCAAGGCCGGCAGGTCGTGGCGGGAAGTGAGGATGGCCGTTTGATGTCCGTGCTCGCGAAGGCGCGTGATCTGGCGCAGTCGCAGCTTGCCCCGCAGGAGCCGCACCCGCTGGTCGGCGAGAACGTAGGCGATCCGCCGGCCGTCGAGGCGCCCGACACGCCGGCAGAAGCGCTTGCGGGGCACCCGAGAGCAGCGGCCTTTGCGATAGGTGAGGACGTCAAAGCCCTGTTCGATCAGCCAAACAAACAGTTTTGGGCTGAAGCCCCCGCGGTCGAAGACGACCGTGACGCGGCGCTGGCCGATCAGGGCACGGACTTGCTGCAGCACCTCTGGGAGCATTTTGACCAGGCCGGCATTGGCTTCGGCGGTGATGACGAAGAGCGGATCGCCGTGCTGGTCGTTGACCCAGTAA
>CAIOZY010000044.1 GCA_903862935.1 uncultured Opitutaceae bacterium
ACCTGGGCTGCGGAGGCGGCGATGCGGATGCTCATGAATAGCCTCGACCCCGAGGTTGCCGAGAATCCCGCGGAATTGGTGGTCTACGGGGGCCGGGGCAAGGCCGCCCGAAACTGGGAGGCCTGCGAGGCTATCCTAGCGTGCTTAAAAGACCTGGGGCCGACGGAGACCTTGCTTATTCAGTCGGGAAAGCCCGTCGGAATCGTCCGGACCCACGCGGACGCCCCGCGGGTCCTGATCGCGAATTCAAACCTCGTCCCGCACTGGGCGACGCAAGAGCACTTCGACGAACTTGAGAAGAAGGGGCTCATCATGTTCGGGCAAATGACCGCGGGCTCCTGGATCTACATCGGAACCCAGGGGATCCTGCAGGGAACGTACGAGACCTTTGCCGAGGTCGGCCGGCAGCACTTTGGAGGGTCGCTGGCCGGGAAACTCTGCGTCACGGCGGGCTGCGGGGGAATGGGCGGGGCCCAGCCCCTGGCGGTCGTCATGGCGGGGGGCGTTTGTCTCGTCGCCGATGTCGATCCCTCACGGCTGAAAAAGCGGGTTCATGACCGGTATCTGGACGAGATTGTCGACGGGCTCGATCCCTCAATCGATCGGGCAATGGCCCTTGCGAAGACCCGGACAGCGGCGAGTGTCGGGGTCGTCGCAAATGCGATCGAACTCTTGGAGCGGCTTCTCGAACGTGGCATCATCCCCGATGTCCTGACCGACCAGACGAGCGCTCACGACCCCCTGAATGGCTACGTCCCCCTGGGACTTGGGTTAACGGAGGCCGCCAAGCTCCGCCGTGAGGATCCGAAGGCCTACGAGACCCAGAGCTTGGGCTCAATGCGCCGCCACGTGGAGGCCATGGTGGCCCTAAAGGACCAGGGTGCGGTGACCTTCGACTACGGAAACAACCTGCGGCAGCGGGCATTGGACCAGGGATTTAAAGAGGCCTTCTCGTTTCCGGGGTTTGTCCCGGCCTACATCAGGCCCCAGTTCTGCCGGGGCCGGGGCCCCTTCCGCTGGGTGGCGCTTTCCGGGGATCCGGCGGACATTGCAGCCACCGACAGAGCCTTAATTGAGCTCTTTCCCGGGGATCAAGGGCTCCGCCGCTGGCTCACCCTTGCCGGGGAGCGCGTCGCCTTCCAGGGGCTTCCGGTGCGCATCTGCTGGCTCGGCTTGGGCGAACGCCACAAGGCCGGCCTCCTGTTCAACCAGATGGTCGCCGACGGCCGGCTCAAGGCCCCGATTGTGATGGGCCGCGACCACCTGGACTGCGGCTCGGTCGCAAGTCCCAACCGGGAGACCGAAGCCATGAAGGACGGCTCAGACGCAATCAGCGACTGGGCGATCCTGAATGCCCTGGTCAGCACCGCAAGCGGCGCCTCCTGGGTGAGTTTCCACCACGGTGGAGGCGTCGGAATCGGATTCTCCCAGCACGCGGGCCAGGTGATCGTCGCCGACGGCACGCCTGAGGCCGCGGTCCGGATCGAGCGGGTCCTGACGAACGACCCCCTCCTCGGGGTCTTGAGGCACGCCGACGCGGGCTACGAGGAGGCTATCGCTTGCGCCGATCGGATGAAGGTCAAGCTTCCCATCCGGTCGAAAGCTCTATGAGGATTCCGCACACCAAGCCTCCCGTGTGGCCTGCGGTAGCCCAAGGCCGCTTCGCCTCAGGCATCCAACTGGCCTCACCCGATGGCTGCAGGATTGCGCTCCTCGGGCTCCCTGACGACACCGGGGTTTCCCTAAACGGAGGCCGGCCGGGCGCCGCGGGCGGACCTTCGGCCTTCCGGGACGCTCTAGCGCACTACGGGGCTGCCAAGCCCGCCGGGATTATCTGGCCTGCTGTATTCGATGCAGGCGACGTCATTCCCGGCGGTTCGTTAACCGAGACCCACGACCGGGTGACTGAGGCTGTGGAGGCGATCCTGGAACTCGGGCTTCTGCCGATAGGAATCGGCGGCGGGCATGACCTCACCTACCCCGTTGTCCGGGCCGTGGCGCGGCGGTTCAAGCCGTTGTCGGGAATCTACTTCGACGCCCACCTGGATGTCAGGGAAAACCCGGGCTCAGGGATGGCCTTCAGGAGATTGATTGAGGACTGCGGACTCGTTGGGCTCGAGCTTCACGGATTTAGGCCTTTTGTGAATGCGGCGGAGCATCAGGCCTGGTTCCTCGCCCATGGGGGGCGAATTTGCCCAGACAGTGTCCCCCCGCGCCTGCCTGGTGGCGAGGGAAGCCTATTCGCGAGTTTCGACCTCGATGTCCTCGACGCCGCCTACGCCCCCGGGGCCAGTGCGATGAACCCGTCCGGCTGGGACCCCAAGGAGGCCGAGGCCTGGGTCCGCGCTTTAGGTGCCGACCCAAGGGTCAGGTCCTTCGATTTGATGGAGCTCTGCCCCGCCCATGACGAGGGCGGCCGAACTGCGCGGCTTTCCGCCCATCTTTTCCTGTCGTTCCTCGCAGGCTTCGCGGGCCGGAAATGAGAACCCTGATCAAAAACGCCCGGGTGCTGACGCTCGCCGGTCCTCCCGGGCCGCGGCGCGGGCGTGATTTGGGAGAGTTGGGGATCATCCCCAACGGGGATGTCCTTTTCTCGGAGAAGGGAATTGAGCAGGTCGGGGTTGGAATCAAGGCCCCAGCCGGAGTCGAGGTGATCGAAGCCAAA
>CAIOZY010000045.1 GCA_903862935.1 uncultured Opitutaceae bacterium
CGGTTCCAACGCCGTCTCCACGCGCCACCACGATCCGGCGGCGCAGATCCTGACTCAAGGGTCTCATGGACCCCTCTTATCGACGAGGAGCGTCCCCCAGTCAACGTATACCGCTATCTAAATCGAAAATGCTCTAGGGATTCCCCTGCGGCCCGGGCGCCTAGGGTCCAAGCGGAATTTCAGGGAAGGTACGAGCAGATGTATTCGCAGATCCCCGCGGGCACCTCGATCGTGAATCCGCTCTTAGCAGCAACGTCGAAGACCGATCCGACACGATAGGACTGAGTTGCCGCCGCTCCGTCGACCTTGACGGTGCAGGATCCGGCGACGATCTCCATGCGCTCTGCGGCGTCCGTTCCAAAGTGATAGCTTCCGGGCCTAATCAGCCCGAGGGTCTTCTTCGTCCCTCCGGGCGTCAGCACGGTGTGGCTGACGACACCACCGTCGAAGTACACGTTCGCCTTGGTGATCACGGTGACACCCGAGAATTGAGCAGGTATGTTGGTCATGGGAGATTGAAAGGAGCGTCATACTCGCGGTGGACTGCCGGTCAGTCGAGCAGGTACGCGCGGGGGATGTCTACGCGGAGGAGTGCCGCCCGGAAACCCCTCCCAACCCGAGAAATTTGGCCACCTCGGCGACGGCCGGCGAAACCCGGTGGCCGCGGCGCACGGATTGGGAAATCACGCAAAGCCGACCCCAGACGCGGTCGGCCTTCAGATCGACATGCCCGACGATTTCTGCGCCGGAGACAACAGGAAGAGCGTAATGTCCCCTCTTTCGTCTGGGGGCTGGCGTGTAAGCTTCCCAGATGTAGTCGAAGTCCCACAGGGCTAAAGCCAGGCTCCGGTTGTAGATAAGGGGGTCGAGTGGGGCGAGCAATAGTACCTTCTGGGGGCTCCCCGTGGGCCTGGTGGACTGCTCGAACAGGGAGAGGTCGTCCCTCAGGCAATGCAGGGCCGGGCACCCTTCCACCCGAACCTCCTGAACCAGATCCTCGACTAGCGGCAGTTGAAAACGTTTGAGGCGAACAAGCCGGCGCTGCCGCAGGGCAAGGAGGGCCTCCCAGCGGCTTGTTTCCTCCTCTGGGGGTTCGGGTAGGCCCAGCACCGCCTTGGGTAGCACCCTTTCCGGCAGATCGTACAGGCGGCGGTTGTTTTCGTCCCTGCGCGCGATCAAAAGGCGGCCGTGGAAGAAAAGCTTCTGGAAAACTGACTTCGCGAGCGACGAGGAGCCCCAGACGGGGCGCCAGGCGCGGCGTTCGTCGGCAATGTGTTCCGAGCAGATCGGGCCCCTCTCGGCAACCTCTCCGAGGACCTGCGTAGAAAGCTCTGCCTCGCGTCGGGTCAGTCTCCCCGACCAGGCGCCAGAACGTCGTGTGCGGGAGCGCATGACCCCCAGCAAGTGGGGCCACGCTTCAAGCCCGAATGCAACGAGGGTGCCGGCGGACGGAATATGATGCTCGAAGGCCGTGCGTTCCTCCGGAGAGAGCGGCATCCCGTCTCCGTGGAGGTGGCGCATCAGGTCCCCCTCGCAATAGTCGGACACGCGGTTGCGGAGAATGTGGTCGTGCATCCGTCCGCACACGTTAACCGGGTCGATCTGGACGTATCCGTGGCGGGCTAGAACCGAGCCGACGTTTCTTGCCGGCCTTTCAAGGAACTGGGCCCTGAGCAGAAAACGCCTCGCGGATTCCCGTGAAACTGTCAGTGGAGCCGGCAACGGACTGTTATGGGTTTGGGGGCACGAAAGCGACGCACTCCACCTCGACCCTTGCCCCAAGCGCGAGCCCGCTGGTGGCCAGCGCACTGCGGGCCGGAAGGTTTGTTTTGAACAATTCGCGGTAGACCTGGTTGAAGGCGAACCAATCCTTGATATCGGCAAGGAAGACCGTGCATTTGACGACTCGGTCTAGGGAACTCCCGTGGCGCTCCAGGATCGCTCGGATGTTTTCGAGCGCCTGACGTGCCTCTGGCACAATTCCCCCTTTTACAAGGGCCACCCCTCCGGGGGCGTTGCCGATCTGGCCGGAGACATAAAGCGTGTCGCCAAGCCTCACCGCCTCTGAAAACGGGAGGGGGGGCCCTCCTGCGGACGTCATTGGAAAATACCGTGGAGAAGCGGATAGATCCGCGGCACGCAACGCGCAGGATGCGGCCGAAAAGGCTAGGCAGAAGACGGTGAAACGTGCGGCTAACGCGTGGGGTCTCATGAAGGGAGGCGGTGGAGTCTGCGGGACATCAATGGAGGCCGCCCATCCCGGCAACAAGGCTGTTTTCGGAGCCCGCCCACTGGCCCTTTCCCGCCAGCCGCCAGGGTCGGCCTAATCAGGACCGTGGAGCCGGAGGCTCCTTCGGAAGCTCGAACCAGAAGCGGGACCCCACTTTGGCAAGCCTGTCGAACCCAACCTTCCCTCCGAGCTTTTCAGCAATCCTGCTGACAATGGAAAGACCTAGGCCGTGCCCTTCCGCCGGTGATCCGGAGATGCGGGTGAACGGCACGAATAGCAGGGCCCGGTCCTCCTCCTTGATCCCCGGGCCGGAATCCTGAACCCAAAACCGCACCAATGAACTACTGGGAGAATTCTCAAAGCCGAGCCCCACAACCGGAGCTGCGCCCCCGTACTTGATCGCGTTGCTCACCAGATTCGCCCAAACCTCCACAATCCACGGGCCGTAACCACAAGCCACGGGCCAGACCTGCGGCATCGACACCCTTGCTCCGGTCTGAGCTATAACGAGTTCAAGCCTTTTCAGCGCCTGCTCCACAATTGGAGCCATATCCAAAGGGGTGGGTTTGACCGACTGTCGCCTCACCCCGGCAAGCACCAGTAGCTCCTCAATGATCCCCGCCATGCGGCGCCCGTCGGCGATCACCTCGTTGAGATTTCGCCTCTTCTGGGCATCGCCGCTCCGATCCCAGCTATGCTGCAGAAGCTCTGCTCGGCAGAGCATCTGTGCCAGCGGTGTCTTCAGGTCGTGCGCTACCGTGTGCGCAAACGCCTCGAGCTCGTCGAGCAACCCCTTCTTCTCGAGACGAGCCCGGACCGACCGGACGACTTCGTCCTCACTGAACGGTTTTGTGATAAAGTCCTCTGCCCCCAGTTCCATGCCGCGTCGCATATCGAGGCGGCCCATCTTTGCTGAAATGACGATGACAGGGATGGACCGCAGGGCATCATCGCCGCGCATCCGTTCAAGCAGCTCGTAGCCCGTCATGCCTGGCATAGCAATGTCGCTCAGAACAAGCGCGGGCGCCTCCCGGCGTGCTAGTTCGAGCCCCTCGGCTCCGTTGCGCGCGGTCACGGCGGTGAAGCCGTTCAGTTCGAGGATGTCGACCAAGGTGTCGGTCACCGACTCGTCATCCTCGACGACGAGAATCTTAAGCCCTTTGGAAGAGATCATTCCGGCATGGGTGCGGGGGACGGCTGCGGGAATCTCGCTGTAAATTTCGAGCCAGAGCCCTGCCCGGATACAAGTGTGAGGTCGCCCCCGAGAAGCGCAGTCATCCGCTTGACGATGTTCAATCCGAGTCCGTTGCCACGAATTTCGCCTATATTTGAGCCGCGCTCAAATGGTTCGAAGATGCGCTCACGGTCGGCCTCCGGGACCCCGATTCCCTGATCCTGAACCGCAATACAAAATTCCGTCGCCGAGGCCTCGACGGAAAGGGTCACCCGGGTTCCGGAAGGCGAGTAACGAACGGCGTTGCTGAGCAGGTTGGTAAGCACGTGGTGGAGCACGTTCGGGTCCGTTTTCACCCGGGTCGCGTCGCCGACCGCCTGAAACTCGAAGTAGTGCGTGTTCTGGTCACCGAGGCGAACCTCCTCAATAGCGTCACCCACAAACCTCTCCAGGTTCAGCTCGATCGCCTGAATCTTGACTCGGCCTGTGTCCATCCGATTGAGGACGAGGATCTCGTCGAGCATCTCTGACATGCGCCTCAGCGAGGAGTTAATCCGCGTCAGCAGCGCCTGGCGTTTGGCGGGAGTCAGATGGTCAAAATGATTCTCAAGTAGCTCGGCGGAGCCTACGGCCGCCGCCATGGGGGTCCGGAACTCGTGCGAGGTGAAGGATATGAAGCGGCTCTTCATCTGCGAGACTTCGCGCTCCCGCTGGAGCGCGGCGGCAATCTCACTCTCCAGCCGCTTCCTTGCGGTTATGTCACGGACGAAGACCACGAATTCCGATGAGCCAACCGGAGCCGCCCTCATCTCCAACTCGAAAACCTGGTTCTCCGCACCGATCCTTGACTCGGAAACGATCAGGTTCTTCTCCCGGAGGGCTCGTCGGCCCACGCTCAAGACGGGCTCACGGAGGGCCGCGTTCATGCAGTTTTCCCCAGGTTCGCCGCAAAGGCACGCCAACTCCGCGATTCCTCCTCCCTGAGCGGGTTGGCAGTAAAGCACCGTCCCGTCGCTGCGCAGTCTCATAACCATATCCGGAATCGACTTCAGGAAGGCCTGGACTTGCCGGGTGCGGTCCTCAAGCTCCTCAGTGCGAAAGGCCACTTTTTTCTCAAGCTCGGTGTTGAACCGCTGAAGTGTCTCCCGCGCTGCCACCTCCTGGGAGATGTCCTGCAGGAGGCAGATGCAGCCTACGGGGCGACCGGATCCATCGGTCTGGAGGGTTACCGTCAGGTTTGACCAGAACGCGCTCCCGTCCTCACGAATGCAACGGGGCCCTCGTCGATACGTACAGGCTGGAAGGGTGCCTGAGCACAGGTTCTGAATCAGTTGGGCAGTTTCCTCGCGGAAGTTTTCGTGCACAACGGAGTCAATATAGACCCCGACCAGCTCGGTTGCTGGACGGCCAAGCATTTGCGCCATTCTGCGGTTAACCCGGGTCAGGTGGCCGCTGAGAGCGATTTCAGCCATCCCCACATCGGCATTCTCGAAGATAGCGCGGAACCGCTCTTCTCCGATTCGAAGCGCCTCCTCGGCCATCTGGTGCTGCTTGTCCCGTGCCAGCACATCAAGGCCGAAGGAGAGGTCCGAGGCGGCCTGCTCCAGGAGCGCAATTTCGGCAGGACCAAACCAGTCCTTCTGGCTCGCGTAGACTGTGAGGACGCCGACGACGGCTCCCGCTCTCCGCAGCGGAAGCGCGATCGCCGCGTAAATGCCCGACGCAAACGCCCTCTCTCGCCAGAGCCCAGCTGCCGGGTTGTCGAGCATGTCGTTGAAGACGCAAGTCTGGTTCTCTCGGTATGCCCTGCCCGTCGGACCCCGTCCCTCAGGCCTGTCGTCTGTGGAAATCTTGAGGAGGTCCACATAACCCAGTCGGTCGTTGAACTTCGCCACGGGCTCAATCGCCCGGCTCGGCGGATTTGGCCATCCGACCCAGGCCATCTCGAATCTCCCGGAATCGACCAGAATCTGGCAAATCGAGCTCAGAAGCTCCGATGTCCCGGTTGACCGGACTATCGCCTCATTGGCCTGGCAGAGCACGCGGTACATCCGGCTCAGGCGTTCGATCTGCTGCTCGCGGGCCTTTCGCTCGGTAATGTCCCGGACGATCGAGAGAACATGGCGGCGGCCATCAACCTCCACGGGGCGGGAGCCGACTTCAACGGGAAACAGGGTTCCGTCCTTGCGCCGGTGAACCGTCTCAAAAACCAATCCCTCCGGCCTCATGGCGTCGGCGAAATCCGCATCGACTCGCGTCCTCGAGTCCGGTCCGCGGAGGTCCACCGCCGTAAGTCGCCGCAGTTCATAGAAGGAGTGTCCGTAAACGGTGGTTGCGCGCTCGTTGGCGTCGACGATGCGCATCTCCGCATCGAATAAAATGATGCTGTCGTTTGCGTACCGCATCACGATTCCCAGCCGCTCGACCGCGGATCTCTGGGCCCGCTCAGCCGCAAACCGGTGCTCAAGGAGCATATCCCGGCGTCGGCGCCAGACAATGCTCGTGACCAGCCCCGCGGTGATGAGCATCGCAGCCACGAGAGCACCGCCCGCAGGCAGCGGAATACTGTCATCCAAACCCGTCGCCAGCCGGGGAGCTGGTCTCCAAGACCAGAGCGACGCCAGGACCAAACCTGCCGCGACAGCCATGAGAACCCAGCCCAGCCACCGCGCAACTTGCCGGCTCCGTTGCTGCGCTAGCAAAGAAGGGGGTGATATCCAGGGATCGGAGGTCATCTCGGTTTGTCGGCCCAAAGCGCTGATCAGCGCAGCCGGCCTTATTAGTAGGTTTTTCTAAGCGCATCCGACAAAAACCCTCCTAATGACGAAAGACTGTCGAATCTACACACGGAAATTTCCTATGAGACTAGGTACAAAACCCCACTTCTATGAAAGGATTATATAGGCTTCCCCGAGTTGCGAAAATAAAGGGACGCCAGGTCGGCAAATAGATCATCGCAACCCCGGCCTCCATCCTGCGATCAACTCGGTTTGCCCGAAGCCGACATGAAAAATGCAACAACTGCGATGAATGGGGTTTGCGAGGCACAAAAATTTTGTTCAAAAGAGTAAAACCATGACACAGTCGACTGGGCGGAATGCCCAAGCATTGGCTGATCCGCTGCGCACTTGGATTGTGGAGGACCACGCATCGATCCGCGAACTCCTCGTCGAGTTTTTAGCTGAGCAAAAGGGCTTCAAGGTTCTTGGAGCCGGGGACGACCCCGAGCCGGCCCTCGCCGCCGCCCGGGAAAGCCGGGTCGACATGATCATTCTCGACTTATCCCTGCCAAAGTCCGGGGGGCTCCATGCTCTGGAGCAGCTCTCCAAACTGAAGCAGGCTCCGCGGGTTATCGTATTCAGCGCCATGTCGTCGCCTCAGACGGTCGGCGCTGCCATCGAGTTTGGTGCCGTCGGTTACGTCGAAAAGACAGCCCCCTTAAGTGAACTGCAGATTGCCATTCAGCGCATCCGAGACGGAGGGGTCTATTTCAGCGAGGGTCCAAGTCGCGTCATGCACCAGTTGGCCGGGGCAACCTCCAGCAAGGCGCGGTCCCCGATGCTCACCTCTCGCGAGCTGGAGTTTTTGAGGCTGCTCGCGAAGGGCGAGGCGATCAAGGCAATCGCAAAAACTCTCAATCTGTCCGAGGGATCGGCCTATCGGATCCGCAGAGAACTGTTTGGTAAGCTGGGTTCAAATAGCGACCAGGAACTGGCATTGGCCGCAATGTCCATGGGCCTGCTGGACATGAGCCCGATGACGGTTGAGCCGAACTCCCCTTGCGGGAAAACCTCGCAATAGGGTCCCCTCGGGACCTGGCTTTGCGGCTAGGTTTATTATCCCGCCGCGGGTCTGGTTGCCTGACTTACGCGCCCAAAGAAATTGGCGTGAAAGAGCGCGAGATCAGACCCTGTTCCGCAGCATAGAGCGCAAGTTGAGCGGACGAGCGCAGGCCGGTTTTCTGCATGATCCGGCGTCGGTGATTCTCGACGGTGCGCACGCTGCGCCCCAGTTCCGCGGCGATCTGCTTGGATTTCTTGCCCTCTGCAATCTTGCTGATGATGGTGCGCTCCTTGCTCGAAATCGTCGCACCCGAGTCGGCAATGTGCGGTTCCCTGACAATCTGCAGGACAACCGGAGCGACCGCCTGCCCGAAGTAGGTGCTCCCTCGGCTCACCGTCTTGACTGCGTTCACCAGTTCATCCAACGAAACAGACTTCTCGACATAGGCGATCGCCCCATTGGCAATGGCCTGGGCGATCGACCCGGCGTTGATGCTGCCCGCGAAGACAGCCACGTTGGTCCTTGGGGAGGCCTTGCGGATCATCTTCACGGCATCGACCCCGCTCGTTTCCGGCAGCGTCGCATCAACCAGCGCAACGTCAGGCTGATGTTTCTGGCTCAGCTCGACCGCGACATCGGCCCCGCCGGCCTCCCAGACAGAACCGAACTCGCCCGAGGACGCAAATGAAGCGGCAAGCGCCTGACGGATGGAGGTGTGATCATCAACAATGAGAAGGTTGATGCGGCCATGGGACTGCGGGTTCGATTTATCCATTGACGGATAGTACCCTCCCGGAGCGCATTTCGACAATGGGCCGATTTACCAATCGAAATGGGTACTTAACCCCAATTTCCGTGAAAGTTCCTCTCATCCGCAGCTCGCATCGCACTCTTGGCCCGAGGCAGAATGCCTCCGTTAACGAGTCCGCGCGATACCGTTACTGTGCCGCGAATTCCCGGCGGCCCGGCCAGGTCTTCGGCCGGGTCCAGAATGGATCGTCCCTGCCACCGTAATAGGAGGAGAGAACCGCGTCCATCACCTGCGAGCAGCGCCGGGCCGATTGCCCGGTGCTCGGGCACACGCCTTTGCCGAGCAGATCGTCGACCACCGACTGGATCAGAGGCTGTTGAACTGTTGGGGGATTGGGCAGGTCGAGGGTAGAGGGCCCAGAGGGCGTCTGAAGCCGCACGGGCTCGGACCCGAATACAGACAGCGTCGCCGAGCCCTCCGTCCCGCGGATGCACAGTTCGTCAACAGCGACAGCACTCGCAAAATCGCAAATGACACAGCCCGGAATGCCTGCTGCAGAGCGAAAACAGAGGGCCACGGTGTCCTCGACGTCGCATGCGCTTGCCAGATTGGACGCGCAGCCGGAGATCTCCCGCAGTGGTCCAAGTAGAAAGTCCAGCAGGTCTAGCGCGTGGGATCCCATGTCGAGGAAGATCCCCCCTCCAGACAGGGCGGAGTCAAAGCGCCAGCCGGCGACTAACCGGTGCCTTGGCATCCCCAGGCGGTAGTCCACCCCGGTGATCGTCCCCAAGGAGCCGTCGCGGATCCTATCCGCCACATCGAGGAATCGGGGAAGCCTCCGCCGGTAGTAGGCCACATAGAGAGGTAGCTTCGCCGCGGCGAACCCCTGCACCATCCGGTCGCATTCGCTGCTCGAGCGGGCCATGGGCTTTTCGATGTAGGCGGGCTTTTCCGCTGCGGCGACCCTGAGGGCGTACTCGCAGTGCGTCCCCGGGGGCGTCGCGATGTAAACGGCATCCACCTGCGGGTCCGAGATCAGCCGGTCCGCGTCGTCGTACCACCGCGGAACACAGTGCCGCCTCGCATAATCGGCGGCAAGGCGGCCATTGCGCCGCATGACCGCGACGAGCATCGAGCCGTCGGCCGCTTGAAATCCCGGGCCGCTCTTCACCTCGGTTACGTCGCCGCACCCGATGATGCCCCATCGCACGACGTCCCGGCCCGCAAAATGCGCCGAAGGGTTCATGACGGCTCAGGCCCCATGGTCTTGCAACGCCCGGTAGCCCCGAAGGGCCTCCGCAGCCATCGTCTTGGAGAAGCTCGAGCAGACCACTGGATTATGGGCTCCCCACTTTGCCGTGCGGGACACCGTCAGGCGGCCGATGAGGGTCAACAGGATCAGCGCGTCGTGGAACGTCGCGCCATGGGTCCGCTCGATGAAGCGCGCGTTCTGAAAGACGGCCTGCCTGGCCGCCTCGCCCTCGTTCTCGGCCGCACGGCAGGAGTGCCACATCTCGGCATCCTCGATCAGGAAACCCTCGGCCATGCGAATGGGAGAGAGGTCTAGCCGGACCGTGACCCGGGCGCCGATTTCCGGGGCCCCGACGACCTCCCCGTCCCCCTGTCTGGCGTGGACGTCCCCGAGCGAGAATAGCGCTCCTTCGACTTCCACCGGGATGTAAAGCTTCGCGCCTTCCCGGACAAAGGGGCAGTCGATGTTGCCACCGAGCAGGTTCGGGCAGCTGGTCGGCTCCCCTGCAGGGGCCGTCCCGAACTGTCCGATGACCGGGTCAACCGGCACACTGAGCCCGTTTGGAAATACCGCGCGATCTTCCTCGATCCGGAATGTGTAGCAGGTCCACTCCGGCACCTCGTCGCGGATGATCGCCCGATTGGGTCCAATCAGCTGAAACCCTTCGGTATCCAGCTCGATCCGAAGGATGTCGACAGTCAGGGTCTGCCCCGGCTTGGCGCCCTCAATGAAGACGGGCCCGGCCATAGGGTTGCTGCGGACCGCGGATGAGCGGTACTCGCGGAACTGGTCCACGCTCCGGACCCGCCCGTGGCAGGCATCCAGGGTTTCGAACACAACCTCCGACCCAGGGTTCACCCGGGCCGCCGGAGGCAGGTTTCGGTCAAAGTCGAAGTGAAGCCGATCCTTTCCGATCACGACCATGCCCCACCCGTAGATGAAAATGCCTATTGCGTAAACGACCGATCTTTAGGACGCACTCCTGGCGGCCTCGGATCAACCCCGACCCCCTTCCGGGCGAGACAGATACTCTTCGCGCACCGGCGAAAACACCTCCACGGCAACGGAGTCCTCGAGAACTGTGACCTCGTGCTCCATCCCTCCAGGTATGCTCCAGGCGTCGCCCGGCCTGGCTTCAAAGCTTTCCGCCCCCATGACGAACCGGACGGCGCCGCTGACGAGGTACCCGGTCTGCTCGTGGGGATGGGAGTGGCGGGGCAGGACCCGCCCCTTCTCAAGCCGGAACTCGGCCAGAAGCGTCCTCGCGCCGTGGGCGAGCGTCTTGAGGCGGATGCCCGGGAGGGGCTGTCGGTAGCCCCCGGGGATGAGTGGGTGAACATGGGGAAAATTCTTTGCTCCGGGATCAGTCAATTTCCAGGAACGTCCCCTGGATCGTACGGGGGCCGTTCGCTTGGTTGAAGTAATAGACCACCAGCGCGCGCTTCGGCGAAAGCGCCAGGGCCCAGGGGTATCCCAGATCCTCGTTTCCGCCGTCCGCGCGAAGGATGATCTCCGGAGAGCCCGCGATGTCCGTGCATTCCGGATCGATCACCCGCGCCCGCACGCCATAAGGGGGGTGCCGGTAGCCGTAGACCAGGAGAACCCGGCCGTCCGCAAGTCGGGCGGCGTGGGAGGGATGGCCTTGGATTCCCGAATCAGTCCAGTGCTCAAAGCTGCGTCCGTGGTCGCGCGAGCGGGCCACGCAGAGCCGGTCGTTGAAGTCCTCCGTGCGCAGGAACGCGACCAGATCACCCTTGGGTGTCTCGTAAAGGGAGGTCTCGCTGAAGGTGGTCTTTGGGTCCTGGGCCACCGGGCAGGAGTATTTCCAGGTGTTCCCCTTGTCCTGCGAGATCATCAGGAGGGTCTCCACGCGGCTGGGGTTGTCCACGCCGTGCTGGACGACCCAGTACAGCCGGCCGTCCGAGCCCTCGCACATCGCCCCCCGGTTGCAAGTCGGCAGCGTGTTGCCGAGAAAGTCGAGGTAGCGCTCCCCCGGGCACGACGGGGGAGTTATGGGTTGTCCCCACGAGGTCCCCCCGTCGAAAGACTTGAGCAGGTATCCCCCGAGGAAGACGAACGAGTCGTTGTGCACGTGCACGGGCTGTTTGAGCTTTCCGAGCAGTTCGCCGGAGGCCCAGGCCCAAGCATAACTGGTGCACACGATCGAGTTGTCGCTCAGCTGCACAAGGCACGGGTCCTGCGATCCCCCGAACGGGTGTGCATAGATGAGCTGCGGATTCTTTGTCCATGTCCTACCCGAGTCGGACGAGTGAACCATGACGAGGTACGCGTTCGGGTCTGTATGGGTGTAGCGGGCCTCCCCCAGCGCTCGGCGGTCTGGGGCGCGGCGAAACGCCAGCACGAGTTCGCCGTCCGGCCGTTTAATCACCGAAGGAAAGGCGCAGTGAAACTGCGGGTTATCATAGATAACGACGTCGTCGAGCTTCCGGGCTCCCGGCGGACGGGGGGAGGGTTCCGCGTTCAGCGCAGAGGCGGCAGCAAGCAGAGCCATGGCAGTCAGGGCGTTTTTCTTCATGGGTGAAAAAAGAAAGTTGCAGGGAGGCCAATCGGGATCTGGCTTCTCGGGATGGTATCCCCGCCCGGACTTGAACCGGGATCGACGGTTTAGGAAACCGCTGCTCTATCCAGTTGAGCTACAGGGACAATTATCAGTGAAAAAACAAGTTAGGACGATACAGAATGGGTGATGAATTAGACTCATAACCCATTCTTGTCACCCTATCGTTTTTGCGTGAAATCAAGGCCGGAAACGACGCGAGGCGAGCCGGAAAAGGGCGCGTTCCAAAAGGTGGCAGAATGCCTATCCCGTCACAAATCATCGGGCAGGTATTACGGCTTGGTAAAACGGGCGAGCAAGCAGTATCGGCGATCTCTCAAGACAGCCGACAGGAAGCTGGCCGAACGTTTCCCGACCGAGTTTCGGCAAAAGGTGGGGCGCCTCGACCACACGAAGGCGCGGAGTGATCTCACCTTTGCGGAGTGCGCCAAGGGTTGGTTGGCAACGGTCGTCCCGCACTTGAAGGCTTCATCGGCTCGGCGGCGGGAGACGAGCATTGGTCAACTACTCCCCCTCCTCGGCACAATCCCGATCCGAAACATCACGGCAGCTACCTGCGAACAATGGGTGGGGAAGCGGAGCCCTGGCATCGCCGCATCGACCTACAACCACGAGAGGGACACTATCATCGCCGTTTTGAACTTCGCAAAGCGCGAGGGGGCTCTTGCTCGACAATTCCGCCTTTGTCCTGCGGCGGCGGAAGCTCGGCAAGGCAAGGATCGTCATCCCTTCGAAGACAGAGTTTGAAAAGCTTGTCGCGACCCTCCGCCGGCTTGACGTTCGATGCCGAGACGCCGCCGATCTTATCGAACCCCTCGCCTACTCCGGCATGCGACTGGCCGAAGCAACGTCGATTGTTTGGGGCGACGTAGACTTTAAGGCCGGGCGTTTTACCGTCACCGGGGGCGAACTCGGTACGAAGAATCACGAGGCGCGGGTCGTGCCGCTGTTTCCTGCTATGCGCGCTTACCTCGAACGGATGCGCTCGACCAGGGAAATCGCCAGCGACGCTCTGATCATCGGCATCGGCAAGGCGACAAAAGCGCTCGATCATGCATGCGAGGTGGCGGCACTGCCCCGTTTCACGCATCACTGCATGCGGCATTACTTCGTAAGCAACGCGATCGAGACCGGTATCGACTTCAAGACCATCGCTGCCTGGGTCGGCCACAACGATGGAGGCCTCCTCGTCGCCAAGACCTACGGCCACCTCAGGGACACCCATTCCTTTGAGATGGCAAAGCGGATGACGTTTCACGCCTCGGCGCAGTCGGCCCCAGACTTGCCTTGAGGCGGGAATCTCCACATTTTTACGCCGGAATGAAATTCACTGTTACATTGGACCGCGACGAGGATGGCGTTTGGGTTGCCGAGTGTCCCGCCATCCCCGGCTGTGTTAGTCAGGGGAAGACGAAACAGGCGGCTCTTAAGAATGTCCAGGAAGCCATCGAGGGATGTCTCGAAGCTCGCTCGGAGCGCGGGCTGCCGCTAACGGTCGAAACTCAACAGGTTGAGGTAGCCATCTGATGCCCACGTTGCCGACGTTGAGCGGCCGTCAGGTGATGAGGTCTTTCCAGCACGACGGCTGGGAGTTCGCCAGGCAAAAGGGCAGCCACATGATTTTGGTGAAAGCCGGCAGCATGGCGTCGCTTTCGATCCCGGATCACCGGGAGATCGCGAAATGAACGTTGCGGAGCCTCATCCGCGCAAGTGGCTTGACGGTGGACCAGTTCGTCGCGTTGGCGCGAAAATAGGCCGCGAAGCGCCCGCCGACGTTCCACCCGCGTTTGACGGGGGCTGGGGTTAAATCAACCCCAGTTAGGCACGGAGCGCCGAGGCAAAGCGCCGCAGAGATCGGAGCGCGGAGCTCCGGCGACTCCAAGCGGCGCTGATCAACCCCAATCCAGTCCCGTCAAAGCGGATTGAAGAGATTCGGCTCAAATTGGATAACTCCAGAACAAATGGGATACGCCGAGCAGCGACTGGATAACGATGGCATGGCGCACGCATAGGCGGGCTCATCGACTGACAGGGAATTGGCGGCTCGGGATGCGGCGCGCTCCGCGCGCCGCGCCCGGCCTCCCTTCCTTGTCAGAATAATAACAATTCCGACGGATTCACCCCCAGAGGCCCCACGCGGCGCAGCCGCCTTTCCTTGTTTACATAGTTAATAACCGTCCGCGCATTTCCACGGCGAAAAATGGATTTTGCCGTTAGAATGACCAGGTAAGCCCACCGTAGAAGCCCCGGCGCTGCCCGAACTGGGGCGCAAAAACACCAATTCCGGAGCCGTTGCGAAGTTCGTAGACCTCGTCGAACAGATTCACGATGTCGATGCGGACGCGAAGCTCACCTCCGCCCCCGATCTTGAAGGCACGCTCAAAGCCGAGGTTCATCGGATGATACTCCGGCAGGTGGTCGGTGTTGACGAATCCACTGCGGAGACCGCTGCCGTAGAGGAGGTCGGCGTAAACTAGGTTGCCGCCGAACCGGTACGCTGTGCCAGTGGACGCCGTTAGTGCCTGGTCGTGATCGAGATGAACCCAATGCTTGGAGGCGTAATCAATCTCATCCGGCCCGAACACGAACTCGCCCGACACGAATTGCCGGCCTAGAGCGCGACTTCGCGCGACATTTGCGTAGGCGGAAAATCCTTTGTGGGCAAAATTGGTGCTCAGCTCAACGCCAGTGACCCGGCCGTCGCGGTAATTGAACGGCGAATAGATCAGGGCGGCGCCGAACTGACCTTCGTCGAGCTGATCGACGGCTTTCTTGCAATAGCCGTCGATCGTGACGCTGAAATCGGAGCCGAACTGTCGCGAGACGCCCGTGTCAAAATAGTGCGAGCGCTCGGAGCGCACGGGGGGGGAGTTGGTCGTAGCAGCGGCATTGGTAGTGCCAGCAAATTTTGCCAGATCGGAAGACTGTACCAGTTCAAGCGGGGGCGGCGTGAAGTATCGTGAATAACCTACATGAAAACTGGTGGCTTCGTTCAATTGCCAAACGACGTTCAGGCGCGGGCTCAACTGTCCCTCGTTGAGGTAAGCCTGTGAGGTATCGGCCCGCGTGCCAAAATTGATTGTAAGCGCGGACGTGGGCTTCCATTCATCCTGGACATAGACGCCGTAAAGCCAGCCGACCTTGTGGCTATTGTCGGCGATGACCATCGGCGTCGAGCTTGTCTGGTTGCCGTCAGCATCGACGGGGAAAACGAAGTTGGCGGTGCGCGTGTTGGCATTCTCGGTTACCACCAAGGCACCGACTCTCAGGGTGTGGTCTGAGGCGAAATCCCATTTGGCGTCAGCCTCGAGACCATTGCTGGCAATATCCCTGTGGACCCGGCTGGCGACGCCGTTGAAGATAAGATCGCCTACCGTATCTGGCAGGAATTTGACCAGGCTGTACCGAGTGAAGGCAGAAAGCTGAAAGTTGAAACCGCTGGCGGACTTTTGATAGGCGACGATGGCGTAGGTATTGTCCTCGCGCTGATTCTCATTGAGTCCCGAGGAATCAAACGGGCTCACACCGTCGAGGGTAAAGCCCGCATCCTGCCCGGGATTGCTCGGAATCTGGAATGTTGCGAAGGAACTACTCAGTAGAAGGCTAACGCGGCTCGTGCTGTCGATGATATCGGTAAAGTCGTCGAAGAGCTTAAACTGCCGTGTCTGGTCGTGGATCGGACGTCGGCCCGCCGTCGGACTTTCGATCCCGATATCGTCGGTCACGGCGCTCATCGTGAAAAAATTACTCAAGCCGTCCTGGGCACCCGATATTTCGGCATCGACGCGGCGGGTGTCATAGCTGCCCCCAAAGAGCGTCAATTCGCCGCCCTTGGGCAACGCGGCGCCGGTCTGAGTGTGGATATCGATGACACCGGCCGTCCGGTAGCCGTACTGTGCCGGAAGGGATCCGGTGAGCACCGCCACGCTCTGGACGAAACGAGGATCGAGCTCCTGGCCGAATCCGGATATTCCTTCGGGCAGCAGGACATCGTTGATGCGATATTGTAGGTTGGCGTGCTCCCCGCGCAGGTGAAGCTGGCCATAGGAGTCCTGCGCCATGCCCGGTGCGCGTAAGAGGACCTGATTGAAGGCCGCGTTGGGACCGAGCGATTGGGCGGCGATTTGCAAAGCGCTGATGTGGAACTCTGTCGCACCAAGGGCGGGAACTATGCCCTCTCGCGCTTGGTCGAGCGACTCACTGACGACGACCGGTGCGAGTTCGACCGGCGGGGTATTTTCAGACGAACTGCCCGAAGAGCCAGCGGCATCGAAGGCCGCGCCTGTGAGGAAAAAGGTTGTGAGAAAAAGATGAAGACGTGAATGCATGACATTGCGAATGGACTTATGAAGGAGAAGCGGCGCATCCCGCCGCGCGGACAGCGGAATGCCAAGCGGATCAAACCCGGCACAAAAACGCTGTGGCAGCCCCAAGGGGGCGAGCACACCTACGGCGCCTTGTCGGTCGGTTTCGGCCTGTGGACGGAGTGGCAGGCGTCAACGCGCGCAGATTTCGACTCCGTGATCGTTGCGGCTCAACCCAACGGCGGACCGCAGCCGGGCGGGAGCTGAAAACGGGGCTCCTGCAGCAGCAGCTCAGCCGGCATCGGGAGCCGCTTGCCCAAGAGGCGAAGGGCCACGACGACCAGAACGGTGGCGACGGCGGCCTCGGTCACTCCGTGGGCGAAGAGAACGACGGCGCAGCCGTCATCGTCGTCGCCACCCGAATTTTTTTCGCCGTGCAGCCAATGATGCAGATCGGGGCAGGCGGCAAAAACTGCTAGCGAAAGGACGAGCGCAGCGCAGCCCGCCGCAATTAGGCGCCGGAAAAATTCAGGCCAGGATTCGCGGCTGCGCGCGATCGTCATACGAGGCAAGGTTTCCATAATGAACGGCCGGTCAAGCGACATCATGAAGATCAAACTGACGTTGCGGCTTCATGAGCAGCTACCGCGCCCACTGCATATCAATCACCAAGGTCGCAATTGGATGGCCGGCAGGGCGATAAGTATAACCCAATAATGTAACCCGGCGTCGAAATTTAGGAGTTCCCGGGATGATTCCGGATCAACCGCAGATCGCGCAAGCGACTGAATCAGAGCGGGCTGATCACTCCGAGAATTCGTGTCAATCGAGGAGAATCGGCCGGCTAAGATAAAGAATCATATGTTCTATCAAGTTGATCTGCATTGATATGTACGATTAGTCATTACGGCCGGCCTAAATCCCTCGGCAAGCAGGATCGGCGGCCTTCTCAGGCTCCGCGGCGCCTTGCGGCGCCCGCCTCGAGCCTGGCGGTCGTGACCACGGCGCGGGTGTGCCGCGCCCGGCCGATCTCGCCGGCGGGATCGTAGGCGGCGACCTCGAACAAGAACAGCTTCCCCTCGCGTCCGAGGTACCTGGCCTCCGCCCGGACCTTTGCCCCGGGAGCCGTTGCCGCCGTGTGCGTCACCTGGAGGTTGACCCCCACGGAGGTCTCACCCGCGACCAGGAAGGGCTGCACGATCCGAGCACTGGCAACCTCCATCAGTGCCACCATGCGGGCCGTAGCGAGGACCGCCGGAAACACGGGCGGCGGCGAATCCGGCGAGGCGCTGGCTAGATCAGAGCCAGCGACCGTAAGCTCAGCGGTAGCGGTGCTGTTCAAAGGGGGCTCATTCATGGGAGGTCGTCCAAGGCTACTCAAAGGCTAAAGCCTCCTCCTGGAGACGCCAACGAAGATATTTGCTCCTCCTAAATGGCCGCGCTCCGAATTGCCGTCCAAGGCGGACTATGGGGTATTGTCCCCACCGGGGGAAATCGAGATACTTCTCGCGTTCTCTTTCCGTCGAAGCTATTTTCTTGGGTCGCTTGGGGGTGTTGACTCCCAGCTACTTAGCTCATGAAGATATTGCTCGTTAGCCCGAAGACTCCGAACACGTTCTGGAGCTTCAAACACGTACTGCGTTTCGTCGCCAAAAAGGCGGCCTTTCCCCCTCTCGGCCTTCTGACCGTGGCGGCTATGCTTCCGCGGAACTGGGAACTCAAGCTCGTCGATCTCAATGTGGAGAAGCTCGATGACGATGACCTACTCTGGGCTGATTGGGTCCTGCTCAGCGCGATGATTGTACAGCAGGAGTCGGTCCGGGAAGTCGCCCGCCGATGCATAGAACTTGGCAAGCCCCTGGTTGCAGGAGGCCCCCTGTTTACGACCGGGCACGAGTCGTTCCCCGAGATTCCCCACCTCGTGCTCGGCGAGGCCGAGGAGATCATGCCCCAGATCGTCGCCGACCTCGAGGCCGGAACGCCGGCGCCGCTCTACCGCGCGCCGCGCTTCCCCGCGATCCAACAAACGCCGATTCCCCGCTACGACCTGCTCAAGCTGGGAAGCTACGTGACGATGGCTGCTCAGTTTTCACGCGGGTGTCCCTACGATTGCGAGTTTTGCGACATCATCGTCATGAACGGCCGCGTTCCGCGCACGAAGGCGCCGGCTCAGTTCATTGAGGAACTAGAGACCCTCCGCGTGCTTGGCTGGAAGGACATGGTCTTCGTGGTGGATGACAATTTCATCGGCAACAAGGCCCGGACAAAGGAACTCCTTGAGGCGATTACCGAGTGGCGGAAGAAAACCCGGCCTGCGATGGGGTTTTTCACCGAGGCTTCGGTCAACCTTGCTGACGACAAGGAATTGCGGTCGATGATGGTCGAGGCCGGGTTCCGGAAAGTCTTCGTCGGCATCGAGACGCCTTCGGTCGACGGACTCAACGAGTGCCGCAAGCTTCCCAACAAGGGCCGGGACTTGGTAGCAGCCGTGAAGACCCTCCAAGAATCTGGCCTCGAGGTCATGGGGGGGTTCATCGTCGGGTTCGACAGCGACACCGGCGATATCTTCAAACAGCAATTCGACTTCATCCAACGCTCCGGCGTTGTGACAGCGATGGTCGGGCTCCTCACCGCCCTACCCCAGACCCGGCTGTACCAGCGCCTGAAGGGCGAGGGCCGGCTCCTTGCCGAAAGCTCGGGCAATAACACCGCCGCCTCCCTTAACTTCCGCCCACGACTTGATCGCGAGTACCTGGAGAACGGCTACCGCGAGCTCATGCGCCGGCTTTACGAGCCCCGCAACTACTACCGCCGCATCCGGGTGTTCCTGCGCAACTACCAGACGACCGGCAGCGAGCGTCTGCGCCTGTCCTGGGCCGACCTCGAGGCGTTCTTTAAGTCGTTCTGGTTGCTTGGCCTTTGGCATCGCGGCCGCTGGGGCTACTGGCGCCTGCTGGGAAGCACGCTTGTCCGCCGCCCGCGGCAGTTCCGCGTGGCCGTCGAGCTCGCGATCATCGGATATCACTTCCGGCGTGTAGCTGCAGCGCTCTAAGTTCGCGCTCTGCGGGTTGCAATCGGTTGGAACCACCCGTTAGGTGGGGCTAGCCCATGGCCAATCCAACTCCACCGTCCGAGGAAGAGATCGAGCAGTTTTCGCTTCCCCGGTTCATTGTCACCGTCCTACTGACCCTCCTCGGGCTGGCCGCCGTGCTCCGGTTTGCCTTCCCGTCGGTATGGGCGTCCCAATTGCGGTCGTCCGCAGGAATGGCCGTAGCGGCATTCCTGGCAATCAGCCTCGTTAACTGTTTCGTCGAGTTCTTCTTTCACCGGTACGTCTTGCACATGCCGGCTCTTCCGCTTCTGCGCCGGCTCTACCGGCAGCATACGCTCCACCACGCGCTGACCAGGATCGGGCGCAAGCCGTCGCGTGACGGACGGGGCATCATGTTCATCGAAAACAAGTTTCCCATCGTGGAGCCGGAACAGGGAGAGGCTTCCTTTTTCCCTTGGTATTCGTTGGCTATCTTTGCCGGAGTGCTTACGCCGCTGCTTGCCCTGCTCCAGGGGCTCCTGCCGGCTTTCCCCTGGGTTCTCTCGGGGTTCGCAGCGCTCGCCTCGTCCCTCACGCTTTACGAGCTCCTGCACGCCCTCAACCATTGGCCCTTTGAGCGCTGGGAACCGCTGATCGAGAGCCCGCGCTGGGGATGGTTCTGGCGCCCTGCCTACGGATTCCATCTGCGCCACCACGCCGTCATCGACTGCAACGAGTCAATTTCAGGCTTCTTCGGCCTGCCGATTGCCGACTGGGTGTTCGGCACCTGCCTGATTCCCAAAACGGTCTATGCAGACGGAGAGGAGTGGGCCCAGGACAAGTTCGTCAGCCCGCGGCCGATCTGGCTGATCCGCCGACTTGACCAATGGCTGGCCAGCGCCGTGAAGAACCGGCGCGTCGCCGCCGGCCCGGATGCTCTCCTTGCCGCTGCCCCTTTCTCCCGCACGCGCGGTGAGAGGATCGCCGACTGGGTGACCCACGGGATCGGGCTCGCGGTAAGCATCGCGGGGCTGACCCTGCTGATCGTCTTCTCAAGCCTTCGCGGCGACGCCTGGCAGGTGGTCAGCTTCACCGTCTTCGGCCTGACGCTGCTCGCCCTCTACACGGGTTCGACGCTCCGCCACGCGTGGCGCGCAGCCCGAACAAGCCGGCTGTTTCTCAGGCTCGACCACGCCGCCCTTTTTCTGCTGATTGCGGGCACCTACACGCCGTTTCTGCTCGCCAGCCTGCACGGCCCATTGGGCTGGATACTCTTCGGGACCATCCTGGGCCTGTGCGGGGCGGGGGCCGCGTTTGAGTTCCTTTTCGGCGGACGCTCCCGGCTCGCTCCGGTGCTCGCGTGCGTGGCGCTGGGCTGGCTGATCGTCGTGGCCCTGAGGCCCATGACCGCGTCCCTTCCCGTGGCCGGACTAGCCCTAATCCTAGCGGGAGGAATCTGCTACGCGATCGCCATTACCTTCCACCTCTGGCGCAACTTGCGCTACCGCGACGCGTGCCGCCACGCGTTCGTTCTCGGCGGCGGGACCTGCTACGTTCTGGCAGCCCTTTTGTTCCTGCTGCCCTCCCAGGCCTAGGCGAACCGGCGAGCGATTATCGAAGATACTCCTTGCGTATTGCGGGGAACCCGTGAGGGTCGCGGTCCGTAGTAGCGTTAGATGACAGTGGTTGGTGGGTCTTCAGATGAGCTTTTGGTTCAGGTGATGATTCGAAACCCGATTACCGGGAACAGCTGACAGCAGACGCAGAATACGAAATCACCATGAACTCAAAACTATACGTCGGTAACATGTCGTTTAACACCACCGAGGACGCGCTTCGCACGGCCTTCGGCCAGTTCGGCTCAGTGACCGATGTCTATATCGCCAACGACCGCGAGACGGGCCGCCCACGCGGCTTCGCCTTCGTCACCTTCAGCACCGCTGAGGAGAGCAAGCTCGCCATCGAGAAGATGAATGGCGCCGACCTCGACGGCCGCGCCCTCACCGTCAACGAGGCGCGCCCAAAGGAAGAGACCGGCGGGGCCGGCCGCAATTTCAGCAGCCCGAACCGTCGCCCCGGCGCCTTCCAGGCCCGCGGCAACAGCCGCTTCTGACCCCTTCGCCGGCTCAAAGCCGGCGGAATTTCGGGCGGGTCGCCTCCGGGCGTCCCGCCTTTTTTTGCCCCCCTCTAATAACAGCGGAACGGGTTGGCCCGAGTGGCAGTTACCGCCGCGGCACGCCCCGGACCCGTAATGAGTCGCGTTCGCGCGCACCCGGAATAATAATGCGGGGGTTAAGCCCGCCGGTATCCCCTTTTCATGATAACCCTGCTCCATCCACTGCCAGCTCCGGCTAACACGCCGGAGTCAGGCATTTCCGGAATCATCCGGACCAAGCGGTCCGCCGACCTAATCGGCCTCCGCCAGAAAGACGCGTTCGCGCGTCGGGCACTGCTCCAGGAGGACCTAACCGGTTCGGTGTGACCCGCCGGTTCATTTAATGCAAAAAACTAAGAAATCCATAGCCAAACGCTTCAAGCTGACGGCCCGGGGCAAGCTCATGCGCCGCACGCCGGGGTTCCGGCATCTGCTTCGCTCGAAGAGCACCAAGTCGAAGCGCAGGGCATCTAAGGACAAGCAGGTCGCAGCCGGACACGCGGCTCCGCTCAAGCGGTGCCTGCCGTTCGGGCTGTGATTTGCCTCACAGTGGGCTGATGGGTGCGGCCGGAACTTTCTGCACGCGCAGAAACCGCTCCAAAGCGGCCAGATTCTCTGTTTCCTCCTGGGTCTCAACGTGACCCTTGCGCTGGGTCTCGCCTAGGTACGCCTTGAGCCATTCGACGATCGTATCCCGACGGGGAAACGCGATATCGGGCACACCGTGGATGTTATCCAGCAGGGATCGCGCATGGGCTTGGTTTGTCGTTATCTCTGCGGGGTTCGATTTCATAGAATGAGGAACTGAGGGCCTGGGGTTTCAGTGCGCCAGTCCGCGCAGTCATCCTAACCCCCGACCCGGCGAATTCACGACGCCTATCGCCTCGTCGCCCGGGAAGAACCGGCAAAGCATCCCCGGGCCATCCGCTTAGGACAATTATAGGCTCCCCCGGCCTTTGCAGATGCGGCGTTGACAAGTGTAGCTGTCCCGCCACGATCGACCCTCCGTTTTAAAGATGAGCAACTCCGAACAAAAGCAACAGACTCCGACGCCGGCCGAGCTGCCGTTCACGCAGCCGAACACGATGGTCCGCTTCGTCACCGACACCGGAAAGATTCTTCCGCGCAAGTACACCGGCCTGACGGCCAAGCACCAGCGCGCCGTTACGCGCACGCTCAAGCGCTCGCGCAACAACCTGCTGGCGCTGTAAGGCCGGCCTCGGTCCCCATCCCTTCCAGGCCGGAGTCTCGCCGACTCCGGCCTTTTTCATGCCGTGAAGCCTAAGAGCGCCGCCCGCGTCTACAGGGGCACCCCGCGCAACCTGGAGCAGCTCGCCAGGCGTCTGCAGGCCGGCGAGCTGGTTGCGGTCCCAACTGAGACGGTCTACGGCCTGGCGGCGAACGCGCTGGACCCGCGGGCCTGTCGTCGGATTTACGCGGCCAAGGGCCGCCCCTCCACCGACCCCCTGATTGTCCATATCAACGCGCGCTCCCAACTCGCCCAACTCGCCGAGACTAATGCTGCGGCCGAGCGCCTGGCCGATGCGTTCTGGCCAGGGCCTCTGACCCTGGTCTTGCCCAAGAAGCCGGTGGTCCCCGACGTCGTCACCTCGGGCCGGCCCAGCGTCGCCGTCAGGATGCCGTCGCACCCGCTTCTGCGCCGGCTCTTGCGCAAGGCGGGGCTCCCCCTCGCGGCTCCGAGCGCTAACCCCTTCGGCTATGTCAGCCCCACGACCGCCGAGCACGTCCGCCAGAATATGGGGGGCAGGATCCGGTACATTCTGGACGGCGGGCCGGCCCGGATCGGGCTCGAATCGACGATTGTCGACCTTCGCTACCCGGAAAGGCCCCGGCTTCTACGCCCCGGGGCTGTGACCCTGGCGGACCTTCGCCGCGTCCTTGGCGTGGCGGTCGAGGCCCCCTCTCATCGCCCAGGCAGGACGCGCTCCCCGCAGGTGGCGCCCGGGCAGCTCGCCCGTCACTACAGCCCGCGGACCCCGGTCTTCCTGCACCCCAAGATCCCCCCCAGGGCAGCGGCCCGTTCGGCCCCGGACCAGGCCTGGCTCTTCCAGCGCCGGCCGGCCGGCCGGGTCAGCCCGGGCATGTTCTGGCTCGACGGGCGCGGAAGCCTCCAACGGGCCGCGCGGAACCTCTTCGCAGTCCTGCGTCGGATCGACGACCTGGGATTCCGCAAAATCCACGCCGAACTCGCCCGTGGAGGCGGAATGGCGGAGGCGATCAACGACCGGCTGCGGAGGTCGGCGGCTAAGGGCCGCGGTCCGATGAGGAACCGCTCCTAGCGGCAATACTGTTCACTTAGTTGATTGGGTGATTAGTGGCCGGAACACTTGGTGCCCGGCGGGATCGCCAGTATGCCGCAAGGGATAGCCGGACATTTTGCGTTTGAGACCGCGCGGGATCTGGCGTCCCCGACTGCTGGCGC
>CAIOZY010000046.1 GCA_903862935.1 uncultured Opitutaceae bacterium
AGCCCACCACTTGTGCAAACACAGTCGGAGTGGCCATGCCCGCAGAATGGGGCTTGATCGCGCTGGCCAAACGCAAAATGCGTCACACCCGCAGCGGCGGGCAACGCCCTGAAAGAGTTTATGTTACGAAACATCGGCACTTAACATCCCGGACAGCCCTGATTGCAGATATATAGTGAGTTTTTCATTTCCAGGCCCGGGGCGGGCACCAAAGCAGATCCCGCAACGCATTGGGCTTGATAGCCCAGGCGAGCCGCGCATTTCC
Organism: uncultured Opitutaceae bacterium; assembly: GCA_903862935.1. Classification (GTDB taxonomy): domain Bacteria; phylum Verrucomicrobiota; class Verrucomicrobiia; order Opitutales; family Opitutaceae; genus Palsa-1447. The sequence goes on from CAIOZY010000046.1 coordinate 266, forward strand.
ACCCAACGGGAAGGCCCGGTGCGAGCGCGGGATGGAGGCGTTACGCACGGCACGGTGCCCCCAGGCGCACAGCCCCCGCGGGGCAACGCGGGCCAGCGCTCTGTCCCGTATCGTCTGGCGCTCTGGCTCCAAGAGGCGCCGCGCTTCTGGCAAGCGCTTTTTGCGCTCAATATTCGCAAGACGGCCTTCAGAATTGGCTCCGGGAGGCACCGCAGCCCATGTCAGCATCCGAGCGACTCGGGGCGAGCCGCTGAAACCGGGTGCGACGCCATCGTTCAGTACGGGATCCGCCCGGAGCGTTTCTGCAAGATCTGTCCGCTGCTGAAGCGCTACGACGACCGAGGCTGGCGCTGCTCGGTGGACGCGTCGGGAGTGCGTCCGTTTTGGGGGCGGGTGGCGGCGCGCATGGCGGCCGGTGCGGGGATGGTCTACTTGACCGGAGTCTTCGCGGTGTTCGGGTTCCTCTGCGCCGTAGGCTACCCTGTCCAGCTCAGGTCCGTCGCGTGGCCCCCTTCCTGGCACGACCTGAGACAGGCCCGTGCGAAGTACTTCTTCGAGAAGGGACAGCAGGCGCTCCTGAAGGGGAATCCCGCGGCCGCCCTCATGTCCTTTGCGCAGAGCTACGAACTCGATTCGTCGGATTATTCGAGCGGATGGCTGACGGCTCAGCTCAGTGTGTCATCCGGAATGGCCTATTCGAACCAGGTTTACTCGCGGCTCATCAATGATCATCCGAAGCGCGCGGAAGCGACGTCCCAAGCCTGGCTTAGCCTTGCCCTGGCCCAGGGCGATGTTGCGACGGTCGGGGAGTTGGCCCTTAAGCGGATCGCCGACCACTCGCCGAACACTGGCTTTTGGCTCCGAGCGCTGATTTTCGCCTGCCAGCGTACCAAGGCCCTGGCCCCACTCGCCGGGCTGGCCTCCAACGCCGAGCTCCCGGAGCCCCTGAGGGAAATCTGCAGGCTAGAGCTCGCTGTCGGGACTTCCGATCGGGCGACCGCACAGCGCCTGCTCAACGAGAAGCTCTCCAGGCCGGATCTGATTCGGGAGCCGCTCCTGTCATTCAGGATCGAGCGCTTGCTTAAGCTGGACGATCCGGACGATGCGCTCGTGCAGCTTGAGGCCTTTGGACGCTTCATCTCGCCGGCGGACAAGGCGATGTTGGCTCTTGAGACAAGCCGGCAGCTTGGCTGGAAAGGCTATGTCCGAGGAGGCGTCGAGCAGATCCTCTCGCACCGTGCCTCGGTCGCCGATGTGGAGCTGCTGTGTGTCTTCTTAATCCGGCATCCCGATCGCGAACTGGTGTCCCGGGTTGCAGCTGCACTCGAGAAGGAACCCCTGAAATCAAAGGACGAGAATTGGGCGGCCCACGAGGCGCTCCTGCTGGCGACGGGCGCGGCTGGGGACTGTGCTCAGATGCGCCGGATCGGCGCGAAGCTCGAGACGATTGCCGGTACACCGCTTCCGAGGCTCGGCTTGGTGGAAACCTACTTCCAGCGTGATTTCCGGCGCAGCCCACTCCAGCAGTGCCTGCCGGTCCTGATCTCCGTGCCGACCGAAGTGGTGTATGCGACCTATGGATTCTTCGATGCGAGGAGGGGAATGAACTAGGGGATTCGCCCCTCATCTCGGTTTAGCGGGTATTACGTAAGTAAATAATCCCGTATCCAATCCATTGTAACACGACCCGAGCATGCCATCATCTTTTTAGATCCAATGCACCTCCCGATCACAACCTCCACCACCATGGACGTCTCGACACCCGATATGAAGAAGTTCGTCAGGCTCGTGCTCCGGCGGGTGGGCACGGCCGCGATTGCCCTGGCGTGGTCCGTCGCCGGGACTGCCCTCGTGGCGGTCGATGCCCGGGCGCAGCTTACGGCTCCGAGCCTGAGCACCTTTACACCGGACACGGTCACCGTTGCCGGTTCGATCGGCAACTGGATTGCCGTGAGAAACACGGCCTCGATGGCTCCGTATTACCTGTCCGACTATTACGACAACGGCAACCTGGGCACGGATCCGACCAAGCAAAACGGGCTGAACGGCTCGTCCTCGGGTCTGGACATTGTTGGGTTTAATCCCAACACGGTCGCCACCACCGGAATCTACGTTCCCTCGATCGTTTACTCCCTAGGCACTTTCAACGGTGCGGCGGCCCTCGCCGTTGCGATCGACTTGGCCGGTTCCAGCAACGGAAAAATACCCAGCAACGCCGGAGCAATCGTCTTGTTCAACCCGAACAACGTCAGTGGATCGGTTCCAACCGGCGGCGGCGGCATGTGGGGTGTGGCCTGGTCGAATCCGTCTAGCGGTGGCCCGTCGATCCTTCTGGTGACCCCGAAAGCTGGCACGACATTGAACTCAGCGTTCCAGTTCTCTGACACGGCCCTTGCCACCGCGGAAAATGGCGCTTCGTGGTACTCCTATGCGCCGTCCGGTTCGACCATCAGCAACACGGACTACTGGCTCACGTTTGTCGTGCTGAAGTCGAGCCTCGACGCAGCGGGCATCGCGATGCCAACCCTCACGACCGGGATCACGGCGTTCACCGACAACAGCGCCCTGGCTTCCAGCGGGAACATCAATGCCGACTGGATCGGTGGATCCACCGCGACCAGTGACCTGAATTTCGGCACGGGGCAGGGCGTTCCGGAGGCTCCGACAGGGATCCTCGCGGCGACCCTCCTGGTTCCCTTTGCCGCGCTGCACTTCTGGCGGCGAAACCGTACCGCGGCGGCGTGACCGGCGTTGGTCGGACCCCCCAGAGAGGGGCTTCGCCGTTGCGGCGGAAATGGTGCTCAGGAAGGGACTCGAACCCTTACGCCTTACGGCACACGCCCCTCAAACGTGTGTGTCTACCAATTCCACCACCTGAGCAGGAATAAGAAACCGGGAGGGGAACTAAGAAGGTCCCCGCGCCCGTTGTCCAGTCTTGAAATTAGCTCCGGACTGAGCGCATATCCCCTGCGCTGAGCCTATTGTTCGAACCTCCCAGGGTAGCCCGACGTCGGGCAGGGCCTTTCCCGGTCCGCCGCGGCCGCATGCCGGCGGACGGAGCTGGGAGTAGGAGCCTGGGGCCGGCCCTGGTTCGCCCATGAGCGCCCCGCCCGAGTTTCGCTTCATCGATCCGGGGGTGCTTTCCGACGGGGAGCTGAATCTAGTCCTGGTGGCCTTGAAGGCCCCGGACCCGGCCAAGGAATGGGTGCCCGCCTACGAATTCGAGATCCGCCTTGCGGCGGCCCGCAAGACGGTGGGCACAGTGAACCTCAGGGCCGTGAGCACGCCCTTCTTGGAGCAGTTTGGGGGGCACGTGGGCTACAACGTGGCGCCGGCCTTCCGGGGTCGCCATTTTGCGGAGCGCGGCGTGCGCCTGATCCTGCCGCTTGCACTCAGACACGGGATCAACCCGGTCTGGATAACCTGCAACCCGGACAACTGGCCGAGCCGCAGGACGTGCGAGAGGCTGGGGGGCCGACTAGTCGAAATCGTTGAGGTGCCTGCCGACAGCGACCTTTACCTGCGGGGGGACCGGCAGAAGTGCCGGTACCGCCTCGATCTGGCCTAGACGGTTCCCTGCAGGGCGGCCGGGGCGCCGGTGCCCTTCGGCTTGGCGAGGTAGGTGTTCATGGCCTGCGCGGCGCGTTTTCCGTCGCCCATGGCGAGGATCACGGTCGCAGCACCCCTCACGATGTCGCCCCCGGCGAAGACGCCGGGCAGGCTCGTCATGCCGGTTGCATCCACCTCAATGTTGCCCCAGCGGTTGAGCTTCAGGTCGGGGCAGGTCGCCGTCAGCAGCGGATTGGCCCGGGTCCCGACGGCTACAACGACGGTGTCGCACGGAATCACAAATTCCGATCCCGGTATGGGCTTCGGGCTGCGGCGCCCGGACTTGTCCGGCTCCCCCAGTTCCATACGGACGCACTTGAGCCCGGTCACCCAGCGCTCGGCGTTGCCCAGCACCTCGATCGGTGCAACCAGGTACTCGAAGCGAATCCCCTCCTGCTCGGCGTGGTGGACCTCCTCGGAGCGGGCCGGCATCTCCTTGCGGGTCCGCCGGTAGATGATCATCGACTCCTCGGCCCCCATGCGCTTTCCCGTGCGGGCCGAATCCATGGCGACGTTGCCGCCGCCGATAACGGCGATGCGCTTGCCCAGGAGGACCGGGGTGTCGGCGTTCGGGAACTGGTAGGCCGCCATGAGGTTCACGCGGGTCAGGTACTCGTTGGCGGAGTAGACCCCCTTGAAGTTCTCCCCGGGGACGTTCATGAACACGGGCAGGCCGGCCCCGTTGGCGATGAAGACCGCGTCGAAGCGGTTCCGGAGGTCGTCGAGCGTGTACGTGCGCCCGATGATCACGTTGCACTCGATCTTGACCCCGCGGGCCTTGAGGCGGTCGACCTCCTCATCCACGATCTTCTTTGGCAGTCTAAATTCCGGGATCCCGTAGACCAGGACGCCACCGGCCTGGTGCAAGGCCTCGTAGATCGTGACGTCGTGGCCGGCCTTGACGAGTTCGCCTGCGGCCGTGAGCCCGCCAGGCCCGGCTCCGACGATCGCAACCTTGAGCCCTGTGGGCGCAGGAACCTCGTTTTGCAGGGACTTTCCGTTGTTCCTTGCCCAGTCGGCGACGAACCGCTCGAGGTAGCCGATCGCCACCGGCGAACTCTTCACTCCGCGGATGCACACGATCTCGCACTGGGTCTCCTGGGGGCAGACCCGGCCTGTGACGGCGGGAAGCGCGTTGTCGCTCAGGATGCTTCTCGCGGCGCCGGCGAAGTCCCCCTTGGCGACAAAGCCGATGAAGCGCGGGATGTTCAGCATGACCGGACAGCCCTCGACGCATTTGGGCTCCTTGCACTGGATGCAGCGCTGGGCCTCGAGGAGGGCCAGCTTCTCGGTGAACCCGAGGTTCACCTCTCCAAAATTGCTGTTCCTCGCGTCGGCGTTCTGCTCGGGCATCGCCTGGCGCGGGATCGCCATGCGCTCCTTGCCCGACATCTTGGCCGGAACAACGGGGGAGGGGGCGGCCTCGGACGAGGGCGCCGCGGCGATCGCCTGGTCCATCCGGCAGGGCCCGTCGTGGGGGGCGAGGCTCTGTTTTTCGTAGCTGCGGTAGGTGCTCAGCCGGTCGGCCAGGAGGTCAAAGTCGACCTTGTGACCGTCGAACTCGGGGCCGTCGACGCACGCAAACTTAGTCTCTCCGCCGACGCTCACTCGGCAGCCCCCGCACATTCCGGTGCCATCGACCATGATCGGGTTCAACGAAACGATCGTTCGGACGTTGAGGGGCTTGGTCAGATTGACGACGGCCCTCATCATCGGCACGGGCCCCACGGCGTAGACCACGTCGATCCCGCCTGCGGCGAGGACGTCGCGCGCGGCGTCGGTCACGAAGCCCTTGCGGCCATAGGAGCCATCGTCGGTGCAAACGACGACCGTGCCGAGTTTTCCGAGCTCCTGCTCCAGGATGACCCACTGCTTCGAGCGGCCGCCGATCACGCTGGTAACGGCAACCCCGCGGCGCTGCAGGCCCTGGACGATCGGGAGCAAGACGGCCGTCCCCACGCCGCCGCCGATGCACAGCGCCTTGCCGGACTTAGCCAGCTCGGTCGGCTCGCCCAGCGGGCCGGATATATCCTGGATGGCGTCCCCGGTCTTCAGGGAGACGAGCTCGTTCGTGCTCTTGCCCACGGCCTGGATCACCAGGGTTATCGTGCCGGCGTCGACGTCGGCGTCGGCGATCGTGAGCGGAATGCGCTCCGAGCCCGGTCCGAGCCTTACGATCACGAACTGGCCAGGCCGGCGGACCTCGGCGATCCTCGGGGCGACCACCTCGAGAAGGGTGACGTTAGGGCTCAGTTGTTGGCGATCGACAATCGGGTGCATGGGGGATGGCGGGGACGATTGGAATGGATTGGCGGCGACTTGTCGATTTTGACAAGGCAGGCCCTTGTGACAAAGCAGCGGGGCTTCTCGCTGATGCAAGAATCCTTAAATTATTCTTTAACGGGTTGCTTGGTAATGAGGTGTAAACCCAAAATTTAGGGGTATTCCACAGCCACCCCCCTTAATCTGAGGGCGGGGTAACCGTCAGGGGTGCGGAGCGTCCCATGAGATGAGACATTCCCATCCACCCATGAAACTCCGATCCCTCCCCGCGGCTTCCGCCCTCCTTTTGGCCGTCGCCGCCCTAGCGCCTGTGCCCCTGCGTGCCGACCAACCTGCCGCTCCCCAGACGCCCGCGCCAGCGCCAGCGGCTGCACCCGCAGCCAGCAGGTTCGACCAGCGGGTTGACGCTCTTGCCGCCCAGTTGGGGCTTACCGACGTCCAGAAGGGGCAGGTCAAGCAGCTCCTCATCCAGCGCCGCGAGGCCATGCACAAGGCCATGATGAAGAGCGGCGCCCGCTTCCGGGCCCAGGTCAGGGCCGTCCTGACGCCGGAGCAGCGGGTGAAGCTGGGCGAGATCCTCGCCGCCAAGAAGAAGGCGGCCGAAGGGGTTGCCCCGGCTGCGGCCCATCCGGCGCCGTAGAGCCCTTGCGAGCACTTTTGGTTGCGGCAGGGTGTCCGGGCTCTGATACTGGCGTACAGGGCCCGGGCAATCTGTTTTTGGCCCCCTTTTCGAATCTATGAAAAAGACCTCGCCTTACATCGCGGTGGTGCTCTGCCTTGCAGCGTCCCTGATGCCCCTCGGGCTCTCGGCCCAGAACAAGCTCTCGGAGGACGCCAAGATCGCCCTCCACGCCCAGTCCGACCATTTTGCGTCGATCGCCAAGCGGGGCCGCGAGGTCCACTACACGACGAAGTTCGACCTGAGCGGTCTTCCCCACTACCAGCCGCAGCAGATCCTGGAGGGATGGATCCGCTTCCACGGGACCAACTATCTCGTCGACGGCAAGCTCGCCCGGTACTGGCAGGAGGGCTTTGCCAAGTTCCAGCCCGGCTTGCACATCTCGTTCTTCCTGCCCACGCCCGCGGCCGCGTTCGCGGCCCTCTACTACAACCAGGCGGACATCGTCATGGGCCACGAGGCCGGCTTTTACGACATGCTGGCCTACGAGCGCATCATGGGCTTCGATCCGCTGACGATCACCGCGGTGACGGGATCCTACGACGTGAGCGGCTGGTCGAACTCGTTTGCCGTCATCGTCAACGCCGACAATCCCCTGAGCGAGATCACCGTTGAGCAGCTCGACGGGGTGTTTGGGGCTGCCCGGGACGGGGGTTGGGCCGGGACCAACTGGCACACGGAGTGGGCCCGGGGCCCGGAGAAGAATATCCGCACCTGGGGCCAGCTCGGGCTGACGGGCGAATGGGCGGGCAAGCGGATCACCCCTTACGGGTTCACGCTGCGGTACAACACCTCCACGAACTTCTCGGACAAGGTGCTTCGAGGCAGCGACAAGTGGAACGAGGACATCCACACCTACGCCAACTACGTCAAACCCGACGGCAACCGCTACATCGAGGCCGAGCAGGTCACCGACAGCCTGCGCAAGGACCGCTACGGGATTGCCTACGTTCTGTTCCGGGGCGACCGCCCGGGGATCAAGCGCCTGGCCGTCACCCCGCGGGGCGGCAAGGTTGCCGTCGCGCACACCCTTGAGACCGTCCAGAGCAGGGCGTATCCGCTCTACAACGAGCTTTTCTTCTACATGAACGTGCGTCCGGGAACCCCGCTCGATCCGAGGGTGAAGGAACTCCTGCGCTATCTCCTGAGCCAGGAAGGCCAGGAGGAGGTTGAGCGCGATGGCAAGTTCCTCCCGCTCACGGCCGAGGTTGTGCGCGAGCAGCTCGCCAAGCTGGAGTGAACCTAAGAGCGGCTCAGGCCTGCCCCAGAGGGCCGAGCCGGGGCTGGCCCCCGACTGCCGCCTTTAGGTCCGGGTCGGCCGAGATCCGATCGGAAAGGTGGCGGAGGACGATCTGGTCGACCTCGGCATATCGGCTCAGGTTCGCAGGGAAACCGACGACGACCGCAAGCTCGCGGCCCCTGGCTCTAAGCTGCACATAGGGCTTGGGGGTCTCAAGCCGCACCCCGTGCACCGGGTGGGACTTGTTGCGCTGCGGCTCAAGGAGTGGCCGGTACTCGGCGAGGGCCGCCTCGACCGCGGTGAACAGCCGGTCCCTGGCGAGGGCCGCATCAGCCCCGCTGACGAGCGGGACCGCGGCCTCCCTCCAGGCAAAATCCGCGCCGGGCATCTGCCGGTAGATCGGGTTTGCCAGGAAGATGACCGAATTGGGAAAGACGATGGAGCGGCCGGTGGGCTGAGCCTCGGGGCCGGGGCCGTTCAGCTCCATCAGGTGGAAGCGCACGATCCCCAGCTCGGTCACCTCGCCGGTGACGGCCGCGGCGGAGACCCCCGAGACGGTGATCCGGTCGCCGACCCGCACGCCGTAGCGCCCGATCAGGAAGAAGTAGGCCGCGACCGACACGATGATCGTCTGCAGAGCCACGGCTATCCCGGCGGTGGCGAAGCCCGCGAAGGTCGCGATCGAGCTGAAGTCGCTGATGAAGCCGATCGCGAGAACACCGACCATGAGTCCTCCGGTCACAAACCGCCGGATCGTCAGAAACTGCTTCCTGCGGCGGTCATCCTGCACGTAACGGAAGGTCATGTGACGCCACAGCCAGGAGAGCCCGAAAACCGCGGCGAGCATCGCCAGAATCGCGACTGCCCGCGCGAGCAAGCTCCGGACGATCTGGCTGTAGCAGGCGGCCACCGACTCGCGCCACTGCCTCAGGTTGTGCAGACTTTGGTCCAAGAGCAGCGCCTCCTCGCGCAGGGGCATCGAGGCGGCGGCGAGTTGCTTGAACCTTTCCGTCAGGGTATCGATCCGGCGCTTGCCCGAGGCAAACTGGGCGGGGTCGTCGGCAAGGTGCTCGCCTGCTTGGTCGCCCTGGGTGATCACGTCTCGGACGACCGACCGCAAGGGGGCTTGCATCTGGTCCACCTGGCCCTGCAGCCGGACCGTCTCGGTGATGAACTGGTCCAGGGCCCTGAGGTCCTTCATCAGGGCGAAGAGCCCAACCGTGCGGGCGATCAGACCGCCGCTCTCCGCCGCCTTGACGGCTGGGGCGACGCTCGCGGCCTGAGCGGGGGCCCCGGCCAGGCCCTCGGGAACGGACTGGGCCAGGGCCTCGACCTGGCCGGCCAGGGTTGCTGCGGCGTCCTGGTCCCCGGGGGAGGCGAGCATCCCGCCTATGGTCTGAAGGGAGCGCTGCAGGGCGTCATAAAAATTGAACTCGGACTGGAGGGCGTCCCTGCGGGCCGCGAGCAAGGCGCGGTCCTGGGCTGTCCCGGCGGCCTGCACGCGCGCATCGAGCGAGTCGATCTCGTCGCGCAGTTTCTGCACGCGGCCCGTCCTGTCCGCCGTGGCACGGGCAATCCGCTGCTGGGCCGCGTTCGGGGCGGCCTGCACCTTCTGAACCGGGGCTGCGACAAGCGGCAGCTCCCCGCGCGCAGAGACGAAGGCCTTCTGGAGCACCTGGTTTGCCAAGCCCCGCTCGGTCGTGAAGAAAAACTCGTCGCTGGGCTGGCTCAGCCACTGACCGCCGGCTTCGGAAAGATGATACCAGCGTATGACTTGGTTGAGATGGACGAGGAGGGCCTCGCCCTTGATGGCGGCCGACGGCTGGTCGGCCGGCGCCGGTCCGGCGGCGTTGGAAAGCGGGGAAAAAGACAGGAACGCAAGCGCAGCAAGAGCCCGGGTTACCATGCGCGGATCTTGGCCGGGCCGATCGCCACCGGCGAACTCTTTCTGGGGCGCGCCGCCAACGACGGCTCGACCCTGGGGTCGGGATTGGCCAGCCTGTGAAGCACCATGCGCGTACTCATGATCGGCGGTAGCGGGGTGATTTCCAGCGCCTGTGCCTCCCTGGCGGTCCGGCGCGGCTTTGAGGTCTCGGTGCTCAACCGGGCCGTCAGGACAGCCTGCCCCGGGACCCGGCAGCTGACGGCGGACGTTCACGACGAGGCGTCGGTGGCGGGGGCCCTGGAGGGCACGTCGTGGGACGTCGTGGTGGACTTCCTGGCCTATGGCCCGGCTGACGTGGAGCGCGCACTGCGCCTATTTCGGGGAAGGGCCGGGCAGTACTTCCTGATCAGTTCGGCCAGCGCCTACCAGCGCCCGGTGCGGCACTACCGGGTCACCGAGGAGACCCCGCTGGAAAACGCCTTCTGGGAGTATTCCCGGGCCAAGATCGCGGCGGAGCAGGTGCTCACGAACGCCTGCAAGGCCTCCAAGTTTCCCGGGGTGATCATCCGGCCCTCACTCACGTATGGGCAGACCCAGTTCACACTCCCCGTCAACAGCTGGGCCCGCAGCTACACGGCTGTGGACCGGATGCGCAGCGGCCGTCCGGTGATCATCCCGGGGGACGGCTCCTCCCTGTGGACCATCACCCACAACACCGACTTTGCCAAGGGTCTGGTGGGCCTTTTCGGCCAGGAACGGGCCATCGGGGAGGCCTTTCACATCACCTCAGACGAGGTGCTGACGTGGAACCAGTACTATGAGGCCGTCGCCCGTGCCGCAGGCGTCGGTGCGCCGAACTTTGTCCATATCGCCTCAGATTTTCTCATTGCCTGTGCGCCGGAGATGATAGGCACGTTGCTGGGCGACAAGGCCGTCTCGGTTGTCATGGACAATTCCAAGATCAAGCGCTTCGTGCCGGAATTTGCCTGCACCACCCCCTACGCCGTGGGCATCGCCCAAACGATGGCGTGGTTTGACGCCGATCCCGCCCGCCGCCTGATCGATCCGGCGGCCAACGACCTGTATGATCGCATCCTTGGAGCGTATCAGGCTGGCCTCGATGCGGCGAAGAGTCTTCTGCGGCCGTGAGAGCCCCGCGCCGCCGCCGAGCCGACATCGGCGTTTAGGAAACGGCGACCCAGGCACACCCGGGCCTGAACTGCCTGGAGCCCGGTGGCCCGGGCGGATTCAGCCCCTCGGCTTGCGGGCATCAGACCCAACTTAGCCGGGGGTTGGGACTCGGGTTAACGCTGCGTTACAATTATGTAACATAATTATAAACAATGGTTTATGAAATTAACGGGAGTTGCCATTCCCATCCCATCGCGACGTGGTGTTGGGTGTCTTGCGAACGAAACCACCGGGAACGACAGATGGCGGAGCCAAGATCTCCGAAATCTTGGTGGCTGCGGGAGTGCCGGAGGACGCCGTCCTGAACGAAGTCCGCCGTCGAATCCTACCGTGGTACGGGCGTTTGCTTTGGAAGGTGCTTCCCTCCTTTGTCGTCGATCCCTACTCGAATGCGCACCTGCTCATCAGCGACGTCTCCTATGCGGCGTCTACTGCCGATATTGACGAGGCTTTCTCCCATTACCGCAGTTTCTCAAGGAAGGGGCGGCGCCTGGCTTCGCGGAGCCTTGGGATCGTCCCATCCCGGGTCCGCACTTTGGCGTTTTTTAGGGAGCTGCAGCTGCCTGCACGACGCGGCTGACTAGGGGTGGCGGGGGGCCGGGGCCGGGCGGTCCTGAGCCCGACCGACCGGCTGTCCGAGAGAAGATGGCGGAGAGGGAGGGATTCGAACCCTCGGTAGCCTTTCGACTACACATGATTTCCAATCATGCACATTCGACCACTCTGTCACCTCTCCGGGTGCCTCCCGGCCGCTCCTGGCGCGGCCGTTCGGTTGGGCGAAGGGACAAGCAAAGCGAGAAGGAACCGGAGCGGTCAACCGTAAAGGCGAGAGTATCGACTCGGCCTTTCCGCCGGGTTTGTGCCCCTGGAGCGCGAATTTGGGAAAAGCTACTTGCATGGGTATTTGCCGATGGTACCGTGCAAACGACTGGGTGGCCGCCCGCGCAGTCGTCTCTTCCATGGTAACCGCCAACACCGAGCTGGCCTATAATGGCAAAATTGAAGGAGACGTCATCGTCTCGAGGTCCGACGCGGTCATCAACTGGATCCGCTCGAACTCGATGTGGCCCATGCCCATGGGGCTTGCCTGCTGCGCGATCGAGCTGATGGCTGTGGCGGCGAGCCGCTTCGACATCGCCCGGTTCGGGGCCGAGGTCATGCGCTTTTCGCCGAGGCAGTCCGATGTGATGATCGTGTCGGGGACGGTGACCTACAAGATGGCGAGTTCGGTCCGCAGGATCTACGACCAGATGCCGGCCCCCAAGTGGGTGATCGCAATGGGGGCCTGCGCAAGCTCGGGCGGCATGTACCGCAGCTACGCCGTCCTCCAGGGGGTCGACCGCATCCTTCCCGTCGATGTCTACGTGAGCGGGTGCCCGCCCCGCCCGGAGGCCCTGCTCGACGCCCTGATGAAACTCCAGGCGAAGGTCAGGCGCGAACCGTCAACCCGAAATCTCCTGAAGGCCTGAGGCCCGAGGAACCACGAGGCGAAGCCACCCCCGATGTCCGTCCAAGAAGCCCTGAAGAGCCGGTTTCCCCAGGCTGCCGAGCGCGCCAGCCTGGACCACCCGGCGGTCGGGGTTCCCGCGGCGGAGCTGGTTGCGGTGTTGGCGTGGCTGAGGGCCGAGCAGGGTTTCGACGCTCTCGCGGACCTGACGGCGGTCGACTGGGCCGAAGGGGTCTCACCCCGGTTCACGGTCGTCTACCACCTCTATTCCACGGCCCGCCACGACTACATCCGCGTGGCCGCCGACTGCCCGAACGACGCGGCGCCCGAGGCGCCGAGCGTGTCGGCCCTGTGGGCCGGGGCCAACTGGCACGAGCGGGAAGTCTTCGACATGTTCGGGATCCGTTTCTCGGGCCACCCGGACCTCCGGCGGATCCTGATGTGGGACGGCTACCCGCACCACCCCCTGCGCAAGGAGTTCCCCCTGGCTGGGATCGAGGCGGAGCTGTCCGACCCCGAGATCGCCGCGGAGACCCAGGTTAAGGTGAAGCCGGCGCCCATGGCGGGCGGCCCCTTTGTAGCCGTCGAGGGTGGCATAAATCTGTCTGAAACGGAGCCGACGGCCAAGGATGAGAGCTGGGCCGAGAAAAACGAGAAGCCCGTCGCGGCGGATCCGGAAGCGCCGGCGTCGGTCCAGGTGGCCTTCGGGGACTCAGCGGCGCGGGCCGCCGCGGCCGAGCCCGATGCCGACAGGATGTCCCTATCGATGGGGCCTTCCCACCCGTCTACCCACGGGGTCCTTAGGGTCCAGATGGAGCTCGACGGCGAGGTCGTGATCAAGGCCGACCCGGTGGTCGGGTACCTGCACCGGGGCGACGAGAAGATCGCCGAGAACATGACCTACAACCAGTTCGTCCCGTACACCGACCGGCTGGACTACCTGGCGCCGCTTGCCAACAACATGGCCTATGCGATCGCGGTCGAGAAGCTGGCCAAGCTCGAGGTGCCTCCCCGCTGCCAGGCGATCCGCGTCGTCACCGCGGAGATGGCCCGGATCTCCTCCCACCTGATGGGCCTTGGGGCCTTCGGGATCGATGTGGGCGCCTGGACGGTCTTCCTGTACACGTTCACCGAGCGCGAGAAACTCTATAAGCTGTTCGAGGAGCTGACCGGGGCCCGGTTCACGACGAGCTACACGCGCATCGGCGGGGTATCCCGGGACGTCCCGCCGGGTTGGCTCGAGCGGGTTGACCTGTTTTGCAAGGAGTTCCTGCCGAGCCTCGAGGAGACGATGGCGCTGCTGACCCGCAACAAGATCTTCATGGACCGCACGGTCGGCATCGGCGTCATATCCAAGGAGGACGCGCTGGCCTACGGTCTCACCGGCCCGAACCTGCGGGGCTCTGGCGTGGCGCTGGACCTGCGCAAGGACAGGCCCTACAGCGGCTACGAGCAGTATGACTTCGATGTCCCGGTCGGCACCCAGGGCGACTGCTACGACCGGTACCTCGTCCGCGGGGAGGAGATGCGCCAGTCCGTCCGCATCATCCAGCAGGCGATCGCGAAGTTTCCCGGGGGTCCGTGGCACGCCGTGGACGCCCCCAGGATCTTCCTGCCGCCCAAGGAGAAAATCCTCACCTCCATGGAGGAATTGATCCAGAACTTCATGCTCGTGACCGAGGGCCCGCAGATGCCGGCCGGGGAGGTCTACTTCGAGGCCGAAAACCCCAAGGGGGTCCTCGGGTTCTACATCGTTAGCAAGGGCGGCGGGGTGCCCTGGAGGCTGAAGATCCGATCGCCGTCCTTTTGCAACCTTTCGATCCTTCCGAAAACCTGCGTCGGGGCCATGGTGGCTGACATCGTCTCCATCCTGGGCTCGTTCGACTTCGTCATGGGGGAGTGCGACCGCTGATGAACCTCAAGCCGGAGACCCTCCAGAGGATCGACGTGGCGGTAGCCCACTACCCGGTCAAACGCAGCGCGGCCCTGCCGCTCCTGCACCTGGTTCAGGAGGACATCGGGCACCTTCCCGGCGAGGCGGTCGAGTGGATTGCCTCCCGGCTCGGGCTCGAGCCGATCCATGTCTACGAGCTGGTGACCTTCTACCCCATGTTCCGGCAGGAACCGGGCGGCCGGCGCCGGATCAAGGTTTGCCGGACGCTTTCATGCGCCCTTGCGGGGGCCTACCAGACGCTCGCCGAGTTTGAGAAGCAGTTCAACGCCCGCCAGGGCGGAACCTCCCCCGACGGGGAGGTCACGATCGAGTTTGTCGAGTGCCTGGCCAGCTGCGGCACGGCCCCGGTCGTGATGGTCGACGACGAGCTCCACGAGAAGGTCGACTGCGAGAAGGCCCGCCAGATCGCGGCAAAGATTAAGGCGCAAGCACGCCGGGAGAGCTGACCCCATGCCCGCCGAGCGACGCATCATCTTCGAGCACATCGACCAGCCCGGTTACACGCCGGACCTGGACTGCTACGTCAGGCACGGCGGCTACGCGGCTCTGCGCAAGGCCGTGGCGTGCAAGCCCGAGGATCTGGTCAGCGAGGTCAAGCGCTCAGGGCTGCGGGGGCGCGGCGGGGCCGGGTTCCCGTGCGGGGTCAAGTGGACGCTTCTCGACCGCCGCAGCGGCAAACCGATCTACCTGATCGTCAACGCCGACGAGAGCGAACCGGGCACCTTCAAGGACCGCTACATCATCCACCAGGACCCGCACCAGCTGATTGAGGGGATCATGATCACGTGCTTCGCCAACACGGTGAAGCAGGCCTACATCTACATCCGGGGTGAGTTTCCGGAAGGGGCGAAGATCCTCGAACGGGCCATTGCCGAGGCCCGGGCGGCCGGCCTTGCCGGCCCGAACATCCTGGGGACCGGCTACTCGTGCGAAATTTACGTGCACCGCGGCGCCGGGGCCTACATCTGCGGCGAGGAGACCGGCCTGATCGAGTCGCTCGAGGGCAAGAGGCCGTACCCGCGGATAAAGCCGCCGTACTTCCCGGCGGTCCTGGGCCTGTACCAGTGCCCCACCATCGTCAACAACGTCGAGACCCTCTGCCACGTTAAGCACATCGTCTCGATGGGCGGGGACGCCTTCGCCCGGATCGGCACCCCCAACAACACGGGAACGCGCATCTTCTGCGTATCCGGGCAGGTGCAGAGGCCGGGGACCTACGAGTTTGAGGTCGGCAAGATCACGATGGGACAGCTCCTGTACGAGGTCTGCGGCGGGCCGCTTCCGGGCCGCAAGTTCAAGGCGGTCATTCCGGGTGGCTCCTCGGCCAAGGTCCTCAGGTTCGGCGAGCACTACAAGGGCAAGCGGCGGGCGGGCGCCGAGATGGTCGACTATGACTGGGCGCTGGAGGACGTGCCGCTGGATTTCGACTCGCTCGCGCTCGTGGGCTCCATGGGCGGTTCCGGCGGGGTCATCGTGATGGACGACTCGGCGAGCATGGTCGAGGCCCTGGGCAACCTGAACGCCTTCTACGCCCACGAGAGCTGCGGCCAGTGCACGCCCTGCCGCGAGGGGTCCCTGTGGATGAAGCGAATCACGGCCCGCATGGTGAGCGGGGAGGGCAGGGCAGAGGACGGCGAGCTGTTGAAGAGCGTCGCCGACCAGATCGCCGGCCGCACGATCTGCGCCTTCGGCGAGGCCTGCGCGTGGCCGACCCAAAGTTTTGTCCAGAAGTTTGCAGCCGAGTTCAGGGGCTATCCCGAGGCCCGCAAATCCGCCGGCCCCTCGGCCGCCCCCCTGGTATGATCGCCCCGATTAAGCCCGACCTGGTCACCGTCAATGTCGACGGCCGCGAGATCGCGGTGCCGAAGGGCACCAACATGATCGAGGCGGCCCGGCTGGCCGGCGTCGACGTGCCGCACTTCTGCTACCATCCGAAGCTGACGGTGTCGGGCAACTGCCGGATGTGCCTGGTCGAAACGGGCGTCCCTGCGGTGGACCCGGCGACCAAGGCCCCGGTCATCGATCCGGGGACCGGCCGGCAGAAGATCAACTGGTCGCCGCGGCCCGCGATCGCCTGCGCCACGAACGCCTCCCCGGGCCTGCACATCCGCACGACGACCCCGCTTGTGAAGGACTGCCGCGAGGGCGTGATGGAGTTTCTGCTGGTGAACCACCCCCTGGACTGCCCGATTTGCGACCAGGCCGGGGAGTGCAAGCTGCAGGAACAGGCGACTGGGTACGGCCGGGGCACCTCCCGCTACATCGAGGAGAAGAACGTGAAGCCGAAGCGCACGCAGCTCGGCTCCCGGGTCACGCTCGACGACGAGCGGTGCATCCTGTGTTCGCGGTGCATCCGGTTCTGCCGCGAGATCGCGCATGACGACGTGCTCGGGTTTGTCGATCGGGGAAGCCACTCGACCCTGACGTGCTACCCGGGCCGGAGCCTCGAGAACAACTACTCGCTGAACACGGTCGACATCTGCCCGGTCGGCGCCCTGACGAGCACCGACTTCCGCTTCAAGATGCGGGTCTGGTTCCTGAAGCAGACCGACAGCATCGACACCGAGTCGAGCGCCGGCGTGAACACCGTGGTGTGGTCCCGCGAGGGCGTGATCCACCGGATCACCCCGCGGCGCAACGACGAGGTGAACGACACCTGGATGGCCGACAGCGGCCGGATCGCTTACAAGGCCGTCCGTTCCGAGGGACGGCTCACCGCGGCGCGGGTCGCGGGGCGGGACGGCAGCACGGGCGAGGCCCTGGCGGCGGCGGCGGAGCTTTTCCGTGAGGGCGGGGTGGCGGTTGTCGGGTCGGGACGAAGCTCGGTCGAGGAGCAGTTCCTCACCCGCCGGCTCGCCGAGTCGCTGAAGGCCCGGGCGTGGCTCGTCAGCCGGGTGGGGCAGTCCGACAAGCTCCTGGTCTCGGCCGACAGGAACCCGAACGTCCGCGGGGCGCTGGTGACGGGCCTGGTGGGCGAATTGCCGCAGAAGACCCTGGGCGAGCTTTCGGCGGCGATCGACTCGGGCGCGGTTCGCACCGTGGTCTCGGTCGGCGAGGACCTGCTCTGCGCGGGGATTTCCCTTGTGCAGCTGGGCCGGGTGAAAGTCGTCTACCTGGGCACCCACCGCGACGCGACGAGCGAGGCCGCCCGGATCGTCCTTCCGGCCCTCACGGTGTTCGAGAAGGCCGGATCGTTCGTCAACCAGCAGTTCCGAATCCAGAAGTTTGCCGCCGCCGTTCCCGGTCCGGCCGGGGTGCAGGACGACTTGGAGACCCTGTCTGCGCTCATCCGAGCTGCTGGGGGACCGGATCTTCCGAGCGCGGTCGGCCCGCTTTGGGCGGTCATGGCCCCCCAGGTCCCCGCCCTGGGCGCCGTCCAGCACGGGACGATCCCGGCGACGGGCCTCCTGCTCGATTCGAGCCCCTGGGCGGGGCTGCCCTTTGTCGAGGGTGAGAGCCTCCACCACAAACCCGCGCGATGAGCCTTTTTTTCCAGCTGCCCGTCGTCATCCAGATGGCCCTCAAGGGTCTGGCGGTCATTTGCGTCATCTTTCCGATCGCCGGGGCCTGCTCGATGGCCGAGCGCAAGGTATGCGCCTGGATCCAGGACCGGCCCGGGCCGAACCGGGCGATTCCACCGTGGTTTGCCTGGATGCCCATCGTCGGGCCGGCCCTCCAGAAGCTGGGCGCCTTCCAGCTGATCGCCGACGGCCTGAAGTTCCTGTTCAAGGAGAACCAGGTTCCCGGCCACGTTAACCGCTTCTACTTTGTGGCCGCGCCCTTCCTGGCGATGATTCCGGCCCTTTCGACCGTGACGGTGGTCCCCTTCGGGGCGTACATTGACCCGTCCGGGCACACCGTGCCGCTCATCCTCGCGAACCTTGATGTCGGCATCCTCGCCGTCTTCGCGGTCGCCTCCCTCGGGATCTACTCGATGATCCTGGCCGGCTGGTCCTCGAATTCGAAGTACTCGTTTTTGGGAGGCGTCCGGGCCTCGGCCCAGCTGATCTCCTACGAGCTGTCGCTCACCCTGGCGGTCATTCCGGTCTTCCTTTGGATCAACGCCCCCGGCAGGGAGGGCACCCTCGGCCTGGGCCGGGCGGTTGAGTTCCAGAGCCAGCCCGGCTTCTGGGGCGGCTCCTGGTTCATCTTCATCATGCCGGTGTCGGCCCTGGTGTTCCTGATCGCCCTGTTCGCCGAGACCAACCGCCTGCCCTTCGACACGATCGAGTCGGAGGCGGATCTGGTCGGCGGCTTTCACACCGAGTACGGGGCGTTCAAGTGGGGGCTGTTCTTCGTGGCCGAGTACCTGAACATGATCATCGGCTCGGCGGTCTTTGTCCTGCTGTTCTTCGGCGGCTGGAACCCGCTGCCCTGGGTGCCGCTCTCCGCCGTGGCCGGCTGGTTCGGACTGGCCGGGCACCCCGTGGTCCTGGGATTTGTCTCGGTGTGCATCTTCCTCGCGAAGGTGCTCTTCATGATCTTCTTCTTCATGTGGGTGCGCTGGACCGTCCCGCGCTTCCGCTACGACCAGGTGATGCGGATCGGCTGGCGGATCCTGTTGCCGCTCGCCATCGCAAACCTGCTCGTGTACGCGATCGGTATCGCCCTCATCCAGCACTAGCCCGAACTCGTTCAAAGCGCCATGGCCGTCAAGATCCTCAGACAAAAGCCGCTCTCCCTTGCGGAGAAGGTCTACCTGCCGCAGGTCGTGGCGGGGATGAGGATCACGCTCAAGCACATGTTCGCCCGGGCCCAGACCCTCCAGTACCCGGAGCAGCGGCCCGAAATCCCGCCCGGGTACCGGGGCGTTCCGACCCTTGTCAAGGACCCCAACGGGAGGGAGAAGTGCGTCTCCTGCCAGCTGTGCGAGTTTGTCTGCCCGCCGAAAGCGATCCGGATCACCCCGGGAAGCGTTCCGGAGGGCAGCGGCCGAGATCACGTCGAGAAGGCCCCCAAGGCCTTCGACATCGACATGCTTCGGTGCATCTACTGCGGCCTTTGCCAGGAGGTCTGCCCGGAGGAGGCGATCTTCCTGCAAAACCAGTTCTCGATGTCCGGCTACTCGCGGTCCGAGATGGTGAACGACAAGGGGCGTCTGTACGAGGCCGGGGGCACGCTCCCCGACCGCCACTTCAAGTGGGACAAGAAAAGGGCCGCCGAGGAGGCCCACAGCCCCCACGCCTAGACCCCGCCCCTCCATGTTCCCGGCCATCTTCACCTTCCTGGTCCTTTTCACCGCCGTGTGCGCCGCGGGAGTGATCGTCTGCCGCAACACGGTGAACGCAGCCATGTGCCTGCTCCTGTGCCTGGTGGGCGTGGCGGGCCTATTCGTATGCCTGGAGGCGTACCTTCTGGCGTTCCTGCTTCTGCTCGTGTACGCGGGCGCGGTGGTGACCCTGTTCCTTTTCATCGTCATGCTCATCGACGTCCGGGGCGGGGCCCCCCGGGCCCGTAATCCCCTGGCAACGGTGGCCGGCATCATCGCCGCGGCCCTGGTCGTGGGCGGGTTGGCGAGCTTCTGGGTGCGCGGGCACCTGGCGGCGCCGGCCGCCTCGGCGACCCCGGCTTTGGGGGCCTCGCTCAAGGCCTACGCCTACCCCCTGTTCACGGCCTATCTGCTCCCGGTCCAGGTGCTCGGCTTCCTGCTGCTGGTGGCGATGATCGGGGTCGTCGTCCTGAGCCGAAAACCCGATCCCGGACCCAAGCCATGATTCCCGCCACCCTGAACGTGTACGTGGGCTTGAGCGCGCTGCTCTTTGCGGTGGGGCTGCTCGGCGTCCTGCTGCGGCGCAACACGCTGGTGATCTACATGTGCCTGGAGCTGATGCTGGTCGCCTCCACGTTGGCCTTCGTCGCCTTCTCGCGCTTCAACGGCTCGATGGACGGCAACGTGTTCGTGTTCTTCATCCTGACGGTGGCCGCCGCGGAGGTCGCGGCGGGCCTGGCGATCATCGTGGCGCTGTTTAGGAAACGCCTCACGGTCCAGGTGGACCAGCTGGACGGGCTCAAGCACTGACCGATGATGACTCCGGCCCATATTGCCTTCGCGGTCCTCACGCTCCCGCTCGCCTCGGCGGCCTTCACCGCCTTCTTCCTGCGGCGCCGGGGCCGAACGGCCGCCGCCGTGTCGGTCGGCGTCGCGGGCCTGGTCACGGCGGGGGCGCTCTACCTGGCATTCCGCGGCGGCCGGTTTGAGATCACCAAGGAGTGGTTCTCCCTCGGGTCGCTCACGGTCTGCTTCGGCTTCCAGTTCGACGATCTGGCGGCCCTGATGCTCGTTATCGTCGGGATCGTTGGCTTCTGCGTCCATGTCTTCTCCCTGGGGTACATGAGCGACGACGCGGCCAAAGGGCGGTACTTCGGAGGGCTGTCGATCTTCCTGTTCTCCATGATCGGGATCGTCCTGGCGGACAACCTGTTCATGATTTTTGTCTTCTGGGAGCTGGTGGGCTTCAGCTCGTGGCTGCTGATCAACCACTGGCACGAGCGGCCGTCGGCTTCCGCAGCGGCCAAGAAAGCCTTCATCGTGAACCGGGTGGGGGATCTAGGATTCCTCCTCGGAATCGCCATGTGCTTCTGGACCCGAGGAACGATCAACCTGAGCGACCTTGCGGTCCAGACCTCCTCGGGTCACGCCGCCTACAGCAGGGCTATTCCGCTGCTGCTGTTCTGCGGGGCGGTGGGCAAGTCAGCGCAGCTTCCGCTGCAGGTGTGGCTGCCCGACGCGATGGAGGGCCCGACGCCGGTCTCGGCCCTGATCCATGCCGCCACGATGGTCGCGGCGGGCATCTACATGCTCTGCCGGATCCAGGTCCTGATGGTGCCGGAGGCCCTCACGGTGATCATGTGGGTCGGGGTCGCCACCGCCCTGTACGCGGCCCTGTGCGCGGTCGTGCAGCGCGACATCAAGAAGGTGCTCGCCTACTCGACCCTCTCGCAGCTCGGGTACATGGTTGCGGCCTTCGGGCTGGGCTCCACGGAGGCGATCGATGAGACCGGGCGGATCGTCCTGGTCGCGGCTGGGGTTGGGGCGGCGATGTTCCACCTGACGACCCACGCCTTCTTCAAGGCGCTCCTGTTCCTTGGGTCTGGGTCTGTCATCCACGCCTGCCACCACGAGCAGGACATCTTCCGGATGGGGGGCTTGGCGGGGCGGATGAGGCTGACCTTCGTCACCTTCACAATCGGCGTTGCGGCGATTGCTGGGATGCCGTTTCTGGCGGGGTTTTTCTCCAAGGACGCGATCCTCGCCCTGGCCTATGAGAACAACCGCGCGGCATTCAGCGTGCTGGTCCTGACCGCGGTCCTCACGGCCTTCTACATGGTCCGGGTGTGGAAGCTGGTATTCTTGGGGGAACCCCGCAGCGACGCGGTGATCCGCGCCCACGAGGGCCCGTTCAGCATCCGTTTCTCCCTGGTGGTTCTCGCGGCCCTGGCCGTGGTCGGCGGCTATTACCGGTCCTACCCTCGGGCCTTCTCCGGCGTGATCACCCTCATCCCCGAGGCCCCGGAGCCCGTCCACCGGATCGTTCTGGCCGCAAGCCTGGCGGTCCTGGTCCTGGGGGCCGGCGCGGCGCTCGCCTTCTACCGCTGCGACGAGGAGGACACCCTCCGGGTAAGGGCCCCTGGGCTCTTCAAGGCGCTCCTAGCGCTGAACTTGGCCTTCGACCGCTCGTACGACTACTACATCGAGAAGATCCAGCAGCGCTTCGCGATGCTCCTGAACTTCGTGGACCGGCTCGGCATCGCAGGCCTGGTGCGGGCCGTCGGGGAGGCCGTCGGGGTCGTCGGCCTCGGCGCCCAGGCCCTCCAGACGGGCCGCCTGAGTGCCTACGTGTACTGGTTTCTTGCCGGGCTGGTGATCCTCTGGGCGTTTGCAACCGGACTCCTCTGAACCCGCGATGAGCCTTCCCCTAGACCCCCTGCTCTTCTCGATCGCCGCGCCGTTGGCGGTCGCCCTGGCGATCGCCCTGGGCCTGCCGAAGCGCTGGTCGGTCCGCCTGGCCTATGTCGGGTTCGGGGTGCCGCTATTGCTGGCGCTGCACGTGGGTTGGCACTTTGGCGCCGAGCCCAAGGTGGCCGGCTATGCCTTCCTGCACACCTACTCGACGGGCCTCCAGGGCCTTGGAATCGCGCTCAAGCTGGGGGTGAACGGCATTGCGATGCCGCTGTTCGTCCTGGCCGGGGTCGTGGGCTTCGCGGCCGGCCTATACGCGATCCAGTCGGGCGCCGAGCGGCTGAAGGTGTACCTGATGCTCCTGCTGGTCATGCAGGCCGGGCTCATGGGGATCTTCGCCTCGGTCGATGTTTTCTTCTTCTACTTCTTCCACGAGCTGGCGCTGATCCCGACCTTTATCATGGTCGGCGTGTGGGGCGGGCGGGACCGGACGTACGCGGCGATGAAGCTGACGGTCTACCTGACGGCCGGCGCCATGTTTTCGCTGCTCGGTCTGATCGCAATTTATGTGAAGAGCGGTGCGCACAGTTTCGACCTGATCGCGTTGCGCTCGGCCCTCGCGGCCCAGCCGCTGCCGCTGCTGGTGCAGAAGCACCTGTTCGGGCTCCTGCTCCTGGGGTTCGGAATCCTGGTGTCCCTGTGGCCGTTCCACACCTGGGCCCCGCTGGGCTACGGCGCCGCGCCGAGCTCCACGGCGATGCTCCACGCCGGCGTCCTGAAGAAGTTCGGGCTGTACGGGCTGATCCAGCTCGCACTGCCTCTGCTGCCGTCCGGGGCGGCGCCCTGGAGCCACGGGCTCGCGCTCCTGGCGGTCTTCGGCAACGTTCTGGTGATTGGCCTAGTGACCATGGCCCAGCGGGACCTAAAGCAGATGGTCGGATACAGCTCGGTCATGCACATGGGTTTTGCCTTCCTGGGCCTTGCCACCGCAACGACGCTCGGCATCGGCGGGGTCGTCTTCCTCATGGTGGCCCACGGCCTGTCGGTCTCACTCTTGTTCATGCTCTCGACCTGCGTCCACCACCGCACGCGGACCTTCTCCCTGGACGAGATGGGGGGACTCGCCCGGAAGGCGCCGGTCCTGGCCGGGTTCTTCACGGCCGCTATCTTCGCCAGCGTCGGGCTCCCGGGCTTCGGGAACTTCTGGGGTGAGCTTACGATCTTCGTGGCCCTCTGGCACTACTCCCCGGCGATCGCTGCGCTCGCGGCCTGCGGGATCGTGATCTCGGCAATCTACGGCCTGCGGGCGGCCGCCCGGGTGTGCTTCGGGGAGCCGACCGAGGCCTTCGCGCGGGTGGCCGAGCAGACGCCGCCTGCGGACCTGAGCTGGACGGAGCGCCTGCCGGCGATCGTGCTCCTGGCTGCCCTGCTGGTGATCGGCCTTTGGCCGAAGTCCATAGCGCGCCCGATCAACGCCGCGTTCGCGGAATACCCGGCAGCGGAGGAGAGGAGCTCCTGACCCGATGGACATCGCGGCACTCCAACACATCGCGGCGACCAACGTCTGGGGCGCAATCTGGCCCGAGCTTTCTCTCGGCTGCCTTGCCCTGGCCCTCCTCGCTCTCGAGATCGTCCTTCCCCGCGCGGCGCACCGGCACATCCCGGCCGTTGCGGTCCTGGGCCAGCTCGTTGTCCTGGCTGGGGTCCTGCTCGACTGGCACAGCCCGTGGCTGGGGCGGGAGACCTTCTCCGGGCTGCTGAGGCACTCCTCAGAGGGGCAGGCGATGCGGGTCTTGTTCCTGCTATCGTCCATCGCGGTTTGCCTGCTCGGCCGGCTGAACCTCCAGAAGAGCGCTATGCCCCGGGTGGAGTTTAGCCACATCGTGCTCGTCGTGGCGGCGGCCATGATGCTGCTGGCTCAGAGCTGCCACTTCGTGATGTTCTTTGTCGCCCTGGAGACCGTGACGGTCGGGTTCTACATCCTTGTGAGCTATTGCCGCACGAACCCCCTGACGCTGGAGGCGGGCCTCAAATACCTGATCCTCGGGTCCCTGAGTTCGGCGCTGCTCCTCTTCGGGATCGCCCTGCTTTACGGGGTCTCAGGGAACCCGCTCCTTTCGGGGCACACCCCGGCGGGAATGCATTACTCCGATCTTGCGGCCTTCCTCGCCGCGAACCCCCACCAGTGGCTCGCGGGGCTGGGGATCGTCCTCGTTCTTTCCGGGGTCGCGTTCAAGATAGGCGCCTTTCCGTTCCAGATCTGGATTCCGGATGTCTACCAGGGGGCTCCGACGCCGGTCACCGCATTTCTCGCCGTGGGGTCGAAAGCGGCCGGGTTCGCGGCCCTTCTCGGCCTGGTGAGGTACGCCTTCGCGCCGTACACCTGGCTCGTAATCCCGGTTCTGTCCTTCATGGCTGCGGCGACGATCCTCTTCGGAAACCTAGCGGCTCTGAACCAGCACAACGTCAAGCGCCTGATCGGCCTGTCCGGGGTCTCCCACGCCGGCTTCCTGCTCCTGGCGGTCGTCTCAGTCGGGGCGACCTCGCTCGCGGTGGGCGCGATCTACTTCTATCTGCTGGCCTACCTCATCGCCTCCTTTGCGGTCTTCGGCGTCATGGCCCATCTGGCGGGCTCCGACGACACCAACCAGCAGCTCGACCACTACGCGGGCCTGGCCCGGCGGCAGCCGCTGCTGGCCGGCGTCCTCGCGGTGGGGCTGGGTTCCCTCGCCGGAATCCCGCCCCTGGCCGGGTTCATGGGAAAGTTCTTCGTGTTTGTCGCCGCCTTCCAGGCCGACCATTACGGGCTGCTCGCGGTCGCGATCGCCGGGGTTGTGATATCGATCTACTACTACTTCGGCTGGATCAAGGCGGCGTTCTTCGAGGCGCCGGCCGGGCCTTCGGAGGGAGCTTCTGCGGTCACGGTGGGGTGGTTCTCCGGGGTGATCCTCGTGGCTCTGGCCCTGGCGACGGTGGTGCTCGGTTTCTATCAGGGTCCGCTCGGCCGCTGGCTCACGTGGTGAGGAGCCAGGCCAGACTTCCGCCACTTCCTTAGACGATTGAGCGGGTGTGGGGCCGGCTTCGCACTGGGCCTGCGTTGGTGCAATTAGGCCAAGGCGCACTGTAATGCGGGTGGGGAACGATTGGGATACAGGGCCCGACGCAATCCTCTGTGCGTGGGCACCCCAGACGGAGGCAACGGAGGCAGCGATAGATCGCGAGTCAGCGGCTGCGATTGGCGATCTCGTCTTTCAAGGCAATCAGGATGGGCTTTAGCAGTTCGATGCGTTCCCGGTAGCAGATGGCCAACCCGCGCAATTCGTCGAGGCTTCCGGAGTCGGCGCCTGAATTGGCGACAGCCTGCTGGGCTTTGTCCTTGGCGACCTCGCACTCGTGATCGAGGTCGAGAATGATCTGTTCGACCTTCACGACCAGGGCGGAAAGTTCGTCCGATTTGCTGGTGCGGAGAATCCCGGGCAACTGAAGGTTCTTTGCCGCAATCAGCGCGTGGTTGCGCTCGCGCGCTACGTCGACGGAGGGGTCTCCGGCGACGAGTAAATCGGGCAGGCTGGCGCCTTGCAGCTTGAGAGCATCTGCCTGCTCCCGGGTCTTCGACAGGTAATTAGCGATTCCTGATTTAAGAACGGGCATGATCTGCTGGAGGGATGTTTGCATGCTGCCGGTCAACAGGTGCAAACTAGACCGACCTTTGCTTCCCATATCCGCGGGGAAGTTCGGAGGGCGTGTCGGAGTCAGGCTACCGTTCGCCGCTCCGGAGAGGCCGAGCGACGTGTTGGCGGCCCGTGAGAAGATTTCCTTCCCCGTGGCTGGATCGATTAGCCGAATGGTGACTTTCAGATGAAAATCGCTGGGGTTTGATTCTTCAACCTGAACCTTGACGATGTAGTCCGGCCGCTCCTCGCCGGGGAGGCGGATGCTGGAGAAAAGCCCGGAGTCAGCGATGTCGCTGGTGCAAGCCCGGGCAATTGCCGTCAGGAGGGCGTCGAGCTTCTGATCGCTGCCGACCCATCTCCTCCAGATGGCCCTAATTTCCGGAGATAAGGTCGCGCTGGTGGCAACCGTTGCGCTGGATTCGATCCTCACCGACGACGGCATCGTTTGGTAGGAAAACTCAACCGGGCGGCTGTGAGCCGAAGCGGCTCTTGGCGCTGCCGTCGCGCATCCCCCGCAGAGACCAAGCAGGAGACTCGCGCCGAGGGTGGAGACAACCAGGGGAAAGCGAATGCGGTTGGGATGACTTGGAGGTTGCATAGGAGTTAGGGGTGTGTGACAGCCCGGGGCCTGGCTCGACCTCACCGGCCGCGGTTGGCGATCTCCTCCCTCAATGCGCCCAGGATCGGCTTGAGGAGCTCAATCCGCTCGCGATAGCAGATGGCAAGGCCTCGCAGCTGCTCAAGACCGGTCGCAGAGACAGCTGAGCCAGCGACCGCCTGCTGGGCTCTGTCCTTGGCAACCTCACCTTCGTGGTCGAGATCGAGGATCGTCTGCTCGATTTTTACGGCCAGGCCAGAAAGTTGGTCGCTCTTCCAGTCGCGAAGGACGGCCGGCAGCTGTGAGGTCTTAGCGGCAATGATGGCCCGATTGCGCACGCGGGCCAAGGTGACATTCTTGTCAGAGCTTGCGAGGAGATCGGACAAGGACGCCCCGAGCAGGGCGGATTCGTCGCGCGCGGCCTGCTCGTTCCGCGCACGGACCTTCGGCCCGAGGTCTGCTGCCAGATCGGCCTTCAGGGCGGCCATAAGACCAGGAAGGGCGTCGATCCACCGTGTGGATCGTCCCGTTCCCGGGTCCTCCAGCGAGACTTCGCGGGTGTCGGAGAATACCTGGGCGCCGGTTGCGGTCTCGATGACGAAAAGGCTGACCGTGATGTGGCGGTCACTCTCGCGGGGATCCTTGAAGTCCAGGTTCACAAGATAATCTGCGCTAGTGACATCGGCAATGCGGGCAAACAGTCCCGATGCTGCGATATCGCTGCTGAGTACATCTTTAACCGTCCTGAGATAGATGGCGCCGTCGGTGTCAGGGAGTCCTGTTGAACCACTAAATCCGACGCATGCACTCGCCTCGATTCTGATCGGCGATGGGGCCGGCTGATAGGCCGATTGTATCTGCCTTGTCTCATCAGGTGCCGGCACGGATGGCGGTGGGGTGTTCACACATCCGGTTGCGACGAGGAGGGCAAGGATCAGAGCAGCTGCGAGCGGGAGGGCCGATAGACGGATTTGAGTGCGCATAGTGAAAGAGACTGAAATGGAAGATGAGGTGAAAACAGATCGATCGAAGACGCGGGCGGATTCACCGGCTGCGGTTGGCGATCTCCTCCTTGAGCGCGACTAGGAGCGGCTTGAGTAGCTCGATCCGCTCGCGATAGCTGATAGCCAGGCCGCGTAACTCCTCGAGACTGGCCGTCTTCTTCGCTTCGCCCCTGTTGGCAATCGACTCCTGAGCTTGGTCCTTTGCGACCTCGCATTCGTGGTTTAAGTCCAGGATTGTCTGTTCGATCCTGACGGCGAGGGCAGAGAGCTTGTCTGTCTTCCAGCCGCTAAGAATCGCCGGAAATTGCGCAGTCTTGGCAGCAATGATCGCACGGTTGCGGGCCCGAGCCGTGACAACGGTCTTGTCTGCGCTCGCAAGCAGTTCGGGGAGCGCGGCCTGCTCAAACGCTGAGGCTTGTGCCAGCGCCGCCGCCTGGTCGCGCTTCTCGAAATAGGCCCGCATGCCGGCCAGCATGTCGGACTTCAGTGCGGACATAACCTGCGGCAGGACGAACTTGAGCTGCAGCCCCGGGGGGGCTTCTAGATGCATTCCCCCCTCCCGGGTCTGTGATGAGATGACCTGTCCGGATGAATCCCTGACTTCGAGATGAACCACCAGCTTCTCCACAGGCTTCAGGTATTCCTCGCTCCGGATCTCGACCACGTAGTCGGGTTTGGCCAGGATGGACTCCACTTGAGAGAAGAGGCCCGACTGGACGAAGTCGTTGGTGATGAGGTTTACGATGGCCTCTTGATAATTGGCAATACATTGCCCGTATCGCCACGCTTCCCATTGTGCGCGGACGTCCGGGGCCAGGGTATGGCTGACGTGCAGCACGGCGGTCCCGTCGATTCGCGTCTTTGACGGCTCGGGGGCATAGGCTAGGTAATTGATATATGCGCTCTCTTTCACGGCGCAGCCGGAGGGGAGAAGCAGGGCCAAGCCAGCCAGCCCCATCCCGAGGCAGCGGTTCAATTTTTGCGGGGAATGAGCCATGAGGAGATTACGCCGGGGCTTCCAGGTGCAGAGAATAGGGATGAAACCAGTCATTATCGGCCGGCCTTGAGCAAGCTTGCCCTCAGGTGAAGAGACTGCGCGCTCGCCACGTTGCTGAGTACAGGCACGCCCCCTTCGATGCCCACGGGTTCCAGTTCGCCGAGGTCGGGGGCGTCAACATGACCTGCGTGCTCGCCAAAGATCGTCTCATAGATCTTCACCTTCGCTGTGCCAAAGGAGTGCCCGATAGAGTCATTATAAGACTCAGCAAACTCTCCGCCTCCGGTGTCTCCCCGGCCCAGCACACGGGCTCCGCTTGTGATCCCGCTGAAGGTCGGCTCCAAGATATCGTTCACGACCTCGTTCATCGCCTCGCCAAGCGAGACCCGCTTCTCATGAGCGTCGTAGAGCGCCTTGTAATATTTCTGCCCTGGAACGTTCTTCACAATCCCCCAAGCCGTTGCCGTCGCAGTTCCCTGGGCGAGCGTCTCCCAATACCATCGGCCAAGCCACGGGCCGAAATACGCCACGAGACCCTGCAACGAACTGGGCGTGTGTCCGGGTGAGGAAGACTCGTCGGGGCCCGATAGATCATAGACCCAGGCCGGGCCCGAAGGAGACGGTGGACGCACCGGATGCGATGCCTTCGTCGGCCCAACCCCTGCCGTCGTCACTTGGGAGCGGGGCTGAACGATCATCGAGCTTCCCCTAAGGTCCACCACGGAGGAATCGGGGTCGGATGCTGCAGACCGGTCGCTGGGGCCCGGAGGGCCGCCGCCAACATCCTGTCCCAAGATCGCGGCAACTGTATCGGCGTCGGGATTGGCGGGCCGGCCGAAAAAGGCTGTGCCCCCAGAGACATCGAAGGCGCCGCCGAGCCGGCTCCCGACCTCGGCGTCGCGATCATCCCACTCCGCCCTGTAATGCTGGGCCATCCGAATGCGCGCCTTCTTGGCCAGTTCCTGCTGCACCCGGAACGCTTCGGCCTCAGCAGCGGCCTGGGCGGCCGCCTGGGCCGCTGCCGCTTCAGCTTCCGCCTGCTCCGCGGCGGAATTGTCGGCGAAAAGGGAACCGATCAGGGCCTCGGCCAGCATCCCGGCAATCTCCTGGTTGAAGTCGTTGCGCATCTGCACGGACCTTGAGATCTTGTGAGCGGCAGGCTGGACCGGTGCGGGAGCTGGAGACGAGCGGTCGACCTTGCTCCCCGTCAGCTCCTCCAGCTGGCCCAGGGCAGACTTGCTGTTGAAGCCGCTGTCGAACTGGGAGTTGGTTGTCTTCCACCCCAATTCCTCCGCCTGGCCACCGAGGGCGTTACCCGAAAGGCCCGCCTGGGCAACGGCTTGGGTGGGCAAGAAGGCGCTTGCGAAGGCCAGACGCGCGACCCACCAGAGGATTCCCGGATAAACGCGTGGGCTCATGTGGATCTAAATCGGTCAGCGGCGGTTTTTCAGCTCCTCTAGTTCCGCCGTGAGGGTGCCTTTTAGGGCCGGATCGAGCTCGATGGCATGATCGATGTTTTGAGCCGCGGACTTGTAGCGGCGCAGGGCCACGAGGGCACGCCCTCGTGTCGCGTAGGATTCGGCATCGGCAGGCGCGATCTGCAGGGCCTTCGTGGCGGCCGCCACAGCCTCTTCCTGTCGGTTCTGCTGGAGCAGCGCGAGCGCGAGGGTGGCATACCCCCAGGCCGATTGGGGCATCAGCTTGAGCGCGGCCGAGCAGTCGGCCACGGCCTTTGCCGGATCGCTCCGATCGAGCATCACCCGGGCGCGTACGAGAAGGGGCAACGGCTGCTGCGGATCGAGGGCTATGGCCTTTTCGCAGTCCCGCAGCGCCTCGTCGATCTTCTTGCTCTGCAGGTTGCAATGGGCGCGCAGAGAGTAGGCGTACATGGCCTCCGGATTGAGTATGAGGGCTGCATCGCAATCAGCTACCGCTTCGGGGTAGCGCTGCTGCTGATGGAACACAGCGGCCCTCTCGACGCGAATGTGCCATTCCTTGGGGCTTGCGGCGATCGCCTGCCCAAACGCCTTGAGCCCTTCCTGCGTTTCTCCGCGGGCCACGTGGGCCCGCGCGACCAGACGGAGCGCTTCGGGGTTGTCCGGGCTGAGTTCGAGCGCAAGCCCGCCATAGTGAAGGACGGCATCCCAGGCCGCTTGCTTCTCATTGGCCCTGGCTAGGATAAGGGGTGCCTTGGGATCTTTCGAGCCTAGCGCGATCGCCTTGCCGGCGTCCGCGAGTGCGTGCTCGAAGTCGCCCAGCTTTTCCCCGACGGCCGCCCGAGATAGGTACAGATCCGCCTGTTCGGGCTGAGCACGGATTGCCCGAGAGAAATCCTCCAGCGCGCCTTCGGGATCGTTTGCCTCCAGACGCGCACGGCCGCGGCCGGCAAGGGCCCCGGAGAGTTGGGGGGCCAGCTCGATCACGCTGGAGTACTTCGCAATTGCTGCAGCACAGTCTCCCGCGGCGAGATCGGATTCGGCTAGGTTGAAGAGCGCCACCACCTGCTTCGGGTTGATTTTCAGGACATGCTCGAAACAGGCCCGGGCCTCCGCAGTTTCCTTTCTTTCACGATGGGCGACACCCTGCACGGTGAGAAGATCCAGGTCGTCTGGATTGTGCTTCAGGGCCTCGGCGGCGTCCGCCGCGGCTTTGGCCCAGTCCTGCCGGAGCAGGTAGACCCAAGCTCTGACGGTGCGGGCCGCGGTGTTGCCCGCGTCGAGGCCGAGAGCCTTGTCCGCGTCGGTGAGTGCCTCGTCGAGCTGACCGAGGTTCCAGCGCGCTCGGGCCCGAAGCGCCAGGAGATCAACCTGGGTGGGAATCACCGCAAGGCCGCTTGTGGCGTCGGCGACAACCCCCGGCCAGTCGGATTGCTCCGCCAACAGGCGAGCTCGGCTCAGGCGGAAGTCGACCTTGAACGGATCGAGGCGGATGGCCTCGGTGAAATCTCCGGCCGCGCCGGCCGGATCATGCAGCTGGCTTCGGAGCTGGCCGCGCGCCTGCCAGAGGACGGGGTTCTGCGGGTGCGCCCGCAAAGCAACGGTCTGTGCACTCAGCTGTTCATCGAGCGATTGCGCTGCGCCGCTTGTTTCTCCGATCGAGAGTATCAGGACCAGGGCAAGCGTTCGTGCCACCATCCGGAGAACGACGGGAGCTGAATGCACTGCGGACCATGAACGGGACCATGAGGGGGTGTTCATACTGGAGAGAACCCGGGGAGAAACCATCAGCAGCTGCGGGTGCCCGCATTATGTCCTCGCAGCATCACAATATGCAAGCCCTAGTCCCTCAAAAGATTCCGGAGAATACGGCTCGCGACTATGAGCCTGGGAAAAATCGACATGGGAGGTGGACGGGAGCCGCTTTCGTGATCCGGTCGGCGGCCGAAGAGGTCGGGGACGGGCGTGAGGTGGAGGGCAATTTTCCGAGCCTAGTCTGCCGGTTCGGACTTGGGGAAGTGGATTGCCCGCGAACGCTGACTCTGGCGCGGCATGCCCGTGATTGTCAGCGGGAGAGGCAGAATGAATTTGATTAGCTTGGGTTCTAACCTAAACAAACCCATGCACCCGCCGAAGACCGGCGGCGAGAACGAGCCCATCCCTCTTTTTCCGAGACTCTTCTATGAAAGTGACCGGCCTAGCCTTGGTTCCGTCCCCGACAGCAGCCGACCTGCCGAAGGTCACCCCCGAGCTGCTGGCGTCGGTCCTTGCGCGCTACTCCCGAAGCAACGACGGGCTTGCGGCGATCCTCGAAAAGGTGGACCTCGCCAACCCCGACGCCTCGATCGACCGGATCCTCAAGTTTGTGGACTACGGGCACGCCTCGATCGGGGGACTGACTGGGGGGCTGGCGATAGCCCTCGACGGGGTGTCGATGTGGCTTGCCTACAAAATCTTCGAGATTTCCCAGATGGCCGATGGCCAGGAGTCGAGCACCCGCTACATTGCGATGGACCCGGCGAACCTCCCGACGCCGGAGGAGGTGGGGATTCCCGCCGAGCTTGCGCCGGCCTGGCGGCGGGTCCTCGCCCGGGCCTTCGCAGCCTACCATGCCGAGTACTCCCGGCTCGACGCCCTTGCCTCCGCCGAGCCTTCGCGGGTGAGGTGCCCGCAGGGCGCCCCGGCGGCCGTGCAGGCGCGCCTGCGTAAGAACTACGCTTTGGACCGCGCGCGGTACTTCATCCCGCTGGCGACGCGAACCAACCTGGGGCTTGTCCAAAGTTCCCGCATGTGGGCACAGACGGTGAAGCACCTCGACTCGCTCGCTCTGCCCGAGGCCAAGGCCGCGGCGGGATTGATCCGCCAGGAACTCCTCAAGCAGTCGCCGCGACTGATGGGGCACAGCCACGCGGACCCCTCGTTTGCGGAGCAGGCCCGCCAGGAGCTGGCGGAGAGCCTGGAGATGGGCCGCTTGCGCCTGTCCAGCGAGCCTCTGCCGGACCAGGTGTGGGTGCATGTCGACCGGGCGGCGGCGCCGTGGCTTCCGACCTCGCAGCCGGTTGCCGAGGCGCTGCGCCACAGGGCCAGCCGGTACAGCCAGCAGGGCTCGGCCACCCGCCGCATGCGGGTTGCGTTCGGCTGGAACAACCTCGCCCTGGCCGAGCTGAGGGACCTGAACCGGCACCGCACGGGAAACCGCCACACGCCGCTCATCCAGGCGGGCTTCTACCTGCCACCGGAGATTGCCCGCGCCGGCCACGAGGGGCTCCTGGCCGAGCAGAGGGACCTGACCCGGGCCCTCCTCGAGCGGGGGAGTCCGGCCTACGTGTACTCGCTTCTGCTCGGGGCCCAGACCCCCTTCGAGCACAGCACCCACGCCGACAAGTTCATCTACGAGGCCGAGCTGCGTACCGGCATGGGGGCGCACTTTCGCTACGCCGAGCACCTCGGGGCGGCCCTGCGGGAGTTCCTCGCCCAGGTCCCGGAGGCCCGGGACTGGGTCGTCGAGGGAACGGCGGAGCCGGAATGATCCGGCCCGGCCCGCCCTCAGGTCGCCCGGCGGGCGCGCTCCTTTTCCTCCTCGCGCTCCTCCTCCAGGCGGGCCCTCTCGCTTGAGAGCTGGGTCTTGATCTTCCCGAACTCCTCGGCGTTCTGGGCGGCCATGGCCTTCTCGAGCTGCTGCTTGAGGAAGATCTCGCGCTCGGCGATCTTGCCCTGGTAGCGGCGGTCGATTTCGGCGAGCTTGGCCTTCTTCTCCGGGGTTAGGGCGCGGCCCGCCTCGGGGTCGGACTTGGCCAGTCGCTCCATGGCGAGTTCGTAGGCGCTTTTCATTGCCCGGCATTTAGGCTGAATTTGACGCCGAAAACAAGAGCGAGGGCCGCGGCAGCGAAGGGCGGCCAGAATCCGCCCCGCTCCCGCCTCCACCGGGCTGCGTAGCCGGCGAGGCAGGTAACTAGAATGAAGGCGAGGCAGGCCGGGCCGATCCAGGGCGCCCGATAGTGGGCCCCGAACCAGACATGGGGGATCCGCAAACCCAGGGCGATCAGGCCCTGGATTGTCCGGAGGAGGACCGAGGAACCGGCGTTGAGCAGGTGGCTTGCCGCGGACGCTCCGGCAAGGCCCAGGCAGATCGACAGGACCCCGGCAACGATCACCAGTGCGGCAAGCGGGGCCAACGCGAGGTTCGCCACCAAGCCCGCCGGTGCGAACAGGCCGAAGTACTCGATCCCGGTCACCGATCCCACCAGGGTCGCCGCTGTCCCCACGCCCAAGGCCCCGAAGAAATGCCGGTGCGCCGCCGCCCGCAAGCGCTGGACCCGGGACAGGCGGGCTGGGGAAAGGTCGGGGTAGGCGGCAAAGCGCCCTCCCAGACGCTCTCCCAGGGGGAGCCCCAGGGTGAGGATTGCCGCGACGACCCCGTAGGACATTTGGAAACTCGCGCCAAAGACGGCCCTGGGGTCGAGGAGGGCCACGAGGACTGCCGCGGCGGAGAGCGCGGAGAGCGGGCTTGAGGGAAGGCGCAGGAGGACCGGGGCCTCGAGAAGCGCCACCATGAGGAAGGCCCTGACCGCGGACGGGCTCGCGCCGGTCGTGTCCACGTCGAGCCACAGAACGACGAGGACGGCCGCCGCTGCGAGACCCCTTGGGACGCGCAGGAGCGCGAGCAGGGCGTGCATCGAGACGGCGACAATGCCGATGTGCAACCCGTTGATCGCAAACAGATGCATCGTGCCGCTGCGCAGGAAGAGCTGGCGTTGTCCCCCGGACAGGTCCTGCTTCTGCCCGAGCATCATCGCGCGGTAGACGGCGGCCACGTCCGGCCTGCGCTCAAGGCCGAGCCCCAGGACCGATCTCATCCTTGCCGCAAGCCGCTCGCAGAAGCCGCCGTAGGCGCCTGCCGGCCGGACCACCCGGACGAGCCTGCCCCGGGTGAGTGTGAATTCGATTCCCTGGAGGGCGAGGCGCTCCTCAAATGAGCCGCGGGCGGGGCGCCTGGGGAGGGGCGAGAGGACGCCCTCCGCCTCGACGAGCGATGAGCGGGCGAGGGGAGGCTGGCCCCGGGACACCCCGAGGGAAAAATGAACCGTCCTCCCGACCAACCCGGAGAGAGGGGCCCCGCCGCCGGCGATCGTCGCAAGGCCGGTCGCGCGCCGGGGATTCGGTGAGGCGGTGAGCCGGTCGAGCGTCAATTCGAGCCTGGCCTCCCGCGGCGGCCTGCCATCTTCGGCGCCCGCCGCAGGCCGGTGCAGGAGGTAACTTGCGCTCCCGCTCAGGAAAACCGACAGGATTAGGGCGGGGCCCCACCCGGATGACCGGCGGGCGGCAGCGGCAGCGGAAACGCATGCCGCGGCGAGAGCGGCTGGAAGGGCCGCCGCCGCCGGAGGCGCAAGCCCGCAACGTCCCGTGGCAAGCCCGGCCAGGAGGGGGAGCGCGATCCACAGCAGGGGAGCTCGGTGTCCGGGGATTCGGGCGTGCACGGCGTCCCATTATAGGTCCGGTCTCAGCCGGCCCCCGGGCCGGCGACACCTTTTGGTTGCGGGATCCCTCCGGCGGGGCTTTCATGGCGGGTCGCCGGATCCGACCCGGCACCCTAATGCCTCCCACCGCAGACCAAGGCGACCTGTTTGGCGAAGCCAGCCCTTCGGATCCCGGAGAATCCCCGAGCGGGGCAGGCCCGGGGCGCGCCGCGTCCCGGCCGCTTGCCGCCCGGATGCGCCCGCGCCGGCTTGCCGAGGTCGCCGGACAGGAGCACCTGCTCAAGCCCGGGAGCCTGCTCCCGCGGCTCGTGGCGCAGAACCGGTTCGGCTCCCTGATTTTCTACGGGCCGCCGGGGTGCGGGAAGACGAGCCTCGCCGAGGCGATCGCCCGGGAGACCAGCAGCCGATTCGTGCGAATCAACGCCGTCATGTCGAACGTGGCGGAGCTGAGGGAGGTCCTGGCCTCGGCGCGCCGGCGCCCCGAGGCCGCCACGATCCTCTTTATCGACGAGTTGCACCGGTTCAATAAGTCCCAGCAGGACCTGCTCCTGCCGGACGTGGAGGAGGGCACCGTTCGGCTGATCGGGGCCACCACCCACAACCCCGGCTTCTACGTCATCCCGACCCTGCTGTCCCGGAGCCACCTGTTCCGCCTGGAACCCCTGTCGCCCGAGGTGATCGCCGACGTCCTGGCCCGGGCGCTCGCAGAGCCGGAGCGCGGCCTGGGCTCCCAGGGGGTGACGGCCGGGCGGGAGACCCTTGTCGACATGGCGGTCCTTTGCGACGGGGACCTGCGCCGGGCCCTGAATGCCTTGGAGGTGATCGTCCTCGGGCTTCCGGCCGGCTCTGCCCTCTCCGCCTCAGAGATCGAGGTCTTCGCCCGGGAGCGGCACATCCGCTACGACGCCGACGAGGACGAGCACTACGACACGATCTCGGCCTTCATCAAGAGCTGCCGGGGGAGCGACCCCGACGCGGCGATGTACTGGCTGGCGAAGATGCTGGCCGGCGACGAGGATCCTCGCTTCATCGCCCGAAGGCTCGTGATCCTCGCAAGCGAGGACGTGGGGCTTGCCGACCCGGCGGCCCTTCCGCTCGCGGTCGCGGCCCATCACGCGGTCGAGTTCGTGGGGCTGCCGGAGGCGGAGCTCACGCTCGCCCACGCGACCCTCTACATCGCGACCGCGCCGAAGAGCAACTCGGCGACGATCGCCCTCGGCGAGGCCCGCCGGCTTTTGAAGGAGGAGCCCGTCCAGTCGGTCCCGGCCCACCTGCGGGACAAGGGAGGGCAGGCGAGCAAGAGGCTCGGCCACGGCAAGGGCTACGCCTACTCCCACGAGTTTCCCGAGGGGATCTCGGGGCAGGAGTACCTGGAGAAACCTGTCCGCCTGTACGAGCCTAAGAAGGTCGGAGCGGAGGCGGCGATCGCCGAGAGGCTCGCACGCTGGCGAACGCTCAAAGCCCGGGCTGCCAAGCCATGATCTTCATCGACATTGCCGGGGGCGTGGCGCTGATCCTCTTCGGGGTCCGATTCCTGCGAAAGGGCTTCGAGCGGATCCCGGGGCAGGGGCTTCACGGCTGGATCGAGCGCATGGCCCGCAGGCCGGGCCGGGCGACCCTGGGGGGGGCTGCGGTCGGGGCGGTCGCGCCCTCGTCGACGGCCCAGACGCTGCTTTCAATCCAGCTGGTCAAGTCCTCGCGGCTGCCCGTGGAATGGGTGCTGCCGTTCCTTCTCGGGGCCGACATCGGCATCACGACCTCGGTCCAGCTGATCGCCCTTCATCTGTATGACCTGTATCCCCTGTTCCTGGTCGCCGGCCTGATCGGCTTCCAGTTCTGCCGGCGAGAGCTCCTGCGGGGGATAGGCCAGATCATCCTTGGCCTTGGATTTATCTATCTGGCGATGAGCGTGATGGGAGAGGCCGCACACGCCCTCTCCGCGGACAAGGAGTTTGCGGTCGGCTTCGCCGTCCTACCCCGCCACCGGCTGCTCCTAGTCCTGTTTGCGGCCCTCCTGACGTTTGTGATGCAAAGCTCGACCGCGACAATCGGCCTTGCCCTTGCCTTCGCGGAGGCCGGCGGCTCGGCCCTGCCGCTCATGCTTCCGGTCGTCCTCGGGGCGAACCTGGGAATAGCCCTGATCTCCGGCGCGGTGGGCTGGCCGACCGCCGAGGGCCGGCAGCTGGCGGCGGGAAACATCGCCCTCAAGAGCCTGGGGATTGTTCTGGCCCTGTGGTTTTTCGGGCCGTTGGCGGAGTTGTGGGCGCGGATGCCCTGGGGCGTCGCCCGGCAGTCGGCGGACTTCCACACCGCCTTCAACCTGGCCGTGGCCCTCGTGGGAATCGCCGTGACTTCGCCCCTGAACCGCCTGCTCGGGCGCTTCTTTTCCCCAAAGCCGCAGCCGCGGGCGGCGGGGGCCCCGTCGGCGACCCACCTGGATCCATCCGCCCTGTCGAGCCCGGTCTTCGCCCTTGCAAACGCCGGCCGGGAGATGTTGAGGATGGCCGACGAGGTGAGGGGGATGTACGCCGGGGCCTGGAAGGCATTCGTGGAGCGCGACGAGCAGCTCGCCCGCGAGGTCCGATCGCGGGACGATCGGGTCGACGAACTCCACGGTGCGATCAAGCGCTACCTCAGCCAGCTTTCCGGGGAGGCCATGACCCCGCGCGACGCCCGATTCCAGCTGAGCCTGCTCAACTTCGCGAGCGAACTGGAGTCGCTCGGCGACACGGTCGACAAAAGCCTTTGCGGCGCGGCGATCCGCTGCGCCCGGGACAAGCCCTTCCTTGCGCCCGAGGACTTGGCCGATCTGCAGGCCCTCTACGAGCGGGTCCGGCGCCGGATGGAGCAGATGGTGTCGGCCCTGACCACCCGGGACCGCGCGCTGGCCCGCGGCTTCCTTCAGGAGGGGGAGGAGCTCGAGAAATGGTGCGTGGAGGCTGAGAAGAGGCACTTCCAGCGCCTGGACGGCAAGGACCGCGCGATGACGGCCTCGACCGAGGGCTTCCTCCAGATGCTCAACGTTCTCCGCAGGATCAGCGGACAATTGAGCGCCCTGGGGCACACATTCCTAGCGGTCTGGCCCCAGGCGGTGAGGCCTGCGGCGCATTGACAGCGGGCTTTCGGGTCGAGAGTTTTGTGGGCTCTCACCACCATGCCCGACTCCCCCCAGGTTGTTTTTGATTCCGTGGACGCCGCCGCAGCCGACATTGCGGCGGGGCGCCTGGTCATCGTCACCGATGACGAGAACCGGGAGAACGAGGGAGACCTGATCATGGCGGCCTCGAAGGCGACGCCCGAGACGGTGAACATGATGATCCGCTACGGGAGCGGGATTGTGTGCGTGCCCACCGTTGAGGCGCAGCTGCGCCGGCTCGGCCTGGGGCCCATGGTTGCGAGCAACCGGGAGAGTCACCGCACGGACTTCACGGTGAGCGTCGACGCCGCTGCGGGGATCACCACCGGGATCAGCGCCCGCGACCGCACCCGCACGATCCACATCCTGGGCGACCCGGACGCGCGGGCCGAGCAGCTCGTGCAGCCCGGCCACGTTTTCCCGTTGCGGGCCCGCCCCGGCGGCGTCCTCGAGCGGGCCGGGCACACCGAGGCCGCCGTAGACCTCGCGATCATCGCCGGGCAGCACCCGAGCGGGGTCCTGTGCGAGCTGGTGAACGACGACGGCACGGTGCAGCGCCTGCCCCAGCTGGAGCAGTTTCGCAAGCGCTTCGACCTGAAGATGATCTCGATAGCCCAGTTGATCGAGTACCGGGCACGCCGCGACCACCTGGTCGAGCTGGTGTGCACCCGTCCCTTCTCCTCGCAATTCGGGGCCTTCACGCTGCACGTCTTCCGCGGCAAGCTCGACGGTCGCCACCACATTGCGCTGACCGTGGGGTCGCTGGGCCCGGAGCCGACTCTGGTGCGCGTTCACAGCGGAAACCTCCTCGGGGACGTGTTCCGGATGAAGAGTCTGGACACCCAAAAGACCCTTGCGGGCTCCCTCGAGGCGATCGGCCGGGCCGGGCGGGGAGCCGTCCTGTACATGGCGCATGCGACGAGCGACGCCGATTTTGTCCGGCTACTCGACGCGCGGCCGGGCGAGGCCCCTCCGCTCATGAGCTTGCGCGACTACGGCACCGGCGCGCAGATCCTGGTCTCCCTCGGGCTGAAGAAAATCCGACTTTTGTCCAACAGCACCCGCCGGGCGGTCGGGCTCGACGGATACGGCCTGGAGATCATCGAGCAGCTCCCCGTCGGCTGAGCCGCCGGCCCCCCGGTAGGGGCAGAATTTTCACGTTGCGGATTGGCAGGGGGGCGTTGCACTGGTCCCCTCCGAGATCTTTCTGTCTGCGAAACCTCCCATGAGTCTGTCTGCTCCCACATTCCCCGCGGTGTCCGGCGCCCCCTTCCGGGTGGCGGTCGCCGCGGCCTGCTACAACGAGAGCCTCGTGGGGGCTCTTCTGGACCGGACGGTCGCCGCGCTGCGAAAGGCGGGGGTCGGTGCGAAGAAGCTGACGATCATCCGTGTGCCGGGCTCGAACGAGCTGCCCTCGGCGGCCCAGATGCTCGCCGGGAGCCTCCGGCCCGACGTCATCGTCGCCCTCGGGGTCATCATCCGGGGAGACACGATCCACTATGAGCTGATCTCCGAGGCGGTGACCCATGCGTTGCAGCGGGTCGCCCTGGACTCCCGGGTGCCGGTCATCAACGGTGTGGTCGTCGCCGAGAACCGCGCCCAAGCCGCCGCCCGCTGTACCGGAAGGATCGACCGCGGAGCTGAGTTTGCCCGCGCCGCGCTCGCCATGGCCGCCCTGCGGAGAAAGTTGCGCCGATGAGCCGCGCCCAATTTGCCCAGAGGAGGGAGGGCCGCGCCGCGGCCGTGCAGTACCTTTACGCCTGGAGCATCAACTCCCCGGCCAGCCTCGAGGACGACCTGAAGGTCTTCTTCGAGGGAATGGACAAGCCCCGGGAGTACTACGCCTTCGGCGAGGAGCTGATCCGCGGGGCGATCGAGAAGTCCTCCGAAATCGACGGTCACATCCGGTCGCTCGCCCACAACTGGGAGTTTGACCGCATCGCCAAGATCGACCTGGCGATCCTGCGGGTGGCGATATTCGAGATGATGCACCGGCCGGACATCCCGCCGGTCGTGTCGATCAACGAGGCGATCGACCTGTCGAAGGAGTTCTCGAACGCCGACGCGAAGCGCTTCATCAACGGGATCCTCGACCGGCTCAAGGACCAGATCGGCCGCGACGCCCGCAAGGCGTCGACGCCGTAGGCTCCGGGCGCGGCGGCCCCCCTGCATGCTCCCGCTCTTCAAGAAATTCAAGGACGGGCTCGCCAAGACGGTCTCGGCGATCGCCGGCCGCACCCGGGGGCTGTTCGGCGGCAGGAAGATCGACGCCGCCTCGCTCGGGGAGTTGGAGGAGGCTCTCTACACGGCGGACTTTGGCGTCGAGACCACCGCCGAGATCGTCGCCGAGATCGGCGCCGCGTTCCGGCACGACCCGCAGCTTCAGGGGCGGCGCGCGGCGGAGATCGGCGCGGCGGTCCTGAGGAAGGCCTTGGCCGGCAGCGAGGGGCGGCTCGAAACAGGGGCAAGGACCGGGGCGCCGGTCGTGATCGCCATCATCGGCGTCAACGGCTCGGGGAAGACGACCACCTGCGCAAAGCTTGCCTGGAGGCTCAAGCAGGACGGCCGCTCGGTTATCGTTGCGGCTGCGGACACCTTTCGGGCGGCGGCGATCGAGCAGCTCCAGGTGTGGGCGCGGCGGCTTGACCTGGAGTTGATATCGACCCAGACGGGGGCGGACTCCGCGGCCGTGGCCTTCGACGCTTGGCAGGCCGCCAAGGCCCGCGGGAGGGACTTTCTGGTCATCGACACGGCCGGCCGGCTGCACACCAAGTCAAACCTCATGGAGGAGCTCGCGAAGATCCGCCGGGTCCTCCAGAAGAACGACCCCTTGGCGCCCCACCACCGGTGGCTCGTCGTGGACGGCTCTCTGGGCGCCAACTCGATCGAGCAGGCGAAGGTCTTTCACAAAAGTTTCGGCCTCACGGGGCTGGTCGTCACGAAGCTTGACGGGACGAGCCGCGGGGGGGCTCTGGTGGGGATCTACCGCCAGCTCGGGATCCCGATCTATTTCATCGGCCTGGGGGAACAGGCGGAGGACCTGCAGCCCTTCAGCGTGGCTGACTACGCCGACGCCGTCTTCGGGCTGAAGTGACGGCCGAAGGGCCGGCTCAGAGGGCCTCGGCGAGCAGCTTCACGTCGTAAAGCCACCAGGATCCGTCGCGGCGCTCGACCCGCGCTAGGCACTGGCTGCCCTCCTTGAGGGGCCGCATCTGGTCGCGAGAGGCGAAGAAGACGTGCTGGCCCGGTTCCAGCAGTCCGGGAATCAGGCCGGTCTCGATCACCAGGGTACCAAAGTCGGGGGACAGGGAGACGATGCTGCCGCTGATAGGGTAACCGAGGAGCTGCTCGGGGGTCGCCCCGCAGTTGCAGTTTGTGTTGGCTGCCTCGAGCAACTGGCGCTCCGGCACCGTCACGGCGACCGTGCGCACGACCGGCCCGGGGGCCGTGTAGGCCACGATGGCGCGGGGCTTGGCGTGGCCCCCTGTAAAGTCGGAGACAAGTGCAAGCCGCGGCGATGCCGCAGGGCATCCGGAGGCCGGCACACCGAGGGTTATCGGGGCCCCGGCCTCAAGTTCCGGGGAAACCCGGCAGAGCCGAACTTCACCCGTCGCGGATCCCGCGGCAGGGGCCACCCAGCTGACCAGAGCGGCTCCGTCGTGGATCAGCGCCACCGAAGGCCGCCCGGAGCCGATACCGTCGGCCAGCCGGATCGGCATCAGGAAGCGGGTGCCCGCGTCCGAGGAGGACGAGTAGAGCAGGCGGGGGTCCTCGTCGGCTCCG
Organism: uncultured Opitutaceae bacterium; assembly: GCA_903862935.1. Lineage (GTDB taxonomy): Bacteria > Verrucomicrobiota > Verrucomicrobiia > Opitutales > Opitutaceae > Palsa-1447. The sequence continues at coordinate 42,559 of CAIOZY010000046.1, forward strand.
GTGAACCAGGCAGCCGCAAGGCGGCTCCCGTCGGCCGCGATCGCCGGCCCGGCAACCTGCGCCGGAGAGGGGGCCCCGTGCGGGATCCAGTTGTCCGGCGAGAGCACATGGCGATCCTCCCAGCGCCGGCCGTGCAGGCGCGCAATGGCGATGTCGCGCGCGCCTTCGTCGGCGATTGCCCGGTACAGAAGGACTGCGCCGCCGTCGAGAAGCTCAGCCATCTGCGGCTGGCAGCCCTCGCTCACCGAAGGGTCAAACGCGTAGTCCGGGGCGATGGTCATGGGCCCGGACAGAAACCTCAGGAAAAGAGCCGTCTTTCCGGCCGAGCGGGCGTCGAGCCAGGCGGCGAGGACCCGGCCATCCTGGAGTGTGGCGAGGCTCACCTGCCCGGCGGAGCGGCTTTCCTTGGAGAGGGGAAGGGGCGGGCTCCACGTTGCGCCTTCGTCGTCAGACTGGCTCACCAGGACCGTCGGGCCGGGTTGCCGGACAGTCCAGGCTGCCGCGAGGTGGCCTTTCGCGCTCGCGGTGATCGCCGGAGAGTCGTCGCCATCGGTCCAGCCGGTGGCGCTGGCAATCACGCGGGGCGAACCCCACCGTCCTGAGGCGGGATCGAAGTGGGCGCAGCGCACGACAGGGGCAGCGGCGGCTGCGGGGGGGGGCAGGGGCTGCGGGACCTCGATCCAGGCGAGCCAAACCCCTCCATCGCGGTCGGCGGAGAAAACCGCCGCGCGGGACCCCGGACCCGCAGGCGAGGGGATCCCCGTCTGCTCGATCGGAAACAGGGCGGCCGAGCCGGCGCCCCGGGCTGCCTCGGGTGCCAAGGCGAGCACGGCTGCGGCGGTCAGTGTCGCGGCGAGGCGCATCAGGTCTTCAATAGCCGATTGTGCCGGCGTTGCAAGAGAGTGACGGCCATCAACAGCGCAAAGGACATCACCAGCAGCAGGGCGGCGAAGGCGTGGGCCTGGTCGTAGTCGAGCGCCTGAACGGTGTCGTACAGTTCGATGCTCGCCACCTTGGTCACCCCGGGGATCGAGCCGCCGATCATCAGGACGACCCCGAACTCGCCCAGCGTGTGGGCGAAGCCGAGGGTCAGCCCTGCGGCGATCCCGCGCCAGGCCAGCGGCAGGTGAAGGCGCTGCCAGACCCTCCGGGGGGATGCCCCGAGTGCCGCCCCGGCGTCGAGCAGGTCCTTCGGAACGGCCCGCAGCGCCGCCTGGAACGGCTGCACGGCGAAAGGCAGCGAATAGAACACCGAGGCGATCACAAGCCCGGTGAACGAGAAGGCGAGCGAGGTTCCCGTGAGGGCCCTCCACCAGCTGCCCGGGGCGTGGCGCGGGGAGAAGACCATCAGCATGTAGAAGCCGATCACCGTCGGGGGGAGGACCACCGGCAGGGTGACCAGCGCCTCGACGGCGGGCGCGAGCCTGCAGCGGGTCGTGTTCAGCCAGTGGGCGATCGGCAGGCCCACGGCGGCCAGGACCGCTGTCGTGGTGGCCGCAAGCCTCAGGGTCAGGGCCAGGGACTGCCACGCCGGGGCGGGAAGGCCGAGGAACCCGGAATTCATTCGACTGTGACGGACTTGGCGAGGTTGCGAGGCTTGTCCACGTCGCAGCCCCGCTCGACGGCGATGTAATAGCTGAGCAGCTGCACCGGGATCGCGGCGACGATCGGCAGGACTGCCTCGTGGCAGTCCGGAATCGAGATCACGGCGTCGGCCAGGCCGGCCGGGATCTCAGAACCCTCGGTCGTCACGGCGATGATCGGGCCCTTGCGGGCCTTGAGCTCCTGGATGCTGGAGACGATCTTGTTGAAGAGCTCCCCCTTCGGGGCGAGGACGACGCTGGGGCACTTCTCGCTGATGAGGGCGATCGGCCCGTGCTTCATCTCGGCGGCGGGATACCCCTCGGCGTGGATGTAGGAGATCTCCTTCAGCTTGAGGGCGCCCTCGAGGGCGATCGGAAACAGCGACAGCCGGCCCAGGAAGAGGAAGTCGCTCGAGGCGGCGTAGCGCCGGGCGATGTCCCGGATATGCGGCGCCTGGGCGAGGACCCGCCGGACGAGGTCGGGGGCCCCCTTCAGGGCGTTCACGTACTGGACCCCGTCTGCGAAACTCATGTCGCGCATCCGGGCGACGTAGAGGGCCACCATCGCCCCGATCATCAGCTGCGAGGTGAACGCCTTGGTCGAGGCGACCCCGATCTCGGGGCCGACGTGCTGGAAGATGCCCCCGTCGGACTCCCGGGCGATCGTCGAGCCGACCGAGTTGTTGATCGCCAGGACCCGGTAACCCTTGCGCTTGGCCTCCCGCAGGGCCGCCAGGGTGTCGATCGTCTCGCCGGACTGGCTCATGACGAAAAACAGGGTCGAGCGGCCCAAGGGGGAGTTGCGGTAGCGGAACTCCGAGGCGTAGTCGACCTCGACCGGGAGCCGGGCGAAGCGCTCAATCAGGTGCTCGGCGACCAGGCACGCGTGCCAGGCCGAGCCGCAGGCACAGAACATGAAGCGGTCGACCTGGGCGAAGTCGCCCGCGGTCAGGTTGAGCCCCCCGAACTGCGCCGTGCTCCCGTCCTCGGAGAAGCGCCCCCGCATGCTGTTTTCCAGCGCTAGCGGCTGCTCGAAGATCTCCTTCTCCATGAAGTGCTCGTAGGTTCCGAGCTCGGCGTCGGCGACTGACCAGGTGATCCGGTCCATGACGGGCGAGACGTCGGCCTGGTCGAGGGTCGTGATGGTGAAGGCCTTCGGCGTCAGGTGGACGATCTCCCCGTCCTTGAGGTAGACTACGTTCTGGGTGCGGCCCACCAGGGCGCTCGCGTCGCTTGCGATCAGGTATTCGGCCTCCCCCACGCCCAGGATCAGCGGCGAGGCCTTGCGGGCGGCGACGATCTCGTTGGGCGCCTCCACACACAGGGCGGCGATTCCGTAGGTCCCCTCGACGTGGCGAAGGGTCTTGCGGACGCTCTCCAGGAAGCGGACGGAAGGACCGGCGGCCGCGTCCTCCTTCGCGTAGTGATAGGCGATCAGGTTGCAGAGGACCTCGGTGTCGGTCTCGGACTTGAAGGTGAAGCCCTTGCCCAGAAGGAAGGTCTTCATCTGGGCGTAGTTCTCGATGACCCCGTTGTGGATCAGGGCGAACTTGCCGTCGCTGCTCAGGTGCGGGTGGGCGTTGGCGTCGGTCACCGCCCCGTGGGTCGCCCAGCGGGTGTGGCCGATCCCGCTCGTTGCGGACAGGGGGTGCTCTGCCTCCTCCTGGGCCAGCCGGTCGACGCGGCCCGCCTTCTTGATCACGACGAGGCGGCCGTTCTGCTGGGCGGCGAGGCCTGCAGAGTCGTAGCCGCGATACTCCAAGCGCTTGAGCCCCTCAACGATGATGGGGGCGGCTCGGTGCTTGCCGATGTAGGCTATGATTCCGCACATAAATTTCAGGAATTGGTTGGCCAAACTAAATGCCGACGGCAATTCTTGGGCAAGGTTAGAAGCTCTCCCCATGCCTTCCGAAAAAAAAGTCCTTGCTGTGATTATGGGCGGCGGCCGCGGCACGCGGCTCTCGCCGCTCACCCTGGAGCGTTGCAAGCCGGCCGTGCCTCTGGCCGGCAAGTACCGCCTGGTCGACATCCCGATCAGCAACTGCATCAACTCCTCAATCAACCGGATCTTCCTGCTGTCGCAGTTCAACACGGCTTCCCTCCACCGCCACATTCGGAGCACCTACCGGTTTGATCCGTTCGACGGGGGTTTTGTTGACATCCTGTCGGCGGAGCAGACGGAGAAGAGCATGGACTGGTACCAGGGCACGGCCGACGCCGTGCGCCGCAACCTGGTGCACTTCCGGACCTCCCCGCACGACCTAATCCTGATCCTCTCGGGCGACCAGCTGTACCGGATGGACTTCCGCGAGATCATCGAGCACCACCGCGCCGCAAAGTCCGACGTCACCATCGCCGCGATCCCCGTTCCCGCCTCTAAGGTCGAGGGCTACGGATTGATGCGGGTCGACGAGGACCTGCAGATCCGGCAGTTCGTGGAGAAGCCGAAGGACCCCGCGGTGATCGCAAGCCTGGCCGTCGGACCCTCGGTCGAGGCCCAGCTGAAGGAGCGCTCGGCCGAGAAGCGCTGCCTGGCCTCAATGGGCATCTACGTCTTCAACAAGTCGGTCCTCGCGGAAGCCCTCGACAACTCCATGACGGACTTCGGCCGCGAGGTGATCCCCAATCTCCTCGGGCGCAAGAAACTGTGCGCGCACCTCTTCGAGGGCTATTGGGAGGACATCGGAACCGTGCGGTCCTTCTTCGAGGCGAACCTGGCGCTCGCCCAGCCGCTGCCCCCGTTCAACTTCTTCGAGCCCGAGGCGCCGATCTACACCCAGGAAAATTACCTGCCCGCCTCGAAGTTTAACCGCTGCGCTATCGACAGCGTGGTGATCGGGGACGGCTCGATCATCACCGACTCGTCCATCCACCACTGCGTTCTGGGAATCCGCAGCTACGTGGGGGAGGGGAGCTCCCTCGAGGACGTGATCGTGATGGGCGCCGACTATTACGAGACCACCGAGCAGCTCCGGCACAACGCCGAGAAGAAGCGGCCGAACATCGGAATCGGCAAGGGGTGCCGCATCCGGCGCGCGATCATCGACAAGAACGCGCGGATAGGCGACGGGGTCAGGCTTTCGCCGGTGGGCAAGGCCGACGGGAGCTACGCCGACGGAGCGGTCATCATCCGCGAGGGGATCCTGATCGTGGTCAAGGGAGCAATCCTGCCGGCGGGCATGGTGATCGAGTAAGCAGTCTGAGGGAAATGGGGGAGCGTCTGTCATCCGACGGAGAAAGCGCCGCCCAGCCCGGAGCGGGTTGGCGAGGGATCGGCTTGGGCGAGGCGGTCCGCAGGCTCGCGGCGTGCCGCCTGGAGGCGTTTCTCCGGAACGCTCCTGGGGCGGCCTGCGGCGAGGATCCTGAGGCCCTGCATTGCGCGCGGATCGCGATCCGCAGGCTGAGGTACGTTCTGAGGACTTTTCGCGGCCCACTCAAGGGGACCGGAGCCCGCCAGGCCGAGCGGGACCTGCAGCGCGTGAACCGGGCGCTCGGCTCGGTGCGGGACTCCGATGTGGGGCTCGAGCTTATGGGCGAGGAGTCGGTCGTCCGGGCGGTCGGGGAGAACCGGCGGTGGCCTCGCTTTCTCGAGCACCACAGGCAGGCCCGGCGGCTGCGGCTGCCGGTATTGCGGCGGCACCTGCGGGGAAGCTCCTATGCGGCGCTCAAGCGCCGGCTTGAGCGCCTTGTCACCTCCGAGATCCCGGCAGTCAGCTCGGTCCGCTCTCCCGAGGGGCTGGCCCGGCGGGCCTTGGAAAAGGCGCTCGCCCGGGCGCTCAAGATCGGCCGGTGGCGCCGGAGCGGCTCCCTCAAGAAGGTCCACCGGCTCAGGATCGAACTGCGCCGGATCCGCTACCTTACAGAGGATTTTCAGGACATCCTCGGTCCCGAAGGCGAGCGGCTGCGCAGACGCGCCCACCGGATCGAGCGTTCGCTCGGACGGATCCGCGACCTCGGCTCGGCCCAGGCCCATCTCGCGGAATACGGACCGCCGGCGCCCCGGGCGCTCCTCCGGGAGCTCGACAGGCTCGCCTGCGCCGAGCGGAAGACCGTGGAGAGCAGATGGACACGCCTGGCCGAACCCCGGTTTCTCAGGGCCGTCGGGCTCGAGCTCAAAGGCTAGGCGTCGGTTAATTCCGAGAGGTCGATCTTGCCGCCCTGGGCGGTCTTGAAGGCCGCCCTGAGCTTGGCCAGGCCCCGCCTCTCGATGTCGGCGACCGTAGTCTCCCGCAGCATGAAGATGTTGGCGATCTGCTTGTGGCTGATCTGGCTTCGGACGGTGCGGTCTGTGGAGTAGTGGCGGCTCACGTGGGCCATCTTCTGCGGGTTTTTCTGGCCCTTGCCGGCCTTCTCGAAGGCGTAGGGGTAGTGCACGACCCAGTCCCGGATTCCGCCGACGGCCCAGTCGATGACAACCTCGGTCTTGACGGGCTTGCGGGTGACCGACTTCTGCGATGGGTAGCGCAGAAGGGCCTCAAGGCAGATGTCCAGGGTGCGCAGGAAATTGTGCCCGAGAAGGAGCACGCGGGCGATGGCCTTGGCCTGGAGGGGGTTCTTCAGAGCGGCGAACACCAGCTCCTGGCCCTCCTTGGCGCAGCGCTCCTTCACCGCCAGCGCCTCCCGGATAAACCGGTCCCGGTTGCCGTCGGGGATCTGGGACCACAGGGAAAAACACGTCTCGGTGACGCTCCGCAGGGCCTCCCACAGCTGCACCTGGCGGCGCAGGTAGGCGACGCGGGTCTGGTCCTCGATCTCCCGGCTCTGGAGCATGAGGTCCGTGACATGGCAGCGCACCTGCAGTTCGGCCCTGGGGGTTCCCGGGATCGAGAAGTCGGCGAGCGGTTCGCCCAGCGGGGGGTCGAGCGGATCGGGGTTCATCGGTTGGGTCGCACTCAGGCTGGGGAGTAGCGGGCCGCTCGTCGATCCGCTTCTCCGGATAGGCCCAGGGCGAGCATTTCGGCGCGGATCTCGCGCTCGAGGGGGCTGGCCGCCTCGACCTCCCGGAAATAGGTCCAGGCGTGGACCCTGCACTGGAGCACATGCCCCCGGCCCTGGCTCTCGTGGAAGATGCGCACCGGGGCGCTATGGGGGATCCAGCGGCCGGCCTTTGCCCCGCGGGACAGGTCCAGGGACAGGCGCTCCGCGATGGCGTGGATCATCCCGCCCTCTTCCATCACCTGGCGCATCTCGACCGTGCTCAGCTGGAAATGGACGACATCCTTGACGTGCCGCACCGTCATGGAAAGAGCCTTAGCCGGCCGGCACGCCGGCTGCAAGCGGTCCGTCCGACTCAAGGAGCCGTGCGCGAAGGCGCAAGAGTTCGGAGCGCCGGTGCGCGGCCTCGGCGGGGCTCACCGCCTTGGGCCGCTCGAGGCAGTAGCCCCCGGCCGGGCCCTGCGGGACGACGACGAGGCCTGCCTGCCGCGCGGCCTCGGTGAGCGCCTGCTTCAGGTCCAGGCCAGAGAAGTCCCCGCTGATCGGCTCTTGGGCTCCGGCGCGGATGGTCACCGGGCAGTGGAACCGGGCCGACAGGATCCTCGCCGCGTTGCCGAGCGGTATCGCCTCAAAGCGCAGGGGACCGGGTTCAGCGAGCAGGGCTAACGGGAGGAAGAACAGGGCCGAGGTGAAAAGTTTCATGAAGGGGGCTAAACTGCTGCTATGATTGTTCCAGACACACTAAGTATAACATGCGAGTTCGCGCCATCAGTCGTGACAAGCCATGTCCTTTCCCTCCCTCCCATCGCCCTTTGGCGTCACCCATCCCCTCGGCCTTCCGCGCCCCATCGAACGGGATAACTTCTTTGGCGCGCAGGCCCGGTTTTTCGCCGCCAACCTGATGCCGGTTCCCACCGGCTGCCTGGCTCATTTCGACGAGGCGGTCTACCGGCCGCACACGGCGGTGATCGCCGGCCTGCTGGCCGGGCTCGAGCCAGGATGGGGCCGCCTTGAGGTCGTCGGCGACCCGCCGCGGTACTGCCTGCTGCGGGACGGTTTCCCGTGCGAGGTGCCTTCCAAGTTCCAGCCTCTTTTGCCCGAACCCCCTCGGGTGAGGCTCGAGGCCGTCCTGGAGCACTTCAGCCGCTGCCGGAAGGTGGCGCCGCCGCTGCAGCTGTTAGACATCCTGACCCTCGTCGCCGAGGACCTGGGCCCGGCCCGGTTCGCCTCGGCAACCGCTGGGCATCCCTGGGTCGCCGAGTACCTGCGCTGACAGGGCCATAGCCCTGTCATGCGGCATTTCGAGCTGGGAACCCAACTTAGGGATTCTTGTGCAGCACCTGGTAGGTGCGCTGGACGACCGGGGAGGGGCTGTACCAGGTCTGGCCGTTGGCCGGCGGCACGGTCATTGTCTGGAATGTGAAGCTCTCTATCCCGTTGGAGACGGATACCTGAACGGATGGGCTGTAGACCCACGTCTGCCCGCCGTCCACGCTTGCGCCCGACCGGAGCGTCCACAGGCCCGTGCCGGTGAAGCTGATCCCAACCGACCGGCTGCTGGATGTCCCGGAGGCGCTGGCGGTGTCGACCGTCCAGTCCCCCGCGGGAGACTGCCATTCGACTGAATGGAGCGTGAGGTTGCCGTCGGACGCCGAGGCGGTTGCTGAGACCGTGAAGGGGGAGCCGGTGTAGGCAGTCGTGGCGCTCGTGAGCGTGGCGGCTGGCGCGTGGGGCTGGGCGGTGAAGTTGGCCGTAACCGTGGTGCTTGTGGCGACGACCAGCGTGGTTGCCGCGGCCGCAGGGTCCGAGGGGGGCCCCCCGGTCCAACCGGAGAAGGTGTAGCCGGAGGCCGGCGCTGCCGAAAGGGCCACGGTTGTGCCCGCGTCATAGGTGCCGCTTCCGGACGCGCTGCCGCCCGGGCCCGAGAGGACGGTGAGGGTTGCCTGCGCAACGAACTGGGCGGACAGGCTGCGGTCGGTGTCCATCACGATCGTGGTCGTTGCAGCGGTCGCGTCCGCCGCGTTCGTGGCGTCGGGACCGCCCCATCCCGCCGTCCGGTACCCGCCCGCGGCCGTTTCCGTGATCGTCACGACCGCCCCGGCGTCGTAGCGTCCGGTCCCTGAGTATGTGCCCCCTGAATCCGGCGAACCGGACAGGGTGAGCAGGTAGGTCGGCGCCACCGTCAGGCTGAGGCTTGCCGAGCCGCTCGCCCCGGAGTTGGCGGCCGACACGGTCACCGAAAATGTGCCGGTTTGGGTGGGGGTGCCTGAGATGGACCCGGTTGCCGTATCGAGGGCCAGGCCAGCGGGCAGGCCCGTGGCGCTGAAGCTCGTCGGAGAGCCCGAGGCGGTGATCGTGTAGCCGAAGCCCTGCTGAAGCTTTGCCAGGGCTGCTAGCGGGCTGGTGATCTGTGGCTGGTCGTAGACGGCGAAGGAGAGGTTGGCAGACGACGCCCCGGCGGCGTTCGTCGCCGTGACCGAGGCCGACCAGGTGCCCGAGGTGATGGGGGTTCCGGCGATCAGGCCGCTCGCTGCGTCGATCGCTAGCCCGGGGGGCAGGTTCACCGCTGCAAAGGACGGCAGGTTCGAGGCGCTGACCTGCAGCGAGAACGGCAGGCCGACGACCAAGGTCTGGCTGGGATTTGCCACCGTTATGGCCGGCGGCTGCGTGAAGCTGGCCGTGACGATTTCGTCGCCCATCACGGTGACGGTCGTCGAGGCGGAGGAGGGGGCGGCCACACCGGAGCCGGACCACCCCGTAAAGACGTAGTTGCCACTTGGCGCAGCGGAGATTGCGACCACCGAGCCGACGTCATAGACACCCTCGCCCGTTGCGGTGCCGCCCGCCCCGGCGGTGACCGTCAGGATCGCCTGCATTGAGAACTGCGCAACGAGCGTTCGATCGGCGCTCATGACGATCGTGGTCGACGGGCTCGACGGGGCGGCCGTCGCCTGGCCACCGGCGCCACCCCATCCGGCGGCACGGTAGCCCGACTTGGCCGACTCGGTGATGGTCACCACGGTTCCGGGGTCGTACCGGCCCGCACCCGTGAAGGTTCCTCCGGCCGCAGGTGAGCCGGTGATCGCGAGCACATAGGTTGGCGCCACGGTCAGCGCTAGGGTGGCCGATCCGGTCGCCCCGGAGCTCGAGGCGGAGATCACCACCGAGAACGACCCGGACTGGGTTGGTGTCCCGGAGATCAGCCCGGTCGCGGGGTCGGCGGACAAGCCCGGGGGAAGGCCCGTGGCGCCGTAGCTGGTCGGGCCTCCCGACGCGGTGATTGCGTAGGTGAAGGGCTGGGCGAGCTTGGCAGATGCCGTGAGGGCGCTCGTGATCGCCGGCGGCTGGGAGACGCTGAAGGCCAGGGTCTCCCTGGTAGAGCCGCCGGCGTTAGTCGCCGTGATCGTGCTCGACCAGGTGCCCGATCCCGAAGGCGAACCGCTGATCAAGCCGGCTGCCGACATCGCCAGTCCGGGGGGCAGGCCGACTGCGGTGAAGGTTGGGTTGTTCGTCGCCGACACCTGCAGCGTGAAGGGCCGGCCCACGACCAGAGTCTGGGCCGAGTTGCCTCCGGTGAAGGCTGGAGGCTGCGCAAAGTTCGCGGTGACGATGGCGTCGCTTGTGAGCAGGACGGTCGTGGAGGCCTGGCCAGGGTTGGAGATTCCCGTGCCCGACCAGCTGGTGAACAGATAGTTTCCGGTGGGGTTAGCGGTGATCGCAACCGAAGTGCCGACATCGTAGACTCCCGTCCCGCTTGCCGTCCCTCCCGCGCCGGCGGTGACCGTGAGGATCGCCTGGCGCACGAACTGGGCGGTCACGCTGCGGTTGGAGCTCATCGGGATCGTCGTTGAGGCGCTTGATGGGGATGCCGTGCGAGAGGCGTCAATTCCTCCCCATCCCGCGGTGCGGTAGCCGGAGTTGGCGACCTCGGTGATCGTGACGGTCGTGCCCGCGTCGTAGACTCCGGTCCCGGAATAAGTCCCGCCGCCAACGGGGGATCCGGAGATTGTGAGGGTGTAGGTCTGCGCGATCTGGAAAATGAGGGCTGCGCTTCCGGAAGCCCCCGGGTTGCCCGCGGTCACCGTGGCATGGTAGGTTCCGGCGCCCGTCGGGGTGCCGGAGATGAGCCCCGTGGACGGGTCAATCGCCAGTCCCGGGGGCAGGCCGGAGGCCGAGTAGCTGGTGGGGTTCCCGGAGGCGACCGTTGAATAGACAAAGGGGATGTTCAGGCGCCCCGAGGCCGAGGTCGTGCTGGTGACGGCGGGCCGGGAATAGACCTGGAAACTGACGCTTACGGGTGAGGCCGGCAGATAGCCCGTGTTGCCGCCCTGGTTTGCGGTCAGCGTCACGACGCCCGTCCCGCTTGTCTGGAGGCTCCCTCCCGAGAGCGTCGCCGGGCCGCTGGACACGGCATAGGAGACCGGCAGCCCTGAGGATGCCGTTGCGCCCAAGGTGGTGCTCACCCCGGAACACTGGGGACCCGGGTTGGGGAACGTGATCGTCTGCGCCTGCTGGCGCTGGTAGGCGGTGATGACGACGCACCCGGACCATCCGTCGGGATGCGCCGCGTTTCCGCCATGGCCGCAGCTGTTGCCCGGGTAGGTCGGGTTTTCCGATCCGGGCACGCTTGGGGCGCCGTCGCCCCTCAGGAAGACCGAGTTGAAGGCCGAGCCGCTTGCCGTGGCTGTGCCGACTCCGTTGCCGCCGCCGGCTACATGGACTGTCCCCAGGGAGGTCTGGACCTGCCGGGATCCGTTGCTGCAGTGTACGGTGCAGCTTTGACCTGCCGTGATCGAGTAAGAGGCCGATACGTACCCGCCGTTATCACCCGGGGTGCCGTTTGAGTAACCGGCCCCGTCGCCCCAGACCTGGATCGTGATGTAGGAGGTGCCGGAGGGCGCCGTGTAGGTCTGCGGCTGACCCTGAAAGCTGTACACGGCGCTCGACAGTTGGGTGTCGGCCCGGGCGAGACTCGCCAGGCTGGCGGCTGTCAGGGCCGCGAGAACCCAAGCCAGGCGGACATGGCTGCAGACATTTCGGTTCATGGTATCAATTCTAGCACGGGCCGGGACTTTCCTCGGCCGGCCATGAGCCCCGCTAGGGCGTGGGAGCCCCGGGCGTGTTCATCAGATTGGGGTGCTGCGCCACGTGGGACATCAGGTAGATATTCGGCAGGTAGATCGCAGCCGCCAGGAACCCTACAAAGACCAGAATCACGAGGATCAGGAGCGGCTCGATCAGCTTCGGGAGGTTCTTAGCGTCTCGCATGGCCTGCTCCTCGAAGATCGTCGCGATCCGGCTCAGGATGGTCGACGGGTCCGCGGCCGCCGAGGCGACCTTCATCTGGTCGGCCACCGCCTTGCCGATCTTGCCGATCCGGTGGCGCTCCCGAAGAAATGCCTGGTAGAGGCTCGCCGACTTCGACAGATGATCGCTGATCGCCCGGAAGTAGGCCGAGTACTCAACATGGTCGGCGACAGCGGCCGTGATGGCGAAGGCATCCCTTTGGTAAACACCAGTTTGATAAAGCATTGCCAATGTTCTCAAGCTCCGCGACAGGATCTCGCGCTGGAACAGTCCCCCAATCTTGGGTAGACGCACAATCAGTTTCTGGGTGAGGGGATGGCGGGCGATTGCGTTGCGTCTGAGGAACAGGATGACCAGCAGAATCGGGGGAAGGAAGGCGAGCTGGGGATGGGCGGAGACGAAGCCCAGGGCGTCGAAGAGGGCCTGGGTGACCGGCGGCAGCTCCGTGTGGAACAGCTTGAAGTTCTTCGTGATCATCGGGAGCACGTAGAAGTTGACCACGATCATCGCGATCAGCAGCAGCACCCCGATGAACCCCGGATAGTACAGGCCGGCCTTGATCTCCCCGGTGATCATCATCCGGTTCTTCGTCATGACGGCCAATTTGTCGAAGACCTGTTCGAGTTTCCCCGAGGTCTCGCCCTGTTCGATCATGGCCGTGGCGACGTTAGTGAAGGCGCCGGGGAAGTCCCTCATCAGGGAGGCGATGCTTGCGGCGCTGGCCTTGCGTTCGTAGATCGCGGCAATGACACCCCGAAAGTAGGCCGTCTCGGCGCTCGGGGCGACCAGGTCAAGGGCCGAGCGGAAATCCGCGCCCACGTGCAGCGCCTCGGCCATGCCGCTGTAGAATTTCTCCAACTCGCTGATGGTTGCCGTCTTTCGCGCGAAGAAGCGGCGGGTTGCCCGGTCGAACGACTCCAGGCGCTTCTCGCTCATCTCCTCGTCGTCGGCCTTGCCGGCGGCGAACCGGGCGGCGGCCGCCGAGGCCGGCCCGAAGACCTCGACCTCGCGGCTGCGGCCGCGGTGGCGGATGACGAAGACCCGGAAGGTCCAGGGTAGGGCGGCGGCGGCCATGGCGGGTGGGGTGCCTTCAGCCCACGGTGAAGATCACCTTCTTTTTGGCCTCCTCCATCGAGGTCTGGCCCTCGGCGACGCGGCGCAGCGCCTGGACGCGCAGCGGCTTGAAGCCCTTCTTTTCGGCCGCAACCGAGATGGCCCTCATCCCCGCCTCCCGGCGGATCAGGTCGAAGACCTCGTCGTCGGGCTCGAGCAGCTCCATGACCGCGGTGACCCCGTTGTAGCCCCGCCCCTGGCACCGCGAGCACCGGCGGTCCGAGCCCGGGGCGTAGGTCGCCTTCGGCGGCTCGATGCCCACCTCCTCGAACATCCGCGCCTCGGCCGGGCTCACGGCGGCCGCGATCTTGCACAAGGGGCAGAGGACCCGGATCAGGCGCTGGGACTGGGCGGCGATCAGGGTATCGGCGACCATTCCGGCGGGGATCTTCAGGTCGGCCAGGCGGGTGGGCACGGCGGCGGCGCTGCGCACGTGCAGGGTGCTGAAGACCAAGTGCCCGGTGTGGGCCGCCCCGACCGCCATCTCGGCGGTCTCAGGGTCCCGGATTTCGCCGACCAGGATGATGTTGGGGGCCGAGCGCAGGAACGAGCGCAGGAGCGCCGCAAAGGTCAGCCCCTTGATGTTGTCGACCTGCGCCTGGTGCGCACCCTCGATCAATTGCTCGATCGGGTCCTCGGCGGTCATGATCTTGATCTCGGGGCGATTCAGCTCGTTTAAGGCGGCGTAAATGGTCGTGGACTTGCCGTGGCAGGTCGGGCCCGTGAACAGGAACATCCCGTCGGGCCGGGAGATCAGGCGGCGCATCTGCTTTAAGTCGCCCTCCTCCATCTGCAGGTCCCCCAGGGTGCGGATCCGGCTGTCCATGCGCCGCAGGCGCAGGCTCATGTTCTGGGGCCGGTCAAAGTCGCGGAACGGCGTTGCCTCGACCCGGAAGTCAACCGGCGAGCCGTCGTAGAGGATGCTGAAGCGCGAACTCACCGCCTGGAAGAACGGCCCCGAGATCTTGCTCAAGTCCCTCAGGATCCCGACGACGCTGCCCCAGCGCTGCTCGCTGAAGCTGTAGAGGGTCTGGAGGACTCCGTCCTTGCTGATCCGGAAGACCCCGGAGCTGCGCTCGAACATGACGTGCAGGTCCTGGGCGTTGGCCATGATCGCCTGGCCGAGGGCCCAGTGGGCGAGCTGCTCGTCGGTCGTGCCGAGCCGGTCGGGATCTATCCTGCGGACGGCGTCGGCGGTGAGCCGGCACTCGACGGCGTGGACGAAGCTTGAGCTGCTCTCGACCACGGGGGCGCTGACCCGGACCTCGGCGTCGCGGGACTGCTGGCGCACCTGCCGGAGCTGGTCGAGCTCGGTTAGGGCGAAGTGGATCGGGCGCCGGTCCTCGTCCTCGACCTCCGCCCGGAACATGGCCGCGAACTCGTCGCAGGCCGGGTGGGGGGCACCTCGTGGAAGGCGACAAAGAAGGCGCTCGGGGTTCGCTTGAAGCAGAAACCGTGGTAGTCGCGAGTGGTCTTCAGGGACAGGCCCAGGATCTCCTTGGGAACCTCGAGGAAGCGCACGTCGACGACGGCGCTGCGCTGCCGCAGGAACATGACGGTCTCGCGCAGGCCGAGCGGCAGCTCGGCGGCGGGGGTCCCGCGCTCGAAGGCGGCCCGCCCCACGGCGCGGGTGGCCGGTTCCAGGACGAACTGCTCGAGGACAAACTGCAGGGCCGCCCGGTCGTCGGGGAACCCCGGGGGCGTCTCCGGAAGCACGGCGCGGGGCGCCTCGGGGCGCACGGCGGTTGCGGCCCGGCTGTCGGCCAGGTCCGCGGCGATCCGCCGGTAGGTCTCCTCGGGCACGAGCGAGCGGCCCGACATCCACGGGGGCAGGAGGGAGGGCTGCTTCTTCGGGGGCTGGTAGTGCCCGAGGATCATCAGCGGGCCCACGGAGCCGACCGGCAGCCACGGCTCGGACCCGGGGTCGAGCCAGATCCCCAGCTTCTCGCACCAGTTCTCGTAGGCCCGGAGGATGTCCAGGGGGATCCTGCGGGAGGCGAGCGGCATCGGGGTTATGCCGTACGTGTCGAAGAGCCTCTCGATGTCGACCCGATCGGTCCCTGGCGCGCCCTCCGATGGGGCGTCCCGGTGCGGGGTTGCGGGCGCTAGGGCCGAGGAAACCATGGTCTTAAGGTCTTGCCCTAGGGGCGCCAGAAGCTCTTCAGGGAGAAGGACGCCTTGCGGAGCGCCTCGCCCTCCGAGATGACCTCCAGGCTGAGGATGTCCTTGTCGATGCCCGACAAGACGACGCTCACCCCGGGTACAAGCGGGGTCGAGCCCTTGTCCCCGTCGGGGAAACTCAGCTCGTCGCCTATGCGGAAGACCTGGTCGCCAATGATGGCCTGGTTGGACGCCGGGTCTGTCCCCAGGATGATCCCGGAGACCCCGCGGTGGACGATCGCCGCGTCGACGGCGTCATTGCTTACCGGCCCGCCCTTCCTCTGCAGCGACATCTCCGAGGTCGCCTCGACCCGGAACGGGTTAAAGAACCCCTCGGTCAGTTCCTGAGGCTTCTTGTAGTCGGGCCCGATCCGGGCGAAGGGGTCTGCGGGCGCCGGACCCGTCCCGGCGGCCGCAGGGGCCGCCGCGAGCGCCGCGGCGAAGAGAATGATGGGGGCGCGCGTTCTCATGGCGTCTCGAAGGTGCGCGGGAAGACGAACTGGACGGCGAGCGACAGCGAGTTGCCGCTGGAGGTGTAATAGACCTGCTCGACCCGGCCTAAGGGGAAGGCGCTCTCGACCGCCCCGAGCCAGTTGAGCGTGCGGTAATAGTCGCCGGCCACCGTGATGTTCACATTTTCGACCGCCATGTGGTGGCCGCCGAAGAAGTAGTTCGGGTTCAGGGTGAAGTTCTTTCCGGACGGCGAGAGCAGGTTGTTGACGGCGAGCGTGTCGAGCCGCCCAAAGATGTGCTCGATATTGGACTCGGCCTCCAACTCCTGCTTCCAGGAGGCGAGGAAGCGGTCGGCGGGGGCCCCGCTGACTTTGGTCGCGGCGGCGGCGCGCTGGGCGGCGATCAATTCCAGGCTCGCCTGGTCGGCCGCGTCGCGAGCGGCGGCGAGGTCGGCGTGGGCGCGGGACGCCCGGGCGAAACTGTGCACAATCCCGAAGAGCAGGAGCGCGCTCGCAAACAAAAGGACGAAGGCCGGCAGCGAGTAGTGCTTCATGGGCGGCGGTTCAGGGGCTGGGCAGGTTCAGGAGGTGCTCGTAGCGGAATCCCATGGGGACCAGGGTCTCTTTCAGGTCGACCGTGCTGTAGCCCATCCGGCCGAACAGGGCCGAGACGCGCTGGAAGATCCGGTTGGCCGCCTGCGCGTCCCCGATGACGACCAGGGTCAGGCGCATCTGGGGCTGGCCCTCCTGGCGAGCGAGCGACAGGCTGTCTAGGCGGGCGATCGACTTGCCCTCCTTGGCCCCCTGGGCGGTTGCACCCTCGATCTCGTGGGTCAGCCCGACCAGGAGGGCCTCGGTCGACGGGCTGATGAGCAGCCAGTTGCAGATCGAGTTTGCGGTCTTTGCGCGCGCCTGGGAGTCGTGGATCACCGTTTCGCTCTGCTTTTTGGATACCTCCAGCATCTGCACCTGGGAGGTGAGCCCCCGGGCGAGCCTTTCGTCCTGAGTCTGGCGGAAGGTGTTCATGCCCACGATCGCCACCGCGGCGGCGACCGACCCCCAGAACACAATGGGAACGACCCGGAGGCGAGCGGGGGCAAAGGGCCGCACGGTCCGCTCGCCGGGGAACAGGTCGTGCCCGAGGCGCGGCCGGTCGGAGCAGCAGGCGAGCAGGAACGGGTGGGCGGGGCCCTTCAGGGGCTCGACCACGGTGGTCGATGGGGCGGCCTCGCGGATCATGCCTGCGACGTCCAGCGGACTTGCGTTGATGAGGATCACCCGGCCCCCGCTCTTCAACTTACCGATGCGCTCGGCCACGGCCTGGCTGTGGGTCGCCTCCCTGAGCCCTATGTCAAAGAGCGGGCGGCCGAAGGAGCCCTCGGCGACCGGCAGGTAGAAAAGCGAGGCGCGGTCGACAAAGAGCAGTTCGGCCTCCTCGTGCACCTCGGGCCAGCTCTGGCCGATCACGTAGGAGAGCAGGCTTGAGGCCCCGCACTGGAGCCTGGCCACCCCGAGCTCCGCCCGAGCGGCCAGCGCTGCCGCGGCGTTGATCTCGGCCTCACGATGGGCGAAGACCGTGGCGAAGTTGTGGGTCGGGTGGAAGGCGAGCGAGTGGCGGCAGCCCTGGGCGGGGGACTCCCCGAGGATCCGTTCAGGGTTGTCCCGCATCAGCAAGATCGCCTCCTCGTCACTGTCGGGCCTGCGGGCCCGCGACGAGAGGACCGCGGTGTAGCCGTACGTGAGGTTGATGAGGCACTCGCGGGCCTTGTGCCGTTCGGCCGCCGCCCGGACGAAGGCGGTGTCGGCGTCCTCGCCGGCCGTCGTGCGGAACTCGGCCGGGCCGAACTTGGGCTCGTCCCCCTCAAAGGTGATCGGCACGATCTCCAGTCCATCCTTGTATACCGACAGCGCCAGCAGCGGCCGGCGCGCGAAGCGCCGGGCGAGCGGCACGGCGGTGTCGAGCGGGTCCGGGGTGAACGCCCTCCCCAGGGCGAGGTCGATGCACTGCTGGATCATAGCGCGTTGGGGGGCGGCCTGAACTCGGGGGGGAGGGCCCCCTCGCCGACCGCGCGGTTGATGCTGTCCTCGAAAGTCTGCATGCCGTCGCCGCGATGCCCCTGGATGTCGCGGCGAAGCCGGTCGAGGTGGCCCTCCCGGATGTTGGCTGCGATCCCGAGGTGCTTTCCCTCGTAGCTGAGGTTGAACATCGTCTCGTGGACGGCCACCAGGTTTCCGGTCTCGGGATTGCGGATCAGCCTCTGGGCGACCACCATGCGGCAGGCCGTGGCCAGGTTCGAGAGGGCCCAGGCGGCCCGCTCCTTGGGAAGCTCCGCCACGTAGGAGGCCAGGGTCGAGGGCACGTTTTCCCCGTGGATCGTGGCGACCACCAGCAGGCCGATCAGGGCGAAGCGCAGGCATTTTTCGGCCGACTCGGCCCCGCGGATCTCCCCGATGCTCACGGCGGTCGCGTTCTGCCGGCGCACCTCGAGCAGGGCCTGTTCGTAGCCCTCGCAAGAGGTGTCCAGTTCGCGCATCGTGAACAGGCTCGGACCGTGCCGGGTGGGATAGACGAATTCCACGGGGTCCTCGATAGCGACGATCCGATGCGGCTCGCGCGCTGCCAGGTGCATCCACAGGGAGGACACCGTTGTGCTCTTGCCCGAGCCCATCTGCCCGGACACCAGGACCAGCCCGCCGCGGATACGGCAGAAGGTGGACACGACCGCGGCGGGGACCCGCAGCTGCTCCGGGGCCGGGATCGAGATGGCCGGAAGCCTCAGGGTGATTTCCCGACCGCCGAGCGTGCGGTAGTACGAGACGCGGAAGCGGCGGCCGGCCAGTTCGAAGGCCGGTTCGTGGGCCCGGAGCCCGAGTTCAGGGGGACCATTCCGCCAGATCAGGTTGACCAGGGCCTCGAAGTCCTCCGGCGTGATCTTGCCGTCGAGGTACTCGAGCTGCTTTCCGATCATCAGCGCCACTTCCCCCGATTCGCGGATGAAAAAGTCACTCAAGCCCTTGCGATCGCAGTTGGCTTGGAAGAATCGGGACCAGTCCATGTCCCGAGTATAGCACGCAAAACCGCGCGAATTCCTCCGGCGAGGCGAGCCTAGTTCAGCGGAAACGAGTTCGCCTGGCTGCTCGCCTGGGTCGGGACGCCGTTGTTGATCTCGGTCCTGGAGGTTCCCGAGCCTGGCACGCTCAGAACAACGACTGTGCCGGGGTCCAGCGGCTGGCCGTTGGGCGTCACGAAGGAGGGGGCGGGCATTGCAACTTGCACGGTCGTGAGAAAATAGGTCTGGACGGGCGATGAGGCTATCCTCGGGTCGTTCGACCGGGCGTAGGCCTTCAGGGTTGCCGACGGGCTGAACTGCGACGGATCCGGGGCGAATGGCCCGGAGTAGGTGGAACTCGTGGGCGACGAGCTGGGGTCGGACCCGTCGAGGGTGAGGACGATCGCGTACCCGTCGACGCTCGGGGTCAGGACGATCCCGGTTGCGCCGGGTGAGGACAGTTCGGCGAGGGAGAACCCGTAGAGGTTCGCCGCGCGGCTGTCGGCCCGCGCGTAGCCCATGGCCAGGTTCATCGAGTACTGGGCCGTCACGGTGGCGCTTGCCGAGTATTGGGGGTCTGGGTTGAACGCCCGCAGGGTCAGCTGCGCGGGAAAGGTGGCCGGGGTCCAGCCGGGATCGTTGTCCCAGACGGGGCTGGAGCCGGTCGGATCGGACCCGTCCGTGGTGTAGCGGTAGACCGTGCCCGGCGGGTTCGTTCCCGGGAGGGTCGCGATGTCGTTCAGGGGGAAGTCCGCGTTGGTCAGGTCGCCGGACAGGTTGAAGATCGGGGGGGATAGCGGGATGGCGTTGGGGCCTGCGGCCGGAGCCGGACCGGCCGTCTCGATCGCGAACCCGATCCCGGTGCCGCGGGTCGCCTGGTTTCCGGCGGAGGGCAGGGTGTAGGTGATGGCGTCTACCCGCGCGGATCCGGCGAGGGTGCGCGCGGCGCCCTCCGGCTGCGCCACGGCCCGGGACTCGAACGAGGCCGACAGGTTCGCGCCGGCGGTGATCGCACTTTCGGCCCTGATCCCGCGGTTTATCGCCCCGGCGGCCGGGTTTGAGACGAGGGCCGGATTGATGCCCTGGAGGGCGACTTGGGACTGAAAGGTCGCGTAGGCGTTCTGCTGGTTTGCGGAGATCGCGGCCATCCTGTGGTCCCGCATGGCCTTCCCCAGGACCAGGGCGCCCGAAGCCGCGGCCGAGAAGAGGATGACGGCGACCACCAGTTCGACGGCGGTGAAGCCCGCTGCGCGGGATCGGACGGAAGGGACCGGGAGAATATTCATCGGGTTGCGCTTGTGGAAACGAGAAGGACGCGGGGTGCGAGGGGTGCGAGGGAGGCCTTCACCGCCGGGCTGTCGGCAACGGTTATCCCCAGGGTCCCGAGCGGGCTGGTCGGCCCGTAGAAGGAAAAGTGGCCGAACCAGGTCACGGAGCCCGAGGCGGTCGTGTTGGGGTCGAGGAAGAGGGCCCCCTGGATCTGGGGGTTTCCGGCGAAGGTCACGCCTGCGTTCTCCAGGTAGAAGATCGCGGGGCGGGCGTTGTCCCCGGTGAAGGTCACCGGGGTGCGCTGGCCCGCTGTGTTGCGCACGACTAGGACGAAGGGCGCCCCGGGCGAGGGGCTGCCGACCACGGTCACGCTTCCGGTCCCGTCCGGGTCCACGATCGCGACGACGGAGCCGACGACTGCGCTGCAGTCGACCGTTGCCGAGGTGCCGCTCACCGTGACGCCGGGCACATCCTGGTCCGGAGGGGAGGAGAAGTTGTAGACCGCCCCGCCGAGCAGGGCGGTCCCCAGTAGCGCATTCTGATACGCCGGGGACCACAGGTACTCGTAGGCGTTCCAGCAGAAGCTGACGGCGTTGCGGTACTGGTAGGGCAGCTGCTCGGTGCCCGAGGAGGCAAACAGGTCGCCGAACGCGGTGGGATCGCTGGAGGGGTTGTTTGAGGTCACCGTCAGGCACGAGACGTCCGGGGCAAAGAAGCCCTGGGGAACCGCCGGGGCTGCGCCGGGAACCGAGCCGGTAACGGGCAGGCCGTAGGCGACGACGTCGACATTGGTGAGGGGGACGGAGAACAGGTCGGCGTTGACAGTGTAGGTCCTGTTGTCGGAGGCCGAGACGCTGGTCGAACGGTCGAAGACCACGGTGAGGCGCCCCAGGTCGGCGACGGGGCCGAGGAGGCACAGCGAACTCAGCAGGTTGCCCATGCCCGCCAGGGCACGGACGCCCCCGGCGGGGGTGAAATACGCTGGCTGCGATGCCGCTGCAGGCGCGGCCGAGGGAAAGAAGGGGTTGGCCGGGACCGGGGGAACCGGGGTTCCCGGGTCAAGTGAGATCGTGACATCCGAGGGGAACTGGATACTCGACAGGCGGGCCTGGATCTCGGACTGGAGCGTTCCGGAACTGGTGGAGATGGCCGTCTCGCCGACCGCGAGGACGCTCTCTTTGACGAGCTGGGCGATGCCGTTTTTCTCGACCAGCTGGGAGCTGAAGCTGTCGTAGGCGTCGCTGGTCGAGCTGACGGCGAAGTTCAGCTTGAAGTTTGCGACCAGGACGAGCACCGAGACCAGCGCGAACAGGAAGATCGCGAAACTGGCCATCCCTCGGGTTTTGCGCGGAGCCTTCATCGCTGCTGGGCCAGAAAATAGATGAAGCGCGACATCGGAGAGACCGGCGACGAGCCGTCCTGGCCGGCCAGCGCGTAGGGGTCGGCGAAGACGACCCGGGATGGCCCCTCGTGGTCGCGGGTCCAGGCCGTGTCGGCCCGGTACCAGTAATGCGTGGCCCCAGGGGGCAGGGACCAGACGTCCTCTGCCGCAGCATAGTACACCCGATAGGAGTAGGCCGGGCGGGTCCCGGTGCTTGCGTTGGTCGGGAGCGAGGGCATGCCCGAGGACCAGTCGACCGGCTGATAGGTGACCTCGTAGAGGGCCAGGTCCTGGCCGTTCACGACCGCGCGGTGCCGGCGCTGCTGGGTGATCGAGGTGATCCGGGACAGGCCCTGGACCGTGAGAATCGTAAAGTCGGCCGGGTCGGGGCTCGCGGTGAAGTAGGCGCTGAACTGGGAGAAGTTGAGCTGGCGTTGGTCCCAGGAGGAGTAGGCGCGCAGGCCTCCGCCGGCCGCCGCCGCAGTGAGGACGCAGTCCTCGAAGGAGGCCGAAAGGGCGCTCGAGGGCCCGTTGGGATCGAGGGTCGGGTGGCTGCGCGCGCCGCCCAGGACGATCACGCTGTCGGCTTGGTCAACCGCGTTTGAGAAGGCCGCATGCAGGTCGACCGCGTCGCGGAAGTTGTCGAAACTTGGGGCGCGGGCATAGGCCTGCTGGCCGAACGCGACCTGGGGCTGGGCCTGCTCGCTGAACAGGCTCCCCATCCCGTAGGTCAGAGCCCCCATCAGGAGGGCGAACACCACCAGCCCCCCGATCCCCTCGACGACCGAGAACCCGGATTGGCCGCCCCTGGAGCGGGCGAGCCGGCCCGGTGAAACCGGTTTCATGGAAGGAAGCCTCCGGCCGGGCTTCAGTAGGGCAGGGCGCCGCTCGGGCCCTCGATCGCCACCTTCGTGCTGAGGGTGGCCCCCATGGTGAGCGTGTAGCCCGTGGGCGCGTACTGGTCGAGCGTGGGCGCCGCGTAGGGGATGTACGCGCTGATCAACTGGTACTTGGCGCCCGAGTCGGCTGCGCCGGCCCAGTTGGTGGCGGCGTTTGCGACCCGCAGTTGGTAGGTCTGCTGGGCCTGGTTCAAGGCCTGCGCGATTCCGATCGCCTGCTGGTCCATGCCAGCCTGGCGCAGTCCGCTGATCGCCGGGAAGGCGATTCCGGCCATGATGCCGACCAGGATCGTCATGCCGATGCCCTCGACCAGGGTCATGCCGGAACGCCGGACCCTGAAGGGGGTCCGGCGCGCGTTGAACCTACTGATGATTCGTCGAAGCATGAGCAGGCGCCTGAAGGGGAGGCCGGCGGCGGCCCAGGGGACCGCCGCGCGCCTAACCCAGGCGTCAGGGAGTCGTTCCCTGGTTGTAGGTGAATACGACGTTGTTGGTCCCCGCACCGGTCATGGAGTAAGAGGGGGCCGCTCCGCCGAGGGTCGCGATCGCCGCGGCCGAGATCGGGGGGGTCATCTTGTAGAGGACGTTGTTGACCGTCACGCCGCCGTTCAGGTCGGCAACCGCCGTCGCTGCACTGGTCGTGTCGATCGTGTTGGCGGCTCCGCCGGCGCTGGCGCCGGGCGCACCGACCGTGGCTCCGGCAGCAAGGACGGAGGCGGCGAGGGTGTTGAGCGTGCTGGCGTTCTGGCGGCCGGCGTTCGTGTTCGCCTGGGTGACCAGTCCGTTCACGTACGTGCCGCCGATGGCGCCGAGGATGCCGACGATCACGATGATGCCGACCAGTTCGGCGGTGCTTAGGCCGCGGTTCGCGCTGCGGGCGAAGCGGGAGCTATTAAGGCGGAGGAGCTTTCTGATGAGTTGCATGGGATTTTCTGTTTGGGTTGGGAGTTGAGTTGGAACCGAAGGCTGTCGGCAGGAAGTCTAACACGCGTTCGCGCGGACCTTACCCGGAATTTTTCCGGGCCCGCGCGGCCTCTCAAAACAGAGCGCTGAACGGCGAGAGGACCCGATCGACCGCAGGGTGCAGCGCGAGAAAATACGAGGCCGCTGCTGCGGCTAGCATCGGCCCGAAGGGAAACTCCGCCCCCCAGGCGAGCCGGCCGGAGCCGGGGCTGCCGGCCCCTCCGCGGAACAGCGGCGAGGAGGATGACCCCGCCATCCGGCGGCCGGCCTCGGCGGCCAGAATCGCCGCGGCCCCGATAAAGGCGCCCCCGAAGACGCTGAAAACCGCGCCCTGCCAGCCGCAGAAGGCCCCGATCGCGCCTAGAAACTTTACGTCCCCGAAGCCGAGGACCTCGCGGTCGAAGACGAATTCGCCCAGGACCGACAGCCACAGCCCGAGGGACGAGCCGATGGCCAGGCCCAGCAGCGCGGAGGCGAGCGAGCGCACGCTGTGTACGAGCGTCAGGGAGCCTAACCCGTGGAGGGCCGGCACCGCCGCGGACAGGGCCATCCCTGCCGCCGCAAGCCCCACCGTGAAGACCTCGGGAATGATCGTATGCTCAAAGTCCACCGCCGTCGCCCCCAGTAGCCCGAGAAAGAAGACCGCGGCACAGGCCGCCTTCGCCGGGGGGAAGATTTCGAAGGACAGGACGAAGGCGGCCCCCGCCGCCGCCTCAACGGCCAGGGCGGGCCAAGCGGTGCGGCCGGTTCCGGGAACGAGGCGGCCGAGGATGGGAATTGCGCGAAGGGGGCCCGGGCCGGGGCGCCCGTAGTGGGGGCTGGGAAGGCCGGACTCCCGGCCGACCTCCTCGAGAAGAAAGCACAGCAGTCGCCCGCCCCAGGCCCCCGCCACGAAGACGGCGAGCGCGGCCGCCAGTGCGGGCAGGAGGGGAAGGGGGACGGGGGCGTTCATCGGTCTCTGCCAAGCTTAGCAGGAAACCGATAGGGGCCCGGGTCAGGATCCGTGCCTCAGCGCCGTTTCTTGGCCTTTGCGGACGGCCGGGCCGGTTGCTCGGGGGGGCACTCCTTGGCCAGCTGGGCCATGAAGCGCCGCGCGCTCACCGGGGTCGAAGCTGACGGAAAGGCCCGCGCAAAGGATTGCGCGCACTCCTGCGGGGTCTGGACGAGAAAGCGGGTCCCGTCCCGGGAGGTGAACCAGTGCATGGGCTTCGCGGGGGGAAATTTCTGCCCGATCCGGCCGGGCTGTCAACAGGGGCCGGGCGATTTCGCTGTTATACTCGCCCCATGGCCCTGCTCCGCATCCCTGTCGCCGCCCTGGTCCTGGGCGGAGCGCTTCTAGCAACCCGAGCCCCCTGCGACCCCCCGCCGCCTGTGGGCGAGGCGGCTGAGGTGGCGCGGCTCCAGGCCCTGCCGGCAAGCCATGTCCCGCTCAAGGGCGCCACCCTCTCGAGCGCGATTCGGCTCCTGGCCCAGTCAGCCCACATGTCCTACATCGCCCCCCCGGACGCCGATTTTCCCGAGCGGGTGACGAGCGATGTCGTGATGAACCCCTTCGAACTGCTGAAGCTCTTCCAGGAGAACTACAACTTCGGGATGGAATACCGCAGGGATGTGTGGTGGTTCTACCGGATCAATTTAAACGAGCTCGTCACGAAGTCCTACACGCTGCGTTTCAACAACCTGCAGCATGTCTCCATCAGTGGAACGAGCATCAACAGCCAGCTTGCCGCGATGGGCGGCATGAGCAGCGGCATGGGCGGTGGGGGATCCTCCACCCCCTCGGCCGGGAGCGGCGGATCCGGGCACAGCACCTTCAGCACGAAGAGCGACAAGGTGATCGAGGACATCCGCAAGATTCTGAGCGTGCCCACGGTTGGACTGATGACGCCCGCCCTGGACGGGAGTTCGGCCATCCCCGGGATCGGCGCAAACCGCAAGGGCGTGGAGGCTCCTAAGGTCGAGCCGATCTGGAACCCGGACACCAGCCAGCTGTTCGTGGTGGCGACCCGCCAGCAGCACTCGCTGATCGCCGCCTACCTGAAGACCATCGACCAGCCCCAGAAGCTGATCCGAATCGCCGTCAAGTTTGTGGAGACCGCCCGCAACCCGCAGCAGTCCCTCGGGGTCGACTGGACCCAGACCTTCCTCGGGTCCGGGGGCCCGATCAGCCTGTCGGGCTCGGCGATCTCATCGGCGCAGTCGGTCGTCTCGACGAGCGGATTGGGCACCGTGGTCACGACGACCAACACGTCGACGACCTCGAACGGATCGGGCACAAACTCCTCGAGCAGCACCAGCGCTAGCGGCGGATCGGGAGCTTCGAGCACCACCAGTTCGAACGCCTCGGGTAACACGCTTGCCTCGGTCGTGAACCTGAACCACCCGGGCAACATCCAGCTGCCCCTGGCCCTGTTGTCGGCCCCCACCTTCCAGTGGACGATCCAGGCGATCGCCGCCGACCGTTTCAGCTCAATCGTCCAGGACCCGGTCATCTACACCTCGAACAACCGCGAGGTGTCCTTCAAGGCGACCAGCCAGCAGCCGATCCAGGAGGGGACGACCACCATCGGGGCCGCCACCGCGGCAACGACCTCCCAGATCGCCTACATCGACGTCGGCACCGAGCTGACGATCCTGCCGTGCATCCTGCCGGGCTCCGGCCAGAACAAGGAATTGGTCCAGCTGAACCTTTCGATCAACGTCTCCTCGATCACCGGAGAGCAGGTGATCAACGGGAACCCCTATCCGGTGACCAGCTCCCGGACGTACTCCTACTCGGTGGCGATCCCCAATGGCGAGACCCTCGCGATCGCCGGCCTTGAGGAGCGCAGCCGGCAGACGACCGACAACAAAGTCCCGCTCTTCGGGGACCTCCCGCTTGTTGGGTACGCCTTCAAGAACAAGAGCGACAGCGTCGTCCACACGACCCTGCTGGCCTTCATCACCCCGGAGCTGATTCGGACCGACGACGCGGCGGGGGAGGAGGAGCCTGCCGCGGCCCCCATTCCGCAGATGCGGCACCGCTTGTTCGAGGGCTCGCCGTCCGAGACGCTGACCCAGGTCAGCCAGAGCCTGGAGGGGCTTCCGGCCGATATCGCCGCCCTGCAGGCTTGCGCCAGCGCCGGAAACCGCAGTGCCGTCCTGAACCGCTTGGACCGGATTGCGGTCGAGATCGCGCTGATGGACGTGCGCCTGGGCGAGCTCAGGCTCGCTAACGACAAACTCACGGCCCCCGCCTCGGCGAAGCTTGCCTCAGCCCAGGAACAGCTGGACGCCTGCCGCTCGCGGGTGGCGGCCATCCCGTCAGGGCCCCGATGAAGTCTTGAACGCGGGGGGGACTGCTCTAGGTGTGCGCGGTCCTGCGCAATGAATCCGCCAGAATCATGACACCCCGCCGGAGCCGCCTGCTACTGCTCGTCGAGAACTCCGACTTGGGGGCGATCCTTCAGCTGGCGCTCAGGGACTACGAACTTGAGTGGTATCCGCGCAGCGAACCGGCCTGCGACGCCGTGCGCCGGCGCTCCTTCGACCTGGCGATCGTCGACCTGGGCTTTGGCGGCCGCCCGAACGGGCTCGACGCGATCCGCGCCTGGCGCTCCTCCGGGTCGCAGTTCCCGATCATCGCGATCTCCGAAATCCCGCAGCAGTCGCTCGCCGTGGACTCC
Source organism: uncultured Opitutaceae bacterium (assembly GCA_903862935.1). Taxonomy (GTDB): domain Bacteria; phylum Verrucomicrobiota; class Verrucomicrobiia; order Opitutales; family Opitutaceae; genus Palsa-1447. Next base: position 69,336 of record CAIOZY010000046.1, read on the forward strand.
CTCGACGCCGGGGCCGACGACTTCCTGCGCAAGCCCTTCCACTACGCCGAGCTCCAGGTCAGGATCCGCAAGCTCCTGTCTCGGGCCGCCGTTCGGGATCCGATCCACCGGGCCGGCGGGGTGCTTCTGGGCCGGGAGCCCTTCGAGTTTGCCGGCGTGCGGGTGATGCCGGACCTGGTCGCGCGCTTTCCGGATGGGGCCGAGGAGAGGATCCGCCCGAAGCAGCTGGGCATTCTCAAGGTGTTCGCCGGGCACGCGGGCCGGCTGGTCCTCAAGGAGGAGCTTGTCGAGGAGGTCTGGGGATCCGACGCGAACAAGGCGGGCCACTCGGTCAACGAGTACGTCTCGACCCTCCGGCGCATGTTTGTGCACCACGGCGTGGACTTTAACTCGTGGGTGGCCAGTGAGCCGAAGGCGGGCTGGCGCATCGGAGCCGGCGCCGCTGGCCCCGGCGGGGGCCTCGGAGCATGAACACCGATCCGCTCATCCTGATTCTCGAGGACGAGCGTTCCCAGATCCTCACCCTGAGGGCGCAGTTGGCCGGCCTTGGGAGGCTGGCCGAGTTCATGGAGCCGGAGCCTGCCCTGGAGTTCGCCCGCAGCCACCGGTTGGACGCGGCGATCGTTGACATCCGGATGCCGCGCTCGTCGATGGACGGGCTCGAGTTTCTGCGCGCGCTGCGGCAGTTCGACAAGGATCTGGCGATCATCATCCGCACGGGCAGTGAGTCGGACCGGATCGCCGACGGGGCGATCGAGATGCGCGCGATCAAGCGTGCGGTCAAATCGAAGACGACCCTGGCCGAGCTGCGGCAGAGCACCCAGGAGGCGGTGCGGGAGACCCGCGAGCGGCGTGAGACCGTCCGGCGGGCCCGGGACACCGAGGAGACCAAGGCCAGGCTTGTCGAGGCCCTCGGGGCCTATGACCTGAGGCTCGCGGCGGCGGACGTCCACCACGGCCTGGTGCACTCGCTGCGCAACCAGCTCACGGCCCTGTCGGCCCTCGCCGCGGTGATCGAGAAGGACACCGGGGGCCGGGCGGACCCGGGCGCCAAGGCCAACGCCCGCCGATCGGCGGAGCTGGTCGGGGGCATGATCGACTCGGTAAACGCCTTTCTCGACGGGCCGTTTGGGGAGGGCAGCACCGACTCCAGGGCGGCGGTAAACGTGTGCCTGGCGGCCTTGCGGCAGTTCTTTCGCGGCGTGGAGCGCTGGTCGGCCGAGGGCAAAAAGCTGGTGCTCCGGGACCTGCTGAGCGACACCCGGGTCGACTGCGCCCCGCTGGAATTGGTCAACGGGCTGCGCCACCTGGTGGAGTACTTCCTGGTGCGGGCCCCCCCGAACTCTGAGGTGAACCTGGTCGCCTCCATCCTGCATCCTTCCGGACCGCTCGCCGAGCGCATGGCGGGGGCCGGGTGCGTCCTCAACCGCGAGGCGGTCCGCCGGGACCGGCCCTACGTGCTCATCCGGGCGTCCGGGCCCCTGCCCGAAGCCTCGATAGACCAGATCCGCGACGCGTTCACCTTCGGTCCGCAGGGCGGCCGTACCGGCAATCTCAATGTTTTGAGCGAAGTGCTCTCGGCGGCCAAGGGGGCAGCCCTGATCAACGGGCCTTTGAACGGACAGTTTAGCGTGGAGGCGATCCTCCCCATCACCCTGTGAGCGCAACCCCTCCCATCCCCCCCCAGGACCCCTCCCTTGCCCGGGCAAAAGACCGGCTGGCCGCCGCCGGGTTCGTGGGGTCCCTGGTCGGGCACGACGCGAGGAACCGGCTCGCCTCGGTCCGGGCGGCCTTGGAGCTTCTCGAGGCGGGCCTCGAGAGGAGTCTCACCGCGGAGCACCGGACGATGCTCTTGAGCCAATTCGACGAATTCGTCGACGACTTCAACCTGAGAATTGACATGGCCCGGGGCGACGGAGGCCCGGCCGAGGCTCTTTCCGCCCGGGAGTTGATCGGAGCCATTGTGGAGTCGTTCAGATCCCACGCGGCCCGGCGCGGGATAGCCCTTGAGGTCCACTTCGGGCACGCCCGCGATCCAATCCGGGCGGATCGCCGGCTCCTGAGGCTGGCGATCCTGAATATCCTCCGGAATGCAGCCGAGGCCCTAGAGGGCGCGGCCGCGCCGCGGATCGAGCTGGTCACGGCGGACGATCCGGAGAGGCTGCGGGTCGACATCCGGGACAACGGGCCCGGGGTCCCGCGGGCCCTGGCCGAGAGGCTATTTCGCGAGCCGTCAGGGGGGCGGGAGCCCGCTGCGGGGCTCGGTCTGGTCATCACGAGAGACGCTCTCATCGTCATGGGGGGATCTGTTGAGTACCGTCCGGACTCCGCGTTGGGCGGTGGGTGTTTTCGCCTTTCCCTTCCTCTGGCGTGAGGGACGAATAGGTAGGGGTAACACCCTAGCGTGTTTTGAACGAGAATTGAACGGGAATTATTTCCAAGCGCAGCGCATTCCCGCGTCTGTGGGGGTCGCCACGACCCATGCCCACCTTGGAATTCAGCGACGGCACCAAGAGGCTCCTGCAGCGCCACCCCGCGTTGCCCGCGGGCCGCACGCGGGAACTCGGCGCTGAGTTCAACCGGGTGCAATCGAGGGCGTGCGAGCGCCTGGCCGAGCTCGGATACCCGCTCGAGCGCATCACCCAAGAGCTGAAGGCGGGCAACCTCGGGTTCTTTCGCGAGGGTTCCGACCAGGACCGCAAGCGCAACTGCGGAAGGAAGTCCTCCTACCGGTTCGCGGGCCTTGCGCCGAGCCACGTCGAGGAGTTCGACTCACGGTTCGCCGAGCGCAGTGCGGGCGTTTTGACAGTGGAGGACTTCTCGCAGTGGGAGAGCGCGTTTCTGATGCGCTTCACCTTCGACGTGATCGAGCAGGTGGCGGTGCGGATGATGCCGGCGGCCGGATCCGCCTCGGTGCGGGCAGGGGCCGAGGCCGAGCTGGCCAAGGCGAGGGCTCTGCGGGACGAGATCCTCGAGGGGAACATGCTCCTCGTTGCCAAGCTCGTGATCCGCCGCGGGCGGTTTTTTCCCGGGATTGTCCTGGACGACCTGTTCACGGCGGGCATCGACGGGCTGATGATTGCGATCAGCCGCTATGACCCGAGCGTGGGGCACTTCAGCACCTACGCCACCCCGTGGATTAAGATGGCGATCGAGCGCTTTGTGGCCAAGACCCGCAACGTGATCCGGATCCCGATCGGGCTGCAGGACAAGGTCAGGCGCGCCCGCCGTGCGGACCCGGGCGAGGCAGGCGGGTCGACCGGGGGCGAGGGGATCATCCCGACCGTCCAGTCCCTCGAGGACCCTGTCCCGGGCTTCGCCGACGGTGAGCTCCGCCTGGAGGACGTCTTGGCCGACGTTCAGGTGCCGCGGCCCAGGGAGGCTGCGGAACAGGCCGACATTTCCCGGATCCTCAACGAGGGGGTTCGCACGCTGGACGGGCTCAAGCAGTTCGTGATCGCCATGCGAAGCGACATCGGCGACGCGTCGGCCCTGGCAGCACGCCTGTTTCGCGAGGAGATTGCCCTTTCGCACGCGCGCGGCCGAGCGGCCGCCGCCGGCGCCGCGAAGTCCCTGGACGAGCCAGCCCGGATGCGCGTGATCGGGGCCCCGGCGGCGCCCGTCGTACTCGAGCAGCACGAGCCCGCGGAGCTCGCCCAAGCGGTCTAGGACCTTTAGGCGGCCCCGCCATGCGCGAGGACGGCTCAGCGACCTTCACCCTGCCCCTGGATCGGATTCTCGAGGACGGGGCCTTCACGATCCGCATTTTCTTTGGCGACATTGACCGCTTGGCCGTGCAGCTGATGACCGAAGGGCAGCACGAGCCGATAAAGGTCCGGCAGGAGGGGACCCAGTTCTTTGTCGTGGACGGACACCGCCGCCAGAGGGCTCTGGCGCGGGCCCGGCACCTGAAAATCGAGCAGAGAGGGGCGCGGTTTGTCGTGCTCGAGCAGGACCGGCCGCTCCGGGAGGCGCCGGGTCCGCTGCACCGGAGTTTCGAACGCGGGCTTGTCCGCTGCCAGCGGGTCGACGGCCCGTCCGGCGGGCCGGATTTGGTCGCCTCGCAACTGGTCTGCAACAGCGGGAAGCCCTTCACGCTGCTCGAGCGCATGATCTTCCTTTCGCGCCTGAGCCGGATCGGCACCTACACACGAGAGCAGCTGGCCCTGTGGACGGGCTTCTCGAGGACCCACATCGCCAACGCCCAGAGCCTGAACGCGGCCGACCCGCGCCTGATCGAATGCGTGAGGGAGGGCAGGCTTTCGCAAAAGCTCGCCCTTCGACTCCTGAGGGCGTTCTCCCCCGACGAGCAGATGGGAAAGGTCACGGCGGCGATGGCCGACGCCGACAGGCACCACCGGGACAGGATCCTGCCCAAGGATGTCGCCTGGGGCCGCATCCCCGGACAAAAGGGGTCCGCCGGGGAGGGCGAGAGCGTGGACCCGGTGCGCGCGCGGCTCTTCGACTTGGTCTCTCGGCTGGGCGAGGCGGTTCGCTTCGCCCCGAATCCGGCGGCCCTCGACCGGCTCCAGACGCTCAATCTGATCGAGCGCTACGCCGCCGGAAAGCTCAGCTACGCCCGGATCGAGGCCCACCTTCTGGGCCGGCAGTAGGATTTCCTTACACCCCCTGCGCGACCGCGTCGCCACTCAGGGCGGCCTGAGCGGGAACCGTTCGGAGCTGGCCCCGCAGCCGGGAGATCTCGGCCTCGAGGGCATGGTTGCGCAGGATCAGGTCGTGCTTTTGGACCGCCTCGCGGACCGCCGCGACAAGCTCGTCTCTAAGCCAGGGCTTTGCGATGAAGCGGCAGATGTCCCCGCGCTTGATCGCGTCGACCACGGCTGAGAGGTTCAGGACGGCGGTCAGCAGGATGCGGGAGCTGGCGGGGCGGAGCCTGCGGCACTCCAGAAGGAAATCCACGCCCATCATCTCGGGCATCTTGTGGTCGGAGATGATGACGGAAAAGTCGCGGCTCTTGACCAATTCAATGGCCTTAAGCGGGCTGGACAAGGTGGTTACCTCAAATTGCTCGTATTCCAGGGTGACCTTCAAGGTTGCGAGCACCATCAGATCGTCCTCCACGATCAGGATGGAGGGAGGGGCTAGGGGAGGGGTCATGGCAGGTTTCGGCGGTTGGGGGCACTACAAGTTTAGCATGGTTTGTGCCGCGCCCGGGGATGTTATAATAGGGGCTGCCGCCGGGCCCGAGCGCCCTTGCCAGGCGGGTCCCAGCCTCCCATCCTTCGCCCGTTTCCAACCAAGACCCCTCTGATGCTCGTTTGCGCCTGGTGCACGAAGACTCTGGATCCCCGCGATCCCTCCCAGCTCTCACACGGTATGTGCGAGGACTGCCGGACTTTTTTTTCTGACCGGGCGGAACCGACCGCGCTCGCCGACTTCATCGGGCAGTTTGCCTTCCCGGTGCTGGTCCTCGACTCGAATGGGGTTGCCGTCGAGGCCAACGAGAGCGCCCAGGAGTTCGTCCGCAAGTCGCCCTTTGAAATCCTCGGAAAACTGAAGGGGGAGATCCTGGAGTGCGCCCACGCGCGGCTTCCCAAGGGATGCGGCCGGACGATCCACTGCGAAGCCTGCACGATCCGCAGCTCGGTCATGGAGACCCACCTCAGCGGCAGGCCGATGGCCGACGTCGACGCTTACCAGGACCTGGAAACCCCGGAGGGGACAAGACGGGTGCCGCTCAAGATCTCGACGGTGCGGCACGGCGACTGCATTGTGCTAAAGATCGTCCCGGTGTCTCAGGCCATCCCGTTACCCGTGCCTGCCGGCACCGCCCGCAAGCGGTGAGCCCTCGGGCCCCCGCCGCTGAGTTCAGGGATCGAACCGGTAGCCCACACCGTGCACCGTCGCGATCGCTCGAGGGCTAGCCGGATCGGCTTCGATTTTCTTGCGAAGCTGCGCCACGTGCTGGTCCAGCGTCCGCGTGGTCCCGAAGTATCCTACGCCCCAGACTGCGTTCAGCAGGGCGTCCCGGGTTAGCAGTTCCCCGGGGTGGGCGGCGAAGACCTCGGCGAGCTTGAGCTCGCGGGCGGTCAGCCGCTCGCATCGTCCCCCGACGGTCGCGACGAACTTCCGGCGGTCAACCTGGGCGGGGCCGAGGGCGAAGACCGGCGGAAGACCCGGCCCGCCGTCGGCGGGCAGGGCCGAGGTTCGGGCCCTGCGCATAAGAGCCTCGACCCGCGCCAGCAGCTCCTGGACCCCGAACGGTTTGGTCACGTAGTCGTCGGCGCCGAGCTTCAGGCCCAGGACCTTGTCTCCAACCTCCCCTTTGGCGGTCAGGAACAGGATGGGGATCCGGCTGGCGTGCCCCCGCAGCTCGCGGCAGACGTCGAAGCCACTGAGCTTGGGCATCATGATGTCGAGGATCACGCAGTCGAACTTCTCCTGGGGAAAGAGCCTGAGGGCCTGCGCCCCGTCGCTTGCGGCCGTCACGGCGTAGCCCTCGCTCTCGAGGGTCGCGATGAGCCCGAGCCGGATGTTCGCGTCGTCCTCGGCGACCAGGATCCGCGCTTTCATGGGAGATCGAGGATAAAGGCCGCGCCGCCCCCGGCCCGCCCCTCGCAGCGCAGCTCGCCCCCGAGCCCGCGGGCAAGTTGCCGGGCGATACTCAAACCCAGCCCGACCCCGGAGCGCTCCGCAGTGAGGGTCTCGTCGACCCGGTGGAACTTTTCGAAGATCCGCTCCCGGTGCTCAGGCGGAACGCCGGGCCCGCGGTCCGTGACCCTGACCTCGGCCCCGCCGCCGGGGCGAGGGCCCGCGGCCACCGTGATCTCGCCTCCGGAGGCGGCGTACTTGCACGCGTTGTCCAGGAGGTTCAGGACGATCTGGGCCAGGGCGTCGCGGTCCGTGGTGACGGTGATGGCGGCGGCCGGAAAATCGCGGTGGAGGACGAGTCCGGCATCGGCAAGGCGAGGGGCCTGGGCCTCGAGGATGCGCCCGAGCTCACCGCAGAGGTCCAGGGCAGTCCGGGAGTATTTCTTCCTGCCCTGCTCGAGCCGGCTGAAGTCGAGGACATTGTTTACGAGGCGGGCCAGCCGCTGCGTCTCCCGGCCGATCGTCCGCAGGTACTCGCTGCCCTGAGCGGGGCCGTTCACCCGCCCCTGCTCAAGCAGTTCGGAGTACAGGCGGATCGTCGTCAGCGGGGTCTTGAACTCGTGGGACACGTTCGCGACAAACGAGGTCTTCCGGGCGGCGTCGGCCTCGCTTAGGCGCGCCTGCCACAGAAGCAGGGAGCCGCCCGCCAGGATCCCCGCAGCGAGGATCCCCACGAGCATATAGCCGACGAGCATGAACCCGGTGCGAAGGCCGCCGCTGCCCGCCGGGTCGGCCGCAAGGTAGGCTGCCACCTCCCATCCCGGGAGGGTGTCGGCGGAGAGGGGCACCTGGACCGCCGGCTCGGCGCCGTCCGGCACCGACCCAACCTGGTGGAGCACCCGGCCCTGATCGTCCCGGAGAACATAGCCCTCGCCGGGCAGGGTCTCGGCCGGGAAGGCCCCGCCGAGCCTGCCGATCAGGGCCATCATCTCGAGTTCCACGCCCCGCACGGCGTCGTCCCCCGGCACCCTCACCCAGCCCAGCAGATGCAGCCGTCCGTCCGCGGGCCACGCAACCCAGCCCCGGTGCTCGGCCTGCGCCGGGGCTGCCTCGGCAATAGACCCGCCCGAGGCGCCCCCGTAGGCGTAGGGGCCGAACGAGTCCGCGGGCGGCGATGCGGCGTCGGCAGCAGCCGCCGGTTCCTCAATAGGGTACTTCGCCGTCGGCGCGGAGGCCGCGGCAAAGTCGCTGACCCGGGACAGCATCTGGAGCTCCTTGCGGGCGCTTTGGACCTTGGCGACATTGGCGGGCTCCTTCCGGTAGGCCGCGAGCGGTGCGGGCAGGCGCTCCGGTGCGGGCTTTGCCCAGGGAGGGGAGGAGGCCAGCTGGCGCGAGAAGCGGCGCAGAAACCCAAGGGAGGCCTCGTCAGAGACACCGGGGGCGGGCCTCAGGACGGTCCCGTCCGGGGCGCAAAGAAAGGCGATCCGGACGAGCGGATTGGCCTTCTCCCAGCGGTCGAGGAATGCGTCGATCCGGCCGGGACGGGCCGCTGCGAGCCTGTCCAGGAGCCCGGACTCGACGTCGCCGACCAGGAGCTCGGCGTTTTCCGCCACCAGGCGGGCCCGTGCCGAAACGGCCGCCCGGCGGTCCTCGACGGTCGAGGCGGCGCTCTCGGCGAGCCGGGCCTGCTCCCGCCGCAGGAGGGCGATCGCCCCGGCCGCGACCCCCACGGTCGGCACCAGGAGCAGGAGCCAGTAGGCGAGCGTGCGTCGCGCGACGGGGGACACGGCCGGGAGTCTATCCAAACGCGGGGAGTTGGGAAGGCGCTAAATCGGGCTTCCCCGAGGGAGACGTTCAGGGTCCTCCCGGATTCGGGTTGGGGCCGGAGGCCTGCTGGTTTTTGATCTGGGAGCTCTCCGCCCGGTAGGCCTTGCGCTGGGCGTTGTCCATGCCCTGGCGCTCGATTCGCGCAGCCTCGGGGGCAGCGGCCGCCGCGCAGTCGAGAACTGCGGAGTTTCCGTAGGTGGTGCCCATCACCCTCAATTCCTGCGCCTTCATGAGGAGGGCCGCTGCAGCCTCGTCCTGGCGGCCTGCGTCGGCCAGCGCGATCACCTCATCCTTGGCAAGGGCCATCACGTTTGCCGCGTAGTCGGCCTGAACCTTGGGATCAGCCGAGCGAACGACGGCGTCGCGGTCGGCGCTGAAGCGCACACGGCGCGAGGCGGAGAGGGTGGCGGGGCGCCCGCTTGCGGCGTTTTCGAAGTCGACGCGGGCCTTCGCGATTTCCCGATCCGCGCCGTCTTTGGCCGCGGCAACCTCGACTTCGACCAGGGCGAACTTCTGCTGGCCGCCGTAGAGCTGGTTGAGTGTGAGCTCAGCCTGCTGCCCCCGGATTGTGCCGTCGCGGCCGACGAAGCGCAGCGGCCGCACGCCCTCCGGAAACTCGATCGTAATCACGACCCGGCGGGCCACGACGCTCAGGACGTCCCCGAGCTCCGCGGCGAAGATCCGCGGCAGGTCGGAGCTGTTTTCCACGAAGTAGGTGTTCCCGTCGGAGAGGTCCGCCAGGCGGGCCATCAGGTCCTCGTTGTAGTCCAGGCCCAGCCCGATTGTCGTCACGGAGATGCCCTCCTTGACGAGGGAGGCCCCGAATCGGCCGAGCTCCTCGGGGGTGCTGGGCCCGACGTTGGCGACCCCGTCCGAGACAAGGATGATGCGGTGGACGAAGCGGTGCTCCTCGATGTAGCGACGCACCTCGGAGGCCCCCCGGGCGACGCCGGCATAGAGGGCCGTCGTGTCCCCGGGCTCGATCCCGCAGATCTCCGACTCGAACCGGGCGCGGGCCGGTCCGACCCGCTGGGCGGGCACCAGGGTGTCGACCCGGGTGTCGAAGACGACCAGGGACAGGATGTCGTCGGAACCGAGGCGCCGGACCAGCTCCAGGGCGGCCTCTCGGGCCTTGGCGATCTTCTCGCCGGTCATGGACCCCGAGCGGTCGATGACAAGGGCCAGGTTCACCGGGGGGCGCCTGTCGCGCCGCGGGGGGCTCAGGCAGTCCAGGGCGACCTTGATGATGACCGTTCCGGCGGAGCCGGAGGGAAGCACCGTGCGGTCGCAGTCGACGCGCAGGCGGACGGGGCTTTCGTCGGATCTTGCGGAGGGAGCGGCGGCGCCGGAGAGGGCGGCCGCGAGCAGGGCGAGCGCTAGGGAGGGTTTCATGGGGAGTATCGGGTTGATGCCCCATTTGACTCCATCTCGGCCCAAGGGTTGTCAGCGGCCGGTCAGGAAGTTGTCAGGGATTTGTCATGCCCAGCCCGGGGCAGCGGCGCCTTTCCGGTCCCAAGTGCACCGGGGCCCGAGGCAAACTTTGTCCCGAGGATGGCATCTCACCTGCTAACGCCAACCGGCGCCTGCCGGCTCCGCCGTCCCAATGACTTTAACTGTCCCGAACCTCGCTCCCTCTCCCGGGGCCGACATCCCGTTGTTGTTGGTCACCCCGTTTTTCCTCCTTCTTGTGCTCATCGCTGCGATGCCGGTCTCCCCGGCCCCGTTCCGGCGGGCCTGGGAGCGGTATTATCCCCATGTTGCGGTCTCCCTGGGGCTGATCGTCGCGATCTATTACTTCATGCAGGTCCCCGGCGGCGCGGGCTCGATCGCGCGGACCGGATTCGATTACCTGTCGTTTATCTGCCTGATCGGCTCGCTTTTCGTGGTCGCGGGCGGTGTGCACATCAAGGTGAAGGGCGAGGGGACTCCGTTCGCCAACGTTCTGTTCCTGGCGTTCGCGGGGCTGACCGCCAACGTCATCGGCACCACCGGCGCGTCGATGGTTTTCATCCGCCCGTGGATCCGGGTGAACCGGCGGCGCATCAGCGGCTACCACGTCGCCTTCTTCATTTTCGTCGTCTCAAACGTGGGGGGGCCCTGACCCCCATCGGGGATCCGCCGCTGTTCCTGGGGTACCTCCAGGGCGTTCCCTTCTTCTGGCTGACCCGGCACATTCTCGCCCAGTGGCTGCTCACGGTCGGGGCTGTCCTCGCCGCCTTCTACGTGTTCGACGCGCGCAATTTCGGCCGGCAGGGGAGAATTCTCGAGGATGCAGCACCCGAGGGGGAGACCTGGTGCTTCGAGGGACGGATCAACCTCGTCTTCCTTCTGGTGATTATCGGCGCGGTCTTCCTCCCGGGCAGCTACCTGCTTAGGGAGGCGATCCTGGTCGCCGCAGCTGCGGCAAGCTGGCTTCTTACGCCGAAGCCGGTGCACGAGCAGAATGCGTTCAGCTTTGGCCCCATCCGGGAGGTGGCCGTGCTCTTTGTTGGCATATTCGCGACCATGATGCCGGCCCTCGACTACCTCCGTCTGCACGGGGGGCGGCTCGGGGTCGTCGCACCGCTGCAGTACTACTTCGCCTCGGGAGCCTTGTCCTCGGTCCTGGACAACGCCCCGACCTACCTCAATTTCCTTCAAATCGCCCAGGCCACCTCGGGCTCGGCCAGCACGGTCCATCTCCTGGGGGCGCAGCCCCTGCTGGTGGCCAGCGTCAGCCTCGGCGCGGTCTTCTTCGGCGCCATGACGTACATCGGCAACGGCCCAAACCTGATGGTCAAGTCGATCGCCCACGAATCCGGAGTGCGGTGCCCAAGCTTCTTCGGGTATATGCTGCGCTACAGCGTGCCGGTCCTGTTGCCGATTCTGGCCCTCAGCGGCTGGCTCTTTCTCTGAGCGCTCAGGCAAGGGGCTGTGGGCGGCCCTCCGTTCCACCAGAGGGCCGCCCCGGGAACAGTTCCCCAGTTCTCCGCACTTCCACGTCGGAGAGCCGGGGCAGGGAACGCACCCCCCATGCCATTCCGAGTTAACAGAGAGTAACAACGCCCGAGTCGCCCGCCCGCTGCGTATCCTGACCTATTACTTCAGCTCAGGATCGGCGACCAGACGGTAGCCTACGCCCGCCTCGGTCTGGAGAAATCTCGGAGCGTCGGGTTGGTCCTCCAGCTTACGGCGCAGCCTGAGCATAAAGATACGTAGATAGTGGGTCTGGGTCTCGGCCTTGGGCCCCCACAGCACGCAAAGAATCTGTCGGTGGGTCAGGACCTGATTGGGGTACTCCATGAGCAGATGCAGCAGCGCAAACTCCCGTGCTGTGAGCCTGACCTGCCTTCCCTGTTTGGTGACCTGCCGCAGCTTGGCGTTCACCTCGACCGAACCGAACCGTGCCGTGCCATCACCGGGAGGCGGCCTGGCCCGCCGCAGCAATGCCCGCATGCGGGCCAGAAACTCCTTGTTTCCGTAGGGCCGGGTCAGAAAGTCGTCCGCGCCGGCATCGAGTCCGGCGACCCTGGTGTCCTCTTCGCTGAAGGGGGAAAGCACCAGCACCGGAACCTGACTCCATTCCCGCAGGCGCCGGAGGGTCTCAAGGCCGGTCAGATCAGGAAGCCCAAAATCGAGGATGATCGCCCCGGGCCGGTGCTGGGCCGCCTTGGCTAGACCAATCTGGGCGTTGCCTGCCTCGTGCACGGCGTAACCGGCGCCCTCGAGGGCGCAGCGAAGCGCACCCCGGCTTCCCGCATCGCCATCGATCACCAGGACGACGGGCAGGAAGGCCGGCAGGTCCACCGCGGTGGGGGCTCTGCTCAGGAGGGTCATAGGATGGGACTGGGGCCTGCTGTTGCAGCATTTGTACCAACTGCTGGCTCATTTTGAGCAAATCGCGGCTACCCCCGAAAATTGGCATCCCACCTGCTACATCAGAGCGTTCCACCCCCTCGGTTCCACCCGGGGGACAATCAAAATCCAGCTTGTTTCGAGCCGATGCACATCCTTCCACGTGTGATTAGGGCGGCGCTTGCCTGCTTGGCTGCGGGCTTGCTCTGTCGCATTCCGATGGTCGCCGCTGATGCGCCCCATCCCGCCCCGGTCCCGGCGCCGCCGGTTCCCACCCTCGAGCAGCGGGTCGCGGGCCTGGAGGCCTACCTGGCCAACGCGGATCCGGCCGCCACGCTGAAAGACTCAAAGGGCAACATCCCGAGCGGGCTGACGACCCCCTCGGTGGGAGTGGCGGGCCCGGGCCATAATGTCTGGCAGATGACGTCGTCGGCCCTGGTGCTCTTCATGACGCTGCCAGGCCTTGCCCTGTTTTATGGAGGGCTTGTGCGCCGCAAGAACGTCCTGTCGGTGATGGCCCAGTGTCTGCTGCTGAGCGGACTAGTCACGATCCTGTGGTGGCTGTGCGGCTATAGCCTTGTCTTCCACTCGGGGAGCGCGGTTCTCGGGGGCCTCGGGTTTGCCTTCCTGAACGGGGTCTCCGCCGCGCCCAATACCGACTATTCCTTCTGGGTCTCCCATAATGTATTCGCAATCTACCAGCTGATGTTCGCCATCATCACCCCGGCCCTGATCGTCGGGGCGATCGCCGAGCGGATGAAGTTCTCGGCGATCTTCCTTTTCGTGGTCCTTTGGATGTTCGTCGTCTATTTTCCCCAGGCCCACATGGTCTGGGGAATCGACGGGTTCATGAACGGGGTCTGGAACCCGGCCGCAGGGATCAAGGCGATCGACTTTGCTGGGGGAACCGTGGTCCACATGACCTCGGGGTGGTCCGCCCTGGTGCTGTGCATCATCCTCGGAAAGCGCATCGGCTTTGGACGGGATAACCTGGCCCCGCACAGCCTCGTCCTGTGCATGGTCGGCACAGGCATGCTCTGGGTCGGCTGGTACGGGTTCAACGCCGGAAGCGCGGTCGCCGCTGACGGGGTCGCTGCAAACGCGTTCACCACCACGACGCTCGCAGCGGCGGTGGCCTCGTTCGTCTGGCCGATGGCGGAGTGGCTGACCAAGGGCAAGCCGAGCGTCCTCGGCTTCTGCTCAGGCGCGGTCGCCGGGCTGGTCGTCATCACGCCGGCGTGCGGGTTCGTCACGGTCAACGGCTCGGTCCTGATTGGGGTCGCGGCGGGGATCGTCCCCTGGTTCTTTTGCTACAAGGTCAAGAGCTGGATCGGCTACGACGACGCTTTGGACACGTTTGGCGTGCACGCGGTCGGAGGAACCCTCGGGGCGTTCCTCACGGGGGTTCTGGCCCGCAACGGAGCGAACGCGAACCTGGCGGCCAACCTCAAGGACAAGGTCCTGGACTCGTGCCTGCAGCCGCTCGTTTTCGAGCAGCTCAAGGCGATCGGGCTCACGATCCTGCTCGCGGTCGCCGGAACCACAGCAATTGCCTACTTGGTGAAGGCGCTGATTGGCCTGCGGCCGTCGCGCGAGGAGGAGATGGAGGGGCTCGACCTGACCGACCACGGCGAACCCGGCTATCATCACGACTAATTCCACAAATCCATTACCATGAAGTTCATAATCGCAATCATTAAGCCGTTCAAGTTAGACGAGGTCAAAGAGGCCCTCGCGCAGATTGGGGCCGAAGGCATGACCGTCACCGAGGTGAAGGGGTTTGGCCGCCAGAAGGGCCACACCGAGATCTACCGCGGCAGCGAGTACACGGTCGACTTCCTCCCCAAGGTTAAGCTCGAGATCGCCGTTGCCGACGAACTCGCGGGCAAGGTGGTCGAGGCGATCGTGGGAAGCGCCAAGACCGGCAAGATCGGCGACGGGAAGGTGTTTGTCGTCCCGCTGGAGACCGCCGTGCGGATCCGCACGGGCGAGTCGGGCGAGCAGGCCGTCTGAGGCGGGCCCCGCCCCTCAGGGCAGAGCCGATTCGGCAAAGGCCCGCTCTTTCGAAGCGGGCCCTTGCTGCTTCAACAGGCGGGGAACCGGACGGTCAGATCGCCTCGTTTCCAGACTCCCCCGTTCGAATCCGAATCGCCTCCTCGATCGGCAGGACGAAGATCTTTCCGTCGCCTATCTTTCCCGTGTTGGCGGACTTGAGGATGGCCTGGACGGCGCCGGCCACGAGCTCGTCGGGCACGGCCGCCTCGATCTTGATCTTCGGCAGGAAGTCCACGGTGTACTCGCTGCCGCGGTAGATCTCGGTATGGCCCTTCTGGCGCCCGAAGCCCTTCACTTCGGTCACGGTCATGCCTTGGACGTTGATGGCGTTGAGGGCCTCTTTGACTTCTTCGATCTTGAATGGCTTTACGATGGCTAGGATGAGTTTCATTGGTCTTTGTTAGAGCGGGGATTGAGGGTTGGCGGGTTGGGTCTGAGCCCATTGCTCCCAGTTTTGGTCTTGGTGGGAAAGGGACGGCGGCAACGGGCTACCGGAATGCCGCCGTGCGAACGCGCAGCTGCTGCCAGAGGGTCCAGCCGTAGCCCAGGACGACGCCCGCGGAGACGAACCAGCGGGTGCTGCCGGCGAAGAGCAACGGGCACAGCAGCTGGACCGCGGCGAGGACGATCAGCAGGTAGGCCACCCGCCGGCCCGAGCCGGGCATCACCGCCCAGCCGGACTTGAGCCTCCCGTCGTCCTGGAGTTTTTCGTGGCGGCGGCGGGCTGCCCCTTGCAGGGTGCCAAAGCCGATCCCGATGACGCCGCCGGCCAAACCGGCGGCGATCGGGGAGAGGAGGTCGACGAGGTGCAGTTCCATGTCGGTTGGGCTCTGGGTTACCTGACCATCGGGGTCTCGGATCCCTTGTCCATGACCATGCCCGCGTATCCCGGAACGCCCATCTCGGGAACGTCCAGCCCTTCGATCTCGACGTCGAGCGAGACCCGGTTGCCCACGAGCCATTCGGCGATGTAGTAGGCGATCAGGGAGAAGACCGTCAGGGTGACGAAGCAGGTCGCGACGCCGATGAGCTCAGCCCAGAACTGGCCCATGCCGCCACCGTAGAACAGGCCCCGCACGGTCCCCGCGACGTTGTTCCATCCGTCGCCGTACGTGCCGTCGGCGAAGAGGCCGAGCGAGAGGCACCCCCATGCCCCGTTCACACCGTGGACGGAGATGGCGCCCACCGCGTCGTCGATTCCGGCCTTCTCAAAGAAGAACACCGCCTCGACGACCAGGAGCCCGGAGATCAGGCCGATCAGGGCTGCTCCCCCGGCGCTCACGAACGCGCAGGGCGCCGTTATGGCCACCAGGCCGGCCAGCATGCCGTTGCACATCATCGATGGGTCGGGCTTCTTGGTCCTCACCCACCACATCCACAGCGTGGAGGCGAGGGCCCCCGTCGCCGAGGCGAGCATCGTGTTGACGGCCACGACCGCGATTCTCAGGTCGGTCCCTGCGAGGGAGGAGCCTGGATTGAAGCCGAACCACCCGAACGCGAGGATGAAGGTCCCGAGCATCACCATGGGGATGCTGTGGGGGGTGATCGGGTGGACGATCTTGCCGTTCCGGTCGTATTTTCCGTGCCGGGGCCCGATCAGCCAGGCGAAGATGAGCGCGATAACGCCGCCCTGCATGTGGACGACCGAGGAGCCGGCGAAGTCCACGTGACCGTGTCCGAGGCCGGGGAAGTTCACCCCGAGTTGGGAGAGCCAGCCGCCACCCCAGACCCAGTTGCCGAAGATCGGATACATGACCGTGCCGATGAGGCATCCGTAGATCATGAACGCCGAGAACTTCCATCGCTCGGCCACGCCCCCGGTCGGAATCGTGGCGGTGGTGTCCATGAAGACCATTTGAAACAGGAACAGCGCGAAGGCAGCCGAGTCGTAGCCGGCCCCCTGGAGCATGAACCCTTTGGTGCCCAGCAGGCCGAAGGGATGTCCGAACAGGTTTACGGTCCATTCGCCGTCCAGGCCGCCGTAGCCGCCCAGGGTTCCTATAGAGCCCATGCCGCCAAACATGAAGGCAAAGCCGCACAGGTAGAACCCGAGCATTCCCAGCGGGTAGATCATGAAGTTCATGGACATCGTGTGGCCGGCGTTCTTCGCCCGGCACAAGCCGGTCTCCACCAGAGCGAAACCGGCCTGCATGAACATCACCAGAAAGCCGGTGACCAGGGTCCACATGAAGTTGATCGCGACCCGGTTGTGGCCGACGGAGTCCGCCAGCTTCACGGCGAGAGGCTCCAGCTTCGACTGGGACGCGAAGTCATCGGAGGCCTTCTTCGCGTCCTGGTAGACCTTGAGCTTCGCCGGGTCCTGCCTGTCGCTGGTGCTCAGTTCGGCGGGTGCGCTGACCAGGAAGCTGCCGTTGGGCGACTGCGCGTCCGCGGCGAGCCCGGTCGCCGTTCCAGACGGGTCCGGCTTCGGAGCCTCGTCGGCCCTGAGCGCCGGTTGTAGTGTGCAGCAAAAGAGCGCAGCCCCGAGCAGGGCCGCGCGAAACCATAGCGAGCTGGTGTATCGAGTTGTCATGGTTGAGCGGCGCACCCCAAGCACCTTACATGCCACGGACCGTTCCCTGCTCGGGGACGGGCATTAAATTCGTGTAAACAGGCGGCCCGGCGGGATCCTCCTCGGATGCGTTTTGAGTTGCTCACCTCTGGGGGCCAGCCTCACATAAACCAATTGTCCCAATGATCCTAGGCGTCACGGGTGGGCTGGGCTGCGGCAAGTCGTCCGCGGCGGCCTTTTTCGAAAAGCGGGGATTTTCCCGGCTCGACTCGGACGCGATCGTCCGCGAGCGGGCGCTCACGGACCCGGGGGTCTGCGCGGCCCTGCGCGCCCGCTACGGGGACGGCGTCTTCAGTGCGGGCGGTGCGGTCGACCGGTCAGCCCTGGCGTCCCGGGTTTTTGTCGACGATACGGAACGTCTTTTCCTTGAGTCGATTACGCACCCGATTGTGTTTGCCGCCTGGAGGGAGGCCCTGACCTCAGGACCGGGCCTAAATTGGGTCATCGAGACCCCCCTTCTTTTCGAGAAGGACCTCGAGAATTGGTTTGATTTTACCGTCTGCGTCGCCTGTTCTTCAGTGCAGCAATTCGTACGCCTGGAGCAACGCGGCTTGAGCCGCGAGCTCGCCAGACAACGCATTTCGAAGCAATTACCGCTGGCCCGGAAGATCGAACTGGCCGACTTTGTCCTTTGGAACGACGGTTCCCTCGAGTTTCTGGAGACTGAGGTCAATTGCCTTGCAGATGCCCTGGCGCAGGCGGCCCCCCCCCAGCCCCCTAGAGGGGCCTCTTATTGAACCCACGCCATGAGCAAATCCCATACTGACGACGACGGAAGGCCCGCCGCCGGTTCCGAGTCGGCGGCCACCCGCAAGCCCAAGAGGAGCCTTCCGCGCGGCCGCAAATCGGCTCCGAAGGCGTCGGCCGCGGCCGAGCCCCGGTCGGAGGCCCCCGAGCGCGGCGCGGCCCATCCCGTGGAGCAGAAGGCCCCGGCCCCGCAGGAGGCTCCGCAAGCGGAGCGCCCGGCGAGCCCTGGGCCGGAGGCCCGAGAGAGCCAGCAGGCGCATAGGGCCCCCGAGCCGGCATCCGGCGGGGCTCAGAGTGGTGCGCAGCAGCAGTCCGGCGGCGACCGCGGAGTGTCCTCCGACGGTCCCGGACCGCAGCAGGGAACCTACACGGCCCAAGCCGATAACGGCGGCGGCGGCGGCGGAGGAGGAGGAGGGCACGGGCGCGGCGACTGGCAGGAGCGCAAATTTTGGAAGCACGGCAAGCACAAGCGGGGCCGCTTTGGGAAGAGCTGGCAGCAGGGCCCCTCTGGGGCAGGCCCGGCCTTCCCGCAGCAGCCGCCACCCCCGGCGCCCGCGCCGGTCTACGGAGACATTCCGCCGGCCTCCCGGTACGCGGACCTTGCGGCCCTGGACGCCCTGGCCGCTGACCTGTGCTCGGGAGCGGGAAAGCCGCTGTTCCTGGACGAGCTCTACGGGCTGACCCTGGCGGAGCTCACGGTCTTCGCCCGGGAGACCGAGGTCTCCTTCGAGGGGCTGCCCAACCGAAAGCAGCTTCTGGGCCTCATCCTCGCCAAGGCGGCCTCCTCCAAGCAGCCGATCCTGGACCGCGGCTATATCGACCTCACCGACCGCGGGGCCTTCATCGTCCACGAGCGGGTCAATTACCGGCTGTACCCCGAGGATGCGTTCCTTCCCGAGAGCCTGATCCGTCGCTACGGCCTCAAGCGGGGCCACCGCCTGACCGTGCAGGTCCAGGCGCCCGTCCAGGAGAACGAGCGCTGCCCGGCGGTCGTGCAGGTCAGAGACGTGATGGGCATGCCCCCCGAGGAGATCTCCAAGGTGCCTCCCTTCGAGGAACTGATCCCGTACTATCCGCTCAAGCGCATTTTGCTGGAGGCCCCGGCGATCCACACCAAGGACGTGTCCATGCGCGCGGTCGACATCCTGACCCCGATCGGCTTCGGCCAGCGCGGGCTGATCGTGGCGCCGCCCCGTACGGGCAAGACGATTCTCCTCCAGAATATCGCCAACTCGATCTCCGAGAACAGCCCCGACGTTAAGCTGATCCTGCTATTGGTTGACGAGCGCCCCGAGGAGGTCACCGACTTCCGGCGCCATACGAAGGGGGAGGTCGTCTCCTCCACCTTTGACGAGTCCCCGGAAAGCCACATCCACTGCGCTGAGATGGTCGGGGAGAAGGCCCGGCGCCTGCTCGAGTGCGGCCAGCACGTCGTGATTCTGCTCGACTCAATCACGCGCCTGGCGCGGGCGTACAACGCCCTCGCGTCGAACCAGGGAAAGATCATGTCCGGCGGCCTTGAGGCCACCGCATTGCAAAAGCCCAAGCGCTTTTTCGGGGCGGCGCGCAACATCGAGGGGGGCGGGAGCCTGACCATTATCGGCACGGCGCTCATCGACACCGGCAGCCGCATGGACGAGATCATCTTCGAGGAGTTCAAGGGCACCGGCAACATGGAGCTCCACCTCGACCGGGGTCTGGTTGATCGCCGGGTGTTCCCGGCGATCAACATCGACCGCTCCGGAACCCGCAAGGAGGAGCTGATCTACCACCCCGAGGAGTTGCAGCGCATCTACGGCCTTCGGCGGGCGATGCAGGGGCTGGGCCCGATCGAGTCGATGGAGATGCTGATCCAGCGCCTGAAGAAGACGCAGTCCAACGCCGAGTTCCTCTTAAGCCTCAGCCGGCAATAGGCCGGGTCAGCAGCGGGGTCTCCAGGCCGGGCAGGCGCTCCGAGAATTCCTGGCCTGCGGGGGCCTGCCGAAGCGCCGCCTGCACCATACCCATGCGGGCGTCCAGGTTGTCGATCATGGAGACAAAGACCGCCTCCGGCGTCGCTGCGAGCGCGGCCGCGCCCCACTCAAGCTTGCCCTGGTGGCTCAAGATGACGTGCTCGAGCCGCTCAAGCCGCTCCGGGTCGAGCCGGGCCTTCAGGCCCGCCTTGCGCACCATCTGGTAGCCGAGGACGACGTGGCCCTGGAGGATCCCCGGGCGGCTCTTTCGCGGGGCCAAGGTCCCCTCGTACTCGACGGTCTTGCCGATGTCGTGGAGGAGGACCCCGGCGAGCGCCAGGTCGGGGTCGACCTCGGGGTAGAGGGGCAGCAGGGCCTTGGCCGCCCGGGCCATCCGGGTCGTGTGCTCGAGCAGGCCGTGCCGGTAGCCGTGGTGCATCATGACGGCCGCCGGGGAGACGCGGAAGGCCTCGCCGATCTCGTCAAAGACCCCCCGGACGGTTGCCGCCAGCTCCGGGTGGCGCAGCGCCCCGACAAACCCCTGGAACTCGGCCCAGAGGGCTGCCGGGTCCTCGGGGGAGGCCTCGACCAGGCCGTCGAGGACCCCGGGGGCCTTCAGTTCGGACTCGTCCAGGACGGCCGCCTTGGCCAGGCGCGGGGCGATCCGGTTCTGGTAGAACTCCATCTTGCCCTCGAGCCTCAGGACCGACCCGTCGGGCGCGGCCTTCAGGGCCTCGTAGGCGGGGTTGTCGCTGAAGACCGTGCACAGGAAGGACCCGGTCCTGTCCCCGAACTCCGCGCTCAGGAAGGCGTTACCGTTGGAGGCGGTCTTCGGGTTGAGCCTGCGGGCCACGAGGACCGCGGCGAAGGGCTTGCCGCCTCCGAGGCTCTTCAGTTCGCGAACGGTCAGGGTGTCGCTCATGGCTAGGGAAAGTACCGGGCCTTTGCGCGGACCTCGAGGAAACTCCGCTCGGGCAATACGTACGCGGTGAGGCTCCCGCCCATGACGCACGCCGTGTCGATCCCCACCGACCACTTCAGCTTGTAGATTTCCGGGCGGGGCGTGTGGCCGTACACCACAAAGGGGGGGCCGCTCCACAGGTCGGCCCAGGCGGGGCATTCGGGGGCGTCGGCGCGCTTGGCCGGCCGCCCGTCGCGGTCGATCACCTGGACGCGCGTCACGACCTCGGCCGGCTGCTTCTGCCAGGGCTGGTCCGGCAGGAAGCCGCCGTGGACGAAGACGGTGTTCATCTCGGGCTCCTCGAAGGTGAGCGGCATCGACTCCAGGTAGGCCCAGTCCTGGGGCCGCAACCGCTCGAAGGTCTCCTGGTCGTGCTCCTTCGCGTACTTCATGTCGCCGCTCCTGCGGTACTTGAGAAGGCGCAGCTCGTGGTTTCCCAGGAGCGACACCGCCCGGATCTGGCGCGCGAGATCGAGCACCTTGCAGCTGTCGGGCCCCCGGTTGACGAGGTCCCCCAGCAGCACGATCCTGTCCTCGCGGGCAGGCGCAAGCCGGTCCACCAGCTCGGCGAACTCCGCGTGGCACCCGTGGATGTCGCCGATTGCGATAAGGCGTCCGTTCATGCGCTGTGAATTTGCTAGCGTCGGTCCGGTCCGGAAGTAAACAAGAAAGCCAATGGAACTGAATCTTCAGCCGCTTGCGGCCTCGTGCTGCGTCACCGGGAGGCCCTTTGCGGAGGGGGACCGGATCCTGAGCTTCCTCATTCAGCCGACGACCGTCGAGGTTGTTCGGTATGACCTTCTGGCCGAGCATGGAGAGGGGTTCGCCCCGGAGGGGGCGGTCGTGTGCCGCTGGAGCCATGTCTTCAAGCCCCGGGTGAGGGAGGGGGACTCGGAGAGGGCCCTTAAATTGACGGCCGAGAACTTGTTCCTCGCCCTGGCTGACCCGGCGACCGAGCCGACGCCCGAGAACACGAGGCTGGTCCAGTTTCTGGCCCTCATGCTCGAGAGGAAGCGGCTCATCAAGCGCCGGGGACCCGCCCCGGGGGGCGATCGAGAGCTGGTCGAGCACTCCCGCACCAAGCAGATATTCGAGATTCCCTCCGGGGAGTTGACCCCGGAGTTCTTCGTGGCCGTCCAGCGGCAGCTCTCGGTCCTTGTCGGGGAGCCCAAGCCGGAGCCTGAGAAGGCGCCCGAGCCGCCCCCTAGCGCCTGACCGGGATCCCGCGCCCGCCGAGGTAGGCCTTGACCTGGGGGATCGTGAGGGTCCCGAAGTGGAACAGCGAGGCCGCCAGGGCCGCGCTCGCGCCGCCCTCCTGCAGGACGTCGGCGAAGTGCTCGAGGGTGCCCGCCCCGCCGCTCGCAATCACGGGGACCGGCACAGCGTCGCTCACCTTGCGGGTCAGCTCCAGGTCGTAGCCGGCCTGGGTTCCGTCCCGGTCCATGCTGGTCAGCAGAATCTCCCCGGCCCCGAGGGCGACCCCGCGCTCCGCCCAGGCGACCGCGTCCAGTCCCGCGGGCTTGCGTCCGCCGTGGGTGTAGACCTGCCAGTCTGCGCCGGGCCCGGGACCGCGCTTGGCGTCGATCGCCAGCACGATGCACTGGGCGCCGAAGCGCTCCGAGGCCGAGCGGATGAGCTCGGGGTCCAGGATCGCCGCCGTGTTGAGGGAAACCTTGTCGGCCCCGCTCCTGAGCATCGCCTCGATGTCGGCGAGGGTCCGCAGGCCCCCGCCCACGGTGAGCGGCATGAAGCACTGCTCGGCCGTCGCGGCGACGACCTCGTGCATGATGTTCCGGCGGTCGCTCGAGGCGGTGATGTCCAGGAACACCAGTTCATCGGCGCCCTGGGCGTCGTAGGCCCGGGCGCATTCAACCGGGTCCCCGGCGTCGCGCAGCTGCTGGAAGCGCACGCCCTTGACCACTCGGCCGGCAGTCACATCCAGGCAGGGGATGACGCGGCGGGAGAGCATCGGATCACCCGTCGGCTCGGGTGATGTCCGGATCGAAGTTCACACACAGGCGGTACGCCTGGCCGGGCCGCATGATCAGCGGGTGGTCACGGATCAGGTACTGCAGGTAGTGGATCTTGCCGTAATTGGTCTTGAGGGCCGGGTCGGCGCTGACGACCTCCGTGTCCTGCCAGTTGGCCTGGAAGTCGTCGCGGGCGACGCTGCAGCCGTGCCCCTTCGGGCCCAGGGTCATCGCGCCGCTGACCCGGTAGCGGGAGTGGGGCGCGGCGACGGCGAGCACGTAGCGGAACTTGTCGAGGGTGACCTGCTGCTTGACCGTGTACGCGAACTCGCAGCTGATCTTCGAGCCGGTGAAGGTCCACTGGACTTTGACGCTCCCGAAGTTGCGCAGCATCTCCTCCTTGGTCGTGATGAGGTCGGGCTGCTCGTAGCGGAAGAAGAAGCTGTTCCTCAGGCCCAGGCCCGTGACGCAGTTCTTCCCGTAGAAGGCGGGCAGGGTCACGTGCTCGCCGAAGGTGAGCTCGGGCAGCATGACCGGCAGGTACACGTTGTTCGGCCAGTCGAAGACCCCGGGGCAGTGGGGGAAGGGCAGGGCGTCGCTCGAGAGGTTTCCGCCGCAGCTGACGAGCGGGATCTGCAGGTGCAGGCCGCTCTCGCCGTCGCGATACAGGAACAGGCCCTGTTCCTTGCGGTTTCCCTTGTCGAAGATGACGAACCGGCCGCTGGTGCGCGTGGGCTCGCTCTTGACGATCCCCGGGGGCATCTGCGCGACCTTCGCCAGGCGCGACCACTGGCACAGGTAGCGGGCGGCGTCGAAGTTCGCCATCCGGGTCGTGTGCTGCTTGTAGGCGGTCCTCTCGGCGTCGCGCAGGTCGAGGAAGCCCTGCTCCTGGTCCAGGTACGTCTGGTAGAAGAACAGGAACAGCCGGCGCAGGATGTCGAAATACTTCGGCTTCTGCTCGTCGGGGATCCACCCGTCGCGCAGCCCCTGGAGGATGAGGCTGATGCAGTGCATCTGGCCGTAGGCTCCGGCGGCGCGGCCGAAGGCCCAGCCCAGACCGTCGGCCCGGACCAGGTCGGGCATCATCCGGATGTACTTTTCGGCGTAGGTTCTAAGGGTGGGCAGCTTCCGGTCCCGGACCCCGCTGTTGGCGTGCAGCTGCAGGGCCGAGCGGATGAACACGAAGCTCAGGACCCCGTACAGGTTGAAGTTGCCGCCCAGGCCGGGGACGGCGTCGTCGAAGAACCCCGCGGAGCTCGTCTGGTTGATGCGGTCGACCAGGCGCTCGATCAGCCGGGAGGTCTCGTCCTTCTTGGACAGGCCGAAGCTGAATCGGGCCACGGCCTTGGCGACATTGAAGGCCTGCCAGTGGTTGTCGAAGTCGCTGCGGTGGAGAAGCTGCTTGTCGATGCGCTGCTGGGTCTCCTCGACCAGGCGCTCCCAAACCGGGTTGCGCTCCTTGGAGGGCCCGAAGCACAGCAGACCCAGGGCGGCGTACGCCAGGCCGTTTTCGGCCGGCGGTTCGGTGAACATCTGGGCGGTGATGCAGCGGGCCGCAAGGTCGATCAGGTCGTGGCCCTTGAGGGTCGTCTCGCCGGTAGCCCGGTAGTACTCCCCCAGGGCGTACGCGACGTGTCCCGGCTCGTCGGGTCGGGATTGCTCGTCGTTGGCGGGGAGGACGGAGCCGTCGGGTTGGATGGATTCGATGTTCTGGCCGAGCATCGAACGGGCCATATCGAGACATTGCTCCGAAAAACTGTGCATTGCTGGGTAGACGAGGTGAAGGTGGACGCCCCCGGGTGGGGCGCTGCGCGAAGGAAGGTCAACTATCTTGGCAAGAGGGGGACAGGGGCAAGAGGGAAGTTGCTAGCGGGCGATGAGCTTCAGGAACTCCTCGTTGGTCTTTGTCTTGGACAGGCGGGCGATCATGGTCTCAGTCGCCTCCTCGATCTTCTGCTGGACCAGGGCCCGGCGGAAGAAATGGATCCCCTCGAGCTTCTTGGCGTCGATCAGAAGCTCCTCCTTGCGGGTTCCCGACGAGGCGATGTTGATCGCCGGCCAAAGGCGCATCTCGGCGCACTTGCGGTCCAGGACGAGCTCCATGTTGCCCGTGCCCTTGAACTCCTGGAAGATGACGTCGTCCATGCGGCTTCCCGTCTCGACCAAGACCGAGGCGATGATCGTCAGGGAGCCGGCCTCCTCGGTGTTGCGGGCCGAGGCGAACAGCTGGCGGGGCTTTTCCAGGGCGCGCACGTCCAACCCGCCGGAGCCGGTCCGGCCGCTGTTGCGCTGGGTGTTGTGGGCCCGGGACAGCCGGGTGATCGAGTCGAGGAACAAGACGACGTCCTTGCCGGCCTCGACCAGGCGCTTGGCGCGCTCGATGCACAGGTCGGCTATCCGGATGTGGTTGTCGATCTGCTCGTCGTTCGAGGAGGCCCAGATCTCGGCCGGGACGCTCCGCTTGAAGTCGGTGACCTCCTCGGGCCGCTCGTCGACCAGAAGGATCATGACCAGGCACTCGGGGTTGTTCTCCAGGACGCCCAGGGCCATGTCGCGCAGCAGGGTCGTCTTGCCCGTCCTCGGCGGGGCGACGATCAGGCCGCGGGTGCCCTTGCCGATCGGGCAGAACAGGTCAACGGCCCGGGTCGTCATGCGCCCGTCTTTCATCTCCATCTTGAGGTGCTTGAGGGGGGAGACGGTGGTCAGGGCCGTGAAGTCCAGCCGCGCCCTGCGGTCCTCGAGCGGCAACCGGTCGACCTGCTCGATGAACTTGATCTTGGGATTGGGGAACCGTCCCTCGGGCGGGAAGGCCGTTCCGCTGACCAGGGAGCCCTGCCGCAGCTTGAAGCGGCGGATCAGTTCCTTGGGGACGAAGGTGTCGGTCGGCCGGCGCTTGCCGTTCTTGGACAGGTCCAGAAGCTGGCCGTTTCCGCCCCGGGAGAGGTCGATGTCGAGGACACCCTCGACTTGGATCACGTTGTCAGGCTGGGGCGCGGGGGCCGCCGCCACGGGGGGGGAGGCGGGCGCCTCCTGCCGTTCCGGCGGGGCGGCCGGGGGCTCGGCGGGGCGGTCATCGGACCCGGATTTCACGGGGTCCTGCTTTGCGGGCACTTGTTTTTTTTCCATACGGATACGGGACTCTACGTCGCCTTGTGCTTGACGCCTAAAACCCGAATCGGGATTAGTGACGCCGTCACACGTCTTTAAACCCCTTAATCAGCCACCCAACGTGACCGACCAGACGATTACCTCAGTTTCCCGGGAGCACCGGGTATTCAGGCCTTCGGCCGAGTTCAAAGCCCAAGCCAACCTTGGGAACGACGCGGCCTATAAGAGACTCTATTCAGAGTCTGTCAACACCCCAGAGAAGTTCTGGGCCAGGGAAGCCAAGCGATTTCTCACCTGGCGGCGCCCCTTCAAGAAAGTCCTCGAATGGAAGTTGCCTCATTCCAAGTGGTTCCAAGGAGGGCAACTGAATGTCGCCGAGAATTGCCTCGATCGCCACCTGGGCACGGCCCGGGCCAACAAGGCGGCGATCATCTTCGAGGGGGAGCCGGGCGACATCCGCACGCTCACGTACCGCCAGCTCCACCAGGAAGTATGCCGATTTGCTAACGCTTTGACGGGTCTTGGGATAGGCAAGGGCGACAGAATCGCCATATACATGCCCATGGTCCCCGAGGCGGCGATCGCCATGCTCGCCTGCGCCCGGCTGGGCGCCATCCACACGGTCATTTTCGGCGGATTTTCGAGCGAGGCGATCAAGGACCGGGTCAACGACTGCAAAGCCCGGGTGATCATCACGGCCGACGGCGGCTGGAGGCGCGGGAAAATCGTCGAACTGAAGACCAACGTCGACCGGGCCCTGCCGGGCACCCCGACGGTGGAGCACGTGATTGTCCTGAAGCGCACCGGCCAGGAGGTCCCGATGGAGGCCGGCCGGGACCGCTGGTGGCACGAGTTTGTCAAAGGGCAGCCCGTCGAGCACAAGGCCAAGGGCTTCGACAGCGAGAACCCGCTGTTCATCCTGTACACGAGCGGGTCCACGGGAAAGCCGAAGGGGGTCCTGCACACCACTGCCGGGTACCTGCTCGGGGTGGCGATAACTACCCACTACGTCTTCGACCTGAAGGACAGCGACGTGTACTTCTGCACGGCCGACGTCGGCTGGATCACCGGCCACAGCTACGTTGTGTACGGCCCGCTCGCCAACGGGGCCACGGTCCTCATGTACGAGGGCGCCCCCAACCACCCGGAGCCCGACCGCTTCTGGGACGTGATTGACCGCCACAACGTGTCGATCTTCTACACGGCCCCCACCGCGATCCGGGCCTTCATGCGCTGGGGGGACGACTACGTCAACCGCCACAGCCTGAAGTCCCTGCGGCTGCTGGGCACGGTCGGCGAGCCGATCAACCCGGAGGCCTGGATGTGGTACCACAAGGTGATCGGCAAGAAGCGCTGCCCGATCGTGGACACCTGGTGGCAGACCGAGACCGGCGCCATCATGGTGAGCCCGATCCCGGGCGTCACCCAGACCAAGCCCGGATCCTGCACGCGGCCCTTCTTCGGGGTGGTCCCGAAGGTGCTCGACGAAACCGGCCGGGAGGTCCCCGCCGGCAGCGGCGGCCGGCTCTTCCTCGCCAAGCCCTGGCCCTCGATGCTGCGCACCCTTTGGGGGGACGACGAACGCTTCAAGAAGCAGTACTGGAGCGAATTGCCCGGCTATTACTTCGCCGGCGACGGCGCCCGGTTTGACGAGGACCACTACCTGTGGGTCGTCGGCCGGATCGACGACGTACTGAACGTCTCGGGCCACCGGATCGGGACGGCCGAGGTCGAGAGCGCCCTGGTCGCGCACCCCTTCGTGGCGGAGGCCGCGGTGGTGGGCCGCCCGGACGAACTCAAGGGGCAGGCCCTGGTGTGCTTCGTCACGTTGAAGAACGGGATTTCGGCGAACCCCGAATTGAAGGAGACGCTGCGCCAGCATGTGGCCAAGGAGATCGGGTCCCTCGCGCGGCCCGACGACGTCCGCTTCGCCGCGGGCCTGCCGAAGACCCGGAGCGGAAAGATCATGCGCCGGATCCTGAAGGAGATCGCGGCCGGAGGCGACGTGAAGGGCGACACGACGACCCTGGAGGATTTCTCGGTCGTGGCGGCCCTCCAGCACGACGAGTAGGAGGACCCCTCTTGCACCAGCCTCCGGGGCTCGAGAGCTCCGGAGGGCTCTAGGTCTTGGCGCCGCCCAGGCGGCGCCAGCGCGCCGCGATGCGCCCGAGGATCGCGTCCGGGGACAATCCGTTTGCCAGGCGCAGGTCCTCGGCGCTCGTCCCGTGCCCGACGAACTGGTCGGGCCAGCCGATCCGCTCGACGGCGGCTTTGCCGCCCGAATCCTGGAGGGCCTCGAGGACCGCGCTGCCGAAACCTCCGGTGAGGACGTGGTCTTCGAGGGTGACAATGAGCGGGACCGAGGCCGCGTGCTTGCCGAGCAGCTCGAGGTCGAGCGGCTTGACGAAGCGGGCGTTGACGATCCCCACGGAGAGGTGCTCCTCGGACTCGAGCCGTTGGGCGAGCCGTAGGGCCTCGGCCACCATCGGCCCGAGGGCCCAAAGGACGATGTCGGAGCCCTCCTTGAGGACCTGCGCGCACCCGAGCTTAAGCGCGGCGGGCTCCTCCTTCAGGGTGACGCCCACTCCGGCGCCCCGCGGATAGCGGATGAAGGCGGGCCCTCCCAGGGACAGGCTCATGTGGAGCATGTCCACCAGCTCATCTTCGTCCTTGGGCTGCATGAGGGCGACCCCGGGGACGCACCGCAGGTACGCTAGGTCGAACAACCCGTGGTGGGTCGGCCCGTCGTTCGGCGAAAGCCCGGCCCGGTCGAGGCAGAAGGTGACCGGCAGGCGCTGCAGGGCGACGTCGTGGACGATCGGGTCGAAGGCCCGCTGCAGGAAGGTCGAGTAGATGGCGCAGACCGGCCGCATCCCCTGGGAGGCCAGGCCCGCGGCAAAGAGTACGGCGTGCTCCTCGGCGATCCCGACGTCGAAGAACTGCCCCGGCAGCTCGGAGGCCAGGGCCGAAAGGCCCGTTCCGGCCGGCATGGCCGCCGTGATCCCGACCACCCTGGGGTCGGCCCGGGCGATCCTGACCAGGGCCTTTCCGAAGACATCCTGGTAGGCCGGGGGTGTCCCCTTGGCGGGCTTGCGGCTCTCCCCGGTCGACGGGTCAAAGGCGCCCAGGCCGTGGAACTTCTCGGGGAAACTGCGCGCGGCGGCCAGGCCGTGACCCTTTTTCGTGAGCACGTGCAGGAGCACGGGCTCGTCGAGCCCCTTGGCGAACTCGAGGTTCTTGGTGAGCTCGTCGAAGTCGTGCCCGTTGATCGGCCCGAAGTAGCGCAGCCCGAACTTCTCGAAAATGCTGGAGTCGACGACAAAGTCCTTGGCCTCGCGCTTCCACTTCAGCCACACCCGGTGCATCTCGTGGCCGTGCGGCAGCCCCGTGAAGAATTTCTCCAGGTCGTGGTGGATCTTGTTGTAGGTGGAGCTGGTGCTCAGGCGGTTGAGGTAGTGGGCCATCGCCCCGACGTTGCGGGCTATCGACCACTCGTTGTCGTTGAGGATAACGATCAGCCGCTTGGTGGAGGTCGCGACATTGTTGATCGCCTCCATCGTGATCCCGCAGGTGAAGGCGGCATCCCCGCAGACGGCGATCACGTGCTCGTTCGATCCGCGCAGGTCCCTGGCGGTGGCCATGCCGAGAGCCGCGCTCAGGGCCGTCCCCGCGTGGCCCGCGCCGTAGGCGTCGTGGGGGCTTTCGGACTGGGTGAGAAATCCGCTCGCCCCCCCGGTCTGCCGGAGCTTGCGGAAGAACTCTCCGCCGCGGCCCGTCAGGAGCTTGTGGGTGTAGCCCTGGTGGGAGACGTCGAAGACGAACCGGTCGGTCCGCGAGTCAAAGACCCGGTGCAGGGCCACGGTGAGCTCGACCACCCCGAGGTTCGGGCCGACGTGCCCGCCGTTGGCGGCCGTGACGGCGATGATCTCCTCGCGCAGCTCGCGCGCCAGCCGCGGGAGCTCGTCGCGGGGCAGGGCCTTCACATCCGCGGGGCCGCGGATCGAGTCAAGCAGCCGGGGGGTCGCTTCGCTCATCGCAGAGGCGCTCTCAGGATTCGCGCTCCCCCTCGAAGGGGACGAACGCGGCGCCGTCTTTCTGCTTCTTGAGTTGCTCGATCTTGAGCTCGGCCTCCTTAAGCCGCGCCTGGCACTGCTTGAGGAGCCGGTTGCCCTCCTCAAACTTGGCCAGCAGATCGGCCAGGGGCACCTCGCCCGACTCCATCGATTCAACGACGGCCTCCAGGCGGCTTAGCGCGGCCTCAAAGGTGAGTTTGGCCTCTTTGTTTTCCACCTGGTCACGATGCTGGGGTGGGGCCGGCAGTTCAACCAATCTTTGATCGGGAAAAGGCGCCGCCTTGCTACAATCGCCTCCCTGTGAACCCCTGGCGCCCCCCGGCCGCCCCCCCGGATCCTCCTTGCGCTGGTTCTGGCGCCCGCGCCGGGAGGGGCCGCGGCGGAGGGCGACAGCCTCACGGTCGCCACCTACAACGTCCAAAACTACGGGCCGGCCGACCGCATGACTAGCGAGGGCTTCCGCCTGGGCTACCCCAAGCCCGAGGCCGAGAAACGGGCCCTGCGCGCCGTGATCGGCCGGCTAG
>CAIOZY010000047.1 GCA_903862935.1 uncultured Opitutaceae bacterium
CACGGATAGATTTGGGCCAACACCCCTATGCTCAGGTGTTCGGAGATTTTCCCTCCCGTTCCCATCGTCATCGCGCTGCGTGCCATCACCCCAGCGTCCAGATGATCGATCGAGCGTCAATCCTTAAGTTAACAGTATTGCTCCTAGCGGGGCTTTTCCGCCGCCTGCTCGCGCAGCCCCTCCAGGACGCGCTCGTTTTGCTCGCGGGTCCCCACCGTAATGCGCAACCATTCCGGAAGCTTGTAGGGCTTCAGTGGCCTGACGATGACCCCCCTGCGTTGGAGGGCCTCGAACCAGCCGGCCCCGTCCCCCACCTTGACGAGCAGGAAGTTAGCGGTGCTGGGCGCCCACGCCAGGCCGAGGGAGTCCAGGCCGGCCTGGAGCTGCCCCAATCCGGCGCGGTTTTCCCGACGGCACCGCTCCACGAACGCACGGTCGTCCAGCGCCCCGACCGCAGCGGCCTGGCCGATCGCGTTGACGTTGAAGGGTTGTCGGACCCGGTTTAAGAGCGCCGCAAACTCCTCCGCAGCGTAGCCGTAGCCCACCCGCAGGGACGCCAGCCCGTAGATCTTGGAGAACGTGCGCAGACAAACGACCGGGCGGCCCTCCCGGATGAGCGGGCGCAGATCGGGGGGATTGTCCTGGTACTCCGCGTAGGCCTCGTCATAGGCGAGAACAACGTGCTCGGGCAGACTTCGGGCAAAGTCGAGGATCTCCGCCTCCCCGTTCGGCGTCCCGGTGGGGTTGTTCGGCGAGGCCACAAAGACGATCTTCGTCCTGGGGGTCACGGCCCGCGCCATCGCCTTCAGGTCGTGGCGGAACCCGTCGAGCGGCACCTCGACCGGCTTCGCGCCGAAGAGCATCGCCACCAGCTTGTAGACCACGAAGGCCGGGGCGCCCATAACCGCCTCGTCGCCCGGCCCGAGCAGGACATGGCCCAGCAGCTCGAGAATCTCGTTCGATCCGTTGCCCACGACGAACTGGGCCGGCGACAGCCCGTAGGCCTGGGCGAGCTTCTGGCGAAGGGCAAAGCACGCCCCGTCGGGATAGAGCTCTCCGTGAAGCAGCGCCTCCCGGGCCGCATCAAGCGCTCGGGGCGAGGGACCCAGCGGGTTCTCGTTGGAGGCCAGCTTGATGATGCCAGCCGGGTCTATTCCAAGCTCGCGGGCCACGTCCTCGATCGGGCGTCCCGGCTCGTACACCGGTTGCGCCAGCACCCCGGGCTTTACCAGAGATTCCAATCTCATCCCGTCAGGAGAACACAATTGGCCCGACGGGCTAAAGCCTGAAATCGACGCAGCCCGGGCTCCCTAGCGGCGGCTGTCCACCCGGACGACTCTCATCTTGGCTGCCTGGGCGGCGCGAATGCCCGGCTCGGCGTCCTCGAACACAAGGCAACCCTCGGGGCTGACCCCCATGCGCTGCGCCGCAAGGAGGAACATGTCCGGGGCGGGCTTTCCGCGCCCCGTCGGCACGTCGAGCGGTGTGACGACCAAGGAAAAGAGCCCCTCAAGGCCGGCCGCGCGCAGCGAGGGAATCGCAATGTCGGGAGTCCCACCCGTAACGATCGCCATCGGGTGCGTCGGCGCAAACTTCCGGGCCACCGCAACGACGGGCTCGATCAAGGCCACGCCCGCTATGTTGGCGACGTACAGCTCCTCCTTCTGCGCCATGACCTCAGCCGGATCGAGCCGCAGCCCGTAGTGCCTGCCCAGGGTCTCAGCCACCAGATCGGTCGGCACGCCCCCGAGCTTGTAGAACAGGTCCAAGTCGAGCGGCTCCTTTAGGCCGAACCTCCTCAAGGTCTGGTCCCAAGCGCGGTAGTGCACCGGCATCGAGTCGATCAGCGTTCCGTCTAGGTCGAAAATGTAGCCGTCGAAGTCGCCGGCGGGAATCTCAAGTTTCATGGAAAAGGTATGATATTGAAGTCGGGACGGGTTTCGGTGCAATAGGCATCGCCTCACAACCGGCACGTCGCTCCCGGCAGTTTCCAGCACTTTGCTTATGAAAAAATACCTCGTTGAGTTCATCGGAACGTTCTTCCTCGTGTTCACGGTCGGCGCCACAGTGATCGCCCCGGGCGCGGGCCCCCTCGCCCCAGTCGCGATTGGTGCTGCTCTGATGGTCATGATCTTCGCCGGGGGACACGTCTCCGGCGGGCACTTCAACCCAGCCGTGACGCTGTCGGTCTGGCTGCGGGGCAAGTGCGAGACCCGCGACGTGCTGCCCTACTGGGTTTCTCAACTCGCGGCGGCGGTCGTCGCGGCCTGGCTCATGCACTTCATCAAGGCGGGAGCCGTCCAGCCCTTCTTTATCGGGATCAAGGCTGCGATCCTGTCGGAGTTCCTCTTCACCTTCGCCCTGTGCTGGGTTGTCCTGAATGTCGCGACCGCCAAGGGAACCTCCGGCAACTCATTCTACGGGCTGGCCATCGGAATGACGGTCATGACGGGGGCCTATGCCGTCGGCAACGTGTCCGGGGGCGCATTCAACCCGGCCGTGGCGGCCGGCATCACGCTGATGGGGCTGTTCCACTGGGGCAGCTACTGGGTGTTCCTGGTGGGGGAACTCCTCGGCGCCTGCGCCGCGGCCCTGGCCTACCGGGTCGTGAACGGAACCGAGTAGCCGGCCCAGAGCCCTAGCGCCTCACCCCGCGGTGGAGGCGGCTCGCCGCCTTCGGGGCTGCCTCCAGCTGGGTCTTCTCGTCGAAGAGGGCCGAGTAGATGTAGGGGAAGCCCTCGACCTTCTTGCGTTCGATCGCCGCTCCGATGAAGCGCTCGATGCTGCGGGCGTCGCGCACGTCATCCTCGGTGACAAGGGTGAATGCGTCCCCGGAGTGGTGGGCGCGTCCTGTCCGTCCAATGCGGTGCACGTAGTCCTCGGCGTTCTCCGGGACGTCGTAGTTGATCACGTGGGACACGCCGGCGATGTCCAGTCCGCGGGCGGCAATGTCGGTGGCCACCAGCATCTCGAACCGGCCCGACTTGAATCCCTCAAGGGCCTCAACCCGCTCGCGCTGGTTGCGGTCGGAGTGCATGACGCCCACCGTGTGCCCCTTGGTCTTGAGCCTTGCGGCGATCCGGTCCGCTCCCATGCGGGTGCGGCAGAAGATGAGGACGCTCTTGAACTCGGTCTTGTCGAGCAGCAGCTGCAGCAGGTCGAACTTCTGCGAGGCAACCACCGGATAGAAGGCGTGGGCGATCGTCTCGGCGGGGGAACTCACCCGGTCCACCGCGACCCGCGTGGGGTTGTGCAAGGCCCAGCTGGCGAGCTGCTCGATCTCGGGTGGCAGCGTGGCCGTGAAGAAGAGGGTCTGGCGCTGTTTCGCGCACTTCTGGACGATGCGGCGGACGTCCGGCAAGAAGCCCATGTCGAGCATGCGGTCGACCTCGTCCAGGACCAGGATGTCGATCTTGTCCAGGGAGCAGTTGCCCTGTTCGATGTGGTCTAGGAGCCGGCCTGGCGTTGCCGCCAGGATGTCCATGCCCCGGCGCAGGTCTTCGGTCTGCTTGCCGTAGCCGACACCCCCGTAGACGATCGTGACCCTCAGGTCGGTGAACTTCGCGAACTTTTGAAAGGCCTCCTCGACCTGCAGCGCGAGCTCGCGCGTCGGCTCAAGGATCAGACAGCGCATGGCCCCGTGGCCGCCGAGCCTCTGGATGATCGGCAGCGCGAAGGCCGCCGTCTTGCCCGTTCCGGTCTGGGCCGAGCCGATGACGTCGCCTCCGGCGAGGACGAGCGGGATCGCCTTGGTCTGAATCGGGGTCGGCTCGATGTAGCTCATCTCCTGGACCGCGAATGCGAGCGCATCGGAGAGCCCGAGCTTCGTAAAGGCCGTGTCCATCTTCGGGACGTCGACCGGCACAGCCGGCTTGACGGGCTCCCGGCGGGGGTGTTCGAACGAATCGTCCCGGGCCGGTCGCTCCCGGCGCTCACCGCGGGCCCGGCCCCGGCCAGGCCGGCCTCCAGAGGAGGATTCGTCGCGGTAGGGGCGGGGTTCGTGGGACTGCTCCTGAGGCCTGCCGTGGGGGGAGGAGGAGGGCCTGGCCTGAGGCCTGCTGCCGTGTCCCTGGCTCTGGCCCCGGCCTTGGTCCCGGGTCCGTCCCTGACCTTGGCTTCGCCCCTGACCTTGGCTCCGCCCTTGTCCCTGACCCTGGCCCTGGCTAGGGCCACGGGCGGGAGATTGTCTCTGGGGAGCGGCTCCCGCGCCGTGGGAGGGGGCGGGGGCCTTGGCGGATGGCGCCATCGTCTGGCGCAGCTTGGCAAAGATCTTTTTTAACATGAAACGCTTTCGATAAGCCGGTGACCCTCCCTGTTTCCCCGGCCTTTTGCAACCCCCGATCTCAGACCCTGCCGGCCCGATCGGTCAGAGTTCGGATCGGATCTTCTCGAGAATCGCCCGCGACTTGGGCTCGTCGCCGAAGACCCCGACGCGGATCTTGACCCGGCACAGATCGTCGCCCTCCTTCTCGATCTTGATAGTCACCTTATCGTCCTGGGCGGTTCGCGCGATGATGACCGACGAGAAGGCGTCCCTCTTATCGCTGATTTTGGCAAGCTGCAGCTGGGTTGTGGCCCGTCCCGCAGCGTTTGAAACCGAGTCCAGCCGACCGTTGAGCGTCGTCGTCAGTTCGCCGCTGATGTAGGCCACCGTTCCGGCACCGGCGGCCCCGGCAGCTCCTATGGCCAGGAGAAAGCAACCCGAGGACGCGACCAAGACACAGGCGAGAAGCGAGCTGGCCAAAACCCGCGCAAGAGGTGTCCGAAGGGAGTTCATGGTGTTCATAAGGTCCTTTGGACAGCCCGGAAGTCAAACGGTGCCCCCAATGACCTCAAAGCAGGCGGGGGGGATAGGCTCCCTCGGCCACGAGGGCCGCAATGGAGGAGGCAACCCGGGGCCTGTCGGCCCTATGGGTGATTCCAAACCAGGCTGACGAGGTCGGCAGCACCTCGACCGCCGCGGACCCCCGGCCCACCATGCCGGATACGGCGGTGGGCAGGTAGAACTCCGCCGCCGGATCCTGGCCGCGCTCCGCGACGAACCGGACCAAATCCGCCTCGAGCTCAGAGAAGAGGCCTGGGGTGAAGCCCCAGCAGTTCATCGAGACTATCTCCGCCCCTGACAGGGCGCGCCCGGGGCCGACGTCGGCTGGGTTGATCCCCGTCCTCTCGGTGATCGAGCGCAGGTGCCCCCCGACGGCCTCGCAGACCCCGCGCGAGACGGCTCCGTGCTCGGAGAGGGTCCGGTCAAGGCGGAAGCCGACCAGGGCGAAGCTTCGGCCCGTCCGAGCGGGCCCAAGGAAGCGCCCCAACTGGACAAAGGAGTCGGCCCCGTAGAAGTCGTCGGCGTTGACGACCGCGAAATTTCCCCTGAGAGCCCCGCGGGCGCACCAGACGGCATGTCCTGTTCCCCAGGGTTTCGCGCGGGCCGCAGGCGCGGCACAGCCGCCCGGCAGCTCCGCCGCCGACTGGAAGACCGCCTCAACGGGAACACGCCCGGCGTAGCGGGCCATCACACCCTCCCGGAACTGGGCCTCGAACTCGCGCCGGATCACGAACACCACCCGCGCGAACCCTGCCCGCAGCGCGTCGTGGACGGAGTAGTCGAGAATCGTCTCCCCGCCAGGACCAACGGGGTCGAGCTGCTTGAGGCCGCCGTAGCGGGAACCCATGCCGGCGGCGAGAACCAGGAGATCGGGACCCATGACAGCCCCCACCCTGCCAGAAGACCCCGCCGGTTGTCTATCTCCGGCTGAAGCGGAACCTCGCGGCACCCAGGCTCGAGTCGTCCTCGCCGCGGTTGAACACGCGCACCGATGCCCAGGCCAGGGCGGCGATGAAGCCGCACAGCACGCACACCGACAGAAGCGGCGGAAAGAAGAATTCGCCCAGGAGCGAACCCCTCATCAAGTCGACCGCGTAGGCCACCGGGTCGACGTGCGTGGCGACCTGCATCCAGTGCGGCGCGTTCCGCAGCGGATACAGAGCCCCTGAAAGGAAGAACATCGGCAGGAGCACCGCGTTGCTGACAACCGGGAACACGGTCGTCGAGCGGAAGAGGGAGGCCACCGCTACACCCATCGCCGAGAAAGTCGCGGCCGCGAGGAGCATCGAACCCAGGAGTTCGGCAAGGCTTCCCATCCCGAGAGGGACCCCCGCCAGCGGTGCGAACGGCAGCACGATCGCCCCCTGGGCAAAGGCCTGGATAGCACCCGAGGAGATCTTGCCTATCGCGATCGCCGGCCGCGGGATCGGGGCCACCAGGACGGCCTTGAAAAACCCGATCTGCCGGTCGAAGACGATGACGATTGCGGCGAAGGTCGCGGAGAACAGCAGCGACAGCCCGAGCACCCCCGGGAAAATGTACTGTTGGTAGGCACCCCCGCCGAGGCGGGTGCTGCCCCCGATCCCGGCCCCGAGGACAAACAGATATAGGAGAGGCTGGGCAAGCCCGGCGGCCAGCCGGGCGCGGTCGAGCCAGGCCCGCTTGAGATCCAAAACGATGATGGCGTAAATTCCCCGGATCATGGCGCGCCCCCCTCCGCCCCCCGGCGCTCCGTCCCCGTTGGTGGCGCCCCTCCCGCGAGGCCGCGCCCTGTCAGCTCGACAAAAACGTCCTCCAGGCTCGGAGCGTGAACCTCCACCCGCTGCACGGTGACCGGAAGGTTGCGCAGGAGCTCGGGCACCACGGAGGCCGGGTCGGCGTGCAGGATCATGAGCCCGCCCTCCTTGGCCTCGGGCGAGAAGCCGCGTCCGGTGAGCCACCGGGCGGCCGCTGGGTCGTCATCGGTGTTCAGCCGGATGACCCCGCCGCCCAGTCCGCTCTTGAGCTCCCGCGGGGTGCCCAGCGCGACGATCCTACCCGAGTCGATGAGGGCGATCCGGTCGGCGACCTCAGCCTCCTCCATGTAGTGCGTGGTGAAAAAGACGGTGCGTCCCCTCTCCTTCAGGGTCCTCACGTGGCTCCAGAACGAGCGCCGGGCGTCTACGTCGAGGCCTAGGGTGGCCTCGTCAAGGAACAGGATCTGGGGGTCGATCACCAGGGCCCGCGCAAGTTCGAGCTTACGGCGCTGGCCGCCGGACAGGGTTTCGGCCGGCCGGTCCGCCGAATCCGCCAAGCCCAAGCTGCCGAGCAGTTCCGAGGCCCGCCGATGCGCGGCGGCGGTGGGCAGCCCGTAGAACAACCCCATCAGCAGCAGGTTGTCTCGGCCGGTCAAGCGCCGCTCAATTGCCGGCTCCTGGAAGACGATCCCCATTTGGCGCCGGACGGCATCCCTCGCCCCGACGACGTCCCGGCCCAGAACGCGCGCCGAGCCCTCCGTCGGGGACCGCAGGGTGGCCAGGATAGAAAACAATGTGGTCTTACCCGCCCCGTTTGGGCCCAGGAGCGCGAACATCTCGCCTCGGCCCACGGTGAGGTCGATCCCCTTCAGGGCTTCCACCGCGCCGTACTTCTTCACAAGCCCGCGCACCTCGACGGCGGGGGCGTCGGTGTTTGGCGAGATTGGACTCGGCATGTCCCGCTCAGCACAGCGAACTTGGCGCATCTGGCAAACCTGTTTACGTTTGCGGCCGATGGCCACACCTCCGCCCCGCAGCTTCCTTGTCCTCGTCCTTCTCGGCGCCGCCCTCCTGACTCTAGCGCTGGTCGTTCGCTCCGGCATGTTCGAGGTGAGAAACTCCGATGAGCCCATCAACGCGGCGATGCGCGCCTCCCTGGCGCAGGACCGCCCGGAGCTCTCGACCGAGGATTCCCTGCAGGTCTCCAAGCTCTATCCCACCGCGTCGGTGTCCCGATCCGGCCTGCGTTACCTGGTGCGCCTTCCGGGCACCGGCGATCGGCGGCCGCGCTCCGGCGACATGGTCATGGTCCGCTACACCGGGAGGCTGCTCGACGGCACGCCGATAGACAGCTCCTACCAGGGAGGGGCGAGCCTCACGTTCCGTGTGGGCGAGGGCCGGGTTATCCCGGGCTGGGACGAGGCAATCCAGGGGATGAAACGCGGCGAAAAGAGGACCTTGATAGTCCCATACTGGCTCGGCTACGGGGTACAGGGGCACCCGCCGGCGATCCCCCCGAAGGCGACCCTGGTGTTCGATGTCGAGCTGGTGGATTTCCGCTAGGCCGGGCCCCTAGAGGCCGACCAGCCCGCTGTTGCGCCGGATCCAGCGCTCGGCCTCGCGCCAGCCGGGGCAAACCTCCTCGACCCGGGCCCAGAACCGATTCGAGTGGTTGAGCTCCCAGAGGTGCATCAGCTCGTGCCAGATGATGTAGTCGCGCACGGACTCGGGCGTCTGGATGAGCCTCCAGTTGAGCGACACCGTGCCCCCAGCTGAACAGGATCCCCAGCGGGAGCGTTGGTTTCGGACGGTCACGTGCTTGAGGTCCACCCGCGCCTCCGCAGCAAGCTCCCAGGCCCGCGCCGGAAGCTCGATCCGGGCCCTCCGGGCAAACTGCGCCTCGAGGATCCGCCTCAGATCTCCGTCCAGCCGGGAAACGCGGAAGACGTCGGAGGCCAGGCAGACGGCCGGGGGGCTCTCGGCGGCCACCCGGATCTCCAGCATCTGCCCGCGCCACAGGACGGGAACCCCGGGGACCCAGCTCTCCGCGGCGCGGGGCTTTTTCCTGTGGCGTTCACGGGCCCGCTCAAGCCACGCCCGGTTGAGCTCGACAAACGCCCGGGCCTCGCGCTCGGAGCCGCGGGCCGGGATCGTGGCCACGGCGACCCCGTCGCGGGTGAGGGTAAGCCGGTAGTTGCGCGCCCTGTCGCTCCTGCGGAAGACGACGTCTCCGGATGGGGCCGGCGAGCCGGTCACAGCGTCCGGCGGGTGGCCGGAAAGACCGCCGGGCTTGCGCGGCCAGCCGTGTCGAAGGCCTCGACCCCGAATACAGTGTTGTCCTTCGACAGTCCGGGCAGGGTGACTCGGGTCGCATCCTTAGGAAAATCGCGGGAGTGCTCCCAGAACGGAGATGTGGTCTCGCGCCAGACCACGCGGTAACCCGCCAAGTCCGGCTCTGCGTTCGGCAGCCACCGCAGCGTTGTGTCGTTTTCGAGCCTGACAGCCTCGATCTCGACCCTCCTTGGGGGCGCCGGGGCCCGGGCAAGCGTGGCCAGCGCTGCCGCGTTTACCCGAGCAACGCTTCCAACGTAGACGAAGTCGATGAAGTCGGGCAGGTCGCCGTAAGCCACCCCTCCCTCGGTCCTCACGTTCTCATGCTCGTGCCGAAAATCCTCGGCGGGCTCGGTGAAGCGGACCGCTGGGAAACCCTGGTCAAGGAAGGACAGGTGGTCGCCCCCGCGCATGTAGCGGTCGTTGCGGTAGATGACCCGCACGGCCATCGACGGAACATAGGCAGCCGCGCAATCCTTGATGAAGCGAGCCAGCTCGCGGGCCGGCGAGTCGTTCTCCCCCCCGGCCCGTATCCTCTGGATCCAGTCCTCGTCCAGGGCCGCCGGCGGGGGAACCCCCTGCGCAAACACCCGGACGGTGTCTCGGTCTACCGCGCCGTTGGGCGAATGGGTGTTGCCGACAATGTCGTTGCTGAGGACGCCAGCGATGTTGCGGCCCTGGGCTCGGGCCTGGGCGGCCCAGTGCGCCGAGCCGAGGAGCGCCTGTTCCTCGCCCGAGAAGGCGATGAACACCAGGGTTGCCGGGAACTCGTAGTGGGACAGCACCCGGGCAGACTCGAGCACGACCGCGACTCCGGAGGCATCGTCGTTGGCGCCCGGGGCGGCGCTCTCCGAGTCCATGACGCTCCTGGGCATGGAATCATAGTGGGCGCACAGCACGTAGACGCGGGGGGCCGACTCGGGGCGCGAGCCCGGCAGGGTGGCCACGACGTTGGAGATCATGACGGGCCGCGGGACTCGCGGGGCCAGCGGCGCCTGCCGGAATTCGTCGGTCTCGACCCGGAGCCGGCCGCCCGCTCCCGCGGACACCCGCTCAAACTCCGCCCGGATCCAAGCCCCGGCGCCGCCGACCCCGTCGCCGCTGGGAAGCGGGTCGGACAGGGTGTGGCGCGTCTTGAAGCTGGACAGAACGAAGATGGAACGCTGGATGCGCTCCGCAGAGATTTCCGAGATCATCCGCGCAATTTCCGGGTCGGGTGGGGCCGCTCCGGCCGGCACCAATAACAAGGCGGCCAAGGCCGCCGCTCCGGCAAACAGGGGTCGCATACCTCGCAGGATTGAGCCCGGGCGGGGCCTGGAGTCAAACCTCCGCCTTGACACCCCCGTCCCGATGAGGCACTTCCGTCAACCCTTAACCGCTCACAACCCATGAAGCCTACCTTTCGCCCGCACCGCAAGAAACGCGTCCGCCGCATTGGATTTCGCGCCCGCATGGCAACCCGCGGTGGCCGCAAGGCGCTGGCTGCCCGGCGCCGCAAGGGTCGCAAGCGGTTGACTGTCGCCTGATTGCGTCGTCGCCCATGCGATTCCGCCCTGAGCAGCACCTGAGCCGCCAGAGCGACATCCGCGCCGTCCGCGAGCGGGGCGTGCGCCGGGACTGCCGCGCCTTCACCCTTTGGAGCCTGAGGCGCCCGGAGGCGGGAACCACCAAACCCCGCATTTGCACGGCCGCCTCGGCGGCGGCCGTCGGGGGGGCTATTTTGCGCAACCGGGCCAAACGCCGCCTCCGCGAGGTGTTCCGCAAGCACCAGCAGGAACTTCCCCCGGGGGTCGATCTGCTTGTCTCCGCCCGGGCCGCCGTAAACCGGTGGCCGTATGCGGAACTGGAGCAGAAATTTGTCGAAGCCTGCCGTCATATCGGCTCATCCTCCTGAGCATGCCTAGGAAATCATCGCCCGTTGCGGCCCTGGCGGGGCTGCCCGGAACCCTTCTGGTTGGGGTGATCCGGCTGTACCAGACGCTGGTTT
The DNA here is from genome assembly GCA_903862935.1 of uncultured Opitutaceae bacterium. Classification (GTDB taxonomy): domain Bacteria; phylum Verrucomicrobiota; class Verrucomicrobiia; order Opitutales; family Opitutaceae; genus Palsa-1447. The sequence goes on from CAIOZY010000047.1 coordinate 10,880, forward strand.
CCCCGGTCCTGCCGCTATTGGCCCCGACCTGCGGGTGCCGCTTCACCCCGAGTTGCTCCCACTACGCCGCGGAGGCTGTGGCCCGGCACGGCGCCCTCGCCGGAACCTGGCTTGCGCTCAAGCGCCTCGCCCGGTGCCATCCTCTCCATCCGGGAGGCCTAGATCCGGTGCCCGCCCCCCGGACCGTCGGCCGCCTGCGCTGCACCCGCGCGAACCCCTAAAGACCCTTTCCTGTGGACAAGAAGAACACCTTCATCGGCCTAGCCCTGATCGTAGCCGCCATCGCGAGCCTGTGGGTCAGCATGCGCTACTCGCCCCAGCGGCCGGCAACTCCGGCCGCCGTCAGGCAGGCCGTGGCCCAGCAGCAGACCGCCCCCGCCGCCGGCGCGGCGCCCCAGTCGCTCAGGGACGCCGCCCCCGAGGCGGAGTTTGCGGCCGCCCACGTCGACCACGCCGGCGCGAAGATCACCCTCCTTGAGAACGATTTTGTTCAGGTCCGCCTGACCGACTTCGGCGGAGCGATCCGCGACGTGGCCCTGAAACAGTACCCGCTCACGCGCGGGGCCTCGCAACCCACGGTCTTCAACGAGATGCACGCGGACCCGATGCTCGCGCTGGTCGACTTCCCCGGGTTCGACCGCTCCACCCGCTTCCAGCTCGTGTCCCAGTCGGCCACCGAGGTGGTCTATCGCGCCTCGGTCGCCAACCGCCTGGAGGTCACCCACCGGTATGTGCTCTCGCCGAACGCCTCCGACTCGGCCGACCCCTACCAGATCCGCACCGAGACCACGTTTCGCAACCTGACCGGCCAGCCCTCCACTCCGATGACCGTGTCGGTGGCCCTTGGGACCGCGGCGCCGTTCGACGCCCTGGACAACGGACTGCTCCTTGCAACCGGCTACTCCGACGGCAAGCACCAGAACTTCATCCCCAGGCACAAGCTGGAGGCCAGCGGCGGCTTCCTCGGCTTCAGCGCGCACGACGCCGTACCCTCGATCGAGACCCCGGGACCCGTCGTCTGGGGGGCGGTGAGCAACCGGTTCTTCGCCGCAATTCTCACCCCGGACCAGCCCGGCGCGAGCCTGGTAACCCGGCGCGTTAAGCTCCTGACGGAGCTCCCCGACACCGCCACCACCGCCTACGGCATCACCGAGGATGTCCGGCTCGAGGTCCCCGGCCTCGCCGCGGGCGCCTCGGCCACCATTGGGGGGGGCCTCTACGTGGGCCCGAAGGAGTACCACCGGCTCTCCAATTCGGACGTGTTCAAGGCCGATCAGGACAAGATCATGCAGTTTGGGATGTTCAAGTTTTTCAGCGCCCTGCTGCTCACGCTGATGACCTGGATCCACTCCTTCGTGCCGAACTGGGGAACAGCCATCGTCTGCACGACGCTGACCCTGAAGATCATCTTCCTGCCGCTCACGATCGCCGCCTCCCGCTCGGCCAAGCGCATGCAGAAGATCCAGCCGCAGCTGAAAGCCCTTAACGAGAAGTACAAGGACAACCCCCAGAAGAAAAACACGGCGACGATGGAGCTGTTCAAGGAGCACAAGGTGAACCCGATGGGCGGGTGCCTGCCGCTGCTGATCACCTTCCCGTTCTTCATCGGGTTCTTCTCCATGCTGCAGAGCACCGCCGAGCTGCGCTTCGCCCCCTTCCTGTGGGCGACGGACCTGTCGATGCCCGACACAGTCGGACACATCTTTGGGATCCCGATCAATGTCCTGCCCATCCTGCTCGGGATCACCTCATTCATGCAGATGCGGATGATTCCGCAGCCGACCATGGACAACGCCCAGGCAAAGATGATGATGTTCACGCCGATCATCTTCCTGGTCATCTGCTACAGCTACTCCTGCGCGCTGTCGCTGTACTCCACGACCAACGGAATCTTCACGATCATCCAGCAGCTCGTCATCAACCGCATGAAGGGAGACGGCGACCCGGCCTCCGCGGCCCCCTCCCCCGGCGGCAAGCCCCTAAAGAACGTCACCCCACCAAAGAAGAGATGAGCCACCATGGCCGGCCACAGCAAATGGGCTAAGGTCAAGCGCATCAAGGCGGTCAAGGATCCGCGCCGGAGCAAAGTCTTCAGCCGGCTGTCCCGGGACATCACGATCACCGCCAGGGGCGGCGGCGGGGACCCCGCCATGAACCCGCGCCTGCGCACAATCCTGATGAAGGCCAGGGACGCCAACATGCCCGCCGACAACATCGAGCGGGCGATCAAGAAGGGCACGGGGGAGCTGCCGGGCGTCGTCTTTGAGGAGGCCCTCTACGAGGGCTACGCCCCGGGCGGGGTGGCGATGATTGTCAAGGTTACGACCGACAACAAAAACCGCGCCGCCTCCGAGGTGCGCAGCGTCTTCACCCGCTTCGGCGGGCACCTGGCGGGCGCCGGGGCAGTGGCCTTCCAGTTTGTCCATTCGGGCCAGTTCCTCGTGGGAAAGGACCAGGCGGCCGAGGATTCCATCATGGAAGCGGCCCTGGAGGCCGGGGCCGACGACGTCATCACCACAGCCGACGGCTACGAGGTGCGCTGCTCGGTGGCCTTTTTCGACAAGGTCGCCCAAGCCCTCGAGCAGAGGAAGATCAAGCCGGAGAGCGCCGAGATCGCCTACATTCCGGTGAACACCGTCGCCCTGACAGACCTGGACGCGGTCCGCAGCTTCCTCAAGCTTCACGAGGCGATCGAGGAATTGGAGGACGTCCAGCAGATCTTCTCCAACGAGGAAATCGATGACGCGCTCGCCGCGGAAGCCTGAAGCCTCGAACCGACCCATGACCGACGACGTCGAGCTGACAGCAAGTCGCGGGGCCGGGCCGCGCCATCTGGCGCCGGACGACGTGGGGCTTGTCCAGCCGCGCGACTTTGTCCACGCGGCCCCGTTCGAGTTCACAAGCGGCCAGACGTTGCCCGGTTTCACGCTTCGCTACGAGACGTACGGCTCCCTGAACGAGGCGCGCGACAACACCGTCCTGATCTGCCACGCCCTAAGCGGGGACCACCACTGCGCGGGCTGGCACTCGCCCGAAGACCGCAAACCCGGCTGGTGGAACAACCTGATCGGACCCGGCAAGGCCGTCGACACGGGCCGCTTCTTTGTCGTCTGCGCCAACGTCCTGGGCGGATGCCAGGGCTCGACGGGGCCTTCCTCGGCGGACCCGGCGACCGGCCGGCCCTACGGGATCTCGTTCCCAGACCTGACGGTTCGCGACATCGTCCTGTCCCAAAAACTCCTCCTCGATCACCTCGGGGTGTCAAAGCTCCACGCGGCGATCGGCGGCTCCATGGGGGGCATGACGGCGGTCCTCTTTGCGATCGAGTTTCCCTCGTTTGTTCGCCGCGTCGTGGCGATGGCAACGACCTCCCGGGAAGGAGCCCAGGCAATCGCCTTCAACGAGGTCGGCCGCCAGGCCATCATGCAGGACCCGGCATGGGCCAAGGGGGACTACCCGCGGGACGGCGGACCGCGCGTGGGTCTGGCCATAGCCCGGATGATGGCCCACATCACGTACCTGAGCGACGCCTCCATGGACCGCAAATTCGGCAGGAGACTGACCCAGCAGGCCCCGGGGTCCGAGGGTTCCTTCGACGTCCATTTCGAGGTTGAAAGCTACCTGAGGTACCAGGGGCAGAGCTTCATCAACCGCTTCGACGCAAACTCCTACCTGTACATCACGCGCGCCCTGGACCAGTTCGACCTCGTGCAGGCGTACGGCTCCCTCGAGCGGGCGTTCGGCCCCGTGGAGGCGGAGTCCCTGGTGGTCGGCTTCGCGAGCGACTGGCTGTTCCCCCCGGAGCAGAACCGGCAGATGGCGCTTGCTCTGCTCAGGTCGGGCAAGCGGGCAAGCTACGCCGAGCTTGCGACCGACCTGGGGCACGACTCGTTCCTGCTGGAGAGTGAGGGCCTGTACGCTCTCGTGCGGGGATTCCTCGAGCGCGGCCCCGGCGGAGCGCCGACCCAGGCCTGATGGAACCCATGGAAAAACACGTCGAAAAGCGCACGGTCGACATGCGGGTCATCGGCGACTGGGTCGAGCCCCGCGCCCGGGTCTGCGACCTGGGCTGCGGCCAAGGGCAGCTCCTGGACTACCTCGCCCAGTCCAAGGGGGTGCGGGCCCTCGGAGTGGACCTGGATTTTGCGAAGGTGGCCTCCTGCGTCCGACGCGGAGTCGACGCCTACCAGGGCGACATGACCACCTTCCTCAAGGCTTTCCCCGACGGCCACTTCGACCGGATCATATGCTCGCGGACCGTGCAGGAGCTGAACGACCCGGCCGAGGTGATCCTCGAGGCGCTGCGCGCCGGCAGGTTCGTGACCGTCGGCTTCGTCAACCACGGCTTCTGGAAGAACCGGATCCACACCCTGGTGAGGGGCCGCAAGGTGCGCAACGCCGTCTACCCGACGTCCTGGTTCGAGAGCAGGCCCGCCAACCCGGTCACGATCGCCGACTTCGAGGACTTTTGCCGGCTGAAGTCGATCCGGATCGCCCGCCGCGTGCTGCTGCTGGGCGACTGGAAGACGCCGTGCCCGGCCTTTCCAAACCTTCTGGCAGGCTACGCCCTTTACGACCTGACCCGCGGGCCAGCCTAAAGCCCTCGATCAGGCACACGCAGTCGGTTCCGTCGGCAGTGCGGAGCCAGCGGGGCTTCAGCTCCGAAAACTCGCGGTCTACCGCCTCGCGCAGGCCCCCGACCTCGATCAGAACTCGCCCCCCCGACTCCAGCCGGTGAGCCGCCTGGTCCAGGAGCTTGCGGATGACATCCAGGCCGTCGGCCCCGCCGTCCAGCGCCATGCGGGGCTCGCGCTGGAACTCCTCGGGCAGCCCGTCGACAATCGCAGTCGGCTCGTAGGGCGGGTTGCTCACGATCAGTCCGTAGCGCGCGAGAGGAACCGCGTCGAAAACGTCGCTTTGGTGAAGGTGCACACGCTTCGACAGCCCGTGGTCGCGCACGTTCGCCCGGGCGACCTCGAGGGCGTCCTTCGACAGCTCGATTGCGTCCACGTCGGCCTCGGGGTAGCGGAGGGCGAGCAGGACCGCGAGGCATCCCGAGCCCGTGCACACGTCGGCTATCCGCCCCCGGACGGGCCCCAGCCTAGGGATGATCTCGACGAAGTAGCTGCGGGGTATAATGACCCTCGGGTCGACCCGGAACTTGTGGCCGCCGAGCCAGGCCTCGCCGGTCAGGTAGGCCGCAGGAACCCGCTCCAGGATCCGCCGCCCAAGCGCCTTCTCCACGGCGGCCTGCTCGGAGCGCGTGAGCGTGCGCTCCAGCACGCCCTCATCCGAGTCAAGGGGAAGCCCGAGGGTACTCAAAAGGAGGTACAGGGCCTCGTCGTGGGCGTCGGCCGCGACCTGGCCCAGCGCCAGGCCCTCCTCGGCGTAGCGCGTCTCGGCCCAGGCAAGCCAGCCGCCGAGCGTCTCGGGGCGCCCCGCGGGCTCAGAGGGGCTTTTTGGCTTCGGGCGCGGCGGGGACATGCTCGTGGTTGAAGATGTGCTCGGGGCAGTAGCAGGAGTCGTCGGCGCACTTCGAGCAGTAGCGGAAATCCAGCTGGGGGTGGGTCACATCGGTCTTCTTGCAGATGCGGCATTGGTGCCGGGCCGACGAGCCGCCGACGGCTGCCGGACCGGCCCGGGCAGCGCGGCCCAGTCCGCGGGCCCGCAGCCTCGCTGTCAGGTAGGCGTCGCGGCCGAAGAACAGGGCGAAGTTTCCGACCGCGGCGAAGATCTGCAGGCGGGCCGGCCAGCCCCCCTGGACGAACTGGATCAGGTAGAAGACCCAGGTCAGCAGCGCCAGCCACTTGATCTTGAGCGGCAGGACAAAGAAGATGATCAGCTCGAAGTTGGGGTTCAGGTAGGCGAAGGCGAGGAAGACCGACCCGGCGAGGAATCCGTTCGAGACGGGGAGCTGGGGCTGGGCGAAGGCGAGCCCAACGGTGAAGGCGTAGCCGACGAACAGGAAGAGGTTGTAGCGGAAGGCCCCCCAGTAGCTCTCCAGGGAGTTGCCCATGAAGTAGAAGATCCACCAGGCGAAGGCCAGAAGCACAAGCCCCACCAGACTCCCGCCCGCCGCCGGGGGCTGAAAGACGAAGCTCGCCACCCTCCACCACTGCCCTGCCAGGGCCAGATCGGGGATGAGAACCAGGGAGGCGGGGTTCAGCAGCCCCGCCATGGAGGCAAGTACGACGAAGACCTGGCCCACGACCAGGTACAGCGAGAGGCCCGAGATCGCGAAGCGGCCGAGGATGCGTTCTAGTCGGTCGATGAGGGACATGCCGGAGGACAATCCCGTCAGTCTTTCGGCTTTACCGGCAGCTGTGCAACCAGCTTCTTCTTCTGCGCGGCGAGGCCGGGATCGGTGACGGTGTCCAGGAGCGCCCGGGCGTGGTCCGTCCTCCCCTGCTTGATCAGGATGTTCGCGGCGTGCAGCCGCATCGTCTGCTGCTCGACGGGGCTCGAGGCCTTCTCCTCGAGAACGGCCCAGACCTTGAGGGCCTGGTCGTAGTCGGGCTTCTCAAGGTCGTAGAATGACTCGGCATAGCGGTAGACGAACTCGATGCGGTCCGGCGCGAGCTCCGCGGCGGTGCGGAAGGCGTTCAGCATCGCCTGGTCGAGCTGGGTCCGCGTGTAGACCTTCTTCTCCAGGAACGTGTCCCGGGCCTCGTTGAGCAGGCGCCCCAACTGGTAGTGGTAAAGCGGCTCCTTGGGCTCGAGCTTGATCGCCGCCAGGTAGTAGTTCACCGCCTCCACGGGCCTGCCGTCCTCGGCGAGGTAGTTGCCAATCTGGTTTTTGACGAGCGGAATGTCGGGGTCGAGCTGGTTGGCCTTCAGGTACATCGCCATCGCCTCCTTGCGCATGTCGACCTTCTCCAGGAGCGTCGCGTAGGCCGCGTAGGCCGCCGCGAAGCCCGGGCTGTCGTGGATGAGCAGCTCGTAGTCGTGCCCCACGGTCTGGAGCTGCGCGCGCAGGCCCTCCTCGTCGAGGTTCTCGCCCTGTTTGGCAGCCTCGTCCAAGAGCTCCTTCTGCCGGGCGACGAGTTGCACGAGCCTCTGCTCGGGCATCGTTGAGCCCTGCGCCAGCGCGCGGGGCCCGGCGGCCGCGATCAGAGCCGCGCCGAGGACGGCCAACCGGAGGGTCTGGGCAAGCTTCATGGGACGGGAAAACCTTGCCGACACCATCCCCGAACGGAAGTGCCGGCGCAAACCTTGTTGTCAGCCCCCCCGCCGGCGCCTATGCCGATGGGTGCCCCGGGCCCGACCGTGAACCTTCTCGACCGCCACATCTTCAAGAGCACGCTCGCAACCTGCGCGGCGGCGGTGGGAATATTCGCGTTCGTCTTGATGACCGGCAACGTCGTGCGCGATCTGATCGGCCCGGGCCTGTCGGGCCAGCTCTCGGCGGAGGCCTTCGGCCGGCTGGTGCTGCTGCTCGTCCCCTTCGTCTTCTCCTACGCCCTGCCCATGGGAATGTTGACCGGGGTCCTGCTCACCCTCGGGCGGCTTTCGGCCGACAGCGAGGTGACGGCGATGCGCGCGGCCGGCATCAGCCTGCCCCGGATCGCGCGCCCCGTGATCATCCTCGGCGCCCTGGGGTTCCTCGCGGGCCTGCCGGTCAACTTTGAGTTCATGCCGCGGGCCCGGGTGCAGTACGACCGCGAGCTCACGGCTGCGGTCAGGGCGAACCCCCTGAGCTTCATCGTGCCGAAGACCTTCATCCGGGACTTTCCGGGGGTGGTGGTCTACGTCGGGGAAAAGCAGGGCGCGCGCCTCAGGGACTTCTGGCTGTGGCGCCTGGACGGCGACCACCGGGTAACCCAGTTCATCCGCGCCGCCTCGGGCCGGGTCGAGTACGACGAGGCCACGAACGACTTCATCATCACGCTCTCCCAGGCCCAGGTCGAGACCCGCAGCGACCGGAACCCCGAGGACTTCACCGAGGCGCAGCCCGTCATGACCTTCGCCCAGTCCGACCCCGTGCGCCTGTCGCTCAATCGCCTCTTCGGCCGCACCGGGATCCGCCAGAAGCCCACCTGGATGACCTACGCGGAGCTGCGCCGCGAGCAGGCCCGGCTCGCCGCGGAGAAGGTGCCCCCGGGGCGGCGCAAGGAGAACGCCCAGGCCCAGATGAAGGTGGCGCTCGTGATCGAGGACAAGTTTAACACGGCGCTCGCCGCCCTCACCTTCGCGGTCGTCGGCGTTCCCCTGGGAATCAAGGTCAGCCGCCGGGAGACGAGCGCGAACCTGGGGGTCGCGGTCCTGCTTGCTCTGGGCTACTACCTGCTGACCGTGATGATCGGCTGGCTCGACCGCCACCCTGAGTACCGCCCCGACCTGCTCCTGTGGCTGCCGAACGCGGTATTCCTGCTGCTCGGCGCGTGGCTTTTCAGCAGGATCGAACGCCGCTAGGCGGCCTGCGAGGCGACAAGCCCGCTGCGGCCGTCGATCGGCACCTTCACCTGGTCGCGCACAGGGACAAGCGCGCGCTCGGCAAGAAGCCCGCGCGCGAGTTCGTCCAGGCGCACGAACTCGACCCCCGAGGAGCGGCAGGCGGCTAGGAAGGACCGGAAAAGTCCCCTCCTGCCCATGCCCTCGATCTCGGCGTGCAGCGTGAAGACGTTCGGCCGGTCCGCCCTCAACAGCGACATGAGGTGCGGCACGATTGCCGCGTCCGGAAACTCCGGGCGGCCCATGAGCTCGTCCAGGGTCGGCAGCGTGCTCGGAATCTCCAGGGTGTTAAAAACCCGTCCCGCGATCCTCGGGAAGAACGGGGCTCCTCCCCTCGTGTCGCTCGAGTACAGGAGTCCCGCCTCGTCGTAGACCTGGCGGCTGTGCCCGCTGCTCTGCCATCCCGGGGCTCCGGCCGAGCGCGCCTCCTGCCCGAATATCCTCTGAAACTCCGCCGCCGCCTTTCCAAACTCCTCCCTCACCTCCTCCAGGCTCATGGTCTCCAGGTGATCCTGCCACCGGTAGTGGTTGTGGCAGTGGATCCCGATCTCGAAGCCGGCGTCCTTCACGGCGCGCAGGGCGGGGGAGTTTCGCCGCCCGATGTGCGGGGAGGGCAGGAGCGTCCCGTTGAGGAGTGTCCGGATCCCGTAGAGCTCGACCACGCTCGTGCGGCTCACCTTGCTGAAGAACCCGGGGCGGAAGACCCGCGTGATGGCCCGCCCGGTCTGGTCCGGGCCCAGGGAGAACAGGAAGCAGGCCGGGACCCGGGCCTCCCGGCAGTCGTCCACCAGGTTGGGGACGCCGATCCGCGTGCCGCGGTCGGTGTCGACGTCGATCTTCAGGGCCAGCCGCGCGTTCACTCCAGCTCGTAGTCCTTGTGCGCGAGGTGGTAGTCGAGCGTGAGCTTGATCGCGGTCTTCAGGTCCACCTTGGGCTTCCAGTTGAGCTGCCGGCGTATGGCCCCGATCGCCGGGACCCTCTTCTGGATGTCCTGGTAGTACTTGCCGAAGTACTGGCCGGACGGAACCACGACCACGCGGGCCGCCTTGGCGTGCTCCCGGTAGTCCGGGTAGTCCCGGAAGGCCGCGATGATCAGCCGCGCAAGGCGGGCCACGCTCACCTCGTTGTTGGGGTTGCCGATGTTGAAGATCTGCCGTGAGGCGCGCCCGTTCTTGTTCTCGATGATGCGCAGCAGCGCGTCGATCCCGTCGTCGATGAACGTGAACGACCGGCACTGCTTGCCGCCGTCGACGAGCTGGATGGGCTTTCGGAAGATCACGTTGGATATGAACTGCGTGAACAGGCGCGAGCTGCCCTCCTTGGGCTCGAAGACATTGTCGAGCTTCGGCCCGATCCAGTTGAACGGGCGGAACAGCGTGTAGTCGACCCCGTCGCGCACGCCGTAGGCGTAGATCACGCGGTCGAGCAGCTGCTTCGAGCAGGCGTAGATCCAGCGCTGCTTCTCGATCGGGCCGTAGACCATCGGGCTCGTGGACTCGTCGAGCTGCCCGTCGGGGCACATGCCGTACACCTCGGAGGTGGACGGGAAGATGATCCGCTTCTTGTATTTGGCGCACTGGCGGACGACCTCGAGGTTCGATTCGAAGTCCAGCTCGAAGACTCGGAGGGGGTCCTTGACGTACTGCGCGGGGTTGGCGATCGCGACCAGGGGCAAGACGGCGTCGCACTTCTTGATGTGGTACTCGATCCACTCCCGGGAGATCATGACGTCGCCTTCCACGAACTTGAACCGGGGGTTGCCTAGGCAGTTGCCGAGCTTGTGGTCGCCCACGTCCATCCCGTACACCTCCCAGTCCTTCTGCTTGAGGATCGCGTGGGTGAGGGAGCTTCCGATGAAGCCGTTGGCGCCGAGGATCAGGACTTTGAGTGGCATGGTGTCTCGAAGGGGCATTGGACCATGGATTCCAAAAAAAGACACGAAAGAATCGACCCGCCTGCGCCGGGACCGCGGGCCCTCGGAAACCGGGGGCTCCATGGATTATCCGAGGGTTGAACCCGGGGCCGGCGGAGCGGACGGCGCGCCCCTCCATTCCGCCTTCGTCAGCTCCAGGGCCCCGTCGCCGGTCGCAACGACCAGCGGCTCCACGGACAGCACCTCGCCGGGCCTTCCGCGGCGCCCCCGGGCCGCCGGCGAGTCGTGCTCGGCCCACCACACCATGAGGCGGGCCCCACCGGCCTCCGTGAAGGCGCCCGGATAGGGGTCGGTGACCGCCCGGATTAGGTTGAAGATTCCAACGGAGGGCTGGGACCAGTCGATCCGCCCGTCCTCGGGCGTGCGGCCCCCAAAGTAGCTCGCCCGGGACTCGTCCTGGGGGGTTTCCCGGGCCGTCCCGGACAGGAGCGCATCGATCTGGCGCTCCAGGACGCGCCGCGCGCAGGGAAGCACCTTGCGGAAGGCCTGCTCGGCCGTGTCCCGGGGACCGATGTCCACCCCCTCCTGGTCCACCACGGCTCCGGCGTCGGGCTCCCTGACCATGCGGTGGAGCGTCATGCCCATCCGGCGCTCGCCGTGGAGGACCGCCCAGTTGACCGGAGCCCGGCCCCGGTACTTCGGCAGGAGGGAGCCGTGCATGTTGAACGCCCCGAGCGGCGCCAGCGCGAGGATCCTCGTGGCAATCATGTTCCGGTAGTAGGCCGACAGGATGAGGTCGGGCTTGAGGGCGGCAATCGGCTCCAGCCACTCGGCGGCGGTGAGCTTGTCCGGGGTAAAGACAGGAATCAGGGAACCGTGCTCCTTCAGGGCCGCAACCGGAGTCTTGAACCAGATCTTCTCGCTGGGGTTGTCCCGGTGGGTGAAGACCGCGGCAACCGAGCAGCCCCGCTCCAGGAGCAGCGACAGGCAGTCGTACCCCACCTCGCTGTACCCGAAGAAGAGGATGCGGGGCTTGGGGGTCATCCTCCGGGCGCCTTGCGCGACTCCAGGACCTCGCGGACGTGGTACTGCTGCCGGGCGCGGACGACCTGGTAGGTGCGGCCGACGTACTCGCCGATCAGGCCGATGCCGACCATGGCGACGCTCAGCAGGAAGAAGACGATCCCGAACAGGGTGAAGATGCCCTCCGCCTCCGCCCCGAGGAAGAGCCGGCGGTAGGCCAGCACGACGACCAGCGCCAGGCTCCCCACCGAGCAGCACAGGGCGAACATCGTGAAGACCTGGAGCGGGGCGAGCGAGAACCCGGTGATCAGGTCGAAGTTCAGTCGCACCAGCTTGTAGAAGGAGTAGTTGGAGACCCCGGCGTGGCGTTCGGCGTGGCCGACCCCGACCTCGGCGGGGTTGCCGGAGAAGCTGTACGCAAGAGCCGGAATGAAGGTGTTGATCGCCCCGCTGCGGACGATCGCGTCGATGACCGGACGGCGGTAGGCCCGCAGCATGCACCCCTGGTCGGTCATCTCGATGTTCGTGGTGCGCCGGCGGACCCCGTTGATCACCTTGGAGGCCAGCGTCCTAAACAGGCTGTCGTGGCGGTGCAGCCGGTATCCGCCCACGTAATCGTGCCCGGCGTCTATGAGCGTGAGAAGCTTCGGGATCTCTTCGGGCGGATTCTGCAGGTCCGCATCCAGCGTGACCACCACCTCGCCCCGGACCCTCTCGAAGGCCGCCATGATGGCCATGTGCTGGCCGTAGTTGGCGTTGAAGTCGATCACTCGCGTCACGTCGGGGCGCTCGGCATGCCGGGCCTTCAGCAGCTCAAAGGATCGGTCGCTGCTGCCGTCGTTGGTGAAGATCACCTCATAGGGACGCCCGAGGCCGTCCAGGACCGGGTAGAGCCGCCCGAACAGGACCGGGAGGTTGAGCTCCTCGTTGAATACGGGGACGACCACCGAAAGCCACGGCGCAGCACTCATGATTTCATTTCCCCTTTAAGGACTTCGGCCAAGGTGTCGACGACCCGGGCCACGTCGGAACCGGTCATCGCCGGGAAGAGAGGCAGGGTGAGGATGTTGCGGCCCGCGTACTCCGCGTTCGGAAAGTCCCCGTCCTTCCAGCCCATCTTCCGGTACAGCGCGAACAGGTGGATGGCCGGGTAGTGGACCCCAGTCCCGACGCCGGCGGCGTGCATGCGCTCCATCACCTGCGCCCGCCGGATCGCCAGGCGCTCCTCGGGCAGCACCACCTGGAACATGTGCCAGTTGCTGTGCCCGAAGTCCTCGGGCGGCAGGCCCAGGCCCAGCTCGCGGACGCGGGGCGCCGCGAAGTGCTTGAAGTACAGGTGGGCGAGGTCGCGCCTCTTGTCCGTGAACTCCTCGAGCCGCTGGAGCTGCCCCAGGCCCACGCGGGCCGCGACATCGGTCAGGTTGAATTTTCCCCCGGCCAACTCAACCTCCATTCCGTCGTAGCCTGAACGGACGACGCCCTGGAGGCGGTACTGCTCGGCGAGCCTGGCCTCCTTCTGGTCGTTCAGGACGAGGGCCCCTCCCTCGATCGTCGTGATGTTCTTGTTGGGGTGGAAGCTGAAGGAGACGAAGTCGCCGAAGGAGCCGATCCTGCGGCCCTTCCAGCGGCTGCCGAAGGCCTGTGCGGCGTCCTCGACGACCCTCAGGCGGTGCCTTCCGGCGATCCCGTGCAGCCGGTCGCGGTCGACCGGCAGGCCCGCGAGGTCGACCGGGATGATGGCGCGGGTTGCGGGGGTCACCGCCGCCTCGACCCGGTCCAGGTCAATGTTGCGCGTCTTGGGATCGATGTCGACGAAGACGGGCCGGGCGCCGACCTCGAGGATGACGTTGCTCGTGGCGACCCAGGAGAGCGGGGTGGTGATCACCTCGTGCCCGGGCCCCACCCCCGCGATCCGGAGGGCGATCTCCATCGTGCACGTGCCCGAGTTGAAGACCCTCACCGGCCGGCCCCCGACATATTCGGACAGGCGCGCCTCGAAGTCCTTCACGTACGGCCCCGAGGTGATCCAGCCGGAGCGCAGGACGTCGGCCACGCCCGCTATCGTCGCGACGTCGATCGTCGGGCGCGTGAACGGCAGGTACGGCATTGCCCGCTGGGGCGCGGCTTGGGTCGGATCGGGCATGTCAGGGTCGGTTGGAGAAAAGGTAGTGGCCCCGGGACTCCCCGAGCAACCGATAATGGAACGTCGGATCCCCAAAAAGTTCCCGGACGTCGCCCTTGCGGGCGACCACGAAGGCCCTCTGCGGGCCGTCCCAGCGCCTGCGGAAGGCCTCCTCCGATACGAAGATGTCCCGGGCCTGCGGCCGCGGATCGTTCTCCGGCTCAAGCTCGCCCTGGAAGGCCACGATGGAAACGCTGCGCCGGGCGTAGAAGGTGAAATCGTGGAAGAACTCGTGGTAGTGGTAGATCGGCTCGCCGGGGGCCGCCAGGCCCGCCGCCTGGAGCGCGAGATCCTTCGTTCCCGGCCGTTGGATCAGGGGCAGGGCCGCAACGAGAATGAGGTAGAGGGCCGCGGCTGAGGCAACCAGGGCCGCCAGGCCCGCCGTGGGTCCTCTCCGCCGGGAAAGCCAGGCGCAGGCGGCAGCGCCCCCGCCGAGGATAATCGCAACCGCCCAGCCGAAGGGCCTGAGGGTAGCCGCCTGGGCGGGGTCGTGGAGAACCCCGGGGACCCCGACCGCGACGGCAGCAGCCGCAGCCAGGAGCAGGCTCACCCCCGCCCCGATCCTCAGCCCCGGACGCAGGGCCGCGGGATCGCCCCGCAGCGCCTTCGAAAGCCAGGCCCCGATGAGGACCGCCAGCGGCGGAAGGACGGGCAGGATGTAGGGGATCAGCTTCGACTGCGACTTTGAGAAGAACGCAAAGATCACCACCGCCCACGCCGCCAGGAACCAGGCGTCGGCGTTCTCGCGGCGACGGGCCCAGCCGCCCGCAAGGGCCGAGCGCAGGGCGGCCCAGCCAAAACCCACCCAGGGGAAAAGCCCGAGGAGGACGACCGGGACGAAGTACCACATGGGCCCCGTCCTTCCATGCTGGGTCGTCGTGAAGCGCTCCCACTGCTCGTGGATGAAATAAAAATGGGCCCACTGCGGGTTGCGCTGGGCGGCCAAAAGGTGCCAGGGGGCGGCAATGGCCAGGAACAGGGCAGTTCCCAGGGCCAGGTGGAGGGGCCTTAGGCGCCTCCACTGGTTGAAGACCGCAAGCCAGACGGCCATCACGGCCCCGGGCAGGAGGAACCCGATCAGCCCCTTGGATAGGGTTGCTAGCGCCGCGCACGCGTAGAGCCCGAGGAAAAGCCACCGGCGGGCCGCCCCTGGCGGCTCCCTGACGCCCAGAATGAAGCAGAATAGGGCGGAACTCATAAGGACCGAGACCGCCATGTCGAGAATCAGGAGCCGGGCCAGGGCGAAGTACAGCAGCGAGGAGCCGAGGACCGCCGCAGCCGCCACACCGGCGTCGCGCCCGTACAGCCTCCGCGCCGCCCCGTAGGTGACAAGGATCCCCGCCAAGGCGAACAGGACGGGCGCCGTGCGGGCCGAGGCCTCCCCGGGGCCGAAGACACTCAGGCAGGCCGCAACGGCCCAATACCCGAGCGGCGGCTTCTCGAAATAGTTGACCCCGTCCAGCCGCGGGGTGACCCAGTCGCCGCTCGCCGCCATCTCCCGGGGAATCTCCGCGTAGCGCCCCTCGTCGGGGTTGGCGAGCGGCGCCCGGCCCAGCAGGGCAAAATAGAGGACCCCGAAGGCGACCAACAGCCCCGCAACGTCGCGCTTCCAGATCACGGGATCACCAGCCTTCCCACCAGGCGAAATCTCACCTGGACAACCGGGTTGACCTTGAAGAAGAAGAACTTCCGGTACACGGGCAGCCCGTACTCGCGGGTGTCGAGCGACGCCGTCCCCTCCAGCACAAGCCCCTGCGGGTTGACGGAGACCATCACCGGGATCTGGACGTCGCGCTCGACCCCGTGCAGCCGGAGCCGGCCCCGGACGGAATACTGCCCCGAATCCCCGTGACCGGCGGAATCCAGGGTGAATTCCCCGTCGGGGAACTGATCCATCTGCGCCCAGGAGTCCATTTCGGCGTCCCGCTCGTCGTCGCCCGACTTCAGGTCGGCGAACCGGAAATGGACGTCGGCGGTCACCACGTTGCCGAGCTCCCCGTCGACGGCGATCGACGCCGAAAACCGCTGCATGTGCACCGTGAAGGAGTCCGCGGTGGCCGACACGTCGATGTCGACGGCCGAGCGGGCCGGGTCGATGGCCAGCATTCCCACGTCCGCCACGGCGGCGGCCGGGCAGCCCAGGGCGGCAATGAGGGCAAGCATTCTCGGTTTCACGCAGGGGCCGTTGTGAGCCCGGAAGGTTTCCCTAATTCCGCTCGAATATCAAACCAAGCTTTGTACTGTGGCAATTCCCAGCTCGATCCGGCTTCCGACCCATGCCCCCAACCCGCACCTTCACCTTCGTCTGTGGCCAGGACGACTACCTGGTGTCCCGGACGGGCCAGGACCGCTTCGCGGCCCTGGCCGCGGGAACGGCCGACGATCTCTCCCGGGAGGTGATCAGCGGATTTGCCGGAACGGTCGACGAGGTGGCGCAGGCCGTGAACCGGCTCCGCGAGTCCGTGCAGACCCTGCCCCTGTTCGGGGGGCGCAGGGCCGTTTGGCTCAAGGACGTCAACTTCCTCGGCGACACGCCGGCGGGGCGGGCCGAGTCCACCGAGGCCCTAGTCGACGATCTCAGGCAGGTCCTTGAGGCCGTCAACCCGGCCGAGGCCGCGGTCCTGATCACCGCCTGCCCGGTGGATCGCCGCCGCTCGTTTTTCAAGTGGTGCGAGAAGAACGCCGATTTTCTCCTCGCCGACTCAGGCGGAGGGGAAGGGCTCGCGGAGGTCGCCATCGAGGAGGCGAAAGCCCTCGGGGCCTCCTTCGGTCCCGGCGCGGCCGAGCTTTTGCTCGAGCGGGTGGGCTCTAACGCGCGGCTGCTCGTGGAGGAGACCCGCAAGCTCGCAAGCTACGCGGCCCGCCCCGGCGGCGGCCCCGTCACGATCGCCGAGGGCGACGTGGCGGAACTGACCCCAAACGTCGCCGAGGGGGACTTCTTCGAGTCGGCCGAGGCCTTCTTCAGCGGGGACCTTCAGTGGACGCTCGCGGCTCTCCACCGCCACTTCTTCACCGGGGGGGACGCCCGGCCGGTGATCGCCTCGCTGCAGAACCGCAACCGGCTGCTGCTGCAGATGCGCGCCCTGGTAGACGCGGGCGGCGCCCGGCTGGACCCCCGGGGCGGGCTCCAGGGCCTGGCGGACGCGGCATCCTCGCACGCCGAAAAGTTCGGCGAGGCGGCCGGCGTCAAGAGCTCCTACAACATCTTCACCCAGCACCCCTACTACCTGGGCAAGCTCGCCTCCTCGGGAAAGCTTCCGGGCCTGCGGCGCCTGATCGACAACCAGCAGGAGTTTGTCGCCGCCTTTGAGGAGATCATCCGCCGGCCGGACGAGCAGGAGGAGGTCTTGAGGGACCTGGCGGTGCGTTGCCTGGCGGGAAACTGAGGGTCTGTCTCGCCGGGGCTCAAAAATCCGCCCCCGCTCTCTGGACACGGCGGCCGACCTCGCTTACAGGTCTGGCCATGAAACGCATGATCCTTCCCGTCCTTTCCGGACTTGTCCTGGCCACCGGTCTGTTTGCTCAAGCCCCGAAGCTCACCACACCCGCCGCCAGCCCCGCCTGCACCCTCAAGCAGCGGGTCGGCCTCACCGACATTGAGGTGACGTATTCCCGTCCCAGCGCCAAGGGCCGCAAGGTCTTCGGCGAGCTGGTTCCCTACGGCGAGGTCTGGCGCGCCGGAGCGAACGCCTCGACCAAGGTGAGTTTCAGCACCGCGGTCAAACTGAACGGCGCCGCCATCCCCGCCGGGACCTACGCCATGTACGCGATTCCCGGCGAGAAGGAGTGGACCGTGATCATCGACAAGGACACGAGCCTGTGGGGAGCCTACAACTACGACCCCAAGGGGGACTTGGTGCGCTTCTCCGCAATTCCCCAAGCACTCGACCACCCGGTGGAAACCTTCTCGATCGGCTTTGACAACCTGCGCGACGAGTCGGCGACCCTGTGCCTGTGCTGGGAGAAGACCTGCGTGCCGCTCAAGCTCGAGGTGAGCGTGGTCGAGCCCGTTCTCGCCCAGATCAAAGCAGCCATGGCCTCCTCGGGCAAGAAGCCCTACGCCCCCGCGGCCCAGTTTTACCTCGAGCACGGCATGGACCTCAAGCAGGCCATGGCCTGGGTCGACGCTGCCATCGCTGAGAAGGAGACCTTCGGCATCGTGTACCTCAAGGCAAAGATCCTCGCCAAGGCCGGTGACAAGGTCGGGGCCGTGGCCGCGGCCAAGCACTCGATCGAGCTCGCCGGGAAGGTAGAGGGGGCCGTCAAGGAAGAGTACATCCGGCTGAACAACGAGCTGATCTCGAGCCTGCACTGATGGCGCTGATTGCCCGGATCGGCCTTGCTGCCGCCCTCGCAGCCGGCCTCGGCGCAGCCCCAGCACGCGCCGAGGTCCCTCCGGAGTCGGCCTCTGGGATCCTGCTTGAACTCCAGGGCTTCCGGGAGCTGGGGAGCGTCCTGTACATCGCCGCCCATCCGGATGACGAGAACACGAGGCTGATCGCCTGCTTTGCGCGCGGCCGCGGCTACCGGACCGGGTACCTGTCGCTCACCCGCGGCGACGGGGGCCAGAATCTGATCGGTCCGGAGCTCGACGAGGAGTTGGGGGCAATCCGCACCCAGGAACTCCTCGCCGCCCGCCGGATCGACGGGGGCGTGCAGTTCTTCAGCCGGGCCCGGGACTTCGGATTTTCCAAGGACTACCGGGACACGCTGCACCGCTGGGACCGCGACCAGGTCCTCTCCGACATGGTCCGCGTGATCCGCACCTTCCAGCCTGATGTCCTTGTCACGCGCTTCTCTGCGGTTCCGGGCGGAACCCACGGGCACCACACGGCCTCCACCGTCCTCGCCCTCGAGGCCTTCCGCATGGCGGGCGACCCGAAGGCCTTCCCCGAACAGCTTTCAAGCCTGCGGCCCTGGCAGCCCCGCCGCATCCTGTGGAACGCCTGGTCCTTCGGCCCGCGCGGCCGGCCCGTTACCGACTCCCCTCCCCCGGGTGCAATCCGGCTCGACGCGGGCGGATACCAGCCCCTACTGGGCGAGTCCTTCGGCGAGATCGCTGCCCTGAGCCGCTCGATGCACCGCAGCCAGGGAAATGGAACCCGGCTCACCCGGGGCTCGAGCCCGGAGTACTTCCAGGTGCTCGCGGGGGAGCCCGCGAAGTCCGACATCTTCGAGGGGATTGACACGACCTGGGGCCGCTACCCGGGCGGCGCCGCGATAGACCGGCTGGCCGCGCAGGTCCAGGAGCGGTTCAATCCGGAAAACCCCGCGGCGAGCGTTCCCGACCTGTTAGGGGTGAGGAAGGCCCTCGCCGCCCTCCCGGGCGACGGAGCTCTCGCCTCCAAACTCTCCCAGCTTGACCTGATTATCCAGGGCTGCCTCGGCCTCCACGTCGAGACAGCGGCGCCCGTGGCCGAGCTCGTCGCTGGCGAGAAAGTGGTGCTGCGCCACACCGTCATCGCGAGGGCTGGCTTCCCCGTGCGCTGGGTCGGAGTCCGCTATCCGGGGCCAAGACCGGCATTTGTCGCCACTGGAGTCGACCTGGTCCCCAATCAGCCCGCCAGCTGCGAGGATGTCCGGTCCTTTCCGGCGGGAACCCCGCCGAGCCAGCCCTACTGGCTGCGCGAGCGGGGCACGGCCGGGATGTTCCGCGTGGACGACCCCTCCCTTATCGGCCTTCCGGAGAACCCGCCGGCCATGCCCGTTGAGCTCGTCTTCGAACTTGGGGGACAGACCCTTTCCGTGCCCGGGGAACCCGTCCAGGTGACCGTGGATCCCGCCCGCGGCGAGGTGCGCCGCCGGCTGGAGGTCATTGCGCCGGTTTCGCTCGAGTTCGGGCACGACCTTGAGCTTTTCACCCCGGGAACCCCCCGGTCCGTCTCAATCGAGGTCTCCGCCTCGAGGGCAGGTTCCTCGGGCAACCTGATGCTCGGGGCCCCCTCCGGATGGACCGTGGCGCCCTCTAGCCTTCCCTTCCGGCTCACGGCCGCCGGCGACCGCGCCCATCTCAGCTTCACGGTGACCCCGCCGGCAAGTCCGTCCACGGCCGTCCTCGCCGCGGAGGCCGACGTTTCCGGAGAGCGGTGCACCACCCGGCGGATTGAGATCCGCTACGAGCATATCCCCCAGATCCTGCTCCAGCCGCCGGCCGAGATGAAGGCCATCTGCCTGGACCTGAAGATCCGCGGCTCGCGAATCGGCTACTTGCCCGGGGCCGGGGACCGGGTTGCGGAATGCCTGGAGCGGATGGGCTACTCGGTCGACCTCCTCTCCGCAGGGGATCTGGCGCCCGAGCCGCTTCGCAGGTTTGACGCGGTCGTGGTCGGGGTCCGGGCCTTCAACACGCGGGCTGACCTCGGGACCGCGCTGCCGGCCCTGACCGCATACGCGCAAGCCGGGGGCACGGTGGTGGTACAGTACAACACCTCCGGATCGCTCCTTTCGGACCGGCTCGCCCCCTACGACCTGTCGATCTCTGACGGGCGGGTGATCGACGAGGCCTCCCCGGTGACCTTCCTTGCGCCGGACCACCCGGCCCTCACCGGGCCCAACAGGATCGCAGCCGGGGACTTCTCCGGGTGGGTGCAGGAGCGGGCCCGCTACCTTCCAAAGAGCTGGGACAGCCGCTTCACCGCGCTTGTGTCCTGCCACGATCCCGGCGAGGTGGCGCAGGCCGGGGGGATCCTTGTTGCCCGTTGCGGCAGGGGATACTTCGTGTACACCTCCTTCTCGTGGTTCAGGCAGTTGCCCGACGGCGTGCCGGGTGCCTACCGGATCTTCGCCAATCTCGTTTCCCTGGGAAAATGACTCCGCCGGAGGATGAGTCGACCGGACTGCCCGGACTGCGCTCCTGGAGGGCCGTCTACTTGGCCGTCCTGGGGGTGTTTGCCGCCTGGGTTGCCCTGCTGCTCCTGCTGACCCGGATGTTCTCGTGAACGCGCTCGACTACCTGGTCCTGGTCGGGGCCCTGCTCGGAATCGCAGTCTACGGAATGTGGCGAACGCGGCACCGGGACACGCTGGGCTCGTACCTGCGGGGTTCCGGAACCGCGGGATGGGCCGCGATCGGCCTGTCGGTCATGGCGACCCAGGCGAGCGCCATAACCTTTCTGTCTACCCCCGGCCAGGGCTACGAATACGGCCTGGATTTCGTCCAGAACTACTTCGGGGCGCCCTTCGCGCTGATGCTGATCGCCGCGGTCTTCCTGCCCATCCTGCGCCGGCTCGGGGTCTTCACGGCCTACGAATATCTGGGACGGCGGTTTGACGGAAAGACGCGCCTGCTGGGCATGTCGCTGTTTCTCCTCCAGCGCGGGCTCGCTGCCGGGATCACGATCTATGCCCCTGCCATCGTCCTGTCCGCCCTGTTTGGCTGGCGGCTGGACGCCACGATCGTCCTGACGGGCCTGCTCGTTGTCGTCTACACGGTCGCCGGGGGAAGCGACGCCGTCACGATCACCCAGAAGTACCAGATGGGGATTATCTTCGCGGGCCTGCTGGCCGCCTTTGCGGTCCTCATCCGCAGGCTTCCCGCCGGAGTTTCCGCCTCCGACGCGCTGGTTGTTGCCGGGGGGTTCGGCCGGCTGCACGCCGTCGACTTCTCGCTCGATGTGCACCGGCGCTACACGTTTTGGTCGGGGCTTCTGGGCGGGTTCTTTCTCGCCCTGTCCTACTTTGGCACCGACCAGTCCCAGGTTCAGCGCTACCTGGCCGGAGCGTCCCTAAAGGAGAGTCGGCTCGGACTCATGTTCAACGCGGTCTTCAAGATCCCGATGCAGGCCTTTATCCTGCTCTTGGGGGCGCTTGTCTTCGCCTTTTACCAGTTCGAGAGGCCGCCGATCGTCTTCAACCCGGCCGCCGCAGCGGCGGCAGTTGGGGCGGACTCAGGGAAACTGCAGAAGCTAGAGGCGGACTTTTCCTCGATCCACGCCCAGAAGCGCCTGTGGATCGGGCGCTGGCTCGAGGCTCGCCACTCGGGGGACGCAGCGGCGGAGGTCGCCGCCCGCTCCGAGGCCCTCGCCCAGGGCCGGCGGGCCGACATGGTGAGAACGCAGGTGCGCTCGGTCCTGCTCCGGCCCGGCCCGGCCGGAGCCGAAGCCAACGACGCCGACTACGTCTTTATCCGGTTCGTAATCGACCACCTGCCCCACGGTCTCGTGGGACTTCTGGTCGCGATGATTCTCGCCGCAGCAATGTCGTCCAAGTCCGCGGAGCTAAACGCGCTGGGTTCGGTGACAACCGTGGACCTATACCGCAACGCGGTCCGGCCGGGGGCCGACGACGCCCACTGCCTCGCCGCCTCGCGCTGGTTCACCGCGCTGTGGGGGCTGGCCGCGATCGCCTTCGCCCTGTTCGCGCGCCTCGCCGAGAACCTGATCCAGGCGATCAACATCCTCGGCTCGGTCTTCTACGGGGTCATGCTCGGAATCTTCCTCGTGGCTTTCTTCCTGAAGCCGGTGCGCGGAACGGCGGTCTTCTGGGGGGCGATCGGGGCCCAGGCGCTGGTCTTCGCCCTGTATGCCGCGCTCACAATCAGCTACCTGTGGTACAACCTGATCGGCTGCGCGGCCTGCGTCGGCCTAAGCCTTGCGATCCAGGCCGGCATCGGGTTCGGCACCCGGGAGGATAGGCACGCATGAACCTCCCCGTGATTGCCTTCGGCCAGCAGCCGTGCGGGTTCTTTCCGAAGAGGTTCCTCGTAGCGAAGTTTCGGACGGCCCGGCGCCTGCAGTCCGAGATTGGCGGGGAAATTGTCTTCTTCCTCCATGACAGCGACCACGACCCGCGGGAGACGCAGACCCTCCTGCGCGATCCGAGGACCGGCCACGAGGCCCGGCTCAACTTCGCCTTCGAGAACAAGATCCAGCGCAAATGGTCACCCCTGTTCCTCAAGCGGATCGCCGAGGGGTGGAAGGACGGCGTCGCGCGCCAGCTGCCGGCCTACGCCGGCCCGCGCGGCGTGGAGGCCTTCAGGGCTTGCGGGGCGACCCGGGTGGCCGACTTCTGTCTCGAGATGTACCGGCTCCTGGGACTCCTGGAGGGGGTCCGGGTCGTCCGCTCGGGCGACCCGGGGGTCCGGAGGGCCGCCTGCGATGTGGAGGACTTCTTCGTCGACACGCCGTACGAGGGGGAGACTGTTCGCGCCCGGATGGCCGGCGGCGTCCTTCGCCTGCACGAGGGAGGGGACTCCTACGTGACGCTATCTCCTTTCGCGTTCGGCAAGGAGCAGATCAGCCCCACCCGTGACACCCGGCTGCGCTGGATGCAGTCGGTGATCCGCTGCACCCATTACATTGCAGGGGCCGGGGAACAGGCCTACCTTCACCCCGAGGAAACCCCGGAAATCACATTCGTACCCCGAGACACAATCGACCGATCCGATGAAGCCCACACCGAGCGCGAACCGTAGGACCGAACCTCTGCTGGCCTTCGGCGCGCACCCCGACGACATCGAGCTGGCTTGCGGCGGCGTCATAGCCCTGGAGGTGCGCTCCGGCAGGCCGGTCCACTTCGTGGTCTGCTCCCGCGGCGAGGCGGGATCCCGGGGAACGCCCCGGATCCGGACCGCCGAGGCGCGGCGGGCCGCACAGATTCTCGGGGCTACGATTGAGTTCATCAAACTCGACGGCGATTCCCACCTCGAACTCCGCGCCCGGCACGCGATCGCGCTGGCGGGGATCCTGCGCCGCGTGCGGCCGGCCGTCGTCCTCGCCCCGAGCACCGTCGAAAACCAGCATCCCGACCACGCGAGGCTCGGATGCCTGGTCCGCGACGCCGCTCGCCTGGCCCGCTACGGCGGGCTGAGGGAGCTCAGGAGCAGTCCTCCCCACTCGATCCGGAGGCTTTTCTTCTACGCGGTCACCCCGGAAGCGGAGCCGACCGGAGTCCAGCCGGTCCTCATCAACGTGTCCGCCCCCTCGATTAGGGACGCGTGGACTTCCTCCATGAAGGCCCACGCCTCCCAGGTTTCCGCCCGGCCGTACGTGGAGCTCCAACTCGCCCGGGCCCGCGTCCGCGGGCTGGGGGCCGGGATCGGCCACGCGATCGCCCTGTTTCCCGGCGATCCGCTGGTCCTGGGCGGCCTGGATTCCGAGGCATGAGTTCCCTGCGCCCGCTCAAGATTGGCATTGTCTGCTACCCGTCCGTCGGCGGCAGCGGAATCGTTGCCTCGGCCCTGGGAGAGGAGCTCGCGCGACGGGGCCACGAGGTCCACTTCATCGGCTACGAGCGGCCGTTCCGGCTTCCGGCGCAGGCCCCGCGGATTTACTTCCACCCCGTGGTGATCAACGACTACGGCCTGTTTCGATACCCGGACTACACTCTGCCCCTGTCGGTCAAGATGGCAGAGGTGAGCCGGGATCACGGGCTCGACGTCCTGCATGTGCACTACGCGGTGCCCCACGCGACGGCCGCAATCCTCGCCCGCTCGATGCTACCCGAGGGGGACCGGCCTGGGGTCGTCACAACCCTTCACGGGACGGACACGACGCTTCTGGGGCGGGATCCGGGCTACGGTCCGGCGATTCGCCATGCCCTCGAGCGTTCCGACGCGATCACGACAGTCTCGGCATACCTCGCACAGGAGACCCGGGAGCTCTTGGGCATGAATCTCTCGATTGACGTCATCCCCAACTTCTTTGCGCCGAACGCCCCGAAGCGCCCCCGCGACGAAGTCCGGCGCGAACTGGGGATCACCACGGAGGCGCTGGTCCTCCACGCCTCCAATCTCAGGCCGCCCAAACGGATCGACTTTTTGCTGGAGACGGCGGCCCGGGTCCGCCCCAGGGAGGGGTTTCGCCTGGTGATCCTGGCAGGCGGGGACTTTCGCCCGTTCGAGGCCGATGTCCGCAGGCTCGGCCTCGAGGGCCGGGTGATCGTCCGGGAGAAGGTGGTGGACATCGAGGACTACCTGCAGGCCTGCGACATCGGGTTGTTCACCTCCGAGATGGAGAGCTTCTGCGTGAGCATCCTCGAGGCGATGGCGTTCGGGGCGCCCAGCGCGGCGTTCGCCGTCGGCGGGGTCCCGGAGGTCACCGTTTCCGGCGAGACGGGCCTCTTGGTCCCATTCGGGGACCTGGCCGCCCTCACCGGCTCGGTCGAGTCCCTGATCCGGGACCCGGCGCTGCGGGCCCGCCTGGGTCGGGCCGCCCGGGAGCGGGCCGAAAGGCTCTTTTCGGCCGCCACAATCGTCCCCCGTTACGAAGAGCTTTACCGCAGGGTCCTTTCCCGCGCGCGCGGCTAGGTTTTTTCATTCGCCACCGGTCACCGCCGGTCACTTACTCAGGCGCCCTGCCGTGAACGATTCGCCTGATCCCGAGACCACCCAGATTCCGAACGTCCTCGCCGAGAGATACGCCTCGCCGGCAATGAGGGCGATCTGGTCGCAGACCGGCCGGGTGGGGCTCGAGAGGGACTTCTGGATCGCCGTCATGAAGGCCCAGAGGGACCTTGGGGTGCCGATTCCCGCGGAGGCGATCCGGGACTACGAACGGGTCAAGGGCCGGATCGACCTCGGATCGATCGCCAAGCGCGAGCGCTCAACCCTCCACGATGTGAAGGCCCGGATCGAGGAGTTCTCGGACCTGGCCCAGAGGCAGTTCATCCACCTCGGCCTCACCAGCCGCGACCTGACCGAGAACGTCGAGCAGCTGCAGGTGCTGCGCGGGCTCAAGCTCGTGCAATTCAAGGCCGCCGCCGCGCTGGCCGCTCTGGCTGGCCAGGCCAAGACGCACCGCGACCTGATGATCACCGGCCGGACCCACAACGTTCCGGCCCAGCCCACGACCTTCGGCAAGCGCCTGGCCATGTTCGGGCAGGAACTGTTGGTCGCCTTCGAGCGGCTCGGGGCACTGGTGGACCGCTACCCGGTTCGCGGGCTCAAGGGGGCGGTCGGAACCCAGCTGGACCAGCTGACGCTCCTAGGCGGCGACGCCGGAAAGCTGGCCGAACTCGAGGCCCGGGTCCTTAAGCACCTCGGTTTCCGGGGCTCCCTCAACGCCGTGGGCCAGGTCTACCCGAGGAGCCTCGACTTCGAGGTCGTGGGGGCGCTGCACCAAGTCGGCGCGGCCGGCGCGAGTTTCGCCACGACCCTGCGCCTCATGGCCGGTGCCGGACTCCTCACCGAAGGCTTCCAGGAGGGCCAGGTGGGATCCTCCGCGATGCCCCACAAGATGAACGCACGCAACTGCGAGCGAGTCTGCGGATTCTCGACGATCCTGGGCGGCTATGTGACGATGACCGCGGCCCTGTCCGGGCACCAGTGGAACGAGGGCGACGTGTCGTGCTCGGTCGTCCGCAGGGTCGCTCTGCCGGACGCCTTCTTCGCGGCGGACGGACTCCTCGAAACTCTGATCACGGTGATTCGGCAGATGGAGGTATTCCCGGCCGCGATTCTTGCCGAAAACGAGCGCAACCTCCCCTTCCTTGCCACGACGACGATCCTCATGGAGGCGGTGAAGGCGGGCGCAGGCCGCGAGACGGCGCACGCGGCGATCCGCGAGCACGCCTTGGCGGCGGCCCGCGCGATCCGCTTGGGCGACGGCGATCCCGACCTTCTCGCCCGGATCGCTGGGGACCGGAAGATAGGCCTAGGCAAGAAGGCGCTGCAGGCGATCCTCGCCGACAGCGCCCGGTTTGTCGGGGCCGCCCCGAACCAGGTCGACACATTCGTCTCCGAGGTGGACATTCTGGCGCGGAGGTTCAGGGGGGCGGCCGAGTACGAGCCCGGGAAACTCCTTTAGGCCGCTCGGGACCGGAGCGTTCCTCCGGCCGAAGTTTTCGTTTGCCTACGCCCTGTGCGGGCGGCTTTACTCACCCCTCGCATATTTTCCTGAATCCTCTTACCCGACACTCACATGGCTGAACTCGTAGGCAACGTACTGGTGGGCCAATCCGGCGGCCCCACCTCTGTCATCAACGCCAGCGTGGCAGGCATCGTATCCGAGGCCCTGAACCACGCTTGCATCGAGGAAATCTACGGGGGCCTGGACGGTGTCCTTGGTATCCTGCAGGAGGACCTGATCGACCTCGCCGCTGAGTCCCAGCAGCAGATCCGCGCCCTGAAGCACACCCCTGGGGCGGCCCTGGGGACCTGCCGTTACAAGCTCAAAAAGCAGCAGGACTTCGAGCGCGTGCTGGAGGTCTTCAAGGCCCACAACATCCGCTACTTCTTCTACATTGGCGGTAACGACTCCCAGGACACCGCCGACAAGATCTCGAAATTGGCCCAACAGCAGGGCTACGAGCTGCGCGTCGTGGGGGTTCCCAAGACGATCGACAACGACCTGGCCGTCACGGACCACTGTCCGGGCTACGGCAGCGTCATCAAGTACCTGACGACCACGATCCGCGAGACGGCCTGCGACAACGAGGCCATGGGCAAGGGCGACCTGGTCTC
This sequence comes from uncultured Opitutaceae bacterium, assembly GCA_903862935.1. Lineage (GTDB taxonomy): Bacteria > Verrucomicrobiota > Verrucomicrobiia > Opitutales > Opitutaceae > Palsa-1447. The sequence continues at coordinate 37,807 of CAIOZY010000047.1, forward strand.
GATCATCGAGGCCATGGGCCGCAGCGCCGGCTGGATCGCGGCCGGAGCCGCTCTGGCGAAACGCCGCGACCACCCGCACGATCCGCCCCATATCATTCTCCTCCCCGAGATCCCCTTCGCCCAGGAGAAGGTCCTCGAGGACGTCCGCCGCATCCTCAAGCGCGAGAAGTACTGCATGATCATCGTCGCCGAGGGGCTCGTGGACGCCGACGGCAATTACCTGGCGGCAGACTCCGCGACCGACGCCTTCGGCCACGCGCGCCTCGGAGGCGCGGGCGACGCACTGGGCGAGATCATCGAGTCGAACATCCCCGGCGTTAAGGTGCGGGTCGCCCGCCCCGGAACGATCCAGCGCGCCGCGGCGCACTGCGCCTCGAAGACCGACGTCGACGAGGCCTTCCTCGCCGGCCAGGCCGCCGTCAAGGCAGCCGTCTCGGGCGAGACCGACAAGATGGTGACCCTCATCCGCGGCGACGGCGACCACTACACGTGCGAGACGGGCCTGGCCCCTCTGAGCGAGATTGCCAACGGCGTGAAAAAGCTTCCGCGCGAGTGGATCAACGAGGACAACATCAGCATGAACTTCCAGTTCCTGCGCTACGCGCTGCCCCTGATCCAGGGCGAGGTGGCCCTCCCCCACGACAACGGGGCCCCGGTGTACGCCAGGCTCGACAAGGTGCGCATCGACAAGGTGATGCCCCCGTACGAGATCTGAGGCCTTTTTCCCAAGTTTCCGGCGTCTGACCGGATCCAAAGCCCGCGCCCATGGGTGCGGGCTTTTTCTTGTGCAGGCTTGAAAAACGGGCCGGGTTGGCCGACCTGTGCCGTTCACACCAACCCCAAGAACGCCCCATGACCGACTCGAACCGATCCAACCCCCGGATCGACACAACAGACTGGCGCCGGCTCACGACTGCCCAGCGCATCAAGCACCTCGAGATCGAGGGCTTCGTGATGATGCCCGACATGATCCCGGAGCGCCTGATCCCCAAGATCAAGGCAGAGCTCGACCGCCTTCCAACCAAGGGAACCGACTACAGCGAAAACCAGCGGGGTCACCACGACGTCCACTTCAGTGACTCGCCCCACTGCGTAGACCTGATCGCACTCCCGGCGATGATCGAATTCCTGACAACGCTCCTCGGGGACGAACTTGTGTGCACCTCGTGCGTCTTCGCCCTGTCCCGGCCGGGGCACCCCGGGATCGCCCTCCACACCGACTCCCAGCCCTATGGCTCGGCGATCTTCGGAATGCAGGCGAGCTCTCCCCGGCTCGTGAGGGTGCTGTACTACCTGGACGACCTCACCCCGGAGAAGGCCCCGTTCAAGGTGATCCCCCACTCCCACCTTTCTCTTCACTCGGACAACAACCCGTACAAGCGATACCTCTCGCACCCCGAGGAGGTCATGGTGACCTGCAAGGCGGGAACTGCAGCCATCATCAACCAGGCGGTCTGGCATGCGAACTACCCCAACACGAGCTCCGAGGACCGCCACCTCCTGGCAATCGCCTACCGCCCGGCCTGGAGTCCACCCATAGCCCCGGTGCCGGACTGGCCGGCTGAGAAGGTCGCAAAACTGCCCCGTCATGTCCGTCCATTGTTTAAGAGCCTGAATACCCGTAACTTCGACTTTAACGTCAAGAATCGGCCGGACAACATGGCAACCTACGCCGCAGGAATCAATCCGAGCCGCTGGAGTGTGTAAGCTGATCCTCTGGGAGGCTTGTCTGGCAGCAACATAGGGGAATTCCCTACCGGGAATCAGACCCCTTACGGAGGTCGCTTTTCTTGACAAATGAAACTGAGTCTCATTCATTTCATCCCAACCTCCTCCCATGGTCCAAGACAACTCAGGCCAGACTCCCAGCCGAATGGCCCTCACGGACCTTCCGGCGGGAGCGTCGGGACGGGTCATGGCCCTTGAGGGCGAACCGCGGGTGTGCGACAGGCTTCGGGAGATGGGATTTTGCGAGTCCGCCGTCGTCGAGAAGATCGGCGGCCAGGGAACGCTGCTGTGTGAGCTGTGTGGGGTGCGGATCGCCCTGAACGACCGGGCTGCCAATTTTATCCTCGTCGAACGGGTCCGCGGGGGAGCCTGAAGGGGCCCATGGCCGGCCATATCAAGCTTTCGGAACTGCCCAAGGGGGCCTCTGCGACGGTGCGGGACTACCCCAAATCAGGGGGAAGCCTCCTGCGGCTGCGCGAGATGGGGGTCCTGCCCGGGACCGTCGTCACCTTTGTGCGCGCGGCTCCCCTCGGGGATCCCATCGAGATCAAGGTCCGCGGCTACCACCTGACCCTGCGCAAGAGCGAGGCTGATCACGTCGTCGTCGAGCCCATCTAGGAGGAGCCGACGATGGATCCGCAATCTTCCCCCGCGGCCCATGCCCGCGCACCGGTCTATGCCGTCGTCGGCAATCCGAACAGCGGCAAAAGTACGCTGTTCAACGCCCTGACGGGGCTGAAACAGAAGGTTGGGAACTATCCCGGCGTGACCGTCGAAAAGAAGGTCGGAACGGCCTACTCCCAGCACGGGCAGCCGCTGACGGTGATCGACCTGCCCGGGACCTACTCGCTCGCGGCCCGCTCCCCCGACGAGGCGGTCACACGCGACGTCCTGCTCGGCCGCAGGTCGGAAACGCCGATGCCCGACCGGATCCTGTGCATCGTCGACGCCTCGAATCTCGAGCGCAGCCTGTACCTCGTCCACCAGATCCTCGATCTGTGCCGCCCGGTGATCCTGGTCCTGAACATGATGGACCTTGCCGCCCGGTCCGGCCTGAACGTCCGGGCCGCTAGGCTTGAGAAGGAACTCGGCATTCCCGTGATCCCCTGCGAGGCCGTGAACGGCAAGGGAGTTATCGAGGTCAAGCTCGCGATGAGCCGCGCCGAGCTTCCGCTGCCGCGCCACGCCTGGAACGTGCCGCAGGCGATCGCCTCGGCCGTGTCCGAGCTGCAGGCCTCCCTAGCGGACAATGACGCCAAGCTTCCCTTGAGCGCGCGGGCCGAAGCCTTGCTGCTCCTGACAGACCGGGACTCCATCCAGGTCTCCGGCTCGACCCCCTTAAGCCCCCAGACGGCCGCGATCCTCACCGGCTGGCAGCGCCGATGGGAGCGCGAGGGCACTGACTGGTCCTCAATCCTGGTCCAGGCCCGATATGACGCGATCGGGAAGCTCACCACCCAGGTTGTGCTTCGCACCCCGACCGGTCCGAGCGCAAGCGACCGGATCGACGCCGTGGTCACCCATCCGGTCTGGGGCTGGATCGTGCTAGGAGGGGTGATGGCTCTCATGTTCCTGAGTATCTTCACCCTGGCCGAGTATCCGATGAATTGGATCGACGCCCGGGTCGCCGGGCTGGGCAACTGGGTCAGGCATTCCTTTCCCGAAGGAGCCCTGCGCGACCTGACGACCGACGGCGCAATCGCCGGGGTGGGCAGCGTCCTGGTCTTCCTGCCGCAAATCCTGATTCTGTTCTTCTTCATCGGGCTCTTGGAAAACACCGGCTACATGGCCCGGGCGGCCTTCATCATGGACCGGCTGATGAGCCGCGTCGGCCTGAACGGCCGTTCGTTTATTCCCCTTTTGAGCTCCTACGCCTGCGCGATCCCCGGGATCATGGCGACCCGGACGATCGAGGATGAGAAGGACCGCCTGACCACGATCCTGGTCGCCCCGCTGATGAGCTGCTCGGCCCGTCTGCCCGTCTACCTCATGATGATCGCGGCGTTGGTCCCGGGCGACCGGGTGCCGCTGCTGACCAAGGTGGGGTTGATGCTCCTCATGTACGGACTGGGCACGGTGGGCGCCTTCACCTTCGCATGGTTCTTCAAGAAGACGCTCCTGAAGGGCAAGCCCCCGGTCATGATCATGGAGCTTCCTCCCTACCGCCTTCCGGGTCTGAAGGACGTCGGCTTGCACATGCTCGAGCGGGCGGTCGTCTTCGTGCGAAACGCCGGGACGGTGATCCTGGCGATCAGCATCGTCCTGTGGTTCCTGGCGGCATTCCCGCGCGCCCCCGAGGGAGCCCCCGCCGGGCAGCAGCTCGCCGACAGCTTCGCCGGACGGGCGGGACGGGTCCTCGAGCCGGCGTTGAAGCCCATAGGGTTCGACTGGCGGATCGGAATCGGGCTCATCAGCTCTTTTGCCGCGCGCGAGGTCTTCGTGAGTTCGACCGCCATTGTCTTCAACGCCAGCCACTCCGGGAAGGGGGCCGACGCCGAGGCGGCGCCGCTGCGGACCGCGCTGCGCGACGCCCGCTGGCCGGACGGGCGGGCGCTGTTCACGCCGCTCGTGTGTCTGGTCCTGATGATTTACTACGTCTTTGCCATGCAGTGCATGGGAACGGTGGCCGTGGTAAAGCGGGAGACCAACTCCTGGCGATGGCCGGCCTTCCAGATCGCCTACATGACAGGGACAGCCTGGGTCCTATCGTTGATCGTGTACCAATCCGGCCGGGCCCTGGGCTTCTGACGCAAGACGAATAACTCCCTCTTCAAATCATGTCTTCCCCCGTCCAAACCGTGCTCGCGCTGACGATTGTGGCCCTCGCCGCAGGGGCCCTGGTCTGGCGCGCGATCCGGAGCCGCCGCCATCCCGGAGGCGGCTGCAGCGGCTGCCCGACCGACACCTTCAAGGAGCGGCTTAGGAAGTAGGCTCCGGGCGGGTCAGGTTCCCCGGCGGTTCCCGTAGAGTTCCAGCTGGAGCCGGTGGGCGTAGCGGTAGCCGCGACCCTTGCACAGCTCGCTCAGCCAGGAGGCCCGGGCCCGGATCGCCTCAAGGGTCGTCCCCTCAGGCATGAGCAGAACGCGGTGCCTGGGAATATCCCGCCGGACCGAGGCGATCATCCCCTCGATCTCGTCGATGTCCGAGGGTTGCGTCACGACGAACTTGAACTGGCAGGAGTACCCCCCGTCGATCCACGTCCGGACCACGTTCGGCTGCCATCGAATGGCCTCGTGCCGGCGGCGCCAGACGGCGTGCTTCACCGGATCCGGCGCCGAATTGAGCAGTTTTGGCGACAGCGAGGCCAGGTCGCAGGCGATGCCCTCGGGGGGAACCGTCGCCGCCGTCTCGATCGTAATGTGGTAGCCCAAGTCCCTGAGTCCGGAGGCAACCTCTCGGATGTCCTTGGCGATCATCGGCTCCCCTCCCGTAAGGACGACGTGGCGGGCTCCCACATGGCGCTGGACCTCGGTGATCACGGCTGCGACCCCCCGGGCCTTTCCCTCCGGCTCCCAGGAGGAGTACGGTGTGTCGCACCAGGCGCACCTCAGGTTGCAGCCGCTCGTGCGCACAAAGACCGAGGGGACGCCGGTTAGCTCCCCCTCCCCCTGGATCGAACAGAAAATCTCGGAGACGAGCATGTCAGCGGGAGCCGGGCCGGGGCGGCAGCGGCCCCAAATTGGCGTAAACGGTCGGGTCGGTGACTCCGGCTAGCAGGAAGGCCTCGCGCCGCTCGACGCACGTGCCGCACGTGCCGCAATGGACGGCCCCTCCCTTGTAGCAGGACCAGGTCCGGGAGAAGTCCACCCCAAGCCGGGCCCCCTCCGCCGCAATCTTCCCCTTGTCCAAGGCAATGAAGGGCCTGATCAGGCTGATGTGGGCGTAGGTCCCGGCCCGCATGGCCTCGCCCATGGCTCCCATGAACTCTTCTCGGCAGTCCGGGTAGATCGCGTGGTCGCCTCCGTGGGCCGCGATGATCACGCCCTCGGCCGAGAGGCTCTCAGCCCAGCCGCAGGCGACCGAGAGCATGATCGCGTTGCGGAAGGGGACCACCGTCTGGCGCATGGTCTCGTCCTCGTAGTGCCCATCCGGGACGGCGTCGCCTCCGTTGAGCAGCGACGAGCGGAACAGCTCCCCGATGAACCCCAGGTTGACGACCCGGTGCTCAAATCCAAGCCGGGCCGCGTGCTCCGCGGCAAAGGGAATCTCACGGGCGTTGTGCCGGGCCCCGTACTCAAAACTCAGGACCCCGCAGACGCGGTGGCTATCCCGCGCCCAGTACAGAGCGGTCACCGAATCCATGCCCCCAGAGCAGAGAACAACGACCTTCACGCCTCCCAGGGTGGCGCGGGAGCACGGCGGCCGCAACCTCCGGATTGCATGAACGGCCCCGATTGCTTTGATCAGGCCGGTCGAAGACCCCCGCCCATGCTGATCCTATACAATCCCCTCTGCGCCGACTACGGCACAGCTGAGAGGCCGGAGCAGCCGGCGCGGGTACTTAAGACCGCGGCCTACCTCAGGACAGCCTACCCGGAGTGGGCCTGGAGGGTTCCCTCGGCGCCCGTGCCCGACGATACGCTGCTCCTGGCCCACACGGCGGCACATCTCAAGCGGCTCATGGAGCCGCGGGATTTCGACTCGGACACGCCCTATTTCCCGGGGATAGCCGGGCACGCCCGCCGCTCCGTCGGGGCGGCGATCGAGGCCTCGCAGCACGCGCTGACCCGCCACACGCCGGTTCTCTCACTGATGCGTCCCCCGGGACACCACGTCGCACGGGCGGGGGCCATGGGATTTTGCTACCTAAACCAGGTGGCGGTGGCCGCGCTGGTCGCCCGCCAGAGGCTTGGCGCCGTTCGGGTCGCGGTGTGGGACTTCGACGCCCACCACGGCAACGGGACCGAGACTATCCTCCAGGGAAAGTCCGAGTTTCTCTACGCCTCCGTCCACCAGTCCCCCGGATTCCCGGGCACCGGCACTTACCACCTGGGCAATGCCCGCAACTGGGCGATAGGGCCGCACACGCCCCGGGCAACCCACATGGACGCGATCCGGGCCTCCTGGGACGCCATCCTGCACTTCCATCCAGACCTGGTCCTGGTGTCCGCCGGCTTCGACGCCTACGTCCACGACCCGATCACGGCGCTCAACCTTGAGCGGGAGGACTTCGGCTCCCTCGGGCGCTGGCTGCACGCCAGCGGGTTGCCCGCCGCAGCCATCCTTGAGGGGGGTTACAGCGAGGACTTGCCCCAGCTGGTCGGGGCCTTCCTGGCCGGGTGGGCCGGCAAGGATTAAGCATCGCAGTGCGCGGCGGTTCCGCTCACTTTCGGGGGATATCTTGGCCATGATTTCTCGTTTCCTGCCGCACCCGGTTCGCCGTCTATTTGGCGTAAAAGAGGCCGCACGCCCCCCCGCCTACGAACTCGCGGACCGGCCCGACAAGCTGGCCTCCCTCTTCGCCGCCATCGACCGGGTCGACGAGGTGTCTCTCGATACCGAGGCCGACAACATGTTCCACTACCGGGTGCGGGTGTGCCTGCTCCAATTCCTGGTGGGGGGGCGTGTGATCCTGGTCGACGTCCTGGCGCCCCTGGACCTGAGGCCCCTGTGGGCCCGCCTGGCCCGCAAGCACCTCGTGATGCACGGCAGCGATTTCGACCTGAGGCTGCTCCACGACCTGTGCAGCTTCCGGGCGAAGAGCCTGTTCGACACGATGCTTGCGGCGCAGCTGCTCGGCCGAAAGAGGATCGGGCTCGCCTCGCTCCTTGAAGATCACTTCGGTGTCCAGCTGGACAAGGACGGGCAGAAGGCAAACTGGTCGCGCCGACCCCTGACCCCCAAGCTCCTCGACTATGCCTCCCTGGACGTCTGGCACCTGCCCGCGCTGCGCGACCTGCTGACCCGGGACCTTTCGCGGCTCGGGCGCCTCGAGTGGCTCCAGCAGCAGTGCCAGGCCCAGATCGCGGCCGGAACGGAGGGTTTCGCCCCCCCGACGGAGAACGACTGGCGGATCGGCCATTCAGAGAGGCTCCGGGGAAAGGCCCTCCCAGTGCTCCACGCCGTCTGGCACTGGAGGGAGCAGCAGGCCCAGCGGCTCGACACCCCTCCCTTTAAGGTGTGCTCGAACGACCTGCTCCTGCGTGTCGCCAACGCGGCCGAGGAGGGACAAGACCCCGAGGCGGTTCTGAGGGGCGTGCATCTGGGCAAGCGCCACGAGCGTATCTTTCCCTCCCTAAGGGACTCGGTCGCCGCCGGCCTTGCCCGCGATCCCCACACCCTGCCCAGAAGGCCGGGGCGCGACCCGAACCATATTCCCCTGACCCGTCCGGAAATTGCCCGGCTCGACCGGATCCGCGAGGACCGCGACAAGATTGCCACCCGCCTCGGGATCGAGCCGACCCTAATCGCCAACCGAAGCCAGCTCAGCCAGATCGCCCGCACTCCGCGCGAGCTCGACGGGATCCTGCTGCCCTGGCAGGTCACGCTCCTGCAGGACCAGCCGTCGCTCAAGGCGGACGGATAGGCGCCTTTTTCCCCGGTCCGCGCCCATGCCGGACACCAACGCCAATATCGCACGCCACCTGGGCTCGATGGCCGCGGCCCGGCCCGCGGCCGCCGCCGTTAAGGTTCCCCGTGGGCGGACCCGAAACGGGGACATCGACTATTTGTCTCTAACCTTCAGCGAACTCGACTCGGAGGTCGCCGCGTGGTGCTCGCTCCTCGCCCGCAGGGGGGTGCGGCGGGGCGACCGGGCTCTTCTTATGGTCCGGCCCGGACTGCCGCTGATTGCAGCCTGCTTCGCCCTGTTCCGCATCGGCGCGGTTCCCATCGTCATCGATCCCGGGATGGGACTGGGCAACTTCCTGAAGTGCGTGGAGCGCACCCGGCCCCGGGCTCTGGTCGGCATCGGCACAGCCCAGCTGCTGAGCCGGATCCTGCGGCGGCCCTTCCAGAGCGTCGAGGTGAGGGTCCCCGTATCGGGTTCGCTCACCGCCCGTCTCGGTGCCCAGGATCTTGGCGGCGGCCCGGCGGCGGTGGCCCAGAATCTGCCCGGAGACCTCGCCGCCATCCTCTTTACGAGCGGCTCCACAGGGACGCCCAAAGGGGTCTGCTACCAGCACGGGATGTTCGAGGCCCAGGTGCGCCTCATCCGCGCCGCCTACGGGATAGAGCCGGGCGAGGTGGACCTGCCTCTTCTGCCCGTGTTCGCGCTGTTCGATCCGGCCTTCGGGATGACCGCGGTGATCCCGGAGGTGGACCCGCGCCGGCCCGCGTCCGCCGACCCGGCTGCAATCGTGCAGGCTATCCGCCAGGAGAACGTGACCAATTCCTTCGGGTCGCCCACCCTCTGGGGCCTTGTGGCCTCCCACTGCCGCAAAAACGGGATCACCCTCCCTTCCCTGCGCCGGGTCCTGTGCGCTGGAGCTCCAGTTCCGGACTCACTATGGGCCGAGGCCCGGTGGATGCTGCCCAACGGAAGGCTGCACAGCCCCTACGGGGCGTCCGAGGCCCTCCCGGTCTGCTCGATCGACGACAGGGGGCGTGAGGAGGCCCCGCGCGGACCCCGGGGAGGGGCCTGCGTCGGAAGCACGGTCACCGAGACCGAGGTGAGGATCATGGCCCCGGCAGACGGGCCCGTGGCCTCCCTCGATGGGATAGCCTCTCTTCCCGCAGGCCAGATCGGGGAGATCATCGTCCGCGGACCGGCCGTCACCGAAAGCTATGACGCCCTCCCCGGGGCGACGGCAGCGGCGAAGATCCGCGGAGGAGACGGCTCGGTCTGGCACCGCATGGGTGACTGCGGCTACCTCGACAAGTCCGGCCGGCTGTGGTTTTGCGGCCGCAAGGCCGAGAGGGTCCTCACACCCGGGGGCCCGATTCACACCGAACCCTGCGAACAGGTGTTTCGCGCCCACCCCGCCGCCGCCCGCTGCGCCCTGATAGGCCTGGGCCCACCCGGCCTCCAGGAGCCGGCCCTGGTCGTCGAGGCAAGGCCCACCCGGGAAACCCGGGCCGCAGTCGCCGCCGAGCTCAGAGGCCTCGCCCGAGCCACGCCCGCGACCGCCGGGATCCGGAAGTTCTATTTCAGGAAGCGCTTCCCCGTGGACGTCCGCCACAACGCAAAGATCCACCGCCTCGCCCTGGCGCGCTGGGCCGCGGCCCGGACGCCGATCGTTGCCGAGCCATGAGCGCCCCAACCCATCCGGTTCTCGTCACGGGCGGAACGGGGTTCCTCGGGAGGAGTCTCGTGGAGCGCCTGCTTTCCCAGGGCCGGGAGGTGGCCGTTCTCGGGCGCACCCCCTCGCCCGAACTGGAGGCGCGGGGGGTGAGGTTCATCAGGGCGTCCCTCGAGGACGCGGGCGCCGTGGAGGCCGCCTGCGTCGGAATGGGAACGGTCTTTCACATCGCCGCAAAGGTCGGCGTCTGGGGCAGCCGGAAGGCGTTCTTCCGCGCCAATGTCCTCGGGACGCGCGCGGTGCTGTCCGGCTGCCGGCGCCACGGGGTCCCGAGGCTCGTAGCAACGAGCACCCCTTGCGTCGTCTACAACGGTCAGGACCTGTTCGGGGCCGACGAAACCCTCCCGCTGACGACCCGCTGCCCGAGCCCCTACGCCCTCACCAAGGCCCAGGCCGAGCGCGAGGTCCTCGCGGCAAACGGCGCGGGCCTGAAAACCGTCGCTCTCCGCCCCCACCTGATATGGGGGCCCGGGGATCCCCATCTGGTGCCCCGCCTGCTCGCTCGGGCCCGCTCCGGCCGGCTGCGGATCGTTGGATCCGGCGAGAACCGCGTCGACATGGTCTACATCGACAACGCGGTGGACGCGCAGCTTCTTGCGGAGTCAGCCCTCGGGGAAACTGGGGAGAACCCGCCGGCCTGCGGGAGGGCCTACTTCATCACGAACGGCGAACCGGTCTCCCTGTGGCCCTGGGTCAACGGGCTTCTCACGGAGCTCGGGCGCCCCCCGGTGACGCGCCGCGTCCCGTTTGCGGCGGCGGTCGCGGCCGGCGCTCTCTTTGAGGCGGCGTGGAGCCTGCTTCCCCTGCGGGGCGAGCCGCCCCTCACCCGATTTGTAGCCGCCGAGCTCTCCAAGGACCACTGGTTTGACATCTCCGCCGCCCGGCGGGACCTCGGGTACAGCCCGCGCGTCAGCATGGCCGCGGGAAAAGCCCGGCTGGTCGAGTGGATCCGCTCCGCGGGCCTGTGAGGCCCTAGCCCTGGGCGGGGCCCCGCTGGCGCACGGCCTCGAACAGCGTGATCACGGTCGCCATGGCCACGTTCAACGAGTCGGCCTGGCCCTCCATGGGGATCCGAACCAGCGCCCCGGAATTTTTGAGCCAGAATTCGCTCAGGCCGTACTGCTCGCTGCCCATCAGGACCGCGAGCGGTCCTGTCAGGTCGGTCTGGGTGTACAGGCTCGGCGCCGCGGGGGTCGTCGCGACGGCCCGGATCCCCCGCTTGTGCAGCCACGCGAGGACCGCCTCATTGTCCGCCACGACGCAGGGAACCGAGAAAAGGACCCCGGTCGAGGCCCGCACCACGTTCGGGTTGAACAGGTCGGTGACCGGGTCGCAGACGATGACCGCCTGGCAGCCGGCTGCGTCTGCGCTGCGCAGGATGGTCCCGAGGTTGCCGGGTTTTTCTATCGCCTCGACGACCAGAAGGAAGGGAATGGATCCGGCAAGCGATGCCTCCAGGTCTTCAAGGCTCTTCCTCCACTGGGGCGCAACGGCAAGAAGGCCGTCCGGCCTCTCGCGGTAGGCGACCTTGGCAAAGGCGTCCTTCGACAGCTCGAAGGGCCTGGCCCCGGCGGCCTCCGCCTCCCGGATCAGGGCCTCCTCGTTCTCGCCGAGGAACCATTCCGGGGCGTAGTACAGCTCGCTCAAGGCGACCTTTTTTTCGAGTGCCCGCCGGATTTCCCGGTAGCCCTCCACGAGGAAGACACCCGCCTCGTCGCGGGGCCGGCGGTCGCGAAGCCGGACGAGCTGCTTGATCCGGGGATTCTGGAGGCTGGAGATCTTCTCGGCGGGCATCCTGCCCTGATCATCGCAGAGTCGACTCGGGCCGCAATCCCCTCTTTCGTGGCCGCAGGCCCGACCCAAGAACACATGCCCGGGAAAAGGAAGTTCAACGACAAGCCCTTCGCCTATCACCAGGAGATCGAGCTTCAGATCGACACCCTCACTAACCTCGGCTCCGGACTGGGGCGGGTCGAGGGCGGCTGGGTCGTCATGGTTCCCTTCACCCTTCCCGGAGAGCGGGTCCGGGTCCGCGTTTTCCGCAACCACCGCAACTTCTCGGAGGCCGACCTGGTCGAGATCCTGTCGCCCTCCCCCCACCGGGTCGCCCCGCGATGCCCCGTCTACGGCCGGTGCGGCGGCTGCCAATACCAGCACCTCTCGTACCCCGAGCAGCTCGCCTGGAAGCGCAGGCAGGTCGCCGAGCTGCTCGAGCACATGGCGGGTGTGTCTTTCCCGGTCGAGCCCGTCGTGGGATCTCCGCGGGAGTTCGGCTACCGGTCCAAGATCACCCCCCACTTCAACACGCGGGGCGGGGCCGGAGAGCCGGCGCCGGCAATCGGGTTCCTTCGCCAGTCAACCCGCTTCGAGGTGGTCGACGTGACCCGCTGCGAGATTGCGACGGAGGCTATCAACGAGCGGCTCACCCAGGTCCGATCGGAAGCCCTCGCCCGGCATGCCGCCGGGGGGTACGAGAGGGGGGCGACCCTGCTCATTCGCGACGCCGGCGGATCGGTTGCGACCGACCCCCACGAGGCAATCACCGAGACAATCTTTCTTCCCGGGGCGGCGGAAGGTTCCCCGCTGCGCCTGCAGTTTCTCGCCCGCGACTTCTTCCAGAACAACCCCTTCATCCTGCCGCTCTTCGTGGACCACGTGCGCGGGCAAACCGCCGCCGGCGGGGCGCGCTTTCTCGTTGATGCCTACTGCGGCAGCGGTCTTTTCGCCCTCGGCGCGGCCGGCTCCTTCGAGGCGGTGGCCGGGGTCGAGCTGAGCGAGACGAGTGTCGACTTCGCGCAGAAAAACGCCGTCGCGAACGGCATCGGCAACGCGACGTTTCTTGCCGGGAAGGCCGAGGCTGTCTTCGCGGGGCTCCCCTTTCCCCCCTCCGAGACGGCGGTTGTGATCGACCCACCCCGCAAGGGATGCGACGAGTCATTTCTGGGCCAGCTGTTCTCCTTCTCGCCCAGGACCGTCGTGTATGTGAGCTGCGACCCGGCAACACAGATGCGGGACCTGAAGAACTTTCTGGCCGCGGGCTACCAGCTCAAGAGGGTCCAGCCCTTCGATCTTTTTCCGCAGACGCGCCACCTTGAGTGCGTGATGACGCTCAGCCGGGTCCCGGCCGCGGACTGATCAGGGATTCTTCGCCGCACCGGATCCGTTCTGACGAGCCATGATCTCGAGGTTCGAACGCGCCTCGGCATAGTCCGGGTCCCAGCGCAGGGCCTCCCGGAACTGCTCGACCCCGTCGGCGACTCGGCCGGACTCGCACAGGGCAACCCCAAGGTCGTTGTGGGCCTGCGCAAACCGGGGATCGAGCCTCAACGCAGCCTCAAAGTGAAGAATGGCCTCAGCCGTGCGGCCCGTCTTCATGAGCGCGTCTCCCAGGTTCACGTGGATCCGGTCGAGGTGGTTTGCCTTGAGCGCCAGGGCCGCCTCGAAATGCAGAACCGCCTCCGCCGGTCTTCCGGCCCGGACCAGGGCGTCGCCGAGGTTATTGTGCGCCCGGCCATTACCAGGAGCCTTCTGGACCGAGTCCGACAAGATCCCGACCGCGCTCCTGTAGACCTCGTTTCGTTCGACCGTGAGGCACCCCAGGATGACCGCCGCCCCGAGGGCCGTCCAGAGCGCCCAGCGCCCCGCCCAGCAGTATGCTCCCGCAACGACGAGACAGACCACACCGGCAAGGGGCAAATAGAGACGGTTCTCGGCGATCACCTGCCCGAGGACGGGAACGATGCTCGATGAGGGGCCAAGAATCAGGAAAAACCAACATGCCGCGAATCCGGCCGCCGGCCTCCTCACCAGGGCGAAGAGGGCCGCGGCGACGAGGCAGGCAACCGCCGCAATGTCAGGCGCCGCCCCCGCCAGCGTGCGGACAAACACGCCCCCGTAGTCAAAGATCAGGGGTGACGGCCACAGCGACAGCCTCAGGTAAACCAGAACCGCCCGAAATTCCGTAAGGACGTAGTCCACCCACCCCAGATCCCCGGCGTACCCCCGATACCCGACTCCCCGGTGCGCCAGGCCGGTCGCGACCGCCAGTGCCGCAAACACAATCCAGGTTGCCGCCAGGGCAGCGTGGATTCTGCGCCGCTGCGACCAAGCTTCCCGGAACGTGCCGGCGATGAAGGTCCGGTCGTAGAGAAAGACCGCCACCGGGGCCGTGACCATGACCTCCTTCGAGCCCATCCCAAGCAGGCAGGCGGCCACGGAAAACCCAGCCCAGCGGGCGGCCTGGCCGGGGATCTGGGCGCCGGCCGCCCGGATGAAGCCATAGAGGGTGAGCAGGTAGAAGAGCCCCATCAGCTCCTCCGTGCGCTGCGACAGGTACGAGACCGATGCCGTTTGGACCGGGTGCACCATCCAGAGGACGGCGATCGCCAGCGCGAGCGCCGCCGCCGCGTCTCCGAAACGGCCGCGCAGGGCCCCCTGCCCGAGGGTCCGGCGGACGATCCCGAACAAGGCCAGGGCCGCCCCTATGTGGATTGCGAGGTTTAGCGCATGGTAGCTCCAGACCCCCGAACCGCTCACCGCATAGTTTAGGGCCAGGCTCAGGTTTGAGACCGGGCGACCCGTCACGGTTGCCTCGCCGGGCAGGAGGACCCCCGGAAGGTCCGCAAGGTGGTGGATCGAAAGGTTGTCGCGGATTTCAGGGAGGTCGTCGAAGACAAGCTCTCCCTGAAAGCTGTTGTGGTAGGCCGCGAGCCCGGCGAGGACTATCAAGACCGGGCCGGCCCAGGCTGCCCACCGGGAGGCTAGCGGTGATCGATCCATTCCGGCGAGGAGTACTGCTCGACCAGGCCGTCGACCTCACCCTCGTTCAGTTCGGGCCAGGGTGTCGGCTGTGCGGGCAGTCCCAGGGCCGAGGCTATCTTCGCGGTGAACTCGGCTCGGAACAGATCCCAGTCGATCGGGCCCGAACTGCCGCTGCCGCACGCCGGGCGCCAGATCGACCCTTGGAAGAGCAGCCCGTGTTTGTTGCGCTTCTGGGCGGCTCCTGCCAGCTTCGCACCGGTAGCGGGGTTGACGACGTCGTAGATCTCGGCCTGCTCGAAACACACGCCCGGAAGGTGCCCGTCATCGTCGCGCACCATTTTCACATCCACGGGAACCCCCTGGGCGCGCAGCGCCTCGGCAAGGGCCTCATGGATGACGCGGTAGCTCTGGGTAGCCCGGACCTCCTCCAGGGGATGGCCCCGGGGAATCACCAGGGCGTAGGTCCAGTCCTCGCGGTGGTCCACGATGCCCCCGCCCGTCGGCCGGCGGCAGAGGTCAAAGGGCCCGCCCGGGGGAAGCTGGGAGCGGACCCAGGCGATCTTCTGGCTGTAGCCAAAGGTGAAGGACGGGGCCCGCCAGAGGTAATGGCGGAGCCGCGCGACTCCGGGATGGGGATAGCGCTGCAGCAGCAGGAAGTCGCTCGCCATGTTCTCAGCGGCGCCCCCGGTGCGGACGGGAAGGACATGGAGGGAATCGGTCATTCTGAGAAGTCTGGTGCGAGGTGCCAGCTGACGACCCAGTCGCCGGGATACTCCCCCCGGGAGGGCTCTAGCGCTAGGACCGATCCCTTGCGCAGGACAAAGGCGCCAGGGCTCGGCGAGCCGGTCACCAGGGCGGTGCCCAGCAAGGTCAGGTGGGGGTTGTGGCCGACGAGCGCCACGGAACGGCCGGCCTTAAGCCTGGGTATCACTTCCCCGGGAGGGGCGTCGGGTTCCAGTCCGGAAATTTCCCGCAAGGGAGCCTTCAGACCCATCTCGCTTGCGAGCAGCTCGGCCGTCTGCCGGGCCCTCAGGAGCGTGCTGTGCCAGATCTCCTCGGGGGCGAAGGCCCCGCCCTGGCGCAGGATAACGGCCAGGCGCCTGACCTGGGCCAGGCCGTCGGCGCTGAGCGGCCGGCCGGAGTCCGGGCTTCCGCCGGAGGCGTGGGCGTGGCGAACCAGGTACAGCATCAGGGGGCCAGTCTCTCAACGGTCCACTCGCCGCCCTTAACGCGGCGGTAGCGGAGGCGGTCGTGGAGGCGGCTCCGCCGGCCCTGCCAGAATTCCACGGTCTCGGGATCGAGCCGGTAACCGCCCCAGTGGGGTGGCCTCGGAACATTCCGGCCAGAGAACTGGGCCTCGACCGCCTTCATGCCCTGCTCAAGGGCCTCCCGGCCGGTGATGATGGAGCTTTGCTGGGCCACCCAGGCGCTGAGCTGGTTCGGTCTCGGGCGGCTCGCAAAATAGGCGTCGGACTGCTCCGCGGGAACCTTTGCTACCGGGCCCTCGACGATCACCTGGCGCTCGATCGCGAACCAGGGAAACACGATCGAGGCGCGGGGGTTCACCTCGAGTTCGCGGCCCTTGCGCCCCTCGTAGTGGGTGTAAAAAACAAAACCCCGCCCGTCCACCGCCCTCAGGAGCACCGTCCGCGAGGCCGGTCTCCCGGTGCGGTCCGCGGTCGACAGCACCATCGCATTGGGCTCGTCAATCTTCGCGGCCACGGCCTCGCCAAACCACTTGTCGAACTGCCGAAACGGGTCGCGGGCCAGATCCTTCTCGGAGAGGCCCGCCATGCTGTAGTCCTTCCTCAGGTCGGCGAGGGTCATCGAAATCGGGAGCGTGCTTGCCGGACCCGGCCTGGGCAATACATTTGCGGGGCTCCCGATGACCCCCGCCTCCTACATCGACCTCCACACGGGCGACCTGCTCAAGGACTTAACCCATCTGGTCCGGATTCCGACCGTCAACCCCCCGGGGGAGAACTACGGGGCGGCGACGGAATGGCTCGCCGGCCGCCTCTCGAAACTCGGCCTCCGGACCCGCCGCCATGAGATTTCCAAGGGGCTCCTCAGGCGGGTGCTGCCCCCCGCCCAGCGCGGGTTCCCCCGCTATAACGTCCTGGGAAAGCTGGCCGTCGAAAAGTCCCTGAAGACGATCCACTTCAACGCGCACTATGACGTCGTCCCGGTCTCCGGGACCTGGGCCCACGGCGGCCCCTTCAGCGGAGAGGTCGATGGCGGCTGGATCCACGGGCGCGGAACGGCCGACATGAAAGGCTCGATCGCGAGCCTGCTCTTGGCCCTGCAGTCCCTCAGGGCGACCCGGACCCCGCCCAGGATGAACGTCGAGGTCTCGTTCACCGCCGACGAGGAGACCGACTCGATCCTCGGCTCGGAGTGGCTCGTGCGCCATGCCCCGATCAACCCCGACTACGCGGTCGTCATGGAGGGCGGCGAGGAGGACTGCATCTGCTGCGGGCACAACGGAAACCTTTGGCTCGAGGTCGCCGTCCGGGGCCGCGCCGCCCATGGGTCGATGCCCCAGGACGGGGTCAACGCGCTGGAGAAGATGTCGGCCCTGGTGCTCGAGCTCGAGGGGTACAAGCGGACCCTCGCCCGGCGCGGGTTCGTCACTCCACAGGGCCGGAGGATGAGGCCCACGATCAATGTCGGTGGGGTCTTCCACTGCGGGGAGGGGGCCAAGGTGAACACCGTTCCCGCGCACGCCTCGTTCACGATCGACCGGAGGATCCTGCCCAACGAGAGCCATGGCTCGGCCTCCCGCGAACTGCGCGCGTTCCTAGCGGCCGCCGCCCGCAGGATCCCCGGGTGCCGGATCCGGGTCTCAAAGATATCGGAGAACTTCTCGTGCTTCCGCCCGCCCGCCCACCCGTTCTTTGCGGCGATGGCCTCGAGCCTGCGACGCGTGCGCGGGACAAGGCCGTCGTTCAACGTCTCCTCCGGGTTCAACGACATGCACTTTTTCTCCCACGAGCTCGGGATACCCACGCTCGGCTACGGGCCCGGGGGACTTGACTTCCACGCGGTCAACGAGCGGGTGCGCGTGCGCGAACTGGTGGCCTGCGCGAAGGTCTACGCGGACATCCTGACCAACTTTGCGGGTTAGGCCTAGCCAATCCAGCCGCGGCGGATCATGCTGACGGCGATCGCCGCCAGCAGCAGCGAGAAGATCTTCGAGATGGCCCTGAGCCCCGTGGGCCCGATCATGCGCCCCAGCTGCTCGCTGAAGGCGAACGCGAGGACGATGATGAGTAGGTTTGCGGCCAGCCCCTCCAGGGTCGGGATGAGCCCCAGGGTCTGGTTCAAAAGCAGCAGCGTCGCGATGAGGGCCGGGCCGGCGATGAGCGGCATCCCCAGGGGGACCACTCCGAAGTCCTCCGGAGGCAGGGAGGGCTCCGCGATGGCCGACTGCACGAGGTCTCGCGCAGCGATGATCAGCAGGATCAGCCCGCCACCGATCTGGAAGTCGCTCACGGTGATCCCGAGGGCCTTGAAGATCGTCGTGCCCAGGAACAGGAAGAGCAGGGCCACACCTCCCCCGGTCCACACGGCCTGGTGGGCGATATTCCGCTTGCGCTCGGCAGGGACCCCAGCGCCCATCGCAAGGAAGACGCCCGCGAGCCCGATCGGGTCGATCGCCACGAACAGTGGAATGAACGACCGGATGAACTTGTCCAGGACGGGTAGCATGGGGCCGACTATCGCGCGGCCCGAAGCCCGCGGCAAGCCTTAGGGCTGCGCGAGCAGCTCCCCCAGCGCGACCCGGAGGTTCGCGTGCCGGAAACAAAAACCCGACACCTGCAGCCGGAGGGGAATGCAGCGGCACCCTCCCAGGATGAGGTCCGGCTCGACCCTCATCAGGTGCCGGGCCGCCAGGCGCACGGCCCAGGCCGGGGCCGGGGGGTTCCAGGGGCGCCCGAGGGCCCGCCGCAGCTCCCCCATGAATGCAGCGTTCATCTCGGGTTCGGGCGAGACCGCGTTGTACGGCCCCGCAGCGGACGGGGTCTTGGCCGCCCAGAAAAAGGCCCGGCAGAGGTCATCGATGTGGATCCAGCTCAGATACTGCCGGCCGTTTCCGGCCGCGCCCCCGAGGAAGGCCCGGGTAAGGCGGGCCAGGGGGTTGAGCGCCCCTCCCTCCCGAGAACAAACCCGATCCGAAGCGCCACCCGCCGCGGGACCCCTCCGGAGCCCCCCGAGAAGAATGCCTCCTCCCAATCGGAGACCACCCGTGCCACAAAATCCAAACCCTTGGGAGACTGCTCGTCGCAGAGACTCCCTCCCGCGTCCCCGTAAAGCCCGACCGCCGAGGCCTGGACCAGGACCGGCGGGGGCCGGGAGCACCGGGCAAGGCCCGCGTCCACCGCGCGCACCGCGTTTATCCTGGAGTCGAGGATCTGGCGCTGGTTTTCAGGCGTGTGGAGGCAGGCGATGCTGCGCCCGGCGAGGTTCACGACCGCGTCCGCCCCGTCGATCTCGCGGACCCACTCCCCGGCCGAGGCCCCGTCCCACGCCACGGTCCTCGCATATCCTGTCGGGCGCCCGGGGTTCCTGGAGAGGATCACAACCTGCCATCCCTGGGAGGAAAAGTGCCGGGACAGGGCCGCTCCGATAAACCCGCTGCCACCTGCGATGACAACCTTTCGGTCCATGCCCCGAGTCTATTGGGGCAGCGCGGAGTTGCAACCGCTTTGGCCCCGGCATTGCCTTAGCACCGTCCATGACCCATCCCGACGACCTCTATGGGTTCACCCGGCCGGAGCTGACCGAGCGGGTCGCCTCCTGGGGGCTGAGCCGGGTCCACGCAGCGAGGATCTGGAGGTACCTGTACTGGGAGTGCGTCGACTCGCTGGGTGCGATGGCCGAACTGCCCGCGAAGGTCCGATCCCGCCTTGAGTCGGAGACCCGTCTTGGGGCCCTTCCCGTGTCCCGCGAAGCCCACTCAACCGACGGATTCACCCGGAAGTTCCTGCTCGGGCTGGCCGACGGCCGCGAGATCGAGACGGTGCTGATGCGGTTCACCGGGCGGGTCACCGCCTGCGTGAGTAGCCAGGCCGGATGCGCCATGGGGTGTGTCTTCTGCGCCACCGGCCAGATGGGGTTCGCCCGCCACCTGTCCGCCGCCGAGATCATCGCTCAGGCATCCCACGTGGCCCGGATCCTCCACCGCGAGGGATCCCGGGCCCGGCTGCGCAACGTCGTCCTCATGGGCATGGGGGAGCCGCTCCACAACTACGAGGCCGTGATGCGGGCGGTCTCCATCCTGACCGACCCCAGCGGATTCGCGCTCGGGGCCGACCGGATCACCCTGAGCACGGTCGGCGTCGTCCCGGGGATCAGGCGCCTGGCCGAGGAGCGCCGCCCCGTCCACCTGGCCGTCTCTCTCCATTCGGCCGACCAAGCCGAGCGCGAGACCCTGGTGCCCGCGGCGCGGAAGTGGCCCCTGGACGAGTTGATCGGAGCCTGCCGCTATTACAGCGAAAGGACCGGGCGCAGGGTCTTCTACGAATGGACCCTGATCGAGGGCAGAAACGACTCGGGCGAGCATGCCCGGACGGTCGGGCGCCTGCTCCGCGGCCTGAAGGCCCAGGTTAACCTCATCCCCCTTAATCCGACCGGGGGCTACGGCGGGACCCCCTCCCACCCCGAGGCGGCCCGGAGGTTCCAGCGGATTCTCACCGAGGAATTTTCAATCCCGAGCACGGTGCGGCAGCGCAGGGGAATCGACATCGCCGCAGGCTGCGGACAGCTCGCCGGGACAGGTTGACGGGCTCAGTCCGGACCTACGCCAGGCGGCGGGCCCTCGCGGCCTCGGCAAGCCGGTCCAAGAGGAGCTCGGTCTTTTCCCAAGCAAGGCATCCGTCGGTGATGCTCCGGCCGCGCACCAGGGGCCTAGCTCGGTAGTCCTGGGCTCCGCCGGCTAGGTTGCTCTCGATCATCACGCCGGCGATTGCGCGCTCCCCCGCCGCGATCTGGGAGGCAAGGTCGGAGGCGACCTCGGGTTGCCTCTCCGGATCTTTTCCGCTGTTGGCGTGGCTGCAGTCCACCATGAGAAGGGGGCTGAGCCCGCTGTCTTTAAGGAGGGCCGCCGCGGCCTTGATGTGCGCCGAGGAAAAGTTCGGCCCGCTCGTCCCCCCGCGAAGAACCAGGTGGGCCTCGTCGTTTCCGCGGGTGCCCATGATGGCAGGGGCTCCCTCCCGGGTCAGTGAGGGAAACCAGTGCGGGTGCCGGGCGGTGTGGATCGCGTCGATCGCCACCTGCAGGTCCCCGTCCGTGCGGTTCTTGAAGCCGACCGGCATCGACAGGCCCGAGGCCAGCTCGCGATGCACCTGGCTCTCGACGGTGCGGGCCCCGATCGCGCCCCAGGACACGAGGTCGGCGTAGTATTGGCCGAGGGTTGTGTCGAGAAACTCGGTTCCCACCGGAACCCCGAGTCCGACGATGTCCACCATCAACTTTCGGGCTATCCTCAGCCCCCGGTTGATCGCGAAGGTGCCGTCGAGGTCAGGGTCGTTGATCATTCCCTTCCAACCTACCGTGGTCCGAGGTTTCTCAAAATATACCCTCATGACGACGATGAGATCCGCGGCAAGGCGCCTTGCGGGGCCCGCGAGCAGCTGCGCATACTCGACCGCGGCCGCCGGGTCGTGGATGGAGCAGGGCCCGACCACGACAACCAGCCGGTCGTCCGATCCCTCAAACACCCGGCCTATTTCCCGCCGCGAGTTGGCGACCAACACCGAGCTCTCGTCGCTCATCGGCAGCTCCTCTTCAAGGACCGACGGGGCGATCAGCGGCTTGGTGGCGCGGATTCGCAGGTCTGAAGTCGGCAGATGCATGAGGGTGCTAAGTCTTGTCCTCTCCGGACCCGGTGGCAAGACGGCCACGGTGCCCGGGAGCTATCCGGCCCGCAGCGCCTCGGTGACGAGGGCCGAGTCAAAGAGCCGCTCCGGGCGGGACTCGAGGGCAATCCCCTGGGAGCGGCAGCGCCGCTCGAGCGTGATCCAGGCAAGCGAAGCCGCCTCTGATGACGGAGCGAGGCCGGCCGCCTGGGCCACAAGCGCACCAATTGGCGGAAGCAGTGACGCCGGCAGGATCTGTTTTTCGGTGAGGAACAGGTTCAGTGAGGCGCCCAGGGTGTCCAGCCAAGACCGGGCCGGGGGTGCGGGGGACCAGGAGATTCCGGACCCGGCCGAGGCGGGAGCCCACTCCATGAAGGTGCAGACCGCTTCGCGAAGGGCCGCAAGCTCCGCGTCCGCATTCCCCGGGGTCCAGCGTGCGGAAAAGCGCTTTCTCTCCCGGTACTTCTTCACCTCCCAGACCCGCAGCACGAGTTCGTAGTCGCCAGCCTGGTGGGTGAGGGAACCCGTGAAGACGTAGTCGAGTCCCCCCTCGGTCGTGTCGACGAGCTGCCTAATCGTCTCGGTTGTCCACTCTGCCCCGAAGACCATCGGGTGGCGCGAGCCGTCGGGCTCGTGGACGAACCCGAGGGCGACAAAGGCCGAATAGTCTGGAGAGAAGGAGAAGTTCTCGGCCAGCCAGACGGGCACGGTCCGGGACAGGCGGCCGAGCTCGTCCTCGGGTAAGGTCATCGCCAGAACAGGGTCCGCGTAGGCCTTCGGAAGTGCAAGCTGGGCGAAAGAGATCCGGCGCGGGCGTCCCGCCTTCCCGGGAAGAATCCGGTCGGCCAAGGGCTCAAGGCCGTAGAGCCAGACAGGCCTGCTGATCGTCACCAGGGCCACCCTCGGTGCCGCAGGGGGCTGCTCGCCGGGCGCAGGGGCCTCACCCGCCGAGCCCTCGCCTCCGTCCGCTTGGGCCAGCATCACCTCGGCGATCGCGTTGGAGAACCCGTACAGCCGGCCCTCGAGGTCGGGCCGGTTCAGGGAAAAGAGCAGGTCGAGGATATGCTGCGCCGACCCGGGGTCGCGCACGGCCAGATAGGCCTGCAGCAGGTTCATCCCGGTCGCTGGTCCGTGGCGTTCGATGTCGTAGCGAGGGGCGATGAGTTCGACGATCTGGGCCACATAGCCCGTCGAACCCAGGTCTCCGGAGATCGTCGCCATGACATCCGGTCTGTCGCCTCCCGCGGCGAGGATCTCCTCATAGACGGCCATCGCCCCGGGCAAATCCTTGGCGTCCAGTCTTTCGCGTGCGGAGCGGAGGCGGGCGAGAACAGTGGGCTGGGGGGATTCTGGCATGGGCTTGTCAGAGCTAAGACGCCCCGCCGGGCGCGGGCAAGCAGAGTCCTCCAGCGAACCCCGGAGCCAGGCTCAGCGCCCCTTCCTCCGGCGCCTCTGGGCCCAGACCGCCCAGGCCACGAAGAGGAAGACGGCCATGTTTACCGCGAGCAGTCCCAGGCGCCAGCGGTCAAACTTGCTCAGGCAGGCATAGGCCTCCTCGGGAATAAAAAGCCCCGTGGCGACCAGCAGCAGGTACTCGGCCCAGGCCTGGCCCAGCCACAGACCCACGCCCTCGACATAGAGCATGGCCGCGTAGAACAGGCTGATCCAACCGACCGTGCGAAGAAGCCTGTGATCCATGCTTCCGAGCTTTTCCAGGATGAGCCGGACAAAGTGGTTTTCGGGGTCGATCTTGAGGTTGAAGGTGATGTGACGGACCGTCTCCGCCAAATCCCGGTTGATGGACCGGAAGATGCCGAAGGAAAGTCCCGTCAGGAGCACACCCTTGGCGATCTTGATGACCGCAATCACGCGCAGCCCACCCAGACCGGGCTCCCGGCTCTCGCGCTCGGTCTTTGTGTTGGTCCTTTCCTCGGGCATGAGGGGCCTATCATCAACCCCCACCGGGGCCCCTGTCCAGAAAAGCCCGGAGTCTCATAGCAAGATATGCAGCCCCTTGGCCAAGGACCGCGCAGCCCGGGTAGGGGTTTCGGGCATACAATCGCGCATGAGCGAGCAACTTGCAGCCACGGCGCCGGCAGTGGAGGCCGGCGGCATCGCTGGGATCGGTCCGTTTTCCCTTGGTCCCCGGCGGGCGGTTTATATCAACATTGCGGAAAAACTGGCGTCCCAGCCGGGTCCGCTCGACCCAGCAACCATCCGGCACTTTGAGGCGTTTGACCTCGTGTACCGGACGCTCTGCGCGGTCATGTACAACTACGCCCCGCTGTCTGGGCATCCGGGTGGGTCGATTTCATCAGGGCGCATCGTGTCCCGGCTGCTCTTCGCGGCGATGGACTACGACCTCAAGGACCCGAACCGCACGGACGCCGACATCCTCTCCTACGCGGCGGGCCACAAGGCCCTGGGCATGTACGCGATGTGGGCGCTGCGAAACGAGGTGGCGCGCATCGCGGCCCCGGACCTGCTCCCTAAGGAAGAGAATCTCCGGCTCAGGCTCGAGGACCTGCTCGGCTTCAGGCGCAACCCGACGTCCGCATCCCCCCTGTTCCGGAAGTTTGGGGCGAAGGCCCTGGACGGGCACCCGACGCCCGCGACGCCATTCGTCCGCCTGTCCACGGGGGCCTCGGGGGTCGGCGTGCCGGCCTCCCTGGGTCTGGCTTGGGGCGCGGCCGACATGTTCGGCGCCAACGCCCCCCGCGTCCACATGATCGAGGGAGAGGGCGGCATGACCCCGGGCCGTGTGGCTGAGGCCCTGGCTGCTGCGGGTACCTCGTCCCTGGGCAACGCGATCCTCCACGTCGACTGGAACCAGTCATCGATCGACTCCAACCGCGTCTGCCGCGACGGAGCCTCGCCCGGCGACTACGTCCAGTGGACCCCCGCCGAACTCGCCTACCTGAACGACTGGAACGTCGTCTTTGTGAGCGACGGTTTCGACTGGCAACAGGTCGCCGCGGCCCAGGCTGCGGCGCTCTCCCTGGACAACGGCCAGCCGACCGCGGTCGTCTACCGTACGGTCAAGGGGTGGAGGTACGGGATCGAGGGCCGGGCCTCCCACGGGGCCGGGCACACCCTGTGCTCTCCGGGTTTCATGGCGGCAATCGAGCCCCTGCTTTCAAAGCAGATCTGCGACATACCCACCTGCGGCGCGGGCCCGCTGCGCTGCGGGGGAACGAATGCCGCCATCATCGAGGGCTGCTACTGGGAGACCCTGCAGAAGATCCGCTCCCTGCTCGAAGGACAGCGCCCGATGGTCGAGGCCTTGGCGGGCGCGCTGCGCGCCTCCCGCGACCGCCTGGACAAGCGCGCGCTCAAGCACCGCGACGGAGCCCCTGACGTGGAGAAGATCTACGTGGAGGCGGCAAAGGGAGTCCTTGAGGCCCCATCCTCATTCGCGCTTGCCCCCGGCTCAAAGGCCACGCTCCGCGACGAGTTCGGGCGCGTGCTTAACTACTTCAACAAGACCTCCGGAGGCGCTGTCGTGGTCGCGTCGGCCGACCTGCTCGGCTCGACAAGCCTGGCGAAGGCCGGAGACGGGTTCCCGGCGGGATTCTACAACCGGCGCACCAACGCGCTCGCACGCCAGCTCTCCACTGGTGGAATCTGCGAGGACGCCATGACCGCGATCCTCTGCGGAATCTCCACCTTCGGCGGACATATTGGGGCGGGGTCCTCCTACGGGGCATTCAGCGCCCCCTTGGGCCACATTGCGGCCCGGTTGCACGCGATCGGTAACCAGGCCCGGGCATCGCTGGACGGCGGTCCGCTGCGCCCGATGTTTGTTGTCTGCGCCCATGCGGGGGTCAAGACCGGCGAGGACGGGCCCACGCACGCCGACCCGCAGCCCCTGCAGCTGCTGCAGGGAAACTTCCCGGCAGGGACCCTGATCACCCTCACCCCGTGGGACCCGCGGGAGCTGTGGTTCCTGGTCTCCGCGGCCCTCGCGCGACGGCCCGCCGTCATCGCCCCGTTCGTCACCCGGCCGCCGGAGGTCGTACTGGACCGGGTTGCCCTGGGCCTACCTCCACCGTCGGCGTCAGCCAAAGGCGTCTACCGGCTGCGCGCCGCGCGGGGCGGCGGCAACGGGGCCGTGGTGCTTCAGGGTTGCGGCGTAACCAACGCCTTCCTCACGGGCGCCCTACCCCTTCTCGACCGGGAGGGCATCGACCTGAACGTCTATGTCGTCACCTCGAGCGAGCTCTTCGACGCCCTGTCCGAAGACGAGCGCGAGCAGATCTTCCCAGAGGAGCACCAAGCCGAGGCCATGGGGATCACGGACTTCACGCTTCCCACGATGGAGCGCTGGATCCGTTCAGACTACGGGCGGGCCCACACACTCCACCCGTTCCACGAGGGGCACTTCCTCGGAAGCGGGGCGGCGGCGATGGTGATGTCCGAGGCCGGACTCAATGGGGAGAGCCAGTTCGAGCGGATCCGGGCCTACGTCAACGACCGCTGACGGAGTAGAAATAGGAGTCGCCTAAGAGAGCCTGAACCCTGCCGGGGTTCTGGAGTCC
Organism: uncultured Opitutaceae bacterium; assembly: GCA_903862935.1. Taxonomy (GTDB): domain Bacteria; phylum Verrucomicrobiota; class Verrucomicrobiia; order Opitutales; family Opitutaceae; genus Palsa-1447. The sequence goes on from CAIOZY010000047.1 coordinate 63,934, forward strand.
TACGCGCCCGGCCGCTGGGCCTCGAGGTCGGCGTCGACCATGATCCCGGCCAGTTCCGCCATGCGGGTCTTGGGCTCCCACCCCAGACGGGCCTTTGCCTTGGAGGGGTCTCCCACCAGACCGTTTACCTCCGTCGGGCGGACGAAGCGCTCCTCGAAGATGACATGACTGCGCCAGTCAAGGGCCACCCTTGCGAAGGCCGCGCTGAGGAAGTCCCGGATCGAGTGGCTCTGGCCGGTCGCAAGCACGTAGTCGTCAGGCTCGGGCTGCTGGAGCATGCGCCACATCCCCTCGACGTATTCGGGCGCGTAACCCCAGTCCCGGCGCACGTCCAGGTCGCCCAGGTTTAGCTTGTCCTGGAGGCCCAGCTTGATCCGGGCCGCAGCGAGGCTGATCTTGCGTGTCACGAAATTTTCGCCGCGGCGGGGCGACTCGTGGTTGTAGGCGATGCCGTTGCAGACAAACAGTCCGTAGGCCTTGCGGTAGACCCGGCACAGGTGAACGGCGAACGCCTTCGCGCATCCGTAGGGGTTCCCCGGGCGGGTCGGGGTCTCCTCGTTCTGCGGCGAGGACTCCGGCGTGCCAAAGATCTCGGAACTGGCCGCGTGGTAAAACCTCACCGGGTAATCCTGGTCACGCAGGATCTCGAGCAGCCCCAAGGTGGCGTTTCCGACCTCGTGGCAGGTGACTTCTGGAATCTCAAAACTCAACCCCACGTGGCTCTGCCCCGCCAGATGGTAGACCTCGGAGGGCCTGACCTGGCGGAAGATCCGCCGGAGCGCCGTCGCGTCCTGCAGGTCGCCATAGTGAAGGAACAGGGACTTGCCGTAAACCGCCGGGTCATGCCGCAGGTGCTCGATACGGGACCGGTTGAACATGCTGGCCCGGCGCACAAGCCCGTGTACTAGGTAGCCCTGCCGGAGCAGGAGTTCGGCGAGATACGAGCCGTCCTGCCCTGTTATCCCGGTTATGAATGCTACGGGCTGCGCCATGTTCGGCAGGTTGTGGGAAACTGGGCGGCCGGACAATCCCGGACCTTAAGGGCCCGGGGGACTCGCAAGTTCACCGGAACCGGCGGCGCCCTCCGTGCCCGGAATGACCCTGCCAGCCCGAGCCCCCCCCCCCGCCGGGGACCGCGGCCCTGGCTGGGCCCGCCTCCCGAGGGTTGCTGGGGACGTGCGGAGAAGGCCTTGTAGGGAAATCCGGTCAGGCGCATCTCCTCGATCCCCTGGCCGATGAAGCGCTCGATGTCGCGAATATTGGACCTGTCCTCCGGGGTGACCAGCGTGCAGGCGTCGCCGACCGCCTGGGCGCGGCCCGTCCGTCCAATCCGGTGAACGTAGTCCTCGGGGTTCTCGGGCACGTCGTAGTTTATCACATGGGTAATCCCCGCCACGTCGATTCCCCGGGCCGCGATGTCGGTGGCGACCATGATCTCGTACTTGCCGCTGCGGAAACCCTCAAGGGCCTCCAGCCGCTGGTTCTGCGAGCGGTTGGCGTGCAGGACGGCCACCGAGTGGTTGGCAGCGGACAGTTTGCGGGCGATCTTGTCGGCCCCGTGTTTGGTACGGCTGAAAACCAGGACACTGTCGAAGCCCGCCTGTCCCAGCAGGGCAAGAAGCAGGTCGAACTTCTGGTCGAAGGACACCGGGTAGAGGGCGTGGTTGACTGTCTGCGTGACGGAGCGGCTGGCGCCGACCTCGATGCGCTCCGGGCTCCGGAGGGCGAATGCGGCCACCGCTTGGATCTCCGGGGGCACCGTGGCAGAGAAAAACAGCGTCTGCCGCGCCTTCGGGCAGCGGCCGATGATATTCTTGACCACAGGAAGAAAGCCCATGTCCAGCATGCGGTCGACCTCGTCCAGGACGAGGATCGACACCGCTGACAGGTCCATCGTCCTGTCCATGAGGTAGTCCATCAAACGTCCGGGGGTGGCTGCGACGACATCGACCCCCCGCGAAAGCTCCTGGCGCTGCTTGCCGTACCCGACCCCTCCGAAGACGGCGAGGGTCCGCAGCTTGGTGAACCGGGAAAAGGCGTGAAAGGCCGTCTCCACCTGGGCCGCGAGTTCGCGCGTCGGCTCGAGGATGAGCACGTGCGGCTTTCCGCGGGGGGCGGCAGGCGGCAGGCTGATCAACCGTGACACGATGGGAAGCCCGAAGGCCGCCGTCTTGCCCGTGCCTGTCTGGGCGGAGGCGATAAGGTCCTTGCCCGAAAGGACGACCGGAATTGCGCGGATTTGGATGGGCGTGGGGTCTGTGAACCCCGCCGCCTGGATGCCCCGCAGCACCGGCTCAGCCAGGTTGAATGATTTGAACGGCATACTGGATACGTATGCCCGGATTCGAGCCATTAGCGAGCCCCGTGTCTCCAGGGGGCCCGACCAGTCCCTCAGCCCCGGCTATCCTCCCAGCCTCCGCCGAGGGCCTTGTAGAGGGCAATCGCATCCGCCGACTCCGCCTGCCGGCTCTGCGCGAGGGCGATCTGCGAGGTGTAGAGCAGGCGCTGCGCATCCAGAACGGAAAGAAAGTCGGCCTGCCCCTCCGAATAAAGGTGTTTGGCCAGGTCGACCGCGCGCCGGTTCTGGATCACCGCCTCTGCCAGCGCCTTGCCGTGGTCCTGCTCGTTGCCCAGGGCCACAAGCGAGTCTTCGACCTCCTGCAGTGCCACAAGGACCGTCTTTCGGTAGGTCAGGTAGGATTGGTCCCGCAGGGCCTGCTGCAGCCGGACGTTTGCCAGCGTGCTGCCGCCCTGAAGAATCGGCCAAGTGACGCCTGGCCCGACCGACCAGGTCCGGTTCCCGGTCGCAAACAGCGTCCTCATCAGGCTTCCCTGATACCCGACCGCGGCCGTCAGAGGGAACTTCGGGAAGAAGTCGGATACCGCAACGCCGACCTGCGCGGTCGCGGCGTGGAGCTGGGCCTCCGCGGCGTGGATGTCAGGCCGGCGGCGCACGAGGTCGGACGGCAGTCCGACAGGAATTGCGGGCGGAGCCGGCGGAAGCACGCCGGGCTGTGAAAGCTCCCCAAGCAGCTCGTCCGGGGGCCGGCCGATGAGAACGCTCAGCGCGTGGATCGCTTGGCGCAGCGCCGTGTCCAGTGGGGAAAGGGTCGCGGCGGTTGTGGCTGCTTGGGCGTCCGCGTTCGCGGCGTCCAGGGCGCTCGAAAAACCGACCTTAAGCCTCTGGTGGACGATATCAGCGGTGTGCCTCTGGGAGGAGAGGTTCTCCCGTGCGATTGCGATCTGCTCCTGGAAGGACCTCGCCTGCACATAGTCGAACGCAACCTCCGCCACGAGCGAGACCCGGACATCATCCAGGCCTGCCTTTGCGGCCTCGGATGAGGCCTCAGCCGACTCCACACTGCGGCGGACTCCGCCGAAGAGGTCGAGTTCCCAGATCGCGTCGAGGCCGGCCTGGAAGGTGTTGGCGGAGGCCCCTCCGGATGTCGCCCCCCTCTGGGCGGATCCCGAGGCGGTGATCGCGGGCCAAAACCCGCCCGCTGCGACCCTCCGGGCTGCCCGGGCCTGGCGGAGCCGGGACTCGGCGATCTGCACGTCGAGATTGCCCTTGAGGGCGCGCTCCGCCAGCGACGTCAGCTCAGGATCGTTGAAGCCGTGCCACCACAGGGCCGTGCTTGCCGCGCCGGCGGGCGCACCCGCCCCCCAGTTCTGGGGAACGTCGGCGACCGGACTGTGGTAGCTTGGGCCGACCGCGCAGCCGCCGCACAGAAGCGCAACCGCGGCGGCGCGCAAAAAGGTTGGCCTTAGGCTACTCATAGCGCAGGGCCTCGATGGGGTTGAGCCGGGATGCCTTCCATGCCGGATAGTATCCAAACACAATGCCGACCGTCGCGGAGACGGTCACCGCGGCGACGATAGCCGGCACCGACAGGAGTGTCGGCCAGCCCAAAAGAGCCGTGACCGCGATTGATGCCCCCCTCCCAACCACGATCCCAGCGACCCCCCCCGCAAGGCACAGGACAATCGCCTCGGCCAGGAACTGCCTGAGAATGTCCCGCTGGCGGGCCCCCACGGCCATCCGGGTGCCTATCTCGCGGGTCCGCTCGGTCACAGACACCAGCATGATGTTCATGATTCCGACCCCGCCGACGACGAGGGAGATCAGCGCCACGACCAGCAGGAGGTTCGTCATGACCCGGCTCGTCGAAGCCAGGGCCTGGGAGATTTCGGTGAGGTCGCGGATCCTGAAATCATCCGCCGCACCGCGCTGGATGCGATGCCTTTCTCTCATCAGGCCCGTGATCTGGGCGATGGCGTCAGGAGTGTCCTGCGCGCTCAGGGCGGAGACCCAGATGTCGTCGACGTCCGCGAATCGCGTGATCTGGAGCATGTCGGCCGCCTGGAGGGCGGACTGCTGGGGGTAGAACTGGACCTGCTGGTTGGGGTAGGACTGGCTGAGGGTATTGACCTGGCCGAGCGCCGCGGCCGCCGTCCCCGAGGTGGCCTGCCGGTCTCCGTTGATCCGGAACTTGATCGTGGTCCACGGGGCGATCATGTAGTCGTCCTGATCCCTGCCGGACATGCTCGTCCCCTTGGGGCTCAGGACGCCGACGATCTTCATCGAGACGTTCTTCACCCTCACCTGCTTGCCCAGCGGCGGTTCGTTGCCGAAGAGCTGCCGGACCACCGTCTGTCCGATCAAGCAGACCGGGGCGGCGCTCCGGACGTCGTCCGCGGTGAACGGCGCGCCGTCGCTCAGCTCCCACTTGCGGATCGATAGGTAGTCCGGGTTCGTCCCGAGGATATTGTTGGGCGACCAGTTGCGGCTTCCGTAGATCACCTGGACCCGGCAGTCCAGGCTGGGGGCCACCCACCGGATGGCGCTGCATTCGCGGCGGATGGCGTCGGCGTCGTCATAGGTCACGGAGACCTGCCCTCCGCTGCCCGAGCTGACGCCGTTGATGACCGCCTCGTTGTTGTCGATCTGGATGACGTTGGCCCCGAGGCTAGCGATCGTTTGCTCAATCATGCTCGAGGAACCCCGGCCGATCTCCATCATCGCGATCACCGCGGCGATACCGATGATGATTCCCAGGCATGTCAGGACGGACCTCATGACGTTGCGGCGCAGGGCCCGCAGGGCGGTGCGGAGGGTCCTCCAGCCCGACTTGACCGCCGGCCAGTCGATCCGGGGATGACCGGGCGGCAGCGGGGCCGGGGGCGGGGCCGGCGCCGCCGCTTTCCCCACTGCGGTCGCCCCGTCTTCAACGATGACACCGTCCTTGATTCGGATGATCCGCTTGGCGTGGTGGGCCACGTTGTCGTCGTGGGTGACGAGGATAATGGTGATCCCGGCCTCCGTATTCAGCTTTTGAAGGATCCTTAGGACGTCCTCCGTCGTGCGGGAGTCGAGATTTCCGGTGGGTTCATCCGCGAAAAGGAGCGGCGGCTGGCTGATCAGGGCGCGGGCGATGGCCACACGCTGCTGCTGGCCTCCGGACAACTGGGATGGCTCGTGATCCATCCGGTCTCCCAGTCCGACAAGCTGGAGCATCTCGGTCGCGCGGCGGCGGCATTCCTCCTCGGACGGATGGGCCGGCGAATACGTCAGCGGGACTAGGGCGTTGTCCAGGGCGCTCGTCCGGGCTAGCAGGTTGAAATTCTGGAACACGAACCCGATTCTGGAGTTGCGAATGCGCGCTCGGTCATCGGCCGACGCCGAGGAGATCTCCCTGCCATCGAACCAGTATTGCCCCGAGGTCGGTTGGTCCAGGCAGCCAAGGATGTTCATTAGCGTGCTCTTCCCGGATCCGCTCACGCCGACCAACGCGATGAACTCCCCGCGCTCGACCCGAAGCGAGACGCCCTGCAGGACCGGAATCTCCATGTCGCCGCGGAGGTACGTCTTGCAGATCGAGTCTAGCCGGATGAGTTCCATGGGCTGTCGCCTTGTTGTCCCGCCCGTCCTAGTGCCTCTGCGGGACTGGCATGAACGGGTTGGCCGCGCCACCCGACTGCGACCGGCCGATCTCGCCGGTGATGACCTCCTGGTCCTCGGCGAGGGAGGGGGCGGAGACGGCGGTGCTGACTCCGTCCGAGGCGCCGACCGCGACGTCCACGGGGCGCGCGTAATCTCCGTCCTTCAGCCATACCGTGCCGCGGACTCCTTGGCCCGCTCCAGCGGTCGCCTCAATGGGTTTCCAGGAGCGGCTATCCGGGGAAACCTCGGCAAGGGAGGACGGAAGCCAGCGCAGTGCGGAGTTCGGCGCCAGCAGCGCCCGAGAATCCTTGCGCACCACAAAACGCACGCTGGCTGTCAGATAGGGAAGCAGGAGTTTCTGGGGGTTCTCGGTATTCACCTCGACGGTGTACATGACCACGTTCTGCGTCATGGTGGCGTTCAGGCGCACCTTGCCGACCGTGCCCGAGAACTCCCTTCCGGGAAACGTGTCACAGGTGAATACAACCGGGGCCCCGGGCACGATGCGTCCGATGTCGGCCTCGTTCACGCCGACCCAGATCTGCATCTTGGTAAGGTCCTTGGCGATGAGGAACAGGCTTGGCGCGTTCAGGCTTGCCACCACCGTCTGTCCCGCGTTCACCCGCCGGTCGATGATGACCCCCGCCACCGGCGACTTGATAGTGCAGAAGGCCAGGTTTCGTTCCGCCTTGTCGAGGGTGGCCCTAGCCTGAACGGTGGCCGCCTTTGCCTGGGCTAGGGCCGCCTCGCCCACGGCGACATTGGCCACCGCAATGTCATAGCTGGCCTTGTATGAATCATACACAGTCCGGGCCAGAGCCTCGGAGGGGCCAAGCTCCTCCGCCCTCTTCCAGTCCGCCGACGCCTGGCTCGCCTTGGCCTTGAGCTGGGCCAAATTGGCGGCGGCGCTCAGTTCCCCGGCGAGGTCCTGCTCCACCTGGGCCCGGGAAAGAGCCAGGTCGGCCGCGTAGACCGACTCGTCAATCTTGGCGAGAACGGTTCCCTCCTCAACGGAGGATCCGTAGTCGATCATCTTCCCGCTCTTGTCCGTACCAAAGGAGCTGATCTGGCCGGCCACCTGGGCTCCGACATCGACGACCTCCTCCGGCTCTATGGTGCCGGTGGCGCTGATCGTCGTCGCGACGTCACCCCGGGTGATCCGGGCAGTCCTAAACGCCGTATCCTGTCCCGTATGGCTCCGCCACACCCAAGCGCAAATTCCTAAGGCTACGACAGCGGCAGCGATTCCAATCATCCTCTTCCGTGAAAACATGCCTCAAGTAGGTCAGAAGTCTGCCCGTTTGTGAAGCAGGCTTAACCATCCCGGCGCACGCCCGCCCGGGCTGCCGCAGGCCGAAAGCCTGCGATTCTTTGTGTCAGGCAGACCGCCTGCCCGGCTCAGGCGGGAACCCTTGTCTTGGCGCCCCCGCCAAAGAGCTGCTTCAGGGACGACCAGGCTTTACGCAGTCCGGCATCGCGAACCCCGCCGCCCAGCCCGTAGCTTCGGGCGACAGCCTCTTCGTGGCCCCGGTAGCGCGGCGGCAGCAGGAACAGGGTGTTGCTGTCGCCGGTGGAAATGTTGGAGACGAACAGCCCGCGCCCGACAGCCAGCTCAGAGCTGGCCTGCTCAATTTTCGCGCGGCGCTCCGACAGGACGAGACAGGGGCGGTAGGTAAACTCGAGTTCGCCGGCTGTCCCCCTGGAGAGCCGACCGAAGGTACGCACCGGCACCTTTTCCAGATGCGCTCCGGAAAACATCGCGTTGTTGTTTTCGGCCGGCGTGAACCGGTGCTTGGCTCCGGAAAAGAAATCCCAGCAGAAAACCGAGCCGAAGACCGTCAGCCTGAAGGCCCACCCAGCCACGAGGTAGGCGATCACCACAACCACAAGGGAAAGTATAGCGCCCACCCACGGGTTGATGGCCGCGGTCAGGGTCAGCAGGCCGAGGAGCGCCGTCCTCATCGCCTTGAGGAGGGTGTCGATCGCCCCCCAGGGACTGAGGAGAATCAGAACGGTGATCGCGTGCGAGGCCATCCAAACCAGCACAAACATCGCCACCCCAAAGGGGATGGTCAGGATGTCCAGCAGCCACGACAGATCGATTGCTGCGAGGTGGACCATCGCAAAACCTCCGGGGAGCGTGATCACCGCCGCGGCCGTTTTTCCCCCGACCATCATTTTGGAGACCGAGGCCATCGTCAGCGGAACGACCGCTCCGGCGGCAACCAGGCCCGAGGCCTTGTTTTCGACCACCTCAAGGACGTCGAGGGGCTTCTTAAGCCCTGGGATGGCGGCTCCGAGGGTGTCCTTGGCTGCACAGGCCACGACGAGCAGAAGCGCCGGGCCAAAGAAACTCCAGTGCGCATACCAAGGCAGCGCTTCGCGGGCCGCGTCGTCTTTGGCCGCGGTCCACTGGTAGGCCCCGTACGCACCGGTCCCCAAGAGTGGGGATATGGCAACCCCGGTGACCGTTGATACTGCGGATACGAGCGGGGCTGCCGGGGAACGGTCGGATGTCTTCGCTTGGGCCGCCGGCGCCGCCGAGGCGCAGGGTGAGAGAACGCAGGCGAGGGGGAGAAACAACAGGGCTAGATGGGGTATCTGTTTCACAGTAAAGGTTTCTAGTCCGGGTTTTGCCGATGGAAATATCAAAGTGTCGTTCTTGGGCCCCTGTTGGGCCTTGCAGGGGGCCATCTCTTGGGAAAACTCTCGGACGAACGCTGGTACCCCAGAGGAGTCCACCCCGTGAAAATCAACATTCCCGAGAACCTAAAGTCCGAACTGCCCCAGAACAGCTGGGGAAAGATCCTGGGCGCGACGCCCGTGGCCATGACTGTCGTCGCAACCCTGCTCGCGGGGCTCGCCTCAAGCGAGATGACCCGCGCCCAGTACGACCGCTCGCTCGCTGCCCAGCTGCAGTCCAAGGCCGGGGACCAGTGGAGTTTCTTCCAGGCCAAGAAGCTCAGGGGGGCCCTGCAGCACACCACGCTCGACCTGATGTCCGGAGCTGTGTCGGTGAGGCCGCTGGATTCCAAAGCCTTGGGAGCGGCCCTCGCCGGAACCCCGGCCGCCGCGGAACTCGGCTCCCAAGCGGGCCAGCAGACCCTTGAAATTCTGGCCGGCGGCGGGATGCCGACGGCGGGCCCGGCCCCCCAGGCCGACCCAGCAGTGAAGGAGGCCCTTTCTGCCCTCGAGGTCCAGCGTCCCGAGGCCGAGATTGCCCTGATTCTCGCAAGAATTTCCCCGGCAAGGCTCGAGGAGGGGCTGCGGGGCGCGCAAGCGCGATCACTCGCCTTCGATGCCGTCGCTAAGCCCGTGTCCCGGATGATGGACTTGATTGAGAAGGACCTCGCTGGCTCGGGTTCGGGTGCCGAGATCCGCCGGGACTTCGTCGCGGCCCGTCTCGAGGCCAACGCCCGCCGTTACGACATCGAGGCGTCGCTCAACCAGGCGGTCGCAAGCTACTACGAGCTGCAGGTGCGCAAGGAGAACCTCTCGGCGGAGCGCCACCACAGACGGAGCCAGAAGTTTTTCTATGGGATGCTCGGGGCCCAGATGGGTGTGATCATATCGACACTCGCCATGGCCGCGAGGAACCGGAGCCTGCTGTGGTCCCTGGCGGCAGCAGCGGGGTCCGCCGCGATAATCTTCGCCCTGTACGTCTACCTTTGGGTTTAGGGGTGCCTCAGCGGTAGGCGCCGGGAAACCGGGAATCGACCGCCCGGCGCACAGCGTCGGCCCCGCGTTCGTCTCTAAAGGTGACAAAGAGGTAGACCCCATCGGTGCCGATCGCATCCAGCAGCGGCACCACCTCATCCGGCTGGACGTCGAGGACCTGCACCGACTTGCCGGCCTCACGGATGCGGCGGTAAAGGCCGTACCACCTCGGGTTTCCGCCGGTCTCTATCCCCGCCTGGGGGGTCCACTCGACGGCATCCAGATCTCTGATTCCGAGCAGCGTCTCGAGATGGCCAATCGCCTGTGTGCCGTCGAGATGGTACAGGGAGTGGTCGAGCCAGGCGCACTGCTCGGTGAGCGCGGGCATGGCGAACCTGCAGTACATCTCCGGGGAGAACTGCGCGGAGGCGTCGCACTGGATCTTGGCAACCCGGCCCGGGCCCCAGATCCGGAAGGGGCCGAAGGCTGAGCTTCCATCCTCCATCTTGATCATCTGGTAGATGCGCTCGTAGGCCTCGTGCCAGGCCCGGTTGATCTCGCGGACTTTCTCCTCGACCCATTCCGGGCGCTCGATCAGGTCGATCAGCAGGGTCTGCGCCCCGCGCAGCGAGGCGAGCACGTCCAGGTTTTCGATCAGGTCCGGGCAGCCCGCAATGTAGTTTCCCCGCGCGAGCCCCGCACAGGCGCCGACGATGCCCTCGGTCGCGCGCCACCAGGGATTGTCCGGATCGAACCGAAGGGGCGGCAGCCGCTCGGGCTCGGCCTCATTCTCCCAGCACGGGTAGTACCAGACGGTGTCCTCCGTAAAGCCAGGGATGGCACCCAGAATTAGTGCCAGCGAGCCAGGCCCTATGTTAGTCGTCGCAATCGGGAGCATATCCAGGGGAAAGACCGACCGGGACAGTTGGTAATGGGCTTGGGCGGCCCGGAATTCCGGGTCGCAATAGAATCCCTCCAGCGTCGCGGGCCGGTTCGGGGGAGGCGCCACCCCGTGGACACATCGTCCCCCATCCAGGGCGCCGTACCGGCCAATTACAAGGCCCTCCCGGTTCCACCACCGGGTGAGGCGGCTCTTCGTTTCCTCCCAATTAGATTTCCACATGGCTTTCCTTGGAGGCAGGGCTCTGGCGGCCCCCTCAACCCTCCGTCTTTCCCCTTGGGTTCCGCAAACCGTTAATTCGCCTTGGGCAGAGGACCGTAGGTTTCGGCGTTGTCCCCCGCGCGGTCATACACGGACCTGCCGCCTTTGAGAAAGGGAACCGCAAGGGTCCGGATCCGCCCGTCCGGGCGCAGAATCGGCTCGGCGCTGTACTGGGGCAAATAGATGCGCCTCATCCGGTCTGTCGTGTTCGCGCCGCTGCGGTGTAAAAGGAAGCTGTCGAAGGCGACGATACTGCCGGCCGGCACGATGAGCGGATCGCCCGGATCCTTTCCCGAATAGCCCACCAGGTCGTTCAACCCCTCCTCCTTAACGTGGTCGATGATCCGGCCGCGGGTGCCCCCTCGCGAATGTGGCAGGATGTAGACCGTGCCATTGGCCTCGTTCACGTCGTCGAGGGTGCACCAGCACGTCAGGTACGGCCGGTGCCGGGTGGACGGGTCGCTCCACTTCACGTAGCCACTGTCCTGGTGCCAGGCGAACCGCATGCCCTGCTCGGCCCCTTTGACCACCCACTGCTCATGGAAAAGAAAGACGTCCGGGCCGAGCGCGGCCTGGGTCACCTCCGCCATCAGCGGGCTGAAGATGAACTTCCACAGCCGGCTGCTGAGCCGGTAGCGGTTGTTGACGAAGTACCGCTTGCCCCGGTGGCTGATGCCCTCCGTCTGGACGCCCTTCGCGTCCATCATCGAGTCGTAGTAGCCGAGGAAGTACGAGCATTCCTCGCGCAGCATCTGGAGGATGTCGGCGGGGATGACGCCCGGCAGGATCATGTAGCCCTCCTTGTGGAAGAGCTCGCGTTGGGATTCCGTTACGGTGTTCACGGCGTCGATCATACCGCCGCCCACGCGGATTCTCCTCTCGTTTTTTCGCCGTGTTTCTATCATTTCTTGTCGTCATGCGACAGCGCCTCAACCTGCCTCCATCATGGGACGGAAACCTGTGGCAGTGCGGTCACCTGGGCCGGGCGCGCCCAGCCCATCGCCACGCCGAACTGGAGTTTAATCTGGTCACCCAGGGGTCTGGAACCTACCTGCTCGCGAACCGCAGATACCGGATTGGACGCGGGGACCTGCTCTGGCTCTTCCCGGGCCAAGAGCATGTCCTTGTTGGGGAGACGGCCGACTTCGAGATGTGGGTGGGGGTGTTCAGGCCGCGCATGGTTCAACGGGTCGCGACCGACTCCGGCACGCGTGTATTGAGGCTGGCCGATCCTCCCGGTGAATACTGCCGCCGCCTGAGTCGGGACGACCTGGACCGTCTTGTTGGACTCTTCGCGGAGGTCGCGGGAACAAGGAGCTGTCTTGGCCTGTTCAACACAGGCTCGGCCTACGCCCTTCTGGCCACCTGGCGCGCCTTTGAGGGGGCCGTTGATGTTTCCGTGGGAGACGTCCATCCGGCGGTCGAGAAGGCCGCCCGGCTCATCCGATCCGACCCCGGGGCGCTGAGACTTGTTGAACTCGCGCGGCGTTCAGGGCTGAGTCCCTCCCGCCTCAGCCGCCTGTTCAAGCGACAAACCGGGATCGCCTGGGTCGACTTCAGAAACCGGGAACGCATCAAGCGCTTCCTCAATATGTACGGGGCGGGCCAGCGCCATAACGTCCTGGAGGCTGCCTTGGAGGCGGGGTTTGGGAGCTACCCCCAGTTTCACCGTGTTTTCCGACGGGTAATGGGCTGCACTCCCGCGTTTCACAGAAAGAAAACGGGGAAATAGGGCTCTAAATTAGGTAAAAAACATCAAGATTATGAAGGTAAACACCCTATCATTTGTCTCTGCACTCGCTCAATTGCTGTACTAGCCTCACCCTTCTTGGGCCTAGTAGGCAAACGACCCACCTCTAAGCCGATGTCTGAAAGTACTCCAACCCCGCCCCGGATTCTCTTGGTAGAGGATGATCGGGATATCCGGGAAACTACGGCTGACCTGCTTGAATTCTCCCATTTCACGGTGCTATCGGCCGCCGGGGGCGTCCAGGCCCGGGCTGTCCTTGAGGCGCAGCCGATTGACATCGTCGTCACCGACATTGTCATGCCCGAGGGCGACGGTTACAGTCTGTTGCGCTACATTCGGGGCAGTGAATCGTTCGGGCACCTTCCTGTGATCATGGTCTCTGCCAAGGCCGACAAGAATGACCTCAGACAGGGATATGAACTCGGCGTGGATGAATACCTCACCAAGCCCTACAACTCCGGCGAACTCGTTCGGCTGATTCGCGAGCTGCTCTCCGGAGGGCGGACCCGCGCAAGAGGAACGGTCCGGGACGTCAACAGTAAGAGCGTCCAATAGACGGTCTGTGGCTAGCGAACGCATGAGTGCGCAATCCGGTTCCGGCAGCCTCGGTCGCCTGTTCCTGGAGAACGTCCTCCTGGCGGGCGTGTGTTATTGCATTGCCGCCCTCAGTATTCACTTTGCCCTAATCCACGGCCAGACTGCCCTGTTCTGGCCCCTGGCTGGAATCTGCATCATCGTCCTCGTGTCCCGGGGTTACAGCCTCCTGCCCGGGATTATCCTAGGATACTTTCTGCACTACATCTTCTGGCCGATGGGGTTTATTCCCGCCGCCGTGTTCACGGTGGGAAGCGCCATGGAGGGCATGCTTGGAGCCTGGTGCTACAAGCGGGTCAGTGACCGGCTAAGCTACAGCGCCGGATCTTACGCAGAGCCCCTTGCGATGATCGCAACATGTGGCCTTGCGCCGATCGCCAGCGCGGTTATCGGTTTTCCCGGGTTAATCAGCGCCTTTCGACTTCCCTACGCGGAGGCCTTTGCGACCGTCGAACAGTGGTGGCTGGGCGACGCACTCGGCGCCCTGGTGGTTCTCCCGATCGGCATTGATCTCGTTTGGAATGCGCGGAGCTGCCCCCTTAGGAGGGTTGTTTGTGTGGCCCGAATTGTCGCGATGCTCGCCCTGGTCGCCCTCCTCTCATGGCAGGTGTTTTCGACAGTCTGGGGCGTTTATTTCCTGTTCGCCCTCCTTCCGCTGGTTCTGATCGGCGGTGCCTGGTTCGGCGAGCTGGGGGCTCAGCTCTCGTCCGCAACGATCATTGTATGCGGCCTGGCGGCCATGGAGCTCGGCCACGGGGTGCTCTATCCGGGTTCTTATAACAACGTCAGGCTGCAGATGTTCGAAGTGTATCTGATCGTCGTGGCCCTGACGACAATGACGGTCGTCTTGCTCGCCAGGCAGAAAGCGCTGCGGATTCCAGGAAGGGTCCTCCTCATGGGATGGCTGCTCGGGGGGACCGTATTTGCATACCTGCAGTGGGAGGAAGAGAGGGTGTCGGGGCTGAAGTTTGAACAGACGATTGGCGAGACGGAGAAGGTGATAACGGACCGGTTGGACCGCTATGTCGAAGCCCTTACCGGAGGGGCAGCGCTCATCACCGTTAACCCGTCAATCGGACAAAAACAGTGGCACGAATTTTCGGAGGCGCTCCAGCTGCAGGAAAGATATCCCGGGATACGCGCAATCGAGATAGTCCGTTTCGTTCCGGCCGATAAACTGGAATCTTTCTCCCGCGAGGCCCCCATGCCGGGCGACACGCCATTCAAGATCCACGGTGTTGGCGGCGTTCCGGACCCCGGTCCGGCCGGTAAGCAAGACCGCTTTGTCATCACCCACGTCTCGCCTCTAGAACAGAACCTTCCCGCCCTGGGTCTCGACCTAGCCGCAGAGCCTGCCCGCAGGCTCACCTGCGAACTCTCACGGGACACCGGCCGCGCCTGCATGACGACAGAAATTACCCTGGTTCAGGACGGGGCGCGGCGGCCCGGCTTTCTATTGATTTTGCCCGTCTACGAGCCGGGTATGCTGCTCTCAACAGTCGCCGATCGGCGCGCCGCACTAAAGTTTTGGATCTGCGCCCCGTTTGTGACCGAGGAGTTTTTCTCGGGGGCCATCAGCAGGCTCTCGCAGCGACCCATGGCCACGGTCTTCGACCTGGGGGCCGGCGCCGAGAAGGCTCCCTTGTTCAGCACGGACGCTCCAATCCAACTGCAGACCTTCGCGCCAGAGCGCACAACCCAACTCGTTCTGGCGGGTCGGGCTTTCAAGATAAGATGGAGCCCCCGGACCGACGACGCCGCAGCCCCGTCGACGGGCCCCATATGGGCAGGCGCTGCGTGCTCCCTTTTTACCCTGCTTGTGGCCGCCTTGGTGGTCAGCCTCCTCGACACTACGGTCCGCGCCAGCGGAATTGCCGAGGAGCGAACCCGGGAGATCAAGCGGATCAACGACCGGCTCCAGCAGCAGTTCGCAGAGCTGGTCCGAACCCAGGCCGACCTTGTCCGCCTCCAGAAATTCCACGAGTTCATCCTGCGCTCAGTCGGAGACGGAATCTACGCCATAGGCCCAAATGGGGATTTCATCATGGAGAACGGCCGGTCGGCCCAGCTGCTCGGATGGCCGCCGGACGAGTTGATTGGCAAGCCCGCCCACGACACGGTCCACCACCACCGTGCAAACAATGAGCATTACCCGGAGAACGAGTGCCCTATTTACGCCACGATGAGGGACGGTCAGGTTCGGCGGGTTGCCGGTGAGGTATTCTGGCGGCGCGATGGGAGTAGCTTCCCGGTCGAGTACACTGCAGCCCCACTGGTGGATGAAAACGGAAAGATACAGGGGGCAACAGTAACCTTTAGGGACATCACCGAGCGCACGCGCCTCGAGGAGGCCCAGGTGGAGATGTTGGAGAAAGCCCATGAGCTATCCGAGATGAAGTCGCGCTTTATCGGCGTCACATCACACGAGTTCCGCGCCCCGCTTCAGGTCGTTGAGAGCGCCATACAGCTCATTGAGAATCACTCGGCTGCCATGGGCCCCGAGAAGACAAAGGAGCTGTACACCCGCGTCCGCGGATCGATTCAGCGCATGACCGCGTTGCTTGATGACATCCTGATCTTGAACCGGATCGACGCGCAGCAAAACAAGGTGACCCCAATCCGTGTGGACGCCGACCGGCTGCTGCGAGACCTCATCGACGAGCACCGCATGGCCGACAGCAACGTCCACCAGTTCGAGATCAAGTCCGAGAAACCGATCGGCGAAGTCATGCTGGACACAAAGCTCCTGCATCACGTGCTCTCCAACCTTCTCGGCAACGCCGTGCGCTATTCCCCGCGGGGATCAATAATCACGACCTCTGTTGGCTTGGAGGGTGGTGAACTGTCGATCTCTGTGGCGGACCAGGGAATAGGCATTCCCCAGGCTGAGAGGGAGAAGATTTTTGAGGCCTTCGAGCGGGGAACCAATGTAGGGAGGGTTCGCGGAACAGGCCTTGGGTTGAACATCGTCAAACGTGTGGTTGCTATGCTCGGCGGCACTATTCAGGTCAGCTCCCAAGTCGGTCAGGGTTCGTGTTTCACGGTCGTGATTCCCGTCGAACCGCCGACCCCGGGTCCCGCCTGATACTTAGGCGGACGAGCACCAGCCGAGTGCCACCCCCCTGGGGCAGGCCCAATTAAGCACCGGGTCACAGCCCCCGCCGGGATGATCTAAGTTCCGTGGACAGCACCATCCCGCCCCTTCAGGATCCGCAGCAATCCCGACACCTCGTCAAACCATGAGGCTGTACCTTCCTGCTATATCCGACGCGCGGGTGCTTCGTTGTTGCCCCTCAGAATTCAGGGGATTGGTAATAATTCCGGGCGCCCTGCCGCCGGACATCATCTTTGAGCAGGCTCTCCGCCAGGGAAGCGGGGACTGATTTATGCCCCGGCTCTTCATTGACGAACCCAGGGACGAGATCGTGGGGTCGGGGGGATTTAAGTCAGAGCCGCAGGGTCGGTCGGTTGAAATCGGCTATGGGATCGCGACGTCTCGGCGCAACCTGGGGCTCGCATCGCAGGCCGTCCCGTTGCTTGTGCAGGAGGCGTTCGCAAGCGGGATAATAGATGAAGTTCGGGCTGAAACCGTATCTGACAACATCGCCTCCGCCCGGGTGCTGTCAAAGTGCGGCTTCCATCCGGTGGGAACGCGCCCAAGTCCGGAAGGCCTGCTCAACTTGTGGGCACTTCGAAACCCCGCAGAAGCTTAGCCATCCCCATGTCTTAACGCCACGGGAGCATCATTCCGCTCGTATCTATCGTACTCTTGGTTAGGATCTTCCGGGCAACCACTTCTCTTTTTTCCCCATCTTTTTCCCCGACTGACAGGCAAAACCCTAGACACCATCAGCGACGCCAAGAGCATGACCGCTCAGAAGAAATATACCTCCCGGACCCGGCTTGCGGCGGCTATGCGCCTGGAAAAGCCAGACCGGGTGCCTGTCATGTGCCAGCCCTCCTGGGGTTTCGTTCTGAAACAGATCCCCGACCTAGATCCGATCGACTTCTGGCACAATCACGACGGGGCTCTGGCGCGAGGGTTTTCGGAGATCAGCCTGCGCTTCGGGTTTGACGGGGTCCTGATACCGGCGGTGGGCGCCGCGCCGCTTGACGAAAGCAAGGTGACCAAGATAGACCGCGCTCATCCCGAGGGCCCGGAAGTAACCTTCAAGAACGGGGACTCCTGCATCTACTGCAGCAACGACCTGCCTCGGTACACCCATGCCGTGGCCCCTGAGCAAGAGATCGACGCGGTCAATCCGGAACTGATTGGGGAGCGGCTGACCTATCACCCCCCCACGAACCACCTCAGGATGTATCTTGCCGAAGGGTCCGGGGGTCGGGTCGCAGAACTTACCCAGGCCAGGAAGATCATAGGTCCTGATGTATCTCTCCACGGCTCTTTGTACTCTCCCGAGGATTACCTCATCGACATGTTCGGCGTGGACGGCGCTATGGTCGCTTTGCTGACGGAGCCCGAAAAATGCAGAGTCCTGCTTGCGGCCTTCGCCCGGGCGGTGGCCGGCCATGCGCGGGAGCAGGCTGCGGCTGGCGTCGACGCCCTTAACGTATCAGCGCCGTGGGTCGGACAGACCTTCGTCTCGCCGGAGCTGCACCGAGGGCTCATCTCGCCCGCCCAGGCCATCCTGGTGCGGGTGTGCCACTCCGAAGACATTCCCTGCTACTGCCACACCTGCGGAGCGATTGGCGATCGCCTTGAGGGAATTATAGACATCGGCTTTGATGGCCTGGAGTGTCTTGACCCCCCGCCCTTGGGCAACGTGGAACTGGCCGACGCCGTGCGCCGCATCGGCCATCGAGCCTTCATCAAGGGAAACATCGACCCGGTGCACACCCTCCTACTGGGAAGCCCGGAGGCGATAAGGGAGGACGTCGCCCGACGGCTTGAGGCGGGCATGCAGGCCCGCGGATTCATCCTGAGCACGGCGTGCTCAATCGCGCCGAATACGCCGGCGGCTCATGTCGCCCTTCTGCGGGAGCTGGCAGAACGGTACGGAACCTACTGACGTTGGAATGGGCCAGTCGGTCGGGCGCAAAATGCGCAGCACAGAAGAAATACACTTGTCAATATACCCGTAATGGAATATACCTGTGGGCGTATTTGAAAACAATGGACCTTGTTGGAATCTATCAATGCCTTTGCGACCGGACCCGGCTGCGGATCCTGCACCTGCTGGGCCAAGGACCCCTTTGTGTCTGTCATTTCCAGAAGATCCTTCAGGAGCCCCAAGTTAAGGTCTCAAAGCACCTGGGTTACCTGCGGGCGCGGGGCATGGTTCGGAGCGATCGGCGGGGAAACTGGATGATCTACTCCCTTCAGGCGAAACCGTCTCGCGAACTGGCGGCTAATTTGGCGTGTCTCCAAGACTGCGCGCGTGAGGACCCCGTCTTCCAGCGGGACTTGGAACGGCTGAGGAAGCTCTCCCCTGGGTTTGCAGAGTCGAGCCCCTGCTGTCGCGCCGCAACAGTCCATCGCTGAACCCCATTTTTGTATGCAATCCGAGAAACCAACCGTCTTGATTCTCTGCACGGGTAATTCCTGCCGCAGCCACCTCGCAGAGGGGATCCTGGGCGCTGCGGCTGGTGACTTCCTGAACGTAGTCAGTGCCGGCTCTAAGCCCGCGGGCTATGTGCACCCCCTTGCGATTGCGGCAATGAAGGAGATTGGGATAGACATCTCCCATCACTCCTCGAAGCACCTGAGCCAATTTCTATCGGGCAAGATTGAGACGGTCATCACTGTCTGCGGCAACCTGGACCAAGGATGTCCCGTTTTTCCGGGCCAACTCAATCGACACCACTGGCCATTCGAAGACCCTGCGCACGCCACGGGCACCGATGAGGAAAAATTGGAGGTGTTTCGGCGCGTGCGGAACGAGATTCGGAGGACCTTCACGGCATACGCCGACGGACGGCGGGACGGGCTCCGGGCGACAACAGATTGACCCCCTATGACCACCTACGTTTACGAAACAATCCCCGCGGCGCCGGGCCAGAAGGCGCAGCGCTTTGAGGTTCAGCAAAGCATGAAGGATGCCCCACTGACCACGCATCCCGAGAAGGGGGTTCCCGTGCGCCGGGTCATCCTCGGCGGTTTCGGCATCATCAAATCGATCGAGAAATCGATGCCTGAGTGCGAGGGTGGCTGCTGCTGTGGGTCCGGTGAGTGTCCCAACTGAGGCATCCCATGAGCCAGCCAACCAAACGTCTCAATTTCTTCGAACGGTACCTCTCCCTTTGGGTGCTCGCCTGCATGCTCGTGGGAGTGGCCTTCGGCAAGGGTTTTGCCGGGGTGGTCAACCAGCTAAGTAAGCTGCAGTTCGGGCAGGGCTCTCAGGTCAATGTGCCTATCGCAATCCTGATCTGGCTGATGATCTACCCGATGATGCTGAAGATCGACTTTGGCTCGCTCATCGATGTGACAAAGCGCCCCAAGGGGCTGCTTGTGACGCTCTTTGTCAATTGGCTGGTCAAGCCGTTCAGCATGGCCTTCCTGGCCTGGCTGTTCTTTCGGCACCTATTCTCTCCCTGGGTCGATCCCGCAACCGCAAGGGACTACACTGCCGGCTTGATCATCCTCGCAGCCGCGCCCTGCACCGCGATGGTGTTCGTCTGGAGTTACCTAACCGACGGCGACCCGGCCTACACGCTCGTACAGGTCGCTGTTAACGACCTGATTATGCTCGTGGCCTTCGCGCCCATCGTGATGTTCCTCTGCGGAGTGTCCAATGTGGTCGTGCCGTCCAGGGTTCTTGTCACGTCGGTTGTCGTCTTTATCTTGATCCCTCTATCGGCAGGCTGGCTGACCCGCACCCTGCTGCTGAAGTCACGGGGTCGGGAATGGTTTGAGCAGACCTTTCTCCCTAAATTCCATCCAGTGACGGTGGTGGCCCTGTTGGCCACGCTCGTCCTTATCTTCGCGTTTCAGGCTGAAAACCTCACAACCAGGTGGCTGGCGGTCGTCCTCCTGGCGGTGCCGATCACATTGCAGGTCTACTTCAATAGCGGCCTCACCTATCTTCTGATGCGCAAGCTTAGGGTACCGCAGAATGTGGCAGCCCCGGGGGCCCTTATCGGCGCGAGCAATTTCTTCGAACTGGCGGTCGCCGTGGCAATTACCCTTTTTGGTCCCGGTTCAGGCGCGGCCTTAGCCTGTGTTGTCGGTGTCCTTGTGGAAGTTCCGGTGATGCTTTCTGTGTGCAAAGTCTGCAACACCTCCCGTTCTTGGTATGGCAGGGTTGCGCCAACCAAGACCTAAGCTCGATCTGTCTCCACGCCGGAGGCCCCCCCAGGACAACGGGATCATCCATCCCGATCATCAGGTTAATGACCCGAGGTTTCCTTATGGCCTGTTCTAATCAATCGGGCCCGCCGCCAGCAGCGGCATGGGAATATCCAGCGCGGCAGTGATCGCGCGAAGCAGTTCCGCCTCGGCAACCAGAATCTGGTTGTCGGCTCCAACGACATGGGCTGCGGCTGCAACCACGCACTGTTTCACCAGGCCGCTCGCACCGGCCAGCTTGTCCAGAGCTGCGTCCAGGGCGTCAAACCCGCAATCCGCGGCATTGAGAAACGTGAGTCTTGGCCCGGCGTCCTTTATTTTTGAGACTCCCGCGGCAAACGCGGCGCGTTCGTTCATGTCCTCGTTACTCGCTGTGCGAGCAAGAGCCGAAAGGACAATAGAGATTTCGGGCAATACCTCTTCCACGGTCGCCACCTGGACACCGCCCTCCCTGGAGGGGTTGCCTCCAAGCGACAACGCCCTGGTGACCAACTTTTGCAGCGCAAAGCTGAACATGGACACCTGTCCCTCGACCCGAACAAGCTCTCTAAGGGTTGCAAGGAAGGGCATCACCCGCACGGACGGCATCTGCCGGAGCGCCGGAAGCGCAAGCTGCGCGAGGGGAAGCCGTTGCTCAGGGCTAAGCTCACGAAAGGCGCTGTCGAGCCCGTTGAACACCCGGCTTACGGAGCCGTCCGCCCGTTCAACAACCAGGGCCTGCTGGCGCCGCCGTAGTGTCTCGTCCTCACTATCCAACACTAGGCCGTACAGGAGTGCGACAACCCCGTCCGGACTTTGGGCCGCCGAGCGCAGCGCCGGTGGAATGGAGGCGATGAGCCTCGCCGCCCCTCCGATATGAGTGCCGGTCATCACCCCGACGGAGGCGATCGCGATCAACGGGTCTGCCACTAGGGGTATAGAGGAGATGTCTCCCAGATCGGAAGCCTTTTCCGACAATGGTGGAGGCGAAATGCCCATTTTTGCAGGAACCGGAGCTGGGATGAATCCCGTCCGTTTTGCAGAGTCTGCGTCTAGACCCGGGAACAGGGCCTTGATTCTTGCGTCAAGCGGTGGATGCGTGGCCCAAACAGGGTCGAACATGGATGTGAACCCCTGCGCGAATAGGAAGTGCCCGATCTCGGCCGACCGGTGTGTGTCTAACTCCGAGCCGGCCCCGCCTGCTCCGATCTTCTGCAGCGCTCCAACAAGACCATTGGGGTTGCGGGTGAACTGCACACTGGATGCGTCAGCAAGAAACTCGCGCTGCCGCGACACCGCGGCCTGGATTATCCGGCCAAAGAAGTACCCAATGTAACCGATGATGAGGAGCGACACCCCCACCAGAAATAGGAAAAGAACGATCTGCCCACCTCCTTTTCCGCGGGACGCACGGAAACCCCGCAGCGACCAGAGCACCCCCCTCCCGGATAGCGCAATGACCAGAATTCCAAAAACGATGGCGCCGATGCGGAGGTTTAGGCGCATGTCCCCGTTGAGGATGTGGCTCATCTCGTGGCCAATAACCCCCTGCAATTCGTCGCGGGTCAGCTGCTCAAGGGTTCCCTGGGTGACCGTCACAGCCGCATCCGCTGTGGTCAGCCCTGCGGCAAAAGCATTAATGCCCTGTTCCCCGTCCAAAATGTAGACGGCCGGCACCGGAATGCCGGCGGCAATCGACATCTCCTCAACCACGTCAAGGAGGACCCTTTCCTTTGTGTTCGTCGTGTGGGGTTCGACCAGCCGGGCGCCGAGCCCTTTTGCAACCGCCGATCCACCCGAGGCATACTGGGCCCATTTGTAGAGGGAGCCCAATCCAACGACCACCAGTGTCACCATACCGACGCACAGAAGGGCTTCCGGCCGCCATAGGGACATCGGCGGGGTGATGTCGTCCGCCTTGGCCTGCGCCCTCTCGGCAAAATCTAGCCCATAGATGACCAAGAAGTAGGTGGTGGCGATGGTGCCCCCGACGGCGGCTGCGAAAAGCCAGACCAAACGCGCGGTTCGCCTCTTTGCACGAGCTTGAGCCTCAAAGAAGTCCATGGCCATGACTCAGTGCGGTCCGGGTTGGCGCAGGGGCCGGACCTCAGCTGAAGGTCACCTTGGGGGCTTTGCCCTCCGCCGGGTCTTCAATGTGGAAGAGTTCAGCCGGCGAAAATCCGAACACCCCGGAGAACGCCACGGCTGGAAATGTCTCCCGGCCTGTGTTGTAGGCCATCACGCTGTCGTTGTAGGCCTGGCGCGCAAACGAGACCTTGTTCTCGGTCGAGGTGAGTTCCTCGCTCAGTTGAAGCATGTTCTGATTCGCCTTCAGTTCCGGATATTTCTCAACCACGACCATCAGCCTCGAAAGAGCCCCGCCGAGGCCAGATTCGGCACTGACCAGTCCCTTCATTGCATTGCCGTCGGCCGGATTTGCGGCCGCGGTTTGCGAGGCGGCCAGGGCGATGTTGCGCGCCTTGGTCACGGCCTCGAGCGTCTCGCGCTCGAACTTCATGTACTTGTCGGCAACGGCGACCAAATTGGGAATGAGGTCATAGCGTCTTTTCAGCTGAACATCTATCTGCGCGAATGCATTCTTAAATCGATTCCGCAGGGCGACCAGGGAGTTGTAGATGCCCACGATCCAGGCGATGGCGATGGCGGCAAGAATTGCAATGACCAGAAGAGACAGGAGGAGGGTTTTCATGGGGATTGGCCCGCATTTTACCACGAAAAGACCAAGGGACGCACCTTTTTCGCGTCCTCTTTGAATCCATTACCCTTAGCGGGTCGGCACCCGTCAGGCCGCGGTGCGGCGGATGCGGTGGCTCAGACTTAGCGGGTGAACAGCGATACAACGGTATAGACGTAGCCGGTTGGATAACCGACGGATGCTTGCCTCTAAGACCCGCAATCGAAGTCACCTCAATAGTGGGCCTCCTATTTTAAGATTTCGAAATCGGTTTCTTAGGCCCAAGCTTGAACCATCTTGTCACCACCGAAAATTGTCCGGTAAGATTTTGCGCTAATACTAACACCTTCATGGAAAAAAAATATCGCTCCTTGGCCCGACAGATGATCCTGGCCGGGGTTAGTGCTGCCGATCCACGGCAGTCAATTAGAAGCACAGTTCGCGTGGATGGGGACACCGTCACCGTGCGGGACGACACCTATGCCCTGAAAGATTATGACCGCATCCTTCTCTTTGGTATCGGCAAAGCGGCGACTCCCATGTGTCAGGCCTTCGAAGAAATCTTGAAGCCTGACGGCGGACTAGTGATCACGAAAATCGGCGCGGAAATCGGCATCGCGGAGGTGAAGTCAATTCCCGTCAGGCGCGCTTACCACCCCGAGCCGCGCAAGGAAAATGCGGAATATTCCCGCATGATTTTGGACATGATTGATGCGATAGGCCCCAACGAACGCGTTCTGGTCTTCCTGATGGTGTCCGGCGGAGGCTCGGCTCTATTCTCCTGCTCCCCGACCACAGTGAGCATTGAGGATAAGTTCGTGCTCAACCAGTTGCTCATGAAATGCGGCGCGAACATTCATGACATCAATACCATCCGAAAACATTGTTCCGAGGTAAAGGGAGGCAAATTTGGAAAACGGGTGGCGGCCAAGGGAGCCACGCTGGTCTCCCTGATCCTTTCAGATGTGGTCGGTGACGATCTCAGTGTCATTGCCTCCGGACCAAGCTACAAAGATGCCACCACCTTTGCGGACGCGATCCGCCTGTTGAAGCAATATGGAATTTGGGACGAGACGCCCGCGTCAATCCAGGCCCATCTGCAACGTGGATTGGAAAATCCGGAAATGGAGCCCCCTCGGCAGGTGCCGGAGCGCGTGCACAATTATCTGATCGGAAACAATCTGGCAGCCCTTAATGCGGTAAAGGCCATTGCCGTGAGAGAGGGCTTTAAGGCGATGATCTTGACCAGCCAAAATACCGGCGAGGCCAAGATAGCAGCCAAGGCGTATATGGGCATCGCCAAGGAAATTCAGGACTCAGGAAATCCGGTGCAACCGCCGGTCTGCCTGATCGTCGGCGGGGAAATGATTGTGACTTTCAAATGGGAAGATCGCGACGGATTTGGTCCAACCCGTGAGTTTGTCCTGAGCTCGGCCATCGAAATCCAAGGGCGTAAGAACATCGTGATCGCCGGCTGCGATTCCGACGGGGTGGATGGCGAGGGCAAGTCGGGGGCAATTGCCGATGGTCAGACCGTTGCCCGTGCCACCTTGAACGCGAAGCACTATCTGGACACGCATGATGCGGAGGCGTTCTTCGATAGCCTGGATGATTCCATTCAGTTCAGCAGCATGACCAACGTGAACGACATTATCGTCATTTTTGTTGGAAAAAATTCATGAACCAGTGAGTAATCTTTGGTTCTGATGTCCGCCTGGGCGACGTAGCGTCCGCCGAGTGGCCGGCGCCCCTCACAAATCCCAGTTTAAGCCCTGCACTCTCAATTGGGGGTGATGTGATTCCGGAAATTAGGGGTCGCGTCACCTGGGTATCGGTTTGCGGCATTCGACCGGCCCCATAGCCATCTCTGGCGTTTGCGCAGTTGGAAGGCCAGTCTCTCCGGCCCCACAGCACCGCAAGAACCCGAATTGTGATCCGGCGGCCAACGCCACTAAGGTTTACTGCTCGTCGTCCTTCGCCATCCCAGCCTGGGCCCGTAGCAGGTCGTGCAGGGTCACCAGCCCTATCACTCTTTCTTCGACCTGTCCTAGAAGGACGACCATTCCCAGACCCGATTCGATCAGCTTCGCCTGGATCTGTTGCACGCTCTCCGAGAGCTGGGCGGACACGGGCGGGAGTAGCTGTGGAACCCTGCCTTCCTTAAGAGAGAGCTTTGCCTCGTCGCGCGAGAGGATTCCGGTCAAACGGCCACCCTCGACTACCGGGAACCGAGCGTAAGAGCAGTTGCCAAGGATTCGCTCGAGATCTGCTGCGGTGAGACTGGAAACTACCACCGGTTGGAGGTTCGCTATCGCAGCCACCGGCAGCTGCTGCCAGCTTCGCAGGTCCCGCGGCGGCTGGACCAGGTCGAGGTTGACCCCATCCTGCTTCAGCAGGGCATCATAAAAGCCGTGCTTGAGCATCCGGCGGGTGATCACCTGGCTCACCAGCGTGCCCAGCATTAGGGCGGGCACGAGGCCGAACTCGTGGGTCATCTCAAACACGATCAGCACACCCGTGACCGGCGCCCGAACCACCGCACCGAGGGTGGAACTCATCCCCACGACCGCTAGCGTGAGCAGATCTACCTGGGAAACGTGCCACTGCAGTCCGACCAACCCAGCCACGGCCACACCTACCATCCCACCGAAGAATAGCGTCGGCGAGAAGATCCCGCCGCAGCCGCCGAACCCATAGCACGCAAAAGTGGCAATGAACTTCGCAACCAGAAGCACCGCTGCGATCTTCCATCCGATGTTTCCAGCCAAAGCATCGGATAGGTCGCCGTAGCCCAGGGAGAAGACCCCCAGTCTGCCAGTCCCAAAGAAAACAGCCACGCCCAGGCCCCATGTAACCAACCCGCCGATTACGGGCATCGTCCATGCCGGGAAAGCCGCGGATCGCTTGCACCGGCTCCGGAGGCCCAGGGCCGAGCGCTGAAAGTACACCCCGACAACTGCGGCGAGCGCCGCCACCAAGGGTGTCAGCGCATAGCCGGTCCAAGTTGGCGTATCCACATACGGGATAAGAAATGAGGGTTGCCGGCCGATGATGCCGTGCACCATGAAGGCGCCCAGCACCGACGCCAGCAGCAGCCCGCCGACATAACGGCTGTTGAGGTCGCCTATGATTTCCTCGAGTGTAAACGAGATCGCGGCCAGGGGGGTGTTGAATGCCGCCGCCAGGCCCGCCGCGCCGCCAGCCGCTGCACTGAACCGTCGGTTCTGCTTTGGCTCACCGGCCAATCCGCTCAGATTCGAGGCAAACGCCCCAGCCAGCTGTACCGAAGGGCCTTCCCGTCCCAGGCTGCAGCCCCCGCCGATGCTCACGACACCGGCCACAAACTTCACCCAGACCACCCGCCACGGCACGAAGCCGAAGTCCTTCCAGAACGCCGCCTTGAGCTGCGGGATTCCGCTTCCCGCCGCTTCTGGGCAGAATGCGCTGAGCAGCCATCCCACGACAAGCGAGGCCGAAACAATAACCGCGAGGCTGCCGAACAGAAAGATCGGCCATGACTGCCGGGAGAGAGCGACCAGTCCGCGCTGATAGACCAGGTTCATTCCAAGCTGGAACACAACCGCAGCGAGCCCCGCCGCCGCGCCGTATAAGCAGGTCAATAATACAGCCCGGGTGCGTTTCGGAAGATGCTGGTACCGATCCGCTATTCTCCGAAAATTCATCGGTGCCCTAGGTTATTAGGATAGTTCCCGGTCAGGTGCGTGTTTAAGTTTACCTCAGGGGATTCTCGTGGTCTTTGAGAATGGGTTGCAAGCGCCCTGTGCCCGTTTTCCCAATCCCAACGTCACCACGACCGCTGTCTCTATCGGCCGAGCTTACGCTATCAATCACGTACTTGCAACGAGACGGCCCACCGGGGGCGTACGTCCGAAGCCGGGTCCAGAATCAAGCCGATCTCATCAATAGATGCGAGACCATGGGCAGGAGGGGTGTCATTAGAGCGACGTCGGCAAGGACTCGGGCAAGTTCACGGCCGATTCGCCGCTCTGCGGCGTCTACAAGGCCCAGAAGGGCTCCACTTGTGGCGGTACACATTAACGCGGACCGGACAGCGCCAACGAGGTGGAATCCCAATACGACCGCAATCCCCGCCAAAATCCACGGCAGCGCGTGACCCAGCGCCGCGCCCCGGGGAAACTGTCGTGCGAATGATACTTGGCCGTGGCTGTGATCGACCGCCTTCTCCCAACTCGAAATCAGTGCGCAATTGCTAAAACAGAGCAGTGTGAAAACTCCAAGGGGCCCCGCCAGATCGCGCAAGCTGGCGGCTGGTGCCGCCGCAACCAAAACAGCCACACCGGCCCCAAAGAGAACGCCAACGCATATCTCTTTCGGAATCCTCCAGGGGCTATGCCGGTGCAGGTGTTGATGGGAAATCAGGTAAACCAAGACCGGGGTAAGCAAGGCAAGTCCTGCCGCAATTTCACGCCCGCTAAGGCAGGTGAACGCCATAGCCAGCCCGGCTAATGCCACAGCAATCCAGGCGAACATAACCGGTCGGCTCCAGCGGTAATAGAAATAATGCCGCTGCGTTCTGATGTCTTTGGCGCTCAGTCTCCGTCCCTCGATCCATCGGTCGGCCGAATAGACCAGCCAAACCGCCGCGCCTAGAATCAAGCTCCGTGACGGCGCAAGAACGACTCCAGCAACCCTTGCCATCTGCCATTGCCACACCAGCGCAACTGCCGGGGCGTCCAGCGACAGTACTGTTGGCCACTGCCACCAATACGGACGGCCTAGCATCGACTCCTTCATAGACCGGAACCCATCGGCGACTCAGCGGAGCAAAGCCGGCGTGGGGCAGGTGGAATCCCCCTTGCGTATCCGATGCTGGGCGGCGCGGACCGCGGTATCGGAAATTCCCACCAACGCAGCAATCTCCTTCCCCCTGAAGCCAAGGTCAGTCAGCCGGCGGACCTCTTCTCGGGTTGCTTCCCTCATCCATCCTTTCCCGGGTTTTTCAGGCTCGAGGGTGGACTCGGAGGCGAGCAGGCTCGCGCTGAGCAGGCTCAGAAGTACACCCTCTGCCTCCCGGATATGGCCCTCCTCCACCAGGAGCCACAGCCGGAAAAGTCCCGCCGGGTCGATGGGGGACTTCACTGCGATCAGTTTGAGACAGGCGTGTATGACTTTCTTGTCCCGCGTCATCTGAGGGATCGTGCCCTCCCAGCCGGCTAGGGGTGTGGAGGTTCTCTTCCTCGCCGATCCCAGCTTCTCGGCCGCGGTGTCCGGGGTCACCAAAATCGCACTATTGAGGCCGAGAACTTCATCCAGCCGCCAGCCATACGCCTGCGTGAAGGCCGGGTTGAGGTAAACTAATCGGTAGTCGCTGTTAGCGATGGCTGCGGCAAACGAGTAATTGTCGAGGGCCTTGCCCAGGTTGGAGTCCCGGATCCGTTCGTACTGGTCGCGATAAGTCATAGATACCCTGCAGCGAGGAATGGGAGAGGGGCCGGCAACGGCGCGCGGCTAATTCATAAGATGGCCGCTCCCTGGGTCAGTCAAGAAGACCCCGCCATCCGTTGGATAATTGAAATTGTGAGACGGCTCAGGATCGACGGCGTTGGGTCATGCTGAAACACCTGGCGCGCCTTTTAATAGACGTTGGCGTATCTCGTGACGGAAGCGGCCAACCAAAACTTAACTCATTAAAAAATTTAAACTAGACCTATGGAATAGATGGTGGGCCCACAGGGATTTGAACCCTGAACCAAAGGATTATGAGTCCTCTGCTCTAACCGTTGAGCTATAGGCCCAGAGGGGAAAACGAGCAGATCCTGCCCGGCCTTGGGCTCTCTTCAACTGAAATTCCCCAAGGGGGGCGTCTGAGCTAGAGCTCCCCACACAACCAATAGAGTTTGAGAAGCGCTAGGCGCCGCTGAATTTCAGCTGCAAACAAGTCCGCCTCGGCCTGTTGCAGGTCCGCCCCGGCCGCCTGGGCTTTGGCGGGCAGAGACAGGTCGTGTTCCGCTGACTGCCGAGCTATTTCCGCCGCTCTTTGACGGTACACGCAGGCTTGGCCTGCAAGTTTGGAGAGCTCTTCCGCATACTCCAGATCCTGATAGGCAATCCGAATCTCCCGGGCTGCGTTTTCCTCCAGGCGCTCCCGATTGGCTTCGGCGGAGCCCTGTCGGGCCAGACTCCGACGAACCTCTGCGCGCTTCCGGCCGAAATCGAAAACATCCCATTTCAGCGTGACCCCAACCAGCGCGGAATCACGGGGAAAGAGTTCCTCGCCGTCCTGCGCATAACCCAAAGCAACAAGGGAAACGTCCGGGATGTAGTCCTGTCGCGCCGCACGCACGCCTGCGGCTGCCTGTTCGGCCTGAGCTGCGGCTACCTGCCGGGACGGATTGTGAGGAACCCGCGCAAGCCAGTATTCGAGCGGGTGTTCCAGCCGATCGGGAAGGTCGGAGTTGAGGGCGATTTGCTCGGTTCCCGGAGCTCCGATAAGATCGCCCAGCTGAAGTGTGAGACGACCGCGCTCCTGACCGCTCCGGAGAAGGTCCGCCTGCACCTCGGTTACCTCAGCCTGGAGGCCGAGAACAGAGTCGTCTAGTACCTCTCCAACCCCTTGCGCGTTCTGTACATCCCGCAACCGAGCCTTGCGGGCCTCAAGCCGCGCAGCCCGGGCGGAGTGCCGGCGGTCCTCAACCAGTATCCCGCAGTAGAGCTGCTCTACAAAAAAACGGATTTGCGAGGCCTCTTCCGCCTCCTCGCGCTGGGCCGCGGTGCGCCCAGCCCGGGCGGCAATCACGCCAGTATCTATCTTCCACTGCAGGCTTAACGGCTGGATGATCCCCACCCCCGCGAGGTAAATCTCGTGGTTCCCCCTCGACAGGGTCATGTCCCCAGGCGGAAACGTGCTCAGGAGACTCGAGCTGGACGGAATCCCCAGTTGGGCGCCGAAGGCGGTGATAAGCGGCGTCAGTGAGCCCGAGGGCAGCTTGATCTCGTATGGACGGGGGGTGTAGCCGGCCAAACCGACCACGGTCGTTTGGGGGTAGCGCTGGGCAACAGCGGCGTCCACTCCGGCACCGGCTTCGTCGACCTTCAAGCGGGCAAGCTGCATCGCCCGACTGCGGCGGAGGGCCAGATTCACGGTCTGCTCCAGGGTAAGGGGCTCGGGAGCAGCCGTCGCGAGGCCGCCGGCGAACAGCAGCAGCAAAATAGAGATCCGTCTCATGGGCCGGAGGGAATTGCCGAGAGCCGGGTGCCTTTCATCGTCCAGGCGTAGACGGTTGGAACCACCAGAAGCGTCATCACCATAGACCAGACTATCCCGACCGAGAACACGCTGGCCAGGGGAGCCCAGAGGGGTGAACGGGAGAGGATCATCGGCAAGACCCCAACCGCCGCCGCCATTGAGGTGAGAAAAATCGGCCGAATTCGCCGCAAGCCGGCCCGCAGCGCAGCCTCGTTTGAATCCAGTCCCTCACGGATCCGAAGTTCGTCGGCATAGTCGACCAAAATGATCGAATTGCGGATCACAATGCCAACGAGGCTGATCATGCCGACAGCTGCGGTGAAGCCAAACGGATTGCCGGTCAGGAGGGGCCCTACGACGGCACCGAGAAAAGTGAGTGGAATCGCCAGCATCACGACCAGGCTCTCGCGTGTGCTCTTGAACTGGAAAAGGAGCACTAGGTAGATGAGAGCGACGCTCGTGAGCAGAGCCCCCGACATCTTCCCAAACGTCTCCTGTTGCCCCTCATACTCGCCTCCTATTTCCACGCTGTAGCCGGGTGGAAGCCGGAGCCGGTTTAACCCGGGTCGGATCACCGAGAGAATCTGAGAGGGCAGGACATCGGGAGCCGGGTTTGCGCTAACGGTTAGGGTTGGAACCCCGTTGCGCCGCGCAAACTGAGCCGGGACCCAGGACGGCGTCGCCCGGGCAACCTCAGAAAGCTGAACATTGGCTTGGCTCAATGGCGCCCGTAGCACGAGGGACTCCAGGTCGGTGAATCGCTCCCGGTGGGCCGCCTCCAGGCGGAGGACTATAGGCACCGGGGCGTCGTGCTCCCAGAGCTGGGTCACCGACATGCCCTTAAAGCCCGTCATCACCTGGGAGGCGATCACGCTCGTGGCCAGGCCGAGGCGGTTAGCCACCTCGCTGTTCACATCAAGATCGACGCTGAAGTCGTCCCTAAAGTCGTCCCGGACTTGCGCCGCCCCGGGGGCACCCAGAAACAGGGCCTTAACTTGGTCCCCAATCTTCCGAAGGGTCACCGTATCCGGCCCTGTTATCCTCACCTCGACCGGTGCGTCGACCGGAATTCCCTGCTGGAAACTCATCACGTTGATTCGGGCTCCGGGCTGGAGATCGCGGAGCCGCGCGTTGAAATCCCTCACCAGAACCTCCGTCGTCGCCGCATCCGGAGTCTCAACCAAGAGCATCCCGTAGCTCGGCCGCGGAAATTCCGGAGCAAAGCTGTAATAAACCCGCGGGGCAGAGGTTCCAACAAAGGCGGCGAACCCGCGCACGCGCCGGTCCTCCTTAAGGGCAGTCTCCACCTTCCTCACGACCTGGTCCGTCGCCTCAAGCCGGGTTCCGATCGGCATGTCGACCTCAATCAGAAACTGCGCCCGCTCGGCAGCTGGGAAGAACTTCTGTTGAACCAGCAACAAGAGCGCCGCCCCCACGGCGAGCGAGAACGCCGCCGCGAGCACTGTTCGTCCGGGATGCCGGAGCGTCGGGCCTATTATCCGTCCATAAGTCGACTGCACCCAGTCGAGGATAACCGCGCCCAGGTTCCTCCGCCGGCCCTTTAACCCCTCCTTGATAAAGCTGAAGCAAAGAAGGGGGGTGAAAAGCATCGCCACCACAAACGACATGGACAAGGCGATCGCCACCGTGATCGGTAGCGCAATGATGAACTCCCCAGTGGCCCCCTTCAGGAAGAATGCCAGCGGGGCGAAGGCAAGGATGATGGCCAACGTCGCCGTAAACACAGGAACGGCCAGTTCCCCCGCGCTGCGCCGCGCGGCGTCCCAGCGCCCCAGCCCCTCGTCCAATTTCTCGACATAATTGTCGGCGATCACAATCGCGTCATCCACGACCATTCCGAGGACAACAATCAGCGAGGCGAGCGACACCTCGTGCAGCTCGATTCCGAGTAGGTCCAGCGCCTTGAACGTGAAGGCGACCGTGACGGGGATTGCCATGGCCGCAATCATGGCCACCCGAATCGGCAGGAGCAGAATAGTTACCAAGATCACCGCCCCCACCGCGATAAAAAACTCCCCGATGAAGTGCCCCACCGCCTCGGCGACCACGCTGGGCTGGTCGTTGATAACCCGCACCTTTAGGTCAGCGGGCAGCACCTTCTGGGTCTCCGCCAGCCGAGCCCGAAGGTCGCTGCCGAAGATGACAATGTTATACCCGGGCTGCATTTCGACGGCGAGGAGGAGTGCGGGGTCGTCGTGGCCGTCTACCCGCAGCAGTGAGTCGGGGTCTGCCAGGCGCCTCTCCACGCGGGCCACGTCGCCAATCCTTACAACACGATTTCCCACGGGGTCGGAGAACACCACCTGCTGTGACACCTCCTCCACTGAGGAATAGCGTCCATGGGTGTGGAGGGGCACCTCAAGAGTCCCCACTTTCATGCTGCCGGTGTAGGGAATCGAGTTCTGGAGCCTCAGAGCCGTGACCACCCGGGGTAGGTCGACGCCATACCGCGCCATGCGCTGGGAATCGGCCTCCACATAGATCGCGTCGTTGCGCTCGCCGTAACGCCGGATTCGGCCCGCGCCCGGAACGGTTCGAATCGCGTCCTCGACGCGCTCCAAGTTTCGCCGCAGGTCGCCGTACGAGAGCCGCGGCGCGGTGACCGCGATCAATAAAGCCACGCTCTCGCCAAAATCCGAATCAACAATGGGTCCCAAGGTTTCGGCCGGAAGCTGGGTTTGCTTTAGCTCAGCCAGGCTCAGGCGCAGCCGCGACCAAAAGCCGTCCTTGTCCTTAACCCACTCGCGCAGTTCAACCGTCACCACCGCCAGGCCCTCCCGGCTTACGGAGTGGGTCTTCGTCGAGTCGATCTCGGTGAATGAGAACAGGTGTGATTCGATCGTCCGGGTGAGCTGCTGCTCGACCTGGGCGGCGTTGGCACCGGGGTACAGCGCGATCACCAGCGCCTTGTGGATCGTGATGGCCGGCGTGTCCTGCCGGGCCATCGTGAGCAGCGAGTGGAGTCCGAAACCAAGGATCACCACGGCGACGATGACCGCCACGTGCCGGTGGCGCAGGGGCCAGAGGATGAGGCTCATGGCGCGGAGGCGATCCGCAGCGGCATGCCCTCGAAGAGCGTGGCCGGGCAGTCAACCACCACGACATCCCCGGGATGCAGGCCCGAGAGAATCTCTACCCGGGTCGCCTGCAGCGGTCCGGTCTCGACAATGCGGCGGGCGGCGGAGCCTCGCGGGGGCTCCACGGTCCAGACGTAAAGGGTTCCGTCCGGGTAGTGCCGTATGGCCTGCGGCGGCAGCAGCAGTGCGGAGCGCGTTCGGCCCGTCTGGATCTGCGCAGTCACCACGTTGCCCGGTCTCAGCGCGCCTTCGGAGTTGGGCAACCGGATCTTGACCGCGAACGATCGCGACAAGGGGTCGGCCTGTGGCTGAATCGCCCCCACGACACCGTCAAAGGCGCGGTCGCCTACCGACGGCAGGCTGACGCGC
The DNA here is from genome assembly GCA_903862935.1 of uncultured Opitutaceae bacterium. GTDB lineage: Bacteria > Verrucomicrobiota > Verrucomicrobiia > Opitutales > Opitutaceae > Palsa-1447. The sequence goes on from CAIOZY010000047.1 coordinate 97,713, forward strand.
GCGGCCTGTCCTATCCTAACCTTGGAGATGTCGGCCTCGGGGATGCCAACCACCGCCCAGACCGGTGCCGGAGCCAGAATCGTGTACGCTGGCACGCCCGGGGCCATCACAAGGCCAACCTCGATGCCATGGCGGATCGCCCATCCTGAAAACGGAGCCCGCAGGTGGGTATAGTCGAGCTGGCGTCGGGCGAGCTCAGCCGCGGACTGGGCCTGCGCAAACGCACTCGCAATTTGCTCAAAGTCTGTAGCGGTCAGGCTTCCGAGCTCACGCAGGCTCTTCAGGCGCTCGTACCGGGCGCTCACTTCCGCAAGGCGCGCCTCGGCAATTTTCAGCTGCTGTTCGTGGTCGGCGGGATCGAGTTCCGCCAGTGTGTCCCCAGTCCGGACAGCATCTCCGTCCTGAACTGCGACGCGGATCACCCTGCCGGGCACGAGGAACCCGACGGAGACCCTCTCCACCGCCTCGATTCCGCCGGATACGGCAAGCGTTTCGTCCACCGGCAGGGACTCGGTGCGGGTAACCGTAACGACCACCGACTCAGTCGGCGCCTCAGTTCGACTGCAGGCGGCGCCACAGAAAAGAAAAACACCGCAGGCGACAGGAACAAAGAGGGAAGAACTCGGACGCATGGGATGACGCCTCAATGTTGCCTTAAGAGCGAGCCCATCGGCGAGATCTTCCCGTCACCGCGCGTCGTCATTAGGAGCCGTCATAGGCATGAGGGGCCTCTTTTTATAAGGCCTCCTTCGCGGCAGCTTTGAGGCAAGGCCACCGGACGACCACCCCGATATGGTGTCCTACCGGGTTCCCTTAGGGCAGGGTCCCAAGTATTCTGCCGTACGCGTCCCAGACCTCTGATGAGAAGCAACTGAACACCACCTGTTCAAGGGACGCGTCGTTGCCCAGGAACTCTTTGACGGCAGATACCGCAACGCGCGCCGCTTCGGATACCGGATAGCCGTATACGCCGCAGCTGATCGCCGGAAAGGCCAGGTTCCTCGCACCGCAAGACACGGCAAGTAGAAGGCTGCTCCTGTAGCACGACGCCAGCAGCTCCGGTTCCTTAAAGGTCCCGCCCATCCAAACCGGACCGACGGTGTGGATCACCCACTTTGCGGGTAGCAGGTACCCTTGGGTAACCTTGGCCTCCCCCATCTTGCACCCTCCCAAGGTGCGGCATTCCGCGAGCAGATCCGGTCCCGCCGCTCGGTGGATCGCGCCATCCACACCGCCCCCTCCAAGGAGCGTGGAGTTGGCCGCGTTGACGATAGCGTCGACATGGAGCGTTGTAATGTCTTCGCGGGTCCGCTCGATTCTCGGCCCCATGTTCACTTCACCGCCGTGACGATCGAACTCATTCCGTCGTCCTGGTAGTCAATTTTCACCGCTTTGAATCTTGCCTCCTCGAGGTCGGCGCGAAGTTCCGCGAACGTGAAGGTCCCGCCGCCCGGTGTTCCGACCAGCATATTGACCGCGAAGAGAGCCCCTGAAACGGGCCGGGTTCGGGTCTCGTCCATGACCATGTCGCGGATGGCGATCCGTCCGCCCGGGACGAGCGCGGCGTGCACCTTTCCAAAAAGCGCGCGGTTTTCCTCCCGGGAGTTCTGGTGGACGATCGCACTCACCCAAGCAAGGTCGGCCCCCGCGGGCAGCGGGTCCGCGGTGAAGTCGCCTGGAACCAGCCTGACCCTGCCGCCAACGCCTGCTGCCGTAAGGCGGCGTTCGGCCATTGGAATTACCACAGGCAGGTCGAAGAGGATCGCCGTCGAACCCGGACAGGCATGGAGGAACGTGATCGTCCAGGTGCCCGAGGCCCCGCCGATGTCGAGGAGCCTGCGAAATTCGAGCGGCTGTATACGCCTCACGACCGCGTCGGCCATGGGGGCTGATGTGTTGTCCATCGCCGCGATGAAGGACTCCTCATCGCCTGCCTCTCCCCGGACGCTCGGCGTCCGGTCCGCGGGCCTGCCGTCCCTCACCACCCGAGCCAGCTGGGCCCACCGCCGCATGCAATTCGCCTGATGCTGGGCCATTCCGAGGGAGGTTTGGGCCCCACCGTGGGTCAACACCTCCGCCACCCCGGGCGCAAGCGTGTATCCGCCGTTCTCTTTTCCTAAGAGTTTGAGCGCAGCCAGGGCGTCCAGAAGGACGGCCATCCCCCTGGGGTCGCACTCCAGGGCCTTCGCCAGCTCACGGCTTGTCGCGGGTCCTCTCCCCACGGCGGAGAAGAGATCGAGCTCCGCGGCGGCGGTCATGACGGCCGCCGCCTGATAGCCGCGCATCAGCGCGTGTATTTCAGGGGGATTCCAGGATTTCGCAGCATCTCCGGGCATGAAGCCACGCTACCACCCCTACTGGGACTCGTCGACAACGACGTAGCGGGTTACCCCTCCCCGCCACAGCCGAACCAGGACCTTGGGGCCCTTGATCTCGTCGCTCAGTTTCACCGCCTCATCGGCGCTGTGGACCGGCTTTCGGTCGAGGTCCAGGACCACGTCTCCCCGGCTGAGGCCGGCCCTCGCCGAGGCGCTGTCGGGGTCGACGTCGGTGATGACGGCTCCCTGGAGCTTGTCGGGAAGCCGCAGCTGCTCCCTGTATTCCGGGGTGATGTCCCCAACCGTCACGCCGTTCAAGACCCCCTCCTTGCCGCCCTTTTGGCGGTCCTCGGAGGCCAGACCCGTGGCGGGCCGGTTTCCAAGCTTGATCGTGGCCGTGTTTGTCTTTCCGTCGCGCAGATATTCGATCGCCGCCTCGGATCCCGGGGCAAGCTGGCTCACCGCAAGCCTCAGCTGGTGATAGTCCTCCACCTGCTTTCCGTTCAACTTGACGATGACATCCCCGCTCTTGAGCCCCGCCTTTGCCGCGGGTGTTCCCGACTCAACGTCGGCCACCAGCGCGCCCCGGGTTGTCCCAAACTGGGCCGCCAGGTCGGGCGTGATCTCCTGAAGCGAGACCCCCATGTAGCCGCGGGAGACCTTGCCGCTTCCCACCAGCTGCTCGGCAATCGATCGAACCAGATTGACCGGGATCGAGAAGCCTATCCCATTCGAGCCGCCGCTGTGGCTAACAATCGCCGTGTTGATGCCGACGACGCGGCCGGCGGTGTCCAACAGCGCCCCGCCGGAGTTGCCGGGGTTGATCGGGGCGTCGGTCTGGATGAAGTCCTCAAAGGCCTCGATGTTCAGGTTGTTGCGGCCAAGGGCGCTCACGATCCCGTGGGTCACGGTCAGGCCGACCCCGAACGGGTCGCCGATTGCGAGCACGGCGTCTCCTACTTGCAGCTGGTCGCTGTCGCCAAGGGTCGCGTAGGGGAGGTCGGTTGCGTCGATCTTGAGGACCGCCACGTCGGCCTCGGAATCCCGGCCGACGACCGTTGCCGTGTACTCCTTCTGGGGCTGGCCGAACTTGACCTTAACGTCGTCGGCCCCGTCGACCACATGGTTGTTGGTCAGGATGTAGCCGTCCGCGCTGACGATGATCCCGGAGCCCAGGCTCTCGGCGAGCTGCTCGCGCGGGCGCCCGTTGAACGGTCCATTCGGGGTGCCGAAGAAACGCCGGAACATCGGGTCGTTGTAGAACTGCGACATGTCCTGCGTGTGGACCTTCTTGCTCGAATAGACGTAGACTACGCTTGAGGAGGCCTTCTTGACGATTGGCGCGTAGCTGACCGGGGTTCCCACGCTTCGGTCTATCGGCTGCGTGTCGACATGGAGCTTAAGTGCCGCTTTTTCGCCGGATTTGGGTTCCGGTTTGTCCTTGGCCTGCAGGCTAGCGCTAATCCCGAAAATCGGTAAGATACTTACTGCCAATATGATTCGATAAAGTGCCTTGAGGTTCATGTGAGGTACGACACGTTGGATGCAAACAGGTTTCCTTTGGAGCACATTCCAAGCGAGGAATTGACCCCCCCACCCCCTGCCTGTTGAGTCGCTCTCTTTTACCAAACCGCCATGTCATCCAAGCCCGAGTCTCCGAACCTCATGGACGCCATCGTCTCGCTGTGCAAGCGGCGGGGCTTCGTCTTTCCCTCCTCTGAAATCTACGGGGGGCTGAACGGTTTCTTCGACTACGGGCCCCTTGGGGCCGAGCTCAAGAAGAACATCCGGGACTGCTGGTGGAACGACATGGTGCGGCGCCGCGACGACATCGTCGGGCTGGAGAGCTCCATTATCATGCACCCGAAGGTCTGGGAGGCCTCGGGCCACGTAGCCGGGTTCACCGACCCCCTGGTGGACTGCAAGGCCTCCAAGCAGCGCTTCCGGGCCGACCAGCTGTTCTTCTCCCCGGTTGTCGTCGACGGGAAGACGGTCGGCTACGTGAGCGCCCTGGAGAGCGAGAGGACCCAGGAGGAGCTCCAGGAGAAGGCCGAGTTATTCAAGCGCAAGCACGCGATCCAGGGAAAACTCGAGCCCGTCCAGCCCCGCGACATGACCGAGGCGAAGGCCGAGGAGATCTCCCTTATCCCCTCGCCGGCTACCGGCGAGGCCGGGAGCCTCACCCCCCCGCGCGCCTTCAATATGATGTTTGAGACGTATGTCGGGGCCCTTCGCGACGCCTCGGCCGTATCCTACCTGAGGCCGGAGACGGCCCAGGGCATGTTCGCCGACTTCAAGGGCGTGGTCGACACCGGCCGCGTCAAGCTCCCCTTCGGAATCGCGCAGATCGGAAAGTCCTTCCGAAACGAGATCACCCCGCGCAACTTCATCTTCCGCTCCCGCGAGTTCGAGCAGATGGAGATGGAGTACTTCATCCACGAGGATGCCGACTGGGCCAAGTGCCACCGGGAGTGGATCGACTGGTGCACCAACTGGCTCCTGTCGATAGGCCTGCCCGCCTCGCACCTGACCGAGTACAACCACCCGAAGGAGAAGCTCGCCTTCTACTCCAAGGGGACGACCGACATCATGTTCCGCTACCCCTTCGGGGTCCAGGAGCTGTGGGGTATCGCCGCCCGCGGCGACTACGACCTAAAGCAGCACGAGAAGGCCTCAGGGGTTCCCCAGGTCTTCTTCGACGAGGCGTCAAAGCGCAAGATCACCCCCCACGTCATCGAGCCGGCGGTCGGCGTCGACCGTATCTTCCTCGCCGTCCTGTGCGCGGGCTATACGGAGGACGAGGCCCCGGACGACAAGGGCAAGATGGAGAAGCGGACCGTGCTGCGCTTCCACCCGAGGATAGCGCCCATCAAGGTGGCGGTGCTCCCCCTCATCAAGAACAAGCCCGAACTCGTCGCGCGGGCCCAGGAGCTGTACCGCAGGCTCAAGCGGCGGTGGGCGGTCTTCTACGACGAAGGCGGCGCCATCGGCCGGAGGTACCGCCGCCAGGACGAGATCGGCACCCCGTGGTGCGTCACGATCGACTTTGATACGATCGAGAAGGACGGCAGTTTTACGCTGCGCGATCGCGACTCCATGAAGCAGGTTCGGATCCAGGAATCCGAGCTGTTCTCCATGCTTGACGAAAAGATTTTCTGAGGCATCCACCACCCATAAGAACCCCCTTATGAACTCGTCTACCCCAAGTTCCCCCATCCTCCGCCATTCTGTCGCCGCGCGCCTGATTCACTGGCTGCTGGCTGTTGGGTTTATGGTGGCTATGGCGACAGGGCTGTCCCTGTACTGGCGGAGCATCCTGGGCTGGACGATGCCCCTGTTCGGGGGCAAGCCGATGGCTGTTCTCCTGCACTTCTGGTTCGGGATCGGCTTTGCCGTCTTCGCGCTGCCGCTGTTCCTCATCTGGAGGAAGCGCATGCGCTGGACTCCCGCGGACTCGGAGTTTGCCAGAAACCTCAAGGAGCACGCCCTGAACCCCGGCCAGCAGCAGCCGCAGGAAACCGGGTTCTTCAACGGGGGCCAAAAACTCTTCTTCATCCTGGTGTCCTGGAGCGCGGCGATCCTGCTCTTCACCGGGTTGGTCTGGTGGTTCAGGAAGGACCTTCCCCACCCCCTCTACGCCGTCTGTCGCACGACCCATCGGGTCCTCGGAGTCGTCATCGCCGGGGGCTTTCTCGCGCACCTGTACAAGTCAACCCTGGGCGAGCGCGGAACCCTCCGCTCGATGATCACCGGCAAGGTGACCGAGGATTGGGCGAAGGCCAGAAGGCCGGCCTGGCACCGGGAAATCGGCGGCGGGCGCTAGCCTACCGGTACCGCACGCTGCGGCCCAGGTAGTTCAGCATCCAGATTTCTTTCCAGACGCGGTAGCGGCCCTCCTGGGTGATCTTGCCCAGGTCCTCGCGGTCGCCAAGGGCGTGCAAGAATCCGAGCTCGGTGTTGACCCGGTCGAGCTCGTGCTGGGCGGCGTTAAGGTCCGCCAGCGGCTCTGCAGTGAAGGGGACCGATGGCGAGCCCGCGGAGGCGACCCTCGAGCGGTGCCGGGCAAGCAGCCGCGGCAACGACCGGTTCCAGGGATAGCGGTCGACAAACCACTCCTCGGGATAGAAACCCCCGAAGGGGATGTAGAGGTTGTCGGTCACGAGCCTTCGCCCGTCCTCGGTGAGCGAGCTCACCGAGTAGCACGCGACAATCGCCCCGCCCGACTGCGGAAGGAAGGTCACCTGGACCCTGACTGTGGCCGTGTCGTTCTGGTAGACGGACACGCGCAGGTAGATGCCGCCGCCCACTTCGGCCTTGAGGGCCTGGACCTGGCGGAAGCCCTGGGCGCGGAGCCAGCCCCGGATCTTGAGGAGCCTGGCCTGAACGGGCCATTCCTCGCCGCTCGCGTTCACGGTGTAGCGCGGAAACAGCGGCATCGGGCTCGAGCTCAGGGCCGAGATCGCCAGCCAGTTGTAGAGGGTCTCGCCCAGAAACCAGAACAGGAAGAAGGAGGTCGCAAGCACCCAGTACGGCCGGTCGATCAGCCCGAGGTTCTGGCACACCAGGGCCGCCCCGAAGGCGAACCCGAACCAACGCAGCCAGCGGTCGATGATCGCGATCAGCGGCGAACCCACCCGCTGGTTGACCTGGACAAGGATCAGCGAGGCGACAATGACCGCCAGGATGAGGTAGAGGGGCTGCACCGCAGGCGCGTCAGCTCAGCCGCACGGGCATGATGACGCAGATGAAGCTCTCGAGCGTCTTGAACACGCCGGGGCTCACGTCGTCCTTCACCTCAAAGAAGACCTCGTCCTTGGCGAGGGCCCTCAGGGGGTCGAGCAGGAAGGCGGGGTTGAAGGCGACCTGGAGCTCCGGGCCGCTGTAGCCGATGGCCATCGATTCGTGGGCCTCGCCGAAGTCCGGGCTCTGGGCCGTGATTTCCAGGAGGTTGCTCGAGAGCTTAATCCGCACGGAGTTGGACTTTTCCGAGCACACGAGGGCGGCGCGGTGAACGCACTGCAGGAACAGCTCGCGCTCGAGTTTGATCCTCTGATGGGTCTCCTTCGGGATCACCTGCTGGTAATTCGGGTAGTTGCCCTCGACGACCTTAGAGTACAGGTAGACGCTGTCCACCAAGCCGCTTGTGTCCTTGTCGGTGGCAATCTGGAAGGCGCAGCGGCGGTCGTTGAAGTTGATCTTCACCTTTTCGCCCTTGTCCAAGAGGCGGGTCAGCTCCCCGACCGTCTTGGCGGGCAGGATGATCGCGCCCGCGCTCGAGGCCGGAATCTCCATGTCCTTGGAGATAACGGCGAGCCTGCGCCCGTCGGTTGCGACCAAGGACAGCTTCCCGTCGCGGAAGTTGAAGTAGACGCCGTTCAGGATGTAGCGGGTCTCGTCGATCGACTGGGCATAGGAGACGCTGCGGATCATTCCGCTCAGTTCGCCCTGCTCGAGGGTGTAGGCCTTCTCATCCCCAAACTCCGGCAGCGGCGGAAACTCCTCGCGGCCAATACCCATGATCCGGAAGGTGGAACCACCCGAGGACAGCTTCACCTGGTGGTTCGGGGACGCATCGAAGGCGACGTCGAGGTTAGGCATCTCGCGGACGATGCTCGCCAGGCGCTTGACCGGCAGGGTCACCGCGCCGGTCTCCTTGACCTCAGCTTTGATCCGGCACCGGATTCCGAGGTCGAGGTTAGTCGTTGTCAGGGAGATCACATCCTTCTCCGCCTCAATCATAACATTGCTCAGGATGGGCATCGTGGCCTTGGACCCAACAACGTTGAGCACCTGGGCGAGGCCGTTGGCGAAATGATCGCGGTTGATTTTGAATTTCATGGGGACGACGCCCTAGCGGGCTGACTGGCGGTAATTAACAAAGTCTGGGAGAGTATGGAACCTATAATGAATTAGAACAGTATTCTTATGCGCAAGAACAAGGCTAACAAGACGCTTATTTTCCTCTGAAAACTGGTCAATCGGCGGCTGTGAAGAACCTCCGAGAATAGGGTAATAAGTTAGGGGTTATTTGCAGGAATTAGTTACTGGCAACCCATTGGCTGGGTTCTTCACAAGTTGGTCGCAACAGAGGGGTTCCTCTTTGCATGACGATGGCGCCTCCAGTGACGAAAAAGGCCGAAGAATATGTAGCCGAAGCAGATACAGATAGCAGCCACCTCCTTGAAGGCAACTAGGAAGCCTAGGATGATCACGAACCCGGTCAAACGGCGCATGCGGGTTTGGGTCTGCAGGTCCACATTCTTTCCGCTGGGGTACCGCACCGTGCTCATCATGAGGAACGCAATGAGGAGCATGAGCAGGGGAAGAAGCAGGGCGAACCGGTTGAGCGACTTGTCGGCGTTGCCCAAGTGAAGGAGGAAAAGCACCATTGCCGCGACCGTAGCCGCGGCTGCCGGAACGGGCAGCCCCACAAAGTCGCTGTTCGACTCCTTCTGACCCCGGTGCAGAAGGGGATTGGTGATGACATTAAACCGCGCAAGGCGCATCGCGGCGCAGAGCAGGTACACGAATCCAACAAACCAACCGATGTCCCGAAACCACGGAAATCCTTGGGAGGGAGAAAGGATAAGAAAGAACATCAACAGGGCCGGCGCTATCCCGAAAGAGATCACGTCGGCCAGGGAGTCGAATTCAGCGCCAAAGAGCGACTCGCGCCCCCCGAGGCGGGCGAGCCTGCCGTCCAGCGAGTCGAAGGCCGCGGCTCCAAAGATGAACCAAACCGCATAGCGGTAATGATCGGGCGCGTTGGCGCCCAAATATTGACCAAATGACTCTGCGAGGCGGGCGTGGATGCAGTTGATGACTGCCATGAAGCCGCAGAACAGGTTTGCCGCGGTCATCAGGTTCGGCAGCACATAGATGCGGCTCGCCTGGGTCACGTTATAGGGATCGCCTCGCCGGGCTAGGTCGGTCCTGGCCTCTTCTTCCTTGTTTGGGGTGCTGGGTATCATTTAGTCAGGCTGTCCAAGTACTTCCAGAACTTCGAGTGCTGCTCAACCAGTTGCTGCTCGGACACCGGAAGCCGGTTTCGCAACAGAAAATCCTCCAAGGAGTTCATATGGAGGATGTAGTCCACATGGAGCGTGTCGTCACTGACCTGAAAATAGAACCGATAGTCGCCGGAACGGAGCCGGTAATACGTTCGGTTGCCCCGGTGGAAGCGCCCCAGGGGCTCCCGGGGGTGGGCAAGGTCGTCGAGCTTGAGGTTGCTGATCGGTTCCACAACCGCCAGTTGAGCCAGCGTGTCCAGCCGGTTCAGCTCGCCTAAGGCTTGTTCCGAAAAGGTGACCTGATGCATCCGTTTGCGTCCTGAGGGTCTATCGCGGGTACCCCTGTCGGCAACGCTATTCCGACCCTTCAGCCTCCAATATAGCTCATCTCCACCTTTGCGCGGGCCTGGCCGGCCGCCAGGAGGGTGGCCCGCTCGTCGCTGTAGCGGTCCATTCGACCCTGCCAGACCCGGGCCACGAACCGTGACAGCTCCCCGTCGTCAGCCCCCGCCCTGAGGCAGCCCAACACATCCCAGCCGAGCGAGGCGAAAAGGCAGGTGTACAGTTTCCCGTCGGCTGCGAGCCGGGCGCGGTGGCAGTCCCGGCAAAACGGCTCGGTCACGGAGCTGATAAGGCCTATTTCGCCCTTCTCGTCGCGGTACCGGTAGCGGGCGGCGACCTCGCCCCGATAAGCCGGGGCTGATGCCTCCAGGGGCCATATTGCCGCAATCCGTTCCACGATCTCTCGGGCGGGAATGACCCGATCGGGGGACCAGTGGTTCGTGTTTCCGACATCCATGAACTCAATTAGCCGCAGCGTGTGACCCCGATCCCGGAAATAGGAGCACAGCCGGGGAATCTCGTGGTCGTTCACGCCGCGCTGGACGACGCAGTTGATCTTAACCGGGAAACCCAGGGCCGCGGCGGCGTCGATCCCGCGCAGGACGCGAGAGACGCCGAATCCGACCCCGTTCAGGCGCCCCGCTCCGCCATCATCAAGCGAGTCGACCGATACAGTGATCCGGTCCAGGCCCGCCTCCCTGAGCCCCCCTGCCATCTTCTCGAGAAGCCATCCGTTTGTGGTCAAGGCGACGTCGCGCACACCCAGCTCTCCCTTGATGGCCCGGACAAGATCCGGAAGATCCGGCCGCAGCAGGGGCTCCCCCCCTGTCAGCCGCACCTTTTCCACCCCGAGACCCACAAAGGCCCGGGCTATCCGCCTGAGCTCGGGCAGCGTCATCAGGTCCGGCTGGCGCAGGAAGGCGTGCTCCGGACCAAACACCTCCTTCGGCATGCAGTACGGGCACCGGAAGTTACACCGGTCGGTGACCGATATTCGGAGGTCGCGCAAGGGGCGGTTGAGCGTGTCGCGGACAGGCACAGCCTCCTAGGTACGTCACTTGGGGAGGTTATTCAACCCGGCGGTGATCGCGATTGGACTTCACGATCCGGCCCATCCGCGCTTGGATCAGCCCATGATCAGCCCTGCCGAAGCCGAGAGGCTCGTCCTTGGATCGATCCGCCCGATAGGCCGAGAGGACTGCGGGATCGGCCGGGCCCAGGGAAGGGTCCTAGCCGGCGAGGTGAGCGCCGACAGGGATCTTCCCCCATTCGACCGGGTCATGATGGACGGGTACGCCCTGCGGGCCTCCTCGTTGGTGGCCGGGATCCGCGATTTCAAGGTGGAGGCGGTCCAGGCAGCGGGGATGAGGGCCGCAAAGCTGGGGCCCGGTAAGGACGCTTGCGTCGAGGTGATGACCGGCGCCGTGCTCCCGATGGGCGCGGACTGCGTCGTCCCCTGTGAGCACGCCCGGCGAGAGGGCCCCGGGGTCCGCCTCCAGGCCGCACCCGGAGAGTTCAAGCCAGGCAATGCCATTCATCTCCGTGGCACAGACCTGAGGGCCGGAGACCTCGCTGTGCCGGCGGGGATCCGGCTCACCGGCCGTGAGATCGCCGTCGCGGCCTCGTGCGGCTGCGCCACAGTTTCCGTGAGCCGGCTTCCCGAGATCGCCGTAGTGACGACGGGTGACGAACTTGTCCAGGTCGGCTCCCCGGTGGCGCCCCACCAGATCCGCCGGAGCAACGACTTTGCGATCCAAGCCTCCCTGGCCTCCTCGGGATACCCCAACGCGGAGCTCTTCCACTTGCATGACATGCTCCACGAGATCGAGCACATGCTCTGGCATATCATCGCCGAGTACGACTTCGTGCTGGTCACCGGGGGTGTTTCCAAGGGCAAGTTTGACTACCTGCCGGCGGAACTCGACCGCCAGGGGGTTCGCAAGGTGTTTCAAGGGGTGGCCCAGCGTCCGGGAAAGCCATTCTGGTTTGGACTCAGCTCCCGCCAAACCCCGGTTTTCGCCCTCCCTGGAAATCCGGTCTCCGCATTCACATGCCTGCATCGTTACGTGCTGCCGGCCCTCGAGAAGGCAAGCGGACTGTCCCCCCTGCCCCATCCGGTTGCGGCCCTAGCCTCCCCGGTTCCGGCCGACCCGGAATTTACGCGCTTCATTCCTGTCAGGTTATCGGTGGGCCCGGGAGCCGAGAGGATTGCCGCGCCAGTTCTCGTCAACACTTCGGGGGATTGCGCTGGGCTTGTTGGAACAGATGGATTTGTGGAACTTCCGGCAGGCCGGGCCGGGTTTTCCGCGGGGCACGTGGCCCCTCTTTGGATGTGGGTTTGAAGGGTCCAAGGGATTGAAATCCCCGGCGCATGGCGGATAGTGGGGCGATGCTCACCCATCTTGATTCCGGCAACCGGCCCCAGATGGTCGACGTCGGCCCGAAAGCCGTGACAGATCGCGCAGCGCACGCGGTCGCAGTCGTTGTCCTTCCACCAGCCCTAGCCGAACTGCTGAAGGATGGGGAGATCTCCGGGCCCAAGGGCCCGGTCCTGCAGACGGCGGTTCTGGCGGGAATTCAGGGGGCAAAGCGAACGAGCGACCTGATCCCGCTCTGTCATCCCCTGCCCCTGGACGACTGCAAGATCGAGATCGGTTTTCCGGGAGGAAGGGCCGCGGACGGCTCGGTGGCCGCGGAGATCCACTGCCGCGTGCGCGCTCATGCAAGAACAGGAGTGGAGATGGAGGCCCTGACCGGCGCGACGGTGGCCGCCCTCGCCCTCTATGACATGGGCAAGGCCGTGGCGCCGGGAATTGTGATCCGCCAGGTGAGGCTCTTGGAGAAGACAGGGGGAAAAAGCGACTACCGCGCCGGATGAAGACCGTTCATGTGCGCTACTATGCCGTCCTGCGCGAGCAGAGGGGGGCTTCTGAGGAGGTCGTTGTAACGCGGGCTGAGACCCCGGACGCCCTTTACCGGGAGCTAAAACAAAGCCACGGTTTCACCTTGCCCCAAAACCGTGTCCGGGCCGCCCTCAACGGGGAGTTTGCGCCCCAGGGGGCCGTCTTAAAGGAAGGCGACCAGGTTGCGTTTCTGCCCCCTGTCGCCGGAGGCTAGACGTCGATGAGTTTTAGAATTCTTTCCGATCCAATCGATCCGGCGACGCTCAGGGCCGCGCTAGTAAGGACCCATGCGGGAGCCTGTGTCGTGTTCGAGGGGTGGGTCCGGGACCTGAACGAGGGAAGACCTGTTGTCTCCCTCGAATACGAGGCCTTCACACCGCTTGCGGAGCGGGAGGGAGACCGGGTCATTGCCGAAGCCCGGGGAAAATTCTCAATCCTGGACGCGGCCTGCGTCCACAGGACGGGAATCCTCTCCTTGGGCGACCTCGCCGTGTGGGTCGGGGTTACCGCCGCTCACAGGGGGGACGCCTTCGAGGCCTGCCGTTACATCATCGACCAGGCCAAGAAAAGGATTCCTGTCTGGAAGCGCGAGCGCTATGCCGACGGCTCGTCCGCATGGATTGAGCAGAAACAGGTTGGTTTTCCTGGGGGACCCTCGTAGTTTTTTGGCCACTTATGGCCAAACCGCTATCTGACATCGGACTCATCGGCCTTGCCGTTATGGGTCAGAACCTGGCGTTGAACATAGCCGACCACGGCTTCCAAATATCGGTTTTCAACCGGACAACCGACAAGACGGACAAGTTCGTCGCGGAAAACCCGGGGACGCCTGGGGGGGTGGTCGGCACAAAGACCCTTGAGGAATTCGTCCGGAGCCTCGCGAGGCCCCGCAAGATCGTCCTGCTTGTCCAAGCCGGGGCAGGCACAGACGCCGTGATCGACAGCCTTGTTCCGCTCCTTGAGGCAAACGACATCGTGATCGACGGCGGCAACTCGCGCTGGACCGACACGATCCGCCGCGAGAAGGCGCTCCGCGCAAAGGGGCTGCGCTTCATCGGAAGCGGGGTTTCCGGCGGGGAGGAGGGTGCGCGCTTTGGGCCGGCGCTCATGCCTGGCGGGGAATTCAACGCCTGGCTCGAGTTGAAGCCGGTCTGGGAGGCGATCGCGGCCAAGGTAGATGCGAAGACCGGAAAGCCCCTAGAGGGGGCTGCGCCCGGAAAACCCGTCTCTGGCGGCGTCCCCTGCGCCGCCTACATCGGCGAGAACGGAGCGGGCCATTACGTGAAGATGGTTCACAACGGAATCGAGTACGGGGACATGCAGATGATCTGCGAGGCCTACGCTCTTATGAGCGGCCTCGGCGGGCTCAAGCCCGCGGAGATGGGTGAGATCTTTTCGGATTGGAACCGCGGCAACCTCGACAGCTTCCTGATCGAGATCACCGCCGACATCCTCAAGCAGAAGGATCCGGCGACCAAGAAGCCGTTCGTGGACATCGTCCTCGACACCGCTGGACAGAAAGGCACGGGAAAGTGGACCTCGACGAGCGCCCTGGACATGGGGGTTCCCGCCCCGACGATCGCCGAGGCTGTCTTTGCCCGCTGCATCTCGGCGATCAAGAGCGAGAGGGTAGCCGCGGCGAAAATTCTAAAGGGGCCCTCCAAGAAGTACCGCGGTAGCAAGAAGGCCCTGGTCGCAGCGATCCGTGACGCACTCTACTGCTCAAAGATCTGCTCTTATGCGCAGGGTTTCCAGCTCATGCGCGAGGCCCAGAAGGAGTACAGCTGGAAGCTCAATTTCGGCGAGATCGCCCAGATCTGGAGAGGGGGATGCATTATCCGCGCAGGCTTCCTGCAGAAGATCACCGAGGCCTTCGCCCGGAAGCCCGACATGGCGAACCTCCTGCTCGACCCGTACTTCAACAAGACTGTGAAGGCGGCCCAGGAGAACTGGCGCAAGGTCGTGGCCCTTTCGGCCGAGTGCGGCGTTCCCGCGCCGACCTTCAGCTCGGCTCTGGCCTACTACGACAGCTACCGTTCAGCCCGGCTGCCCGCCAACCTGCTGCAGTCCCAGAGGGATTTCTTCGGGGCCCACACCTACGAGCGGGTCGACCAGCCGCGGGGGAAGTTTTATCACTTGGACTGGCCCAAGCCGAACCGGCCGCAGCTTCCAATCTGAAACCGGCGGGATGGTAGTTTGAGATAATGAGGCCTGCACTTTGGGATATATCGCCTGCATCACAGAAATAACATTTCCCGTCTTTTCGCCTAGGTAGAATGGACCCCAACCGGGGCCCTATTTAGGCGGATCGATCCGTTTAAGCAAAACGGCGCGATCCGGAGATATCCTCCTCGATAGCACAAGGAGTGGGGTAAACAGGTCTCCCATGCTGCGCACTTCAGCGCAGCCAATTGGTAAGCAGGATATACATGGCCCCGCTTACAATCCAGGCGCAGACGAAAATTCGGACCAGCAGGCGCCTAAAAAGCTGCTTCTCTTCGGGTTTTTGTTGGACAGCAACGGGTCTTTGCGCTCCCAGACGGATAATATCCCAACTGTAACCAGAGCAACCAGTACCCCGGCCAGCGAGCCGTTTATAATCAGAGCAACCAAGCGATCCATGTGTGATTGGGGTTGAGGTTGAACCGCTACGCCAAACCATCTCAACTGCCTGCCTCTCGCAAGGACGAAGCGCTGTCCTGTGTCGCCCCGTCAGGGTTACGGCACTTCATAAGCCTCAAGTAGAACCGTGCCCGTCGATCCCGATAAACTGGTGGCGGAAGCCGTGTAGGCCCCGGGCGGGAGTGTCATGACGATGCTTACGTCACTGCCCAAGTACGACCTGGAGGGAAAGGTTCCGGCCAGTTTCACCGCACTGTAAATGTTATCAAGATTTTGGCCGTCCGCGCTCGAGGCGATCAATTGTCCGGTGCTGTCGTAGATTTGCAGCAACGGGTCGCGCAGGAAGTCCGAGAGCCCGAATGTTGCCAACGTTGGGCCGACAGCCCGCACAAGAACGGTCTGGGTGACACTGCCCTGAACTATGAATCCGGCGACAAGCGGCGAGGAATTGGACACCGTGCCACGAGCCGAGAGGTTGGTGAAGCGGATTGGGCCTTCGGTGTTCGCCGCGGGGATGCCACGGCGGATACCGGTCGCATCGGCAACGTATAGGTTGCCGCCCGCGCCCAAGGCCACGGCGGAGGGCCCGCCGAACAGTGCTTGGTTGCCCAATCCATCGACTGGGCCCGGGGTCCCGACCCCCGATCTTCCGGCCACCGTCGTGACAACGCCCGCCGGGGTGATTTCGCGGATTGTCTTATTGCCGTTATCGGCGACTAGGACATCGCCGGAGGTGTCCACCGCCAGCCCCATCGGCTGAGTGAACCGCGCCGCGCTTCCCGACCCATCCGCCGATCCTGGCTCCGCCTGGCCCGCCAACGTGCGGATCGTTCCGTCCGGTGCAATTTTGTCGACCGCGTTGGGCTTGCCTCCGGGGGGAAACTCCAAAAACGGCCCTTCGGAAACATAGACATTCCCAGAGCCATCGAGCGCGATGCCGGTGGGAAAACCGCCATTCGCCATGAGAGCAACCGTGGAAATGAGACCTCCCAGGCTGATCTTTCGGACGGCCTGGTTGCCGAAGTCGGCCACGTAGATATTCCCCGCGGGATCAACGGCGAGGGCGGTCGGCTTGTTGAAAGTGGCACTAGTGATCGGCCCATCGGTGTCTCCAGCGGAGCCAGCGATCCCGGCGATTGTGATCACCGTACCGCCGGGGGTGATCTTCCTGATCGTGTGGTTACCAGGATCTGCGACGTACACATTCCCGGCCAAGTCGACCGCCAGCCCGCGTGGTGCTGAAAAACTCGCACTCAATCCGGGGCCATCGGCATTGCCGTGTACACCCATAGTCCCCGCGAAAACCTTGGCCATAATGCCCTCCGGCGGAGTCTTTCTAATCACCGAATTCAGCGGGTCGGCAGTATAGATGTTGCCAGTGGCATCAACGGCAATTCCCGCGACATAAGCTATTCCCAACGGCGTTATCTCGATCGTCGAAACCCAGCGCGTCTGCGCCACGGTCTGCAATGCAGACAGCAAGAGGCAACACAAGGCTCCGCGTAAGAACATAAGAATTACGACAACCGCATTATTGTCGAAGATCATTAACAAGAGGGCGATAGTGAGATTTTTACGGAACGCTTATAGCACGCAACAGCCAAACACATAAGCCCGGGCCTACATGAGCTTATCAGTGATCCATAATGACTAAATTGGGCGTCTTAAAAGAACCGACTTCAAGGGTAAAGGGGCGTGTTGCGTTTGGCTGGATTGTCGCAATGGCCGCAGCGGCGGTGGTCTTAGGTTCCTGCCCGGTTGTCTTTCTCGGCAAGAACTATGTTTCACCCAACCACGGAACACTCCTTCTCTACGACAATTATCCAACGTTGCCAGGATATGAGGACACCCGGTGGGGTGACCCGAAAAGTTCGGATGTCCTGCGCAGCTGTTACTTTGGGGAGTTGGGCAGCGGAAACCCCTGATCGGCGTCCTCGATTATCAGGACCCAGTCTTGGCCGCGGCCCGAAGTCGGGGGCGTATAGGTCTGATAGCCGCGGCTGTCAGTGGAGTGCAGGAGATATGAGCAACCGTAGCGCGGATCATACCAGATCTCTCGAAGGCGGCGGGCCCTAATGACATTCCTGTCCACCGTGAAGGGTTCGCCCTGGGCCGAGTAGATTATGGCGAAGGATCCATCGCTGGCACAAGCCGCGCGCACTTTGGCTCCGCCTGCAGGCGCTTCCCCAAGGAGCATCGCAACATTCGGTACAAGCTTAGTAAAGGGACGGGATTCAAACAGCCGGCGAACAAGTCCCATTTGAAAAGCGCCGGGAGTGTCAAGGGAGGCCTGCCAGCGGATATTCGCCCAAAGCACCGGTTCGCGGCCCGGTTGCAGGAACTGCCAAACATTATTGTTCCCGTAAGTATGCCCACAGGCACCAGCCAGCAGTGACCAGTAGGCCGCCTGACGGGTATCGTAGTCGTCGAAGCGGTCGATACGGCTGACATCTGCATAATAAAAGCCGACTGGCATGCACTCGTAACGCGGCTCTCCGTCAAGCGTCGGGCGGGGAGGAGACAGCGCATAGTCGTGCTGGGCAAAGAGACCGTTGTCGTGGTCGTGGCTGCCGTGCGAAGACTGGTACATGTTGAAATCAAGCCAGCTGGCATCACCCAAAGAATCCGATGAAAAACCGGGTCCGCGCGGATGATAGGTTATCAGGTGCAAACCGCCGTCGCCTTCCTTGAGCCCCGCCGCGAATGCATCGATCACTGCGCGTTCCGCCGAAGAGGCAATATCTTGATCGCCACCGAGAATCCAGATCACAGTCCTGTCGCGGTAGCGGTGTCCAAGAAACAAGCCGAAGGTGTGCGCGCCGGAAACCGTGAAGATGCAAGAACCATTACCCCTGGACTGTTTCCAGTAGGTGCCCCAGGAGGGCAGGATGCCCACGAAAAGCCCGAGACCAGCGGCCTTGTTTACGATGTAATCGACATGTCTGAAATAGGATTCGTTTGGTCGGTTGGGATCCCTCCCAAGCAGGGGAACATCACCGTATGCATTGGGAACGGTTAGACCCCCCTCTGGGGCAAGCACGGCGGCCTGAATGACGGTGAATCCCTTTGAGGCGCGATTCGCAAGGTAACGGTCGGCCTCATCGCGACTCGTGCGGGAAAAGAGCGTCCATGCCGTGTCTCCAAGATAGAAAAAGGGGGTTCCGTCCGCGAACTCGAGATAGCGATGACCTGCCGCAACGCGCAACCGCCCGTGATCAGCGGCAGCTGAAGTCACAAATGCGAGGATGGAGGAACCCGCGACCAACAGGAATCGAAGACAATAATTTTTTGGGGAATAAGAAGGGAATAGTCTCATGACGTGAAGAAGACCCTTAGGTTGGCGATCAATCCAACCCCGCAGATCTTCGACCGCAAGCGTCGGAGGATGTTGAGAATCGAGGCTGCCGGCACCAGAGACACAGCACAGATTGAAATATGAACCGTCATCAAAATGGCCCATCCGCCGATGGAGGGAATCATCCATGGCGCGCTGTAACTTGAATTCAAGGGGGATGTGGGGGTGGCGGTGTTTGATCGATCAGAGTCCAAAGCCAACGGAAGTTTCTACGTCCAACACGAGATTGCCGGCAAGAATTACAAACACCCCCGGTGGTTATCCAATTGGAATGACGCAGAATTTTCTTGGATGGCCGGTTGCAAAACGGGGCCCAGAAACACAGGTCTTCACCAAAGCACCCCCGGTCCAAGAGAAGCCAAACCCCAAAGGCGGTTCCCCGGGGGTCCCCGCCGGAAAATTGATAGAGAGGTCCTTGACTGTGGGAAGTTTTTGCCGAGCTGTTCAGTGATAGACCACAAACAATTTGTCTCGCCGATTTTAACCCCGGCCCGGATGAATCACTCCGTTCCGCGAAAACGGTCCTGTTTTCCGGTTAAGGTGGCTTCTGAACCCCCGCGGTGACCCAGGTTTGTTTGTCCCGGCGGGTGTCTGGCTTGTTTTTGCCCCAGCCAAGGCACAGAACTTGATTTTTTGGGGTGACTATTCGGGTAGTAACCGGAGGCACCAAAGGGTCGTGGCTCCCTGAAGGATTCGTCGCATTTTATTTCATGGCGCCGGAAGGCCGGTCCTATTCTTATAACGCCTTCGATGTCCGCTTCCCGGCCGCGCACAGTCTCTGGGCTCAAGTCGCTCAATTGGTTCCTGGGCGCTTGGACGACGCTGGTGTTTGTTTTCCTCTATGCGCCCATAGCGGTCTTGGTGGCCTATTCGTTCAATGCGTCGCGGCTCAACATCGTGTGGACGGGCTTCTCGCTCGAGTGGTACCGGCGCCTTTTGGATAACACGCCGCTTCTGCGCGCGGCGAAGAACAGCCTGATCATTGCCACCGTCACGACGGTGCTGTCCGTGGCGATCGGCACGGGAGGAGCTTGGCTGCTGCATCGCTACCGCTACCGGGGAGCGCGCGGCATCCAAACATTGGTGGCTGTGCCTATGGTCATGCCCGAGATCCTCATGGGCATTAGCCTTCTGATCTTTTTCGCGACCCTGGGTATAGGCCTTGGCTTTGCCACGGTGATCGCAGGACATGTGACGTTTTGCTTCCCGTTCGTGATGGTGGCGGTGCAGGCGCGCCTTAAGGGACTCGACCCGGCGTTGGAGGAGGCGGCGCTCGACTTGGGCGCCACGCCCTGGCGCGCGTTTTGGTTGGTGATCGTGCCCAGCCTGAGGCCGGCGATCGTCGCCGGCGGTCTGATGGCGTTCACCCTGTCGCTCGACGAGCTGATCGTCACCTTCTTCACGACCAGTGCGGCCTCCGCAACGCTGCCGATTCGGGTGTTCGGCATGGCTAAGGTCGGCCTAAACCCGATGCTCAACGCGCTTTCCGCGATCTTTATCCTCGCAACCGTCGGTTTTGTGCTCCTCTCCGATCATCTCCGGAAACTGAATCGTTGAGTTACGCCCCACCCATGAAACGCTTTATCACTCTCTTCATCGCGGCGCTGGCATTGGGCGGCGTGGACCCAGCTCAAGGGGAGGAGTCGCTCGACCTTTTTGGATGGTCGGAATATGTCCCACAAAAGGTACTCGACGGCTTTAAGCGCGAGACTGGGATCGAGGTCAACTACGAGACGTACGCCTCGAATGAGGAGCTGCTGTCAAAACTCCTGGCGGGCGGCGGCGCGTACGACCTCATCCAGCCGTCGGATTACGCGGCTGAGGTGATGATCCGCCAGAAGATGCTTGCGCCGCTCGACTTCGGGCAGCTGCCCAATCTCGGAAACATCGGGACGCAATACAGGCATCTGCCGCATGATCTCGAGGGCCTCTACACAGTCACCTACATGACGGGAACGGTAGGGATCGTGGTGAACACCGCCGCCGTGAAGGATCCCATCCGGGGCTTTCGGGACGTGTTTCAGTCGAAGTTCAAGGATCGGATCGTGGTGCTAAACGACAATCGCGAGATCGTTACCTGGGCCCTCTACACCCAGGGTATTTCGGCCAATGCCGTTTCCCGGGAGAACCTGGAGCAGGTGCGACCGATTGTGGCGAAATGGATTCAGCTCATCAAGGTGTTCGACTCCGACAGCCCGAAGACCGCGCTTCTCAACGGCGATGTCGACCTCGGGGTCGTGTGGAGCGGCGAGGCCGCCATCCTCTGGAGGACGGACCACAAGTACCATTACGTGCTGCCCGCCGAGGGGGCGGCGCAGTTTGTCGACGTGCTGGCGATTCCCGTCGCCGCCAAGCACAAGGGGGCGGCGCACAAGTTCATCAACTACATCCTGCGACCAGACGTCTCAAAGCTCATCTCGGACGAGTTCCCGTACACCAACCCAAACCTAGCGGCGCGGCGGCTCCTGACCCCTGAGCAGCTTGCGAACCCCGCCAGCTATCCACCGGAAGGGGCAAAACTTGAGACCTTTCACGACATCGGCCGCCGGGCGGCTGATATCGACCGCCTCATGACCGATCTCAAGAGCGGCCGATGAGCTTGGAGCGCACGCCCACGCCGGAGACGGGTGCCGCGCCGCTGAACGCCGGCCGGCCCCTGGCGCGCCTGACCGCGTGGATCCTGCTGGCACCGATGCTGGTGTGGATCTTGGGGCTGGTGGTCGCTCCAACCGCAATCCTTGTGGTGTACAGCTTCTGCGATCGCGACGAACTGGGGCGCGTGGTGTTCACCTTCACCCTGGACAACTACAGCCGAGCATTCGACCCGATCTACCTGCGCATCTTCTGGCGGTCGATCGGCTATGCAGGCCTGACCACGGCCCTCTGCATCGTGATCGGCTACCCGGTGGCCTTCTTTATCGCGAAGGCGAAGGAGGAGTGGCGCCACCGGTTGCTTCTGCTGGTCATGGTCCCGTTCTGGACCAGTTTCCTGATTCGAACCTACGCCTGGATCACGATTCTCAAGGAGGAGGGGCTCTTAAACGGCCTGCTGCAGCTCATTCGGGTGCCAATCGCGCCCCTCGACCTGCTCTATACGCCCACCGCCGTCGTTATCGGCCTCGTCTACGCCTACCTGCCGTTCATGATCCTGCCGATCTACAGCAGCGCAGAGAGGCTGGAAAACGCGGTCATCGAGGCGGCGTATGATCTCGGGGCGGGCCCGATCCGCGCCTTTTCTACTGTGATCGTGCCCCTCACCATGCCGGGAATCGCCGCGGGCACGCTCCTCGTGTTTGTGCCGGCGATCGGCATGTTCGCAATCACCGACTTGATGGGCGGCGCGAAGGTGCCCATGATCGGCAACGTGATTCAGAACCAGTTTTTGCAGGCCCGCGACTGGCCCTTCGGGGCAGCGCTCGGGGTCGTGTTCATGCTTATGTTTGCCCTTACCTACTGGATGCTCCAGCGGCGCGGAGCTCGAATGGGCTGATGAACGAGACCAACGGAACAATGGTTGAGATCCGCGGCGTCACGAAGCGCTTCGGATCCTGCACGGCGGTCGACGACGTGAGCCTTGCCATCCGTCCCGGCGAATTCATCACCCTGCTCGGGCCGTCGGGCTGCGGCAAGACGACGCTCCTGCGCCTACTTGCCGGCTTTGAGACCCCCGACACTGGGGAGATATTCTTCGATCACAACGACGTCACCCACCTGCCGCCCTACCGCCGTAACGTCAACCAGGTGTTCCAGAGCTACGCCCTCTTTCCGCACCTGAATGTGCGCGACAACATCGGCTTCGGCCTGCGCATGCAGCGCCGGCCCGGACCTGAGACAGAGGAGCGCATACGGGAGGCGATACAGATCGTATCGCTCATCGGGCTTGAGGACCGGTTTCCGGATCAGCTTTCCGGGGGGCAGCGGCAGAGGGTGGCCCTGGCGCGCGCGATCATCTGCCGGCCCAAGGTGTTGCTGCTCGACGAGCCGCTGTCTGCGCTCGACGCCAAGCTGCGCCGCGCTATGCAGTTGGAGCTCAAGCGACTGCAGCGGATGCTCGGACTGACCTTCGTCTTTGTCACCCACGACCAGGAGGAGGCGCTGACCATGTCAGACCGTATCGCCCTGATGAACCGGGGCCGAATCGAACAGCTGGGTGAGACCTACGAACTTTACCACAAACCACGAACCGCCTTTGCCGCGGACTTTCTCGGCCAGGCAAACCTGTTCCAAGCCGACATCGTCGGCCGCAACGGCACGACGGCGACGGCGCGCCTGCGGGACGGGCTCGAGCTGACGATCAGCTCGGCTGAACTGCCCAGCGAAGCCCGGTCGGTTCTGCTGTCCGTGCGGCCGGGAAAAGTGTTCATCTCAAAGCGCAAGGTGGCCGCGGCCAACGTCTTTGGGGCCCGCATCAAGGAGGAGATTTTCCAGGGCGCCATGGACCAGCTTCTTCTGGTCACCGACATGGGCATCCCGCTGCATGCGCTGGCGGCCAACGAAAGCGCGATGGAGAAGGCCTTCCACGAGGGAGATCGTGTTTACTGCGGGCTGCACCTGGACGACATCGTCGTCGTTCAGGCGGAGTCCTGAACTTGGGCGCCGCCCACCCTAGAGCCCCAGCTCCCGGCTGACCTCCTCCTCAAGCTTCGGCCCGCGGGCATTGGTGGAGACAATGGTCCCGTCCTTGCCCAGCAGGAACATGGCTGGGATCACGCTAATTCCAAACCGCGTTGAGATTTCGTTTTGACGGTATTTGCCATCAAAATACTGCGGCCAAGGCATATCGTGAGCCTTAGTGTAGTTGATGAGCGCTTGTTTGGAGTCGGCTTTGTCGAGTGAGATCCCGATCACCTCAAACCCCCGGTTGTGGTACTTCTTGTACACAGCGAGGACATTGGGAATCTCGGCCTTGCACGGTCCGCACCAGGTGGCCCAGAAGTCGATCAGCACCACCTTTCCCCGCAGTTGCTCAAGGTCGACCTTCCGGCCATCGAGCGCCGTGAAGGAAAGAGTAACGGGTCTTGTAAACAGGTCAGAGTTCTTCAGGTGCTCCTCGGCGAACCGACGCACCGCGTCATCCTTGGAGGCCGCAAAGCGTAGACACGCCTCCTGCATGGAACCCGGGACGATGCGATCCCAGGCGCCCAGGATAAGTTGGACCTCGTATCCCAGCCTTGGGCTGCCCGCGAACCGCGAGAAATGCTCGTCAAGCCCGGCAAGGAGGCCGAGCCAGGCCTCGTGGGGGTTGTGTTCGAGGCCGGATCTTATGCGGGCGCCAAGGGCCCGGGATCTTGAGGAAAGGCCGCCGAAGTCGGCCATTTCGCGTTGTTCTGGCTTGCTGTCTGGCGCGGCGATCAGTTCCGAGCGGAGCCGATCAGCCTCGGTGTTCCACTGGTCCTTAGCCTGCTCGTCGATGATTGCGGCGCCGGCCCCCCTGGTCACTACATCGGGCCTGAATCCCTTCGCAAAAAGCGGAGGGGAGTTCAGCATCGCCATCAGGACGTCCCAGCGCCTGGGATCTTGGGGGTGGGCCTGGTAAAAGTGGATCGCGGCGGCGGAGACGCTCCGCGAATGGCCGTCCCCCCAGCGCACGTAGGACTCCCACCCCATGTCGGAGGGCTTTCCCGGTGGCTTTGACAGGCGCAGTTCTTCAAATGAGGCAAAATCGCGGTCGGCAGCCGCCTTTTCCTGGGGAGGGGGCGCGGTCGGGGTGCCTGCGGCGAGGGCCGGGGCCAGCAATCCGGCAAATAAGATGAACCGGATGTAGGACCGGGTTATCGCTCTAAGGAGGGGCATCGCGGTTCTCTAATCGGAGGCGCGGGGTGACTCAACCTATTCTGAAAGAACGGCGCCCGCTCATATCCGGGGAGCATAGAGGTCCCGCGGCGAGCGCCTTCGCATTGCCATAGGCCGTGGATCTCTTTAGGAGAACGAGCATGCTCACGCCATTCCGAGCACGCATCGCGTCCAGAATTGCCGCAGGTCTCTGGGCCCTGGCAGGGATAACGACTGGTTTATCCGCCGCAGAAACAAAGGACGGGGACAAGGGAGGGGAATCGGTGCTGTCCAAGGTCTTTGGGGCTTGGACCGGCTGGCAGGACAACGCGACCCTCCATGGGATAACCTTTCAGCGAGCCAAGACAGATCAGCGGGGGTTCGTGATCGGGTACCTCGCTGCGGACACTGCGATCGCCGGCCGGCCCTGCCGGCAAGGATGGGTTCATCTTCACCCTAACGGCATTCCGGCCGGCTATACAGCGGCGGCGGACATCCCGCTCAGCCGCCTCACGATTCCCGCCGGAACCTGGGTTTTTCAGGATGACAAGGGAACGCTAACCGTATGCTCGTTTCCCCGCGACATGAAGATCCAGAACCACGACTGCCGCGGGGGCATCGGCGGGTCCGAGGGGGTGCAGACCGCGTTCTATCCCAGCGGCGCCCTGAAGCAGTTTTTTGCACCGAAGGCCGTCGAAATCGAGGGGTTCCCGTGCCGGGCGAGCGCGTTTCAGCCCGGGATCGAGCTCTACGAGGACGGGCGCCTTAAGAGCGCAACGCTCGACAAGGACATCGTGCGGGACGGACACGTCCTCCACGGCGGTGACCGCGTCCGGTTGACGCCCCAAGGGAGCCTGCAGCAGGCCCATTAGTCAGGGGTGGGCCGGTGTAGCGGGCCCAGGCCGCTCCGGCCTATTAATACCCCGGAAGCGATTGCGAACAGCGGTCACTCCTCGCCGTCGAGGTATTCCAGCGACTCCGACCGGATCAGCCTGCGGCCGGGCGATCTGACGAGCCACTTTGAGCTGTCGGGATAATGGCAGGACTCGCCCAGAGGGTTGTCGGCCACGATATAGACGACTAGGTCGTCGACCCCACCGTTGATCAGCTGATGGGGCTCGTCGGGTTTGAAAAGGAAGGCATCACCCACCCCGACCGGTGTTTGCCCGTCCTTGTGCCGGACCCTGCCCGAGCCCGAGAGGATGTGGTAAAATTCCCACTGGGCGCTGTGGGAGTGGTAGGGGCAGACGCACTTTCCGGCGGGGATGCGGCATATCTCGACGTCAAAGGGGTGGCGCTCGTTGAGATCGCTCGATTGAGGCTTTCGGCCGAGCGCCACCGACAGTTCCTTGTCGATGCTGGCAAACTTCCCCTTAGGGGAGACCCATGTGGATTCGGGAATGTCCCGGACATTGATCTTCTGCACGGCGGGAGAGAAAATACCTCCGGTTCAACTGGAGGCGCGCAGCTTCAAGAGCAAGTCCTTGCTTTCGACCATGTCGCCGACGGCCATGTAGAGCTGCGCGACGACGCCGTCGCAGGGGGCATACACCGTATTCTGCATCTTCATCGCCTCCATCATGAAGAGCTTGTCGCCCTTGGTTACCCTGGAGCCGACGGAGACAGGCAGGGCTGCTATGAGCCCGGGGATTGGGGCCGCGATCTGCATCGGGTCGGCGAGGTCGGCCTTGGGACGGGCCCTGGCCTTGGGTGCGATGGAGCGGTCGGTGATGAAGGCCTCGCGGGTCATGCCGTTCAGCTCGTAGACAATCGTTCGCTTGCCGTCCTTGTCGGGCGCGCTGACGGAGATCAGTCGGATGATAAGGACCTTTCCCTCCTCGATCGAGACAGAGACCTCCTCGCCGACGGAGAGACCGTAGAAGAAAGCCGCGGTCGGAAGGACGCTCACGTCCCCGTAGGAGAGCTGGTGCTTCGCTAAGTCGGCAAAGACCTGGGGATACATGAGGTGAGAGTAAACGTCGTCATCGGAGGCCTCCCGGCGAAGTTTTTCCGAAAGCTCGTTCCGAATGCGCCGCAGCGCGGCGCCTCCGGTCCTAGACGACACGTCCCGGGCCTTGGCGCACCGGGTGTCGCGGGCAAATTTGGCGCGTGCCTCCCTATGCCGCGTCTCGCCGAGAACAGCACGCGAGACGGCGTCGGGCCACCCGCCGTCAGGCCATCCCAGGCCGCCCATCAGCATGTCGATTACGCTCTCAGGGAAGGGAACCGAGCCCGGATCCAGATTAACGACGTCGGCCGGCTTGATCCCGCGGCTGAAGAGAAAGAGCGCCATGTCACCCACGACCTTCGACGAGGGGGTCACTTTGACGATGTCGCCAAAAAGCTGGTTCACCTCGGCGTAGGTCCGCGCGATCTCCGGCCAGCGGTGGGCCATGCCCATGGAGGAGGCCTGCTCCTTCAGGTTGGTGTACTGGCCGCCCGGCATCTCGTGGAGATAGACGTCGGCGGAGCCCGCGGACGGGGCGGTGTCAAAGGGGACGTAGAGCGAGCGGACCTGTTCCCAGTAGTCCGAGAACTCGTTCAGGGTCGCCAAGTCCAGCCCCGTGTCGCGCGGGGTGTTTGCCAGGGCCGCGACAATCGAGTTCAGATTCGGCTGGGAGGTCGTTCCTGACATTGAGGCGATCGCCAGATCGGCCACGTCGACCCCGGCGTCCGAAGCGCGCAAAATCGAGGCGGCGTTGATTCCGCTTGTGTCGTGGGTGTGAAAGTGGATCGGAAGGCCGATTTCGTCCTTGAGGGTCCTGACCAGCTTCTGGGCGGCGTACGGGCGGCACAATCCCGCCATGTCCTTGATCGCCAGGAAGTGCGCACCCATGCGTTCCAGCTCGCGGGCCAGGCGCACGTAGTATTTGAGCGGAAACTTGTCCCGGCTGGGATCGAGGATATCCCCGGTGTAGCAGATCGTGCCCTCGCAGATGGCGTGGGTCCCCCTAACGGTCTCCATCGCCGCGCGAAGGTTGGGCAGGTAATTCAGCGCGTCGAAGATCCTGAAAATATCTATCCCACTCGCGGCGGCATGCCGGACGAAACCCCGGACCACGTGCTCGGGGTAGTTCGTGTACCCGACGGCGTTTGCGCCCCGGAACAGCATCTGGAAGCAGATATTAGGGACCCGCTCGCGCAGCAGCCGCAGGCGCACCCAGGGGTCCTCGGACAGGAAGCGCATCGAGGTGTCGAAGGTCGCCCCGCCCCACATCTCAAGGGAGAACAGTCCCGGCAAGCGATGGGACAGCGCGTCGGCGCAGGCCAGCATGTCATAACTGCGGACCCGGGTGGCCATGAGCGACTGGTGGGCATCGCGCCAAGTCGTGTCCGTGACAAGAAGACGCTTCTGTTTTGAGGCCCACTCGGCAAACCCCTTGGGCCCGAGCTTGAGCAGGAGCTGCCGGCTTCCCGGAGGAGGGGGAACGCGGTGATCGTAGGACGGCGGCTTCGGGGACAGCAGGACCTTCGACGGTTGGTAGCCCTTAACATGGGGGTTTCCGTTGACGATTACGTTGCCAAGGAAATTGAGCAGCCGCGTGGCGCGGTCTTTCCGCGCGGGAAACGAGAACAGTTCCGGCGTCGTGTCGATCAGGGTCGTCGTGGCCCGGCCGCTGCGGAACTGCGGGTGGGTGATGACGTTCTCAAGGAAGGGGATATTGGTCTTGACGCCGCGGATCCGAAATTCCCTGAGAGACCGCAGCATGCGCTGGAGCACGAGTTCGAACCCCTGCCCGCTCGCGGTCATCTTGACGAGAAGGGAGTCGTAAAAGGGCGTTATTACCGCCCCCGAGTAGCCCATGCCCCCGTCGAGCCGGATGCCCAGCCCTCCGGGCGACCGGTAGGCGAGGATCCTACCGTAGTCGGGAATAAACCGGTTCTCCGGGTCTTCCGTCGTGATGCGCACCTGCACGGCGTAGCCGTTTCTCGGAACGTCCGCCTGGAGGGGCATCTGCACCTCCGGGGAGTGAAGGGAGTAACCTTGGGCGATCAGGATCTGAGCCCGCACAATGTCCAAGCCGGTGATCACCTCGGTGACCGTGTGCTCGACCTGGATCCTGGGGTTGATCTCGATGAAGAACCACTGGTTGCGGTCGAGGTCGTAGAGGAATTCAACGGTGCCTGCGTTGTCGTAGCGCACCTCGCGGGCCATGCGGGCGGCCGCCTCGCAGAGTTCGCGCACGACCTTCTGCGGAAGCCCGTGGCTCGGGGCGAACTCGATCACCTTCTGGTGGCGGCGCTGTACGGAGCAGTCCCTTTCGTGCAGGTGAATCACATTGCCGTGCTTGTCCCCGAGGATCTGCACCTCGATGTGCTTGGCCCTCGGAATGTACTTCTCAAGGAATACGGCCGGGTTCCCGAAGGACCGGTTTGCCTCGGCCTGAGCCTCGTCGAGGAGGGCCCCCAGGTCGCCGGACTTTTCCACGACGCGCATCCCCCTGCCTCCTCCGCCAAAGGCGGCTTTGATGATTAAGGGGAAGCCAATCTCACGGGCGATCTTGAGGGCGCCCTCGCGGTCCGCCACAGGCTCCTCGGTTCCCGGAAGGATGGGAACTCCGATCTGGCGTGCGAGGGCCCGGGCGGCGGTCTTGTCACCCATCATCTCCAGCAGTTCGGGCCTCGGGCCCACAAACACGATTCCAGCCCGGTCGCAGGCGCGCGCGAATTCGGCATTCTCCGACAGGAACCCGTAACCGGGATGGATGGCGTCGACGCCCTTTTCCTTCGCGATGTCGAGAATGCTCTCGATGTCGAGGTAGGCGGCGACGGGTCCCTTACCATGGCCGACCTGGTAGGCCTCGTCTGCCTTGTAGCGGTGGAGGCAGAGGCGGTCCTCCTGCGCGTAGATGGCCACCGTTCGCAGGTCCAGCTCGGTGGCGGCCCGGAAAATCCTAACCGCAATTTCACTGCGATTGGCCGCCATGAGCTTGGAAATACGGCGGGGGGCGGCTGCTGGGGCCGGCCGGGAAGGGGATTTATGTAGCTTCATGGGGTTGGCGCAGTACGGCGCCTAATTGAGACCAGATTGAGGAGGTAAAAGCCTATTCGTCGAGCGTTCTTGGGGGATTTAGAACCAAGGCCGGGCCGAAAAGCCAGAATGACTTTGACCCGTCGAAAAGCGGCCCGTTCAATTGGGCATGGCTGGGTCGTCTGCGCTGTATCTCGCGATTGCAGGGGGGTGCCTTGTGGCTGTCGTGGTGCTTTATTTCCTGAACAACCCCATGCGGCACGGGCGGTGGTTCATGATGCGGCGCTTCATAAACTGGTTTCCCCTGGGGATGACGTACTCGTTCCTGTACATGGGGCGCTACAACCTCGCCGTCTCCAAGAATGCCTTGGGTTCGGCAATGTCAAAAGAGGGGTTTGGCCTGATCTTTGCAGCGGGCACAATCACCTATGCGGTGTCGTTTCTGTTTAATGGTCCCCTTGTCGACAAATTCGGCGGCAAGAAAGGCATCATTGTAGCGGCGCTCGGTTCGTCGTTCGCCAATATCGCCCTGGGGGTCCTCACCTATCTTGTGGTGATGCACCGGCTTGGGATGAATCTGGTGGTCGCCTTCTCGGTGATCTACGCGATCAACATGTATTTTCAGAGCTTTGGGGCCGTATCCATAATCAAGGTCAAGGCCTACTGGTTCCATGTTCGGGAGAGAGGCGTCTTTGGCGCCATTTTCGGCACGCTCATTTCCTTTGGGGTCTACTTCGCGTTTGACTGGAGTCAGGCGGTGCTTGACATGACCCAAACGGGGACCGCCAGCTCGGGCTGGCTCCAGACACTGCTGCGCTGGATGTTTGCCGTGGGGGACGGGACTCATCAAGCCACTTGGGCCGTCTTTTACGTGCCGGCCTTAATCTTGGTGTTCTGGGCACTCGCCGACTGGTGGCTGATCAAGGACACGCCGGAGGAGGCTGATTTCCCTCCTTTCGACACGCATGACGCCTCGTCGGGTCAAATGAATGTCGAGCTGAGCACCAAGCAGCTGCTCGGGAAGGTCTTTGGAAATCCGCTGATGATCTTATTCGCCGGTGTTGCCCTGACCGCCGGGGTCTTGCGCAACGGAATCATGCAATGGTACTCGATCTTCGCCAATGAGGTGAAACAAACCGGGGCTGAATTCTTCGTGGGGCACTGGGGTTTCCTGCTGTGCATGTTCGGGATCGTCGGCAGTTTCGCCGGAGGCCTTATCTCCGACAAACTCTACCAGTCGAGGCGCGGCCCCCCGGCGGTTCTCCTGTGCGGATTCATGTTCGTGATGGCGATCGTAATGGCCGTCTACCTTTTCCGGTCGCCGCTCATTGTGGCGCTCGCGGCTCTCCTCATCGTGATGGCTGTCACGGGGGTCCACTCGCTTATGTCCGGGACCGCGGCTCCGGACTTCGGCGGCAGGAAGGCCACGGCGACCTGCGCCGGGCTCATCGACGGGTGTGTTTACCTCGGGAGCGGGCTGCAGTCTGTTGGCATCGGCTACTTGGCCGGGTTGAGCTGGATTTGGTGGCCGATCTTCCTCATTCCCTTCGCCCTGATCGGGGTCTTTGTCGCCCTGAGATTCTGGCATGACCTACCCCCGGCGACCCGCAGGTACATCGCTGAGGTCGAGCTCAAGGAAGGGCCGGAATTGTCCGCGCCCCGCGAGAGCGCCAAGGCCTGAGGGGGCCGCGTCGCCGCTGGGGGATTCGAACCCCCATAGCTGGTTTCGAAGACCAGTATCCTATCCATTGGATGAAGCGGCGAAGATTAGCAGAAGAACGAAGCTGTTCTGATTTACGAGCGGACCCTGGATTGCAATCCTTAAGCCATGGTTCCGGCCTTTAAGCTCACGTCGCCGCAGAACGGAACAGAGTATTGGATCTTTGCCGAGGCCCCGGACCCCGCGCGCGAGCCGGGACCCTGGCCGGCGGTCGCGTTCATGGATGGCGACAACCTTTTTTCCTTCGGGATCGAGGGGTATCGCGCAGCCCGCGCGGCGGGAGAGGTTCCCCCGGCCCTTCTCGTGGGGGTCGGCTATGGAGCGGGCTTCGGCAAGCCCGCCAACATGAGAGTCAGGGACTATACCCCCACCCCCCTGGCAACCGAGGAGAGCAGCGGTGGCGCGGAAGCCTTTCACGGCTTCTTGGTTGACACGCTCTGGCCGGAACTGACCAGACGCTATCCTCTTGGGCCCGATGTGCGCGCACTTGCGGGGCACTCGCTCGGGTCGCTCGCGGTGCTGCACGCCTTGTTCCGGCCCCGACCCTATTTCACCCACTTCCTGGCCGGAGCCCCGTCGATTTGGTGGGATGACCGGAGCCTATTGGGGCGCATTGCAGACCTTAGGGAGAGGCAGGAGCGGCTTCCGGGCCGACTCTATCTTGGGGTCGGAGCGGAGGACACCCCCTCAATGACCGGAGACTTGGCGCTTCTTGAGAGGCAGCTCAAGGATCGCCCCTTCGAGGGGCTTGGGGTGCTCGCGGAGCGCTTCCCGGGAAGAAACCATTACGACGTGCTCTCAGACCAATTTCGCTCCGGCCTCAGGGCGCTTCTCGGATCGTGACTAAGGCAGCCAGCCATTGAAGCGCATCCAACTCTCCGCGCGGGCGGGCCAGTCCGAGGCCGGGCCAAACCCGGGCCCCATGCCGAAACCGTGGGGGCCTTTGGCGTAGAGGTGCAGCTCGGCGGGAACGCCGGCGTTCCGAAGCGCCTGGTAAAACATAAGGCTGTTCTCCACGTCGACAGTCTTGTCCTCCTGCGTCTGCACGATGAAGGCCGGAGGGGTCTCCTTCGAGACCTGCGTCTCGACAGACAGCCGCTTGACCAGTTCGGACTGCGGGTTCTGCCCCAGAAGGGCTGTTCGGGACCCCTGGTGGGAATGCTGGGGGCCCATTGTGATCACGGGATAGACCAGCAGAATGAAGTCCGGCCGAGCGCTGACCGCGTCAATGGGCGCGCCGGTCCGACCGTCCGGCGAGTCGAAAAGGGTCCCTGAACTCGCAGCAAGGTGTCCGCCGGCGGAGAAGCCGAGGACCCCGATCCGGTCCGGCCGAATTTGATATTCCGCGGCGCGGGATCGCACCGTGCGAACAGCCCGCAGGACATCACGCAAGGGGGCGGGATGCCCGTATTCCTTGAGCCGGTACTTCAGGATGAAGGCGGTCACACCGAGGGAACGAAACCATTGGGCGGGCACGACGCCCTCATGGTCAAAGGCAAGGCGCGTGTAGCCCCCGCCCGGACAGATGATGACAGCGGTCCCATTGGCTGCCGCGCTGGCGGGCGCGATCAGGGTCAGCGTCGGCCGGTGCACATTGGAAATACGCCCGGCGTCCATGGTCTTTTCCGCAGAGGCGTCTGCGCGCAGCCCGGGCACGCCTTCAGGCCACAAGTCGATGACCGAGTCGTTGTCCGCAAGTAGCCCGCAAGCGGACGCAAGTCCCAGAAACAGGGCGAGAACCAAGCGATGATGTCCCATGGCGGGCCGGAGGATAGGTGTCCAAGCCGCAGGGATCAACATTCCCGGGCCGAACCCAAAGGGGCCGGGCTCAATCCAGCTTCTTTAGCTGGGCCTCGACGACTTCGGGAGTCAGGGGGATGTACTTTCCATCGCGGGCGATCGCCTCCTGGCCCTCGCGGCTGAGCACATAACGGAGGAATTCCCTGATCTTGGGGTCGAGCGGCTTGCCCGGCGGTCGGTTCAGGTAGAAGAACATGTCGAAGGCCAGCGGATAGCTTCGGTCATGGACTGTGTCGAGGGTCAGGGGCACGTAGGGGCCGCCGTCCCGGGCGGCGAGCGCTAGGCGCTTGGTCTGCGGGGTCTGGTTCTGGATTCCGCTCCAGCCTATCCCATATCGGTCGTTGCTTAAGTCCTGCATCAGGACGTTCGCGGCGATCGCGAGGGAGCCATCGGCGCGGGAGTAGTTCGCATACTCGCGCAGGTGCTCGTTCCATTTGTCCCCGCCGTGGAAGACCACCCGCTCGAACATATCGCAGTTGTTGTAGCGCAGGTTCAGCCCGTAGACATGGATCGGCTTGTCCGCCCACTCTCCGGTCAGCCCGAGGTCGCCCCAAGTGCGGATATTGCCATCGGCACCCCGCCCAAACTCCGGGTGCCAGCTTGTTCCCTCCCAGCCTCCGTCCCGGGCCGTTCCGAATATCCCGTCGAGCTGCCGGATCGTCACCCCTGAGACAGGGTTGTCCTTGTGGACGAAGACGCAGAACGTCGTCATCCACCCCGGGATATCGTAGGAACCACGTGCCATTACGATCTCCAGGGGGTCGTAGTTGTACATCCGCTCGAAACCCTCCAACTCGGAGAACGTGATATGGCGGTTGGCCGCGATGTCGGCCGACCCGGATACCAGTCCGGACGTGGCGATAAGGGCGCTCTTAAGCCCTGACAGGTCCAGGTGGGCCCGCGGGTGATACCTGCGGAAACCCTCCTCCCAGTAGGCGCCGAGGTTGCTGTCGGCGATGTAGTTGTTGCCCCACAGGCGGATAGAGCCTTCAACCTCGGACCTCGGCTGGTAGGCAGGCAAAGCTCCAAGATCCCATCGCTTGGGGTCGTAGTGGATGGTCTTGCCCCGCGATTCCACCATTTTGTTTCGGGCTTTCTGAACCTCCAAGCCGTCGCGGGACTGGGCGAAGGAAGTGAGAGAGGCAGCCATCAGCGCCGCGGAAGCGAGCATGCGAGTGATTGAGCGTTTCATTTATGGGGGGGTGGGTCTTGGGGCGGACGGTTTGGGAAGCAAACCAGTTGACCCCATTCTCATTAACCCTACCTAAAATTTTGCTGAACGTAAGCCCGATGGTTCTGTCAGGCCTTTACGCCGTCCACCGATCTCGCGTGTCTCACGCGCTCGACGATGGAGATAAGCTCAGCAAAATCCTCGTCGCGGGTTTGGCTCTGAATGACAAAGTCGAATTTAGGCGCCTCCCGAAGCTCGGCTTCAGCTGTGTGCATGCGGCGGGCTATCTCCGCCTCGTCGTCCTGCCCGCGGAACCGCATGCGGGCGAGA
This sequence comes from uncultured Opitutaceae bacterium, assembly GCA_903862935.1. GTDB lineage: Bacteria > Verrucomicrobiota > Verrucomicrobiia > Opitutales > Opitutaceae > Palsa-1447. The sequence goes on from CAIOZY010000047.1 coordinate 132,028, forward strand.
AGGCGCTCGTAGTCGACAACGATGAAGACGGTAACAAGAGCCCGCCCCAGGATCAGGTCCGAGGCCGCCGCCCGCCGGAAACTCTCAACCCCTTGGACGTCGACACTCATGACCAAGTCCGAGCCCGATGCCAGCGGCTCGATGACGCTTGCCTTAAGAGTGCCGTACCGCCTCTCGCCGTGCACCCAGGCCCACTCCAGAAACGCTCCCTCCTTGATCCTCGCGTCGAACTCAGCAGGGCTGAAAAAATGGTAGTGAACCCCGTGGATCTCGCCGTCGCGTGGAGCCCGGGTGGTTGTCGTGACAACGCGGGAGAACCCAATGCCCTCCGCCACGAGTCGGTCGCACAGCGTGCTCTTCCCAGAGCCGGCCGGGCCGGCAACGATCAGGAGGATGGGCGTCGCGGCCATGGGCGGGCTCAGTAGGTGAAGGCCACGCCGCACAGGACTAGCCCGTAGGCAGCGAAGCATGCACCGAAAACCCTGACCCGCGCAGGCCGGGCGAACAACCACTCGAAGAAGTCGCGCACCCGCCACGGCTGGGCGCCAAGCAGGATCGCCAGAGCGATTGCGGCATAGACGAACCCAACCATGAACAGGCGCTGCGGATGGGCATACTGCATGTAGGCGGCGTCAATGAGCGTCGAGGCGGCCACCAGGACAAGGACGCACAGCCCGCGAACAGCAAGGAAGTCCGGGGCGCACCGAAACGAGAGGGCCGCTATGGCCGCAAAGGCGACAAAGAGAAGAGAACGATAGTCCCCGAAGTCCGCCGGGGACAGGTGCCAGATCCGGTAGAGAAACCAAGCCGACCCAACCCCAAAGAAAACCAGGGCCGCCGCCTTGGATCTCGGAAACAGCCTGAATGCAGCAGTCGTCCCGTCGTGGCCCAGAAACAGGGGCAGGCCCAGCGCAAGCAGGATAAGGCCGGGAACCAGCGTGGCAGCTGTCAGACTCATGCGCGATTACGCGCAAAAGATGCCTGAGACTTCAAGACTCCAATTCTCCGTAGAGGGTACTTACTGTGGCCCGGGTGACCCGAACGCGCACCAGGCTGCCCACCACACCGGGGTCTGCATCGAACACGGTAACCCGGTTTCCCCGGGTCCGGCCGTTGAACCGCCGGCCGGTCTTGTCGCGGCCGTCCACCAGAACCTCCTCGCTCCTGCCCACCAGCGAGCGGCTTCGCCGCAGCGATATGTCGTGGAGCAGGGAGAGAAGGGCCCGGTTGCGTTCCTCCTTGACCGCCGCAGGGACCTGCCCGGGCATCTCGGCCGCCGGCGTTCCGGTCCGGGTCGAGTACTTGAAGACATATGCCATGTCGAAGTCCACGGCCTTGAACAGCGAAACCGTTTCAGCAAAGTCTTCGTCCGTCTCACCCGGGAAGCCCACGATCACATCGGTCGAGAAAGTCATATCCGGGCGGACCGCGCGCAGGGAGGCCACAATCTCGAGGTAGCGCTCTCGGGTGTAGGGTCGGTTCATGGCGCGCAACACCCGGTTACTCCCCGACTGCACCGGGAGGTGCACATAGTCACAGAGCTTAGGTAACTGCCCGTACACCTCAACCAGGTCCTGCCTGAACCCGCGCGGGTGGGGAGAAGTGAATCGGATCCGCGCGATTCCCGGGATGGCATGGACTCTTTCAAGCAGGGACACGAAGGGCGAGATCCCCCCGGGCCGGGCTTGGTCGCGCCGGCCATAGCTTGTGACGATCTGGCCGAGGAGCGTAATCTCCCTCACCCCTTTGTCCGCAAGACCCGCGCACTCGGCGACGATGTCGTCCATGGACCGAGAGCGCTCATCCCCTCGCGTCTTCGGAACAATGCAGAACGAGCAGTTCATGTCGCACCCCTGCTGGATCGAGACAAAGGCTCCGACCTGACGGTCATCCGACTCAACGTGGTCTCGAATAGCGTTCTGGGAGCCGGGCTCGTCGGCGAGGTCAATGATCGTTTCCCCGACGGGGACTCCGGCCTCCCGCGCCGCCCGGAGATTGTCCAGATAATCGGGAACACGGTGGAACTTCTGGGTGCCGACGATGAGGTCCAGGTCTGGAAGGCGCTCCAAGAGATCCGCCCCCCGGTTCTGCGCCATGCATCCCAGAATCCCCAGGACAAAGTCGGGCTGGCGGCGCTTGCGCGCCTGCAGGTAGCCGGCCTTGCCGATTGCCTTCTGCTCTGCTGCATCGCGGACGCTGCAGGTGTTCAGCAGCAGAATGTCGCAATCGTCCTCGGACCCGACGATCCGATAGCCGCGCGCCTGAAGCATCGCCGCGACAGCCTCGCTGTCGCGTTCGTTCATCTGGCAGCCGTAGGTCTTTATGAAGACTCGGTTCATCGGCGGGACCGGTCAGGCTATGGGTGGATAGGTGCCGGTCAACGCGGATTGGGGTGGTAATGGAGCTTGCGCCGAGCCGGCAAGGGCACAGGTTGCCGGGCAAGCGGTCAAACGATTCCCATGTCGTCTTGGATGCGTACCTGTCTATTAGGCCTTCTCGCCGTCGGGGCGGTGTCGGCGGCGGATGCCCCGGCTGGAAAACCGGAAGGGACTGACGACCTCTACGATGCCGGAAAGCAGCTCTTTGACCAGTATGCTCCTGCGCAGATCAAAGAGCAGTTTGAATTCCCATCGCGAAAGCAGTTTGACGAATTTCTCGCCCAGGTGCAGCACGCCTCGGAATCAGGATCCCTTGAAGAGCTTGCCACCTACGAACCCCAGGCCCGTTCCGTCCTCTCGGCCCTCCGGGCGGTTCCCGGATATGGAGATTACGCGGACTGGCTGGCGTCCCGCCTCGGGGAGATTGAGGAAGCGGCCCTGATCACCAAAGAGCGCCCGCCGCTGCCGAAGACCCCGGTGCCCGGCGGAACCATACCGGCGGGCGGCGAGGGCAGGCCTGCGCCCCGCCCGGTCCCCTCCCCCTCTCCGATTCCCTACTACGAGCGGTGGTACGAGCGGGAGCGGGGACGGCCTGTCCCGGCCGGTGCCGGCCAGCTGATGCCGGGCCTGCGCGCAGCATTCTCGGCGGAGGGGGTGCCGCCCGAACTCGCCTGGATTGCCGAGGTCGAGTCCTCGCTCAAACCGTCGGCAAGAAGCCCATCGGGGGCGCGCGGGCTTTTCCAGCTTATGCCGGAGACGGCCCAAAAGCTTGGGTTGAGCACCTTTCTTCCGGACGAGCGCACCGACCCGGAAAAGTCGGCCCGGGCCGCCGCAAGGCAGCTCCGCGCTCTGGGGAAAAGGTTCGGTTCCTGGCCGCTAGCCCTCGCGGCCTACAACGCAGGCGAGGGCCGGGTAGGCCGGCTTGTTGCCGATAAACGAGCGAGCAACTTCGCAGCAATAGCAGATTCGCTGCCCGGCGGCACTCGGATGTATGTTCCCGAAGTCTGCGCCCTGGTCGCGGTGCGCACGGGTGTCTCCCCGGAACAACTCCCGGCTCCGAGATAAGGCCTTCGCCCCCGGCAAAAGGCCTAGCGGCGGCGGCGCTTGACGCCGAGCTGGGCGACGGAGAACCGCACAATCCCCTCAAGGCGCTCGATCTCGGCGGGTTCGAGGGATTCCTTGCCGCGGAGGGCATCCTCGGCCCGGCGCATAGCCTCCTCAACGATGTTCTCGTCGATCTTCTCCTCCTCGATCGCGCTTTCGGTCAGAACGGAAACCTTATCCTTTGCAATCTGGGCAAACCCGGCTCCGACAACCAGCCCCTCCACTTTTCCACCCTTCATGACCCGCAGTTCGCCTGCGTCGACCTGGGTTAGCAGGGGAATATGGCCGGGTAGGATCCCGATCTCACCCTCCAAGGTCGGAATGACGACCGAGTCGATCGTGTCGGAGTAGACCCGTGCGGCGGGAGTGACGATTTCCAGGACCAGCGGCATAGCTTTGGGCTTGTCGAGGCTACTTCTTGGAGGTGGCGATCACTTCCTCGATGCTGCCCTTCATGTAGAAGTCGCCCTCGCTGACGTCGTCGAGCTTGCCGTCGAGGATCATTTTGAAGCCGGCGACAGTCTCCTTCACAGGAACGTACTTGCCGGGCGAGCCGGTGAAAACCTCGGCCACGTGGAAGGGCTGCGAGAGAAACCGCTGGATCTTGCGGGCGCGGTAGACGGTGAGCTTATCCTCGGGGGAAAGCTCATCCAGGCCGAGGATTGCGATGATATCCTGCAAGTCCTTATAGCGCTGCAGGACGCGCTGAACCTCACGGGCGACCTCGTAGTGCTCCTGGCCTACAATATCGGCCGTGAGGGCGCGGGATACCGATGAGAGGGGATCAACAGCCGGATAGATGCCCAGTTCGGCGATGGAGCGCTCCAGAACGATCGTCGAGTCCAGGTGGGCGAAGGTGTTCGCGGGAGCGGGGTCGGTCAGATCGTCGGCCGGCACGTACACAGCCTGGAACGAAGTGATCGAGCCGTTCTTCGTCGAGGTGATGCGCTCTTGGAGAAGCCCCATCTCGTTGGCGAGGGTCGGCTGGTAGCCGACCGCGGAGGGGGACCTGCCCAGCAGGGCGGACACCTCGGAGCCGGCCTGAGAGAAGCGGAAGATGTTGTCGAGGAACAGGAGCACGTCCTGGTGGTTCTCGTCGCGGAAATATTCCGCCATGGCTAGGGCAGCCAGGGCGACGCGCATGCGGGCACCTGGGGGTTCGTTCATCTGGCCGTACGCTAGGGCGATCTTCGACTTGCTCAGGTCCTTTTGGTCAATGACACCGGCCTCGGACATCTCAAGGTACAGATCGTTACCTTCGCGAGAACGCTCTCCCACCCCGGCGAAAACGGAGATGCCGCCGTGAGCCTTGGCGATGTTGTTGATCAGCTCCATGATGACGACGGTCTTGCCGACGCCGGCTCCACCGAATGCCCCGACCTTGCCGCCCTTGACGAAGGGGCAGATCAGGTCGACGACCTTGATCCCGGTCTCAAGAATGTCGGCCTTGGGGTTCTGGTCGACGAGCGTGGGAGCCGGGCGGTGGATGGGGTAGCGCTTGACGGCGTTGATAGGGCCGCGGTTGTCGACGGGGTTTCCGGTGACATCCATGATCCGGCCAAGCACGGCGCCTCCGACCGGGACGCTGATCGGCGACCCCGTATCGATCACCGTCATCCCGCGCTTGAGGCCCTCCGATGAGGACATAGCGATCGTGCGGGCTAGCCCCCCGCCGAGGTGCTGCTGCACCTCCAGCGTCAGATTGTGGGTCTTTCCGGCAGCCTCAAACTCGATCGTGAGGGCTTGGTAAATGGGAGGGATCGCGTGTTCCGCGAACTGGACGTCGACCACGGGGCCGATGACTTGGGCAATTTTTCCGGTGTTCATTTAAGAAGTGGCAAACTGGGCTGCTGCGATTTCGAGAATTTCCTGGGTGATCGCGCTCTGGCGGGCCTTGTTGTAGTCGAGCGTCAGGTCGTCGAGCAGGTTCGAGGCGTTGTCCTTGGCGGTCTTCATCGCCACCATGCGGGCGCTGTGCTCAGAGGCCTTGGCCGAGAGGACGAGTTGGAAAATGTGGCGGTTCACGTAGAACGGCATCAGGGCGTCGAGCACCGGCCTCAGGCCCGGCTCGAAGAGCATCTCCCGGTCATCAGAGATGGGGGCTTGTGAGGACCCCGTTGAATCCGCCAAGTGAGCGATGAATTCCTTCAGGTTGCGCAGCGGCAGCACGGGGCGGACGCGGGGCGTCTGAATCAGGGTATTGGTGAACCGCGGGTAAATGACCTCGATCGTGTCGATAAGGCCCTCCGTGAAGTTTTTCACCATCAGCTCCACGATCGATCTCACCTCGCCGAAAGGAACGCGGTCGTGGACCTGGAAGCTAGCGACCATGTCGCGCTTGGTGCGCGCGAGGAACTGGGATCCCTTGCGGCCGATGGCGTAGTACTTTGCCGGCTCCTTGATCTCAGTGACCAGCTTGAAGAGGTTCGCGTTAAGCGGTCCGCACAGACCCTTGTCTGTTGTGACCAGCAGGATTCCGCGGGTCTTCACCGGCCTCTCCACGAGGAAGGGATGTTGCGACTCGTCGACCCGCGCCGCGAGGGAGGAGAGCATGCTGGCCATCAGGGTCGCATAGGGCCGGCCCGAAAGGGCAGCCTGCTGCGCCTTCTTCATCTTTGACGCAGCGACGAGCTCCATCGCCTTTGTAATCTGGCGGGTGTTCTTGACGGACTTGATCCGTCGGCGGATGTCGCGGGTTGATGGCATGGGCTCGTGCCGGGACTGTCAGCTCAGGCTGCGAAGGTTGACTTCCACTCGTCGCATGCGGCCTTTAGGCCGGCCTCGAGCTCGGCGTCGAGGGATGCCTTGGTGCGAATCTTGGAGAGCAGGGCGTCGTGACGAGTAGAGAAGTGCTCGCGCAGGGAAACGGCGGCAGCGGTGACGCGCTTCAGGTCGAGCTCGTCATAGTAGCCCTTCTGCATGGCCCACAGGGTCGCGACCTGGAGCTCAATCGGGATAGGATTCAGCGCGGGCTGCTTGAACAATTCCACGATGCGGGAACCGCGGTCGAGCTGGGCCTTGGTCTTCGGGTCGAGATCGGAGCCGAACTGGGCGAAGGCGGCAAGTTCGCGGAACTGGGCGAGCTCACCCTTGAGCTTTCCGGCAACCTGTTTGGTGGCCTTGATTTGAGCCGCAGATCCGACGCGCGAGACGGAAAGGCCGACCGACACAGCGGGACGAACGCCCTGGTTGAAGAGATCCGTCTCAAGGAAGATCTGGCCGTCTGTGATCGAGATCACATTGGTGGGAATGTAGGCGGAGACGTCTCCGGCCAGGGTTTCGATAATTGGCAGGGCGGTCAGGGATCCCTTTCCATCCAACCGGGCCGCGCGTTCAAGCAACCGGCTGTGAAGGTAAAACACGTCGCCTGGGTACGCCTCGCGGCCCGACGGGCGCTTGAGGATGAGCGAAATCTGGCGGTAGGCGACCGCGTGCTTGGAAAGGTCGTCGTAGACGATCAGGGCATCCATGCCGTTATCCATGAACCACTCGCCGATCGCAGCCCCAGCATAGGGAGCCACATACTGGTTGGCAGGGTTGTCGGCGGCGGCGGCGACGACGATGATGGTGAATTCGAGGGCACCGGCGGCCTCAAGGGCCGACATTGTGCGGACGATGTTCGAGTTCTTCTGGCCGATGGCGACGTAGATCGAGTAGACCGGGCGGAACTTCGGGTCCCCGGAGGCCAAACCCACCTTGTTGATGCGGGCCTGGTTGATGATGGTGTCGATTGCGATCGTGGTCTTGCCGGTGCCACGGTCGCCGATGATCAACTCGCGCTGGCCGCGGCCGATCGGAATCATAGAGTCGATGGCCATGATCCCGGTGAACAGGGCTTGGGTGACGGGCTTGCGGACGACGATGCCTGGGGCGATCTTCTCGACGGGATAGGCCTCCGTGGAGTTGATCGGGCCCTTGCCGTCAAGCGGCCGCCCAAGGGAGTCTACGGCGCGGCCTAGCAGCCCCTTGCCCACGGGGACCGAGAGGAGTTTTCCCGTAGTCGTGACTTCGTCTCCCTCCTTTAGTTTGGCGATATCTCCCAGGATGACGCAACCGACCTCGTCTTCTTCCAGGTTGAGCGCGATCCCGATCGCGTCGCCGGGGAACTGCACCATCTCGTTGTACATCACATCGGAAAGGCCATCGACCTTGGCGACGCCGTCGGCGATCGTGCGGATGGTGCCGACATTCTTGCGGACGGCTTTGGTGGAGAGTTGGGCGATCTGCTGCTCAATTTGTTCGAGTACGGAGCTCATGAGAAATTTCTAGTTTGCTGTTGAAAGGGTTGAGAGGCGGGCGGCGATAGAGGACTCGTAGACGTCGTCCCCCACCCTAACGCGCAAGCCGGCGATCAGCGCTGGATTTGGCCTTGAAATGGCGGTAACGGGACGGCGGTACCTGCGGGTCATCGCTTCGGCGATGGATTGGAGTAATGCTTCCGGAGCCGCGCCCGAGTGCTCAACAACAGCCCTACCCCGCGCCAACTCGGCCGCTATCAGGCGATGGTAGGACCGGAGCACTATCAAGGGGTTTGCGGGTCGGTGGCGCTCGATATAGGCGAGGATGCCAGCCACGCGCTCGGCGGATACGGCACCGCCCTCCACGCTCAGTTTGAAGAACAGGCGGGCGACCTTTTCGGCGGCCTTGGATTGGGCGGACATCCTTATCAGGTGTTGGAAAGCTCGCGGGCGGCGGCCTCATTGAAGCGGCCGCGCTCGGCTTCGGTGAGCTCCTTGGCGAGGACCCTCTGGGTGGTCGCGACGACCAGGCGAGATATTTCAGTGCGAGCCTCGCCAAGCATCTTCTGCTTCTCGAGCTCGATCGAGGCGCGGGCCTTGGTTACTAGATCGTTCGCGCGTTCGGCGGCCTCCTTCTGCTGTTTGTCCGAGAACTCCTTGGCGGCCTTCTGCGCGTCGGACACGATCTGCTGCCCTTTAAGATGGGCCTCCTTAAGCTGCGCCTCGTTGGCCTGCTGCGCTTCGGCAAGCTTGGACTTCATCTCCTCGGCATACTTAAGGCCCGCGTCGATCTGCCTCTTACGCTCCTCAATCGTTGCCATCACAGGCTTGAATGCGAACTTCCAGAGGAGGAACGCTACGATCGTGAAATTGACGACCTGGGCGAGCAGCAGAGGGCCGCGGATCCCGAAGTCGTGCACGATCTGGGTGACGGGATTTGCCGACGGCGCCGCGGCTTCAGCGAGGATAAGGAGCGAGAAGCTCATGGGAAAAAGGGGCGGGACCGCATCGACGTTTGGCCGTCGGTGCGGTCCCGGTCGAAGAGGTTACTTTCCGAGGAACAGCGAATAGAACGCGACGGCTTCGGCGAGGGCCATCCCAAGGATGCCCTGCACAAGGATCTTGCCCGAGGCGCCGGGGTTGCGGCCCACGGCCTCGACAGCCTTGGTGCCAACTAAACCCACGCCGAGCGCAGCTCCGAGACAGCCGAGGGCGCCCTGGATACTGCCCGAGATTTCAGCGATGATATGCATTGTATGGTCTTTCTCTTGTTTGTTTAGATCCGCCGTCCGCGCACGTAAGGCACGGTCCCGGCGGAAAATTCTCTAGTGGTGCCCGCTGTCGTGCCCCTCCCCTTCGTGGCCGTCGCCGTGGTTGCAGATGAGGCCGATGTACACGCTCACGAGCAGCGTAAAGACGAGCGCTTGGACGAGTCCGATCAGCATCTCCAAGAAATAGAATGGAATCGGCAGGCCCCACTGAAAGATCTCTGACATGGAGTGCATCAGATTTTCACCGCCAAAGACGTTTCCAAATAGACGGAACGAGAGAGAAATGGGGCGGAACATGATCGAGATGACTTCGATGATGCCGACGGCAAAAAAGACGACGTAGAGGAACAGATAAAGAACGTAAGGGACTTCGGAACGCTCAGCCTTGTTGCCGAACAAGTCCGTGAGGATGACGCGAAAACCAGCGTATCTAATAATAAAATACAGCCACGCCACAAAGGCTACGCATGCCAGGGCGAATGTAAGGTTCAGGTCGGCGTTGCCCGGCCTCACAAAATCCACCCACTCTCCTGTCGCATGGTCCCGCATCACCACGGTGCCGACCCCCGGAAATAGCCCACTCCAGTTCTGCATCAGGATGAATGTGAAAAGCCCGACCAACAGCGGGAAGGTTGCTTTTGCGACCTTGGGACCAACGATGGGAGAAGTAAGATCGAGGATACCCTCCACCAGATTCTCAACGACGATTTGGCCACCCGATGGCCTCAGCTTCGGGCGTCTTGCTGCGAGGCGGATGATCAGGATGATCACGGCCGCCACGATCCAGCTCGTCACGATGCTGTTGGAGATCGGAATCGGGCCCAGGTTGAAAAGGCCCTCAGCCTTTGGTGCTATTCCAGCCTCCTCCCCGGCAAAAGCGGGTAAGGCGGTTGCTAACAGGAGGGTGAGTGAGGTTAGGGTCTTAGCTCGAGGCATGCGCATGCGCGGCCACGGTTGTATGGTTGAAGGGTCAATCGAAGTCAAACGGCCCTCGGTCAGTCAACCTTGTAAACAGGCTCACGTACACGCTGAGGAATGGGTATAAGGCCAGCGGGGGTCTTGTGTGGGATCCTTACTGACTAAATAATATGCGCATGTTTTTGTCGGCCGGGTTTGATGTCTGACAAAAACAATTGGTAATTAACATATTAAGCGACATTTTGGTGATACTCACTGAATACCACCTTGGCGAGTAATCCGGCTCCTATCAGAAAATCCGAGTGGCTGATCCCGATGAACAGGCTCAGGCCCCTACCCCAGCCCCCTGCGTACAGCGACCAGGGAATAAAAAACATCAGCACGCTGCTGAAATACAGTCGGAAGCTCAAAAGGCCACGCCTCACATGCAATCTGCCAGTCGGGGGACGACTCAAACGCGGCCTGCGCCTCACAGAAATACTCCCGATGGTCGGTTCTGAAGTAGAGCCGGCAACCCAGGTTTGCCCGGGTGGCAATAGTGGCGATGAAACCCGGCTGAATGAGGCGGTTCTTGTGATGGCGTTTTTTGGGCCAGGGATCCGGAAATAAGACGTAGATTGTGGTGAAGCGCCCGGCCTCGGGGAGTGCGGCCAAGAAGTCGTGCACATCGGCGCGGACAAAATGCAGGTTGGGTAACTGAGCCCTATCTCTCTTGCGGACCGCCCGCTCGATGCGCTCCAGCTCGATATCGACACCAATACACAGCTTATCAGGGTGGGCTGCTGCGTAGGCAGTAAGGAAATGTCCGTGGCCACACCCGATTTCCCAGACAAACTCGGTTTTTGACGCAAGAATTGAGACACAAGCATCGCGGAGAGACGCGCGACGTTCCGCGATCCGGGCAAAGTGTTCAGCGGTGCGCTCTGGATTTTCCATCTCGTGAAGAGCCCTGTCACCCCACCCTGCCGGAGCCAATCAGGACCATTAAGATGCTGATATCGGCAGGGTTCACCCCGCTTATCCTGCTGGCCTGCCCAAGTGTAACGGGCTTTAAATCAGCGAGTTTTAAAGCACTCTCTCGACGAAGGCCTCGAACCGATAAATAGTCCAACTCCGGCGGAATTCGTATTTTCTCGATATGGTTCAAGCGTTCTATCTGGCATTCCTCTCTCTCGAGGTAGCCCTTATATCCTACACGATACCAAACCTCTTGTTTAACCTGCTCTGATTCAACAAGAAAACCATCCGGCAATAAAATATTTTCATCTCTGCGACGCATTGCCTCCGCCCAGGTCCCTCCCCCACCCGAAGATCGTGTTGCCTCAAAATAACCAACCCACTTTGCAATCCGCTCCTGTTTTTGCCGTATTTTTTCTAATCTGCTAATTGATAGGAGTTTAAATTTTTCAGCATGATGGGCAAGGCGAAGTTCTGCGCTGCCATGATTAAAGAGCAACCGATGTTCTGCCCGACTCGTGAACATTCTATAAGGTTCTGTTGTTCCTTTTGTTACAAGATCATCGATCAGGACACCGACATAACCTTCATGTCTTCCAATTACAAGAGGCTCCCCTCCCCTGACTTTTTGGACAGCGTTGACTCCAGCGACGAGACCCTGGGCGGCTGCCTCCTCGTACCCAGATGTTCCATTGATCTGGCCCGCAAAGAACAAACCCTCGATTTTCCTGGATTCGAGTGATGGAAAGAGTTGTGTGGGGCTCGCGAAGTCGTATTCAACCGCATAGGCGGGCCGGAGAATTACAGCAGACTCTAATCCGGGAATGCTGTGTACAATTTGAAGTTGGATTTCGAACGGAAGTGAGGTTGAGAGGCCGTTGAGATAATACTCGTTTGTTGAACGCCCTTCGGGTTCGAGAAATAGAATGTGGCGAGGTTTGTCCGCAAAACGGACAAATTTGTCCTCGATGCTTGGACAGTATCTGGGACCAACGCCTTCAATCTCACCGCTGTACATGGCGGAGCGATGCAGATTTTCCTTAACAATCCTCGCTGTCTCCGGGGTTGTATAGGTTATCCAGCAGGAAACTTGTTCTGCTCCCGGACGCCATCCCAGTCTGGTCTCCCCGGTATGTTCCACGTGGAACAAATCACCGGAATCGCGAGTGTCATGGAAGGCAAACAGGGTAGGGATGGAATCGCCTTTTTGCTCCTCCATTCGGTTGAAATCAAGGCTCCTTCCAAGAAGTCGGGGAGGCGTCCCCGTCTTTAATCTTTTGAGCTCTATATTATTACTTAATATACTATCAGATAATGTCTTAGAACTAAAGTCGCCCATCCTTCCGCCTTCGGTTTTGTTCGAACCGATGTGCATCAAACCACGAAGAAAAGTTCCGGTCGTGACGACTACCGTTCGACCCATGAAATCGATGTCCAGGTTGGTTCGGCAGCCGGTAATACGCCCCTGGTCGGTAATCAACCCTGTGACGACAGCCTGGAACAGGTGGAGGTTGGGCTGAAGTTCCAAGACGTGCTTCAGCCGGAATTGGTAGGACTTCTTGTCGCATTGCGCGCGCGGCGATTGGACCGCCAGCCCCTTGGATTCATTGAGAAGCCGAAACTGGATCGCGGTCACGTCCGTGTTGATCGCCATCTCACCCCCCAAGGCGTCGATCTCCCTAACGATCTGGCCTTTGGCCTGGCCGCCGATCGCGGGGTTGCAGCTCATCTGGGCGATCGTGTCGATATTGCCTGTCAGGAGGAGGGTGGAGGCCCCCATCCGGGACGCGGCAAGCGCCGCCTCGACGCCCGCGTGTCCGGCGCCGCAAACGATCACGTCAAATGAGTTCGGAAAAATCACGACGTAAGTGTAACTAAATTATGAATACAAACGCACAAGCAACTTCCATCGCCGTGATCTTTGCCCGGGGTGGGGAAAGTGCAAGCCGGGGAGGGTGGGGTGGGCGGCGGCGAAAGCAACCCCGCGGCCCAGGTCACTTCCCGATGCAGAAGGTGGCGAAGAGCCGGTCTAAGACCTGCTCGTTGTCTATGCTGCCAGAAACTTCCCCGAAGGCGTTCAGGGCGCCCCGCAGATCGCTCGCGAGAAGTTCCGGTGGGGCGCCGGTCCTGAGTTTCTCCAGCGCCTGGCTCAGGCAGGCGTTTGCCTCGCCTAGGGCCCGGGCGTGGCGGGCGTTGATGGCGACAGCGTCCTCGGCCGCGTCTGGAACCAGGCCGTCCGCCCGGCGGAGAAGCTCAGAGCGCAATTCCGCGATTCCCTCACCGGTGAGGGCCGAGACGGGGACGGCCGAAATGCCGAGGGACTGGAGTTTGGGAGGGGGGCCGCGCAAGAGGTCGGTCTTGTTGAGCGCGACGATTGCACGGCCGGGGGTCAGGCGCTGGGCTATCCCGGGGAAAATCGGCGGGGTGGGGCGGGTGGCGTCGAGAACGAGAATAATAATATCCGATTCATCGATACACTCGACTGTCTTCTCGATCCCGAGCCGCTCGATAGGGCCCGGCGCTGGGTTTAGGCCGGCCGTGTCGACGAGCCGGAGGCAGTGGGGGCCGAGAACGACTCTTTCCTCAATAAAGTCGCGCGTGGTCCCAGGCTCGGGGCTGACGATCGCGCGGTCGCGGCCGACCAGGCGGTTCAAGAGGGAACTCTTGCCCACATTGGGCTCGCCGGCGATCACGGTTCTCACCCCGTCCCGCAGGAGGTCGCCGTAGTGGCGGGTTGCGAGGAGCCGGGAGCTCGCCTCAAGGATACCCTCGAGGGTTCGCCGGACCGACGCCTTGTTCTCAGGAGGCAGGTCCTCGTCGGGAAAATCGATGTAGGCTTCGACCGCCGCCGCCGCCCCGACCAGGCCGTCGGTAAGCTCCCTCATGTGGCGGCCAAGCGCGCCCCGGAGCTGGCGATGGGCCGCAGCGAGCGCCCGTTCGCTGCGGGCGGAAATTACGTCCATAACGGCCTCGGCCTGAGATAGATCCATCCGCCCATTGAGGAACGCCCGGCGCGTGAACTCTCCCGGTTCGGCGGGCCGGCAACCCCGGGTGAACAGGTCCTCGAGAATGCGCTGGGCGATGAAGGGGTTCCCGTGGCAGGAGACCTCGAGAACGGGCTCGCCCGTGTAGGATCTCGGCTCAGGGAAGAAGGTTAGGAGGACATCGTCCACCAAGGCCCCAGCGCGGTCCCTGTAGTCGGTGCGCCGGGCCGTGCGGGGGCGGGCCTCCGACCCGACCAGTTCGCGGACGATCCGGGGGGCTTCGACGCCGCTGACGCGGACAACCGCAATCGCGGAGACGCCTGCCGGCGTCGCAAGGGCGGCGATGGTGTCTAGGGGCCGCGCCATGGGATCCGCCCGCCGCCCGCGGGGCTATTCCGCTGCGGCGGCGATGACGGCGCCGCCGGTTACGGTCACCTTTTCGAGGATCGCCTGGGTGATCTTCTGGGCGAGCTCGGGCTTCTCCTTGAGGGTCTGCTTCGCCGCGTCGCGGCCCTGGCCGACGAGCTCTCCCTGATAGGCGATCCAGGCGCCCTTTTTCTCCAAGATCTTGTGTTCAATGCCCAGATCAATGATCGAGGCTGTCCGGGAGATCCCCTCGTCGTACATGATGTCGAACTCGCACTCCGTAAAGGGAGGGGCGACCTTGTTCTTGACGACCTTGATCTTGGTGCGGTTCCCGATGACCTTGCCCTCGGGGGTCTTGATCTGGTCCTTGCGGCGGATGTCGAGCCGGAGGCTAGCGAAGAACTTGAGGGCCCGGCCGCCACTGGTTGTCTCGGGGTTGCCGAACATCACGCCGATTTTTTCGCGTATTTGATTGGTGAATAGACAGATGCATTTCGTCTTGCTCACCACGGCGGTCAGGCGGCGCATCGCTTGGCTCATGAGGCGCGCCTGCGATCCGACCGTGGCGTCGCCCATCTGGCCGTCCAGCTCCTGCTTGGAGATCAAGGCCGCCACGGAATCGATAACGATGACGTCGATCGCATCGGAGCGGATCAGGGTCTCGGTGATGTTCAGAGCGTCCTCGCCGCTGTCCGGCTGGGAGACCAGGAGGTCATCCAGGTTGACGCCGACGATCCGCGCGTACTTTGGATCGAGCGCATGCTCGACGTCGATAAAGGCTGCGAGCCCCCCCTGGCGCTGGGCCTCGGCGATCACGCTGAGACAGAACGTCGTCTTTCCCGAGGACTCGGGACCGAAAATTTCCATGATGCGCCCGCGCGGCAGGCCGCCGACGCCAAGGGCCAGGTCGATTGCCAGGGAGCCCGTGGAGAGGGTCTCCACCTTCATCTTGTGGGCGTCGCCCAGGCGCATGATCGAGCCCTCGCCGAACTGCTTGGTGATCGCGCTCATCGCGAGTTCCACGTTCTTGCGGGCGGGCGTATCGCCGCCGGGGGCGGGTGACCTGGCTTTGTCAGGAGCTTCGGGGCGGGCGGGAGTGGCAGCGGCTTTGGGCATGGTAGGGATCTTCCGACAGCTTCAACAGTAGCAAGGACGAGGCAAGCTCGCCGTGACCCGGCCCACTCAGGGCGTGCGTGCGCCGCCTTTGGACGCCATCGCGAAGTAGACGGCTAGGAGCATGCACACAAAGCTCGCCGCATAGTTCCACGTCAGCCTTTCCTTCAGAATGAACCACGCAAACACGATGAAGACGGCCAGGGTGATCACCTCCTGGATAATCTTCAGCTGGTAGCCGTCGAACTGGCCCGAGGTGAACCCGATCCGGTTGGCGGGGATCTGGAGGCAGTACTCAAAGAAGGCGATCAGCCAGCTGGCGAGGACGACAAACGCCAGGGACTTACCCTCCAGCCACTGGAACTTTAGGTGACCGTACCAGGCGCAGATCATGAACACGTTGGAGCCGATGAGCAAAAGGACCGTTCGCATAGGGGAGTGAGAGGCCGGCGCTGGGCCTCAGCACTTATAATAGGACTTAAACCAATCCACAAACCGCCGGAGCCCTTCCTCCAGTGGAACCTTGGGAATGAAGCCCAGGGCGGCGTTCACCCGCGTCAGGTCTGCGCAGGTCTCGGTCATGTCCCCGGGCTGGGGCGGAAGCAGCTCCAACCGAGCCTTCCGCCCGAGCAGCCCCGCCAGCACCCGCACGAACTCCAGGGTTTCGACAGGCCTGTGGTGACCGAGGTTGAGGACTCGCGAGGCAGGCTGTGAGGCGGATCCGGAAGGGAAGGGGTAGAGCAGCGCGCGAACGATTCCGTCCACGATATCGTCAACATAGGTAAAATCGCGCTGGTTTCGTCCCTCGTTGAAAAGAGGCACAGGCTGTTCCGCGCAGATTGCCTGGGCGAACAGGGTGGGGGCCATGTCGGGCCGTCCCCACGGTCCGTAGACGGTGAAAAAGCGCAGTCCGGTCGCCTTGAGGCCGTAGGCGCGAGCATAGGCATGGGCCATCAGCTCGTTGCTCTTCTTTGTTGCGCCGTAAACCGATGTCGGCTGCCCGGTGGCGTCATCCTCTCGGAACGGAGGCTTTGCCCCGGCACCGTAGACGGAACTGCTCGAGGCGTAGACCAGATGCTTCGGCGGCGTCTTCCGGCAGGCCTCGAGGACGTTTGCGAAGCCCTGAAGGTTGGCCCGGACGCAGGCGGCCGGGTTCGCAAGGCTGTAGCGCACTCCAGGCTGGGCACCCAGGTGGGCAATGTAGTCCGGGTGAAAATGGGACACAATGCCGGCAAACGCCTCCGCGTCGCAGAAGTCCGCCTTCACAAACCGGAAGGTTTCGAGGCGCTCAATCTCATCCAGGCGGGCCTGCTTGAGCCCGACGTCGTAGTAGGGGCTCATGTTGTCGACGCCGAGCACTTCGCAGCGCGCCCCCTCCGCCAGCCGGCGGGCGAGGTGGTAGCCGATGAATCCGGCCGCTCCGGTGACGAGCACTTTCATCGTTCGGTTGATAGCGGGGCCGCGGGGGCCCGGCTAGGAAAAAGGGTGGGGCCCCCAAGCCGGAATAAATTTTTCCATTGGCAAAGACTGTGCTTGCAAGACAGCAATCCGGCCCTTCACCTTGCACCGATTTTGTCTCTGCGTAACGTCCCGGCATGAACATCAAAGCCTATCTGAAGCCCTCCTGCGGCTGGTCCAACGGCGTCCGAGCCGTCTTGGCCAAGCACGGGCTTGCCTACGAGGACGTCGACATCATCAACAACCGCGAAAGCTACGCGGAGATGGTGCGCAAGTCCGGGCAGCCCCTGTCGCCGTGCGTCGAGATCGACGGGGTGATGTTGGCGGATGTCTCCGGCGAGGAGGTTGAGAATTACCTGCTCAGCAACGATCTAGTTAAGCCGACCGATCGCCAGGCGGGCATCCCGACCAACGCCGGGTGCTCTGACGACGAACACGCCAAGATGGCTACCAAAACGGTCCGCTTTTTTTGATGAGGGAGCCGGTTTGAAGCGCTAATCTGCAGGCCGGCTCTTAAACGAGTAACCGGCCTTTTTTTTGCCCAAATTCCTACGCATGCAACCCACACCTGACGCGCTCCGCGCCCGCCGGCGGACCGGCCCCGGCCTTCCCGCCAAGCAGGGCCTGTACGACCCGTGGTTTGAGCACGACGCCTGCGGCGTCGGGTTCGTGGTCGACATCAAGGGGCGCAAGTCCAACCGGATCCTGAAGGATGCGATCCAGGTGCTGCGCAATCTCGACCACCGAGGGGCGGCCGGCTCCGAGCCGAACACCGGCGACGGCGCCGGTGTCTTGATCCAGATGCCTCACGCCTTCTTTGCGGAGGCCTGCAAGGCAGCCCGGATCGCGCTTCCCGAGCCGGGGGCCTACGGCAGCGGCCTGGTCTTCCTGCCGCGCGACCGCATCAAGCGCCGGCGCCTCGAGGAGCGCTTTGAACAGATCGTCCAGTCCGAGGGCCAGCAGTTCCTTGGGTGGCGCTCGGTCCCGACAAACAGCTCCTCTCTCGGCGAGACAGCCAAGGCCTGCGAACCCCTCATCCGCCAGGCCTTCATCGGGCGCAACCCATCCGTCTCCGACCCGGCCGCCTTCGAGCGCAAACTCTACGTCATCCGAAAGAGGGCCTACGCGGAGCTGCGCACCTCCACGATCGACGGGGCGGAATTCTGGTACGTGGCGAGCCTCTCGCACCGCACCTTTGTGTACAAGGGGATGCTGCTTACCAAGCAGCTCGCCGAGTATTTCACGGACCTGCAGAACCCGGCGATGGAGACCGCGCTTGCGCTCGTCCACTCGCGCTTCAGCACAAACACATTCCCGAGCTGGGAGCGGGCCCATCCCTACCGCTATCTCGCACACAACGGCGAAATCAACACGCTGCGGGGCAACATCAACTGGATGCACGCCCGCGAGGCGCTGTTTGAGTCCGAGCTCTTCGGCGAGGACATCCACAAGATTCTGCCGATCGTCAATCCCAACAGTTCCGACTCCGGGATGTTCGACAACACCCTTGAGCTGCTGGTGCTGGCCGGCCGCCCGCTCGCGCACGCGATGATGATGATGATCCCAGAGCCGTGGTCCAACAACGAGGACATGGACGACGAGCGACGGGCCTTCTACCAGTACCACTCCTGCCTGATTGAGCCTTGGGACGGCCCCGCCTCGATCGCCTTCACCGACGGACGCCAGATCGGCGCGGTTCTTGACCGCAACGGCCTGCGCCCTTCCCGCTACTATGTGACAAAGGACGGCCGGGTGATCATGGCCTCCGAGGTGGGGGTCCTTGACATTCCCGCCAGCGAGATCCTGAGCAAAGGACGGCTCCAGCCGGGACGCATGTTCCTCGTCGACACCGAGGAGGGGCGTATTGTCGATGATAAGGAGATCAAGCGGAAGTTCGCGACCGAGCGGCCGTACCGCCAGTGGCTCAACGAGCACATGGTGCACCTAGACCAGATCCCGGAGGCGCCCGAGCCGCCCCCGCCCGACCACCAGACGCTGCTCCAGCGCCAGATCGCCTTCGGCTACACCCACGAGGACGAGCGCATTGTCCTCACACCCATGGCCCGCGACGGCGTGGAGGCCGTGGGCTCGATGGGCAACGATTCAGCGCTGGCCGTCCTGTCCAACCGCCCGCGGCTTCTCTACGACTACTTCAAGCAGCTCTTCGCCCAGGTTACCAACCCCCCGATCGATTGCATCCGCGAGGAGATCATCATCGGAGCCGAGGTGAGGCTGGGCTCCGAGGGGAACCTCCTGAACCCGCAGCCCTCGGCCTGCCGGCGCGTGGAACTCAAGTGGCCGATCCTCACCAACGAGGAGTTTGCGAAGCTGCGCAGGCAGAACCTTCCGGGCCTCAAGGTCGGTGTCCTGCCGCTTCTGTTCCGCGTGAGCCGCGGCGAGCGTGGCCTGGCCAAGTCCGTGGAGGAACTCTCGGCCATGGCGCGGCGCATGATCGAGGAGGATGAGGTAAACGTGATCATTTTGAGCGACCGCGGAGTTAACCGGGACTTTGCCCCGGTTCCGTCGCTGCTCGCCGTGGCGGGTCTGCACCACTACCTGATCCGCGAGGGGCTGAGAACCCGCGTGAGCCTGGTCCTCGAGACCGGTGAGGCGCGCGAGGTGCACCACTTCGCGCTGCTCATCGGCTACGGGTGCAGCGCCGTCAACCCCTATGTCGCCTTCGAGTCGATTGACGGCATGATCAGGGACGGGTCGCTGACGGGGATCGATCACAAGGCCGCCTGCAAGAACTTCGTCAAGGCGGGCGCCAAGGGCGTCATCAAGGTCATGTCCAAGATGGGGATCTCCGCGATCCAGAGCTACCGCGGAGCCCAGACATTCGAGGCCCTCGGGCTGCGCCAGGACGTGGTCGACCACTACTTCACGGGCACCCCCTCCCGCATCGGCGGGATTGGCCTGGACGTCATCGCCCAGGAGGTCCTGGCCCGCCACCACGCGGCCTTCCCCGAGCGCCAGGTCGACGGCCGGGTCCTTGCATCCGGGGGAGTCTACCAGTGGCGCAACGATGGGGAGGCCCACCTGTTCAACCCCGAGTCGATCCACCGCCTCCAGAAGGCGGTCCGGACGGGCAGCTACGCTGCATTCAAGGAGTACGCGAAACTGATCGACGTGCAGAGCCGCAACCTGTGCACCCTGCGGGGACTCCTCGACTTCAAGGCCGGCACCCCGGTGCCGCTCTCCGAGGTCGAGCCCGTGGACTCGATCGTGAGGCGCTTCAAGACCGGGGCCATGTCCTACGGCTCGATCAGCCAGGAGGCCCACGAGACGCTCGCGATCGCGATGAACCGGATCGGGGGCAAGAGTAACACAGGGGAGGGGGGCGAGGACCCCGCCCGCTTCAAGCCCCTGCCCAACGGCGACTCCAAAAACTCCGCGATCAAGCAGGTCGCCTCAGGAAGGTTCGGGGTGACCAGCGAGTACCTGGTCAGCGCGCGAGAGATCCAAATCAAGATGGCCCAGGGCGCCAAGCCCGGCGAAGGAGGCCAGCTGCCCGGCACGAAGGTCTATCCCTGGGTCGCGAAGACGCGCCTGACGACTGCGGGGGTGGGGCTCATCTCCCCGCCGCCGCACCACGACATCTATTCGATCGAGGATCTAGCGGAGTTGATCCACGACCTGAAGAACGCCAACCGGGAGGCCCGGATCAGCGTGAAGCTGGTGGCCGAGGTCGGGGTTGGGACGATCGCAGCCGGTGTCGCCAAGGCCCACGCCGACGTTGTCCTGATCAGCGGCCACGACGGCGGGACCGGAGCGGCGCCCCAGACTTCGATCTTCCACGCGGGTCTCCCCTGGGAGCTGGGTCTGGCGGAGACGCACCAGACCCTGGTCCTCAACAACCTGCGCGACCGGATCGCGGTCGAGACCGACGGCCAACTCAAGACCGGCCGGGATGTCGTGATCGCGGCGCTCCTCGGGGCCGAGGAGTTCGGGTTTGCCACGGGCCCGCTGGTGTCCAGCGGCTGCATCATGATGCGAGTCTGCCACCTGAACACCTGCCCGGCCGGGGTCGCGACCCAGGATCCCAAGCTGCGCGCCCGGTTCGCGGGCAAGCCCGAGCACGTCATCAACTTCATGCGCTTCATCGCCGAAGACGTGCGCGAGCGCATGGCCGAGCTCGGTTTCCGCTCCATCGATGAGATGGTCGGGCACGTGGAACGGCTCGAGGCGAAGAAGGCCGTCGACCACTGGAAGGCCAAGGGGCTCGACTTCAGCCAGATCCTCTACCAACCCGACGTCGGGCCCGAGGTGGGCCGCTCCTGCAAAGTGAAGCAAGAGCACGGCCTGGAGGAGTCGCTCGACCTGACCACGCTCCTGGAGCTGTGCCAACCGGCGATCGAGCGCGGCGAGAAGGTGTCGGCACAGCTGCCGATTCGGAACACCCACCGCGTCGTCGGCACGATCACCGGGAGCGAGCTGACCCGCAAGCACGGGGCGGCCGGGCTGCCCGACGGCACGATCGACATCCACTTCCAAGGATCGGCCGGACAGAGCTTCGGCGCGTTCCTGCCCAGGGGCATGGCTTTCACCCTGGAGGGCGACGCCAACGACTACGTCGGGAAAGGCCTTTCCGGCGGAAGGATCGTCATCCACCCGCCCGCCGGGTCGACCTTCCTCGCCGAGAACAACATCATCATCGGAAACGTGGCCTTCTACGGGGCCACAAGCGGCGAGGCCTACATCCGCGGCATGGCTGGTGAGCGCTTCTGCGTCCGCAACAGCGGCATCAACGCGGTCGTCGAGTCCGTGGGCGACCACGGCTGCGAGTACATGACCGGGGGCCGCGTGGTCGTTCTGGGGCCCACGGGGCGCAACTTCGCGGCCGGCATGTCCGGGGGGGTCGCCTACGTCCTGGACGAGGCCGGCGAGTTCGCGGGCCGCGTCAACCGGCAGATGGTGGGCCTCGAGAAACTGGAGTCGCCCGACGAGGTGGCCGAGGTCCGCGCGCTGATCGAGCGGCACTTCGCGTTCACCCAGAGCGCCCGGGCCCGCCACGTGCTCGACCAATGGGACCGGATGGCCCTGCGTTTCACCAAGGTCCTGCCCAAGGACTACAAGCGGATGCTCGAGTGCATCAAGAGGGTCCACGAGCAGGGCCTTGCGGGCGACGAGGCCATCATGGCCGCCTTCGAGGAAAACGCGCGCGACCTCGCCCGGGTCGGCGGAAACTAATCACCATGGGAAAGCCAACCGGATTCCTCGATTACCTGCGCGAACTGCCAGCAGACCGGCCGCCGCTCGAGCGCGTCACCGACTGGAGGGAGTTTCACCACCACTTGGAGGAGGATAAGCTCCGCCGCCAGGGGGCGCGCTGCATGGACTGCGGAGTCCCCTTCTGCCACACGGGCCGGCTGCTCAGCGGAATGGCCTCGGGCTGCCCGGTCAACAACCTGATCCCTGAGTGGAACGACCTAGTCTACCGCGGCCTGTGGCGTGAGGCCCTGGATAGGCTCCACCGGACAAACAACTTCCCGGAGTTCACGGGCCGCGTTTGCCCGGCGCCCTGCGAGGGCTCGTGCGTGCTGGGAATCAACGACCCTCCTGTTGCGATCAAGTCGATCGAGTGCGCAATCACCGACCGGGGTTGGGAGGAGGGTTGGGTAAACCCGCAGGCGCCCGCGGTGCGCACCGGAAAGAAAGTGGCGGTCATCGGCTCGGGGCCCGCGGGGCTCGCGGCCGCCTCACAGCTCAACCGGGCGGGGCACACGGTGACCGTCTTCGAGAGAGCCGACCGGCCCGGAGGCCTCCTCATGTACGGGATCCCCAACATGAAGCTCGACAAGCGAGAGGTCGTCCTGCGGCGGATCGAGCTCATGGAGCAGGAGGGAATCAAGTTCATCTGCAACGCGAACGTCGGAGAGAACGTCGAGCCCCAGATCTTCCTGAAGGAGTTTGCAGCAACGGTCATCTGCACCGGGGCGACCGAGCCCAGGGACCTCAAAGTCGAGGGCAGGGGACTGAAGGGAATTCACCTCGCGATGGAGTTCCTGACCTCAAACACGCAGGCGGTCCTCGCCGGCGGCGAGAGCCCGATCAACGCCCGGGGAAAGGACGTCGTCGTGATTGGCGGCGGGGACACGGGCACGGACTGCGTCGGCACGTCCCTGCGCCACGGGTGTAAGAGCCTCCTGCAGGTCGAAATCTTGCCAAAGCCCCCGGCCAAGAGGACCCCGGACAACCCTTGGCCCGAGTGGCCCAAGGTGTACCGGATGGACTACGGCCAAGAGGAGGCCGCGGCCCGGTTCGGCCCAGACCCCCGGATCTACCTGACAACCGTGAAGCGCTTCCTCGGCGACGCGGCCGGGCAGGTCAAGGAGATCGTCACGGTCGAGGTCAAGTGGGAGAAAAACGACAAGGGGCAGTTTGTGCCCGTGGAACAGCCGGGAACCGAAAAGGTGAGGCCGGCGCAGCTCGTCCTTCTCGCCATGGGTTTCCTCGGTCCGGAGCAGGCGATCCTGCGGGACATGGGCGTCGAGAGCGACGCCCGCAGCAACGTCAAGGCCGAGCACGAGAAGTTCTCGACCAACGTCAAGGGAGTCTTCGCCGCAGGCGACTGCCGCCGCGGCCAGAGCCTGGTTGTCTGGGCGATCAACGAGGGCCGCGGTGCGGCCCGCGAGTGCGACCGCTACCTGATGGGACAGACCGATCTGCCCTGAGGGCCCCTTCTAGACGTAGTCGTAGTAGTTCGGATTGAACACCCGTGCCCGGATGTCGCTCTCGATGTCCGCGGGCTGCGCGCGTCGGGCCAGTCCCGAGCGGTAAGCCTCCTCCGCGACCGCTTTGGCGATGTGGATCGACACCTCGCGAACCTTGCTCAGGGCGGGGTAGACCCGGCCCATGGCCAGATCCTCCTCGGAGACGAGGGAGGCGAGCGTCTGGGCGGCCTTCAAGAACATCGCGTCGGAGACCTGAGATGCCTCGCTGACGAGGGCGCCCAGGCCGACCCCGGGGAAGATGTACACGTTGTTGCCCTGGCCGGGCACATGGGTGCGGCCGTTGAGGGTCACCGGGGGGAAGGGGCTGCCGCTGGCAAAGACGGCCCGCCCGTCGGTGGCTTTGTAGGCCTCCTCGGCCGTGCACTCCGACTTCGAGGTCGGGTTGGACAGGGACATGATGACAGGCCGCTTGTTGAGCGCGGCCATCCGGGCGAGGATTTCCGGGGTGAATGCCTTCGGGCTCGCCGAGACACCGACAAGGATCGTGGGCTTCAGCTTCTCCACGGCCTCGGCGAGGGTCGGAATGAACGGATAATCATGCGCAAAGGGCTTCTTGTGGTCGGCCAGCGGGTCGGGCCTGCCGCGGACGACGAGTCCCTTCGAGTCCACAAACCAGCAGAGTTTGCGGGCCTCGGCCTCCGGGAGGCCCTCAAGCCGGGCCGCCGCAGTGTACAGTTCGGCGATTCCGGTGCCGGCCTCGCCGGCCCCAAGGAACAGGAGCTTCTGGTCCCGCAGGCGGCCCCCGCTCAGACGCAGTCCCGCGATGATACCCGCGAGGGCCACGGCGGCGGTTCCCTGGATGTCGTCGTTGAAGCTGCTCACCTTCTGGCGGTAGGCCTGCAGGATCCGGAAGGCGTTGTGGTTTCCGAAGTCCTCCCACTGGATCAGGGCCTTCGGGAAGATCCGGCCGACCGCATCGACAAACTCGGCGATGAATGCGTCGTAGGGCGCCCCGTGGATACGCTCATGGTTGAGCCCGATATAGAAGGGGTTGGAGCGCAGCGCGGCGTTGTTGGTCCCCACGTCGAGGGTGATCGGCAGGCAGTAGTACGGGTGAAGGCCCGCGCAGGCCGTGTACAGGGAGAGCTTGCCGACGGGAATTCCCATTCCCAGGGCACCCAGGTCTCCAAGGCCGAGGATGCGCTCGCCGTCGGTGACGACGATCATGCGGACATCGGGATAGGGCCAGTGGCGCAGAATCTCGGCGATGCGGCCCCGCTCCCTCATCGAGATGAACATCCCGCGGGCCCGGCGGTAGATCAGGCCGTACTCCATGCAGGCCTGCCCCACCGTGGGGGTGTAGATGATGGGGATCATCTCCTCGATGTTCGCCTGGACCAGCCGGTAGAACAGCGTCTCGTTGCGGTTCTGCAAGGAGGTCAGGTAGATGTATTTCTCCAGCGGGTTTTCCTTGCGCCGGTAATTGCTCAGGGTCCTCTCCAGCTGCTCCTCGATCGTGAAGACCCGCGGCGGCAGCAGCCCGCGCAGCCCGAGGGCGTCGCGCTCCCTCTCGGTGAAAGCCGTTCCCTTGTTGAGGAGCGAGTTCGCCAGCAGGCCTGGGCCCATCGGGAGCATCGTCCCCCCGTGGGGGTTAAGGCCTGTGTCAGAGCGGTCGATTGGGGTCTTCATGGAAGTGTGGATTCGACTCGATCCTAACGGCGGCGCCCAGGAGCCTCAAGACTCGGAGTCTGTTCCCGGGCAAGTAGTGTGTTTTTTCAACCCGGCATAAGAACGCCTCCGCAGCCTATGATTAGGAGTTGTGGTCCGAACCGGGGCGGCTGATAGATTCAGACCGATGGCGTCCAAACCTATTCCCGGCTCCACAGGCGAGGTTCTTACCTGCCTGCCGTCGCCGTACACGCCGCACCCGGCGACGGGGCTTTTGTACCTGCCGCGGTTTATCGCAAAGTGCCGCTACGTTAAGGCGCACGGGGCGCTGCCGGCGAGCTACGCTGGAAACTACAAGCGGGGCCTGGACCGGTTCCTGTGCCTGCACCTGGGCGTCGATCCCGCAGCGGTCGAGAGGGCTGTTCACGAGTCGGCGGATGATTCGGAGCTCGACCGGCGTCTGGCGTCGCTCTTCCCGGCCGACGTGCGCGCGGCGAAGTGGAACCGGGAACTCGTCCAGCGCGGCATGACCCCCGCCGGCCAGGAGTTCCTGGGCAAGGCCCTGGCGGCCATGGGCTGCTCGGACCGCCTAGGCCAGATCCGGAGCGTGCCCGATCTGATCGACTTCGACGAAGGCCGGATCGAGTAAGGCTAGTCGCCCCGTGCGGTTACGGTTACCTGATAAAGGTCGTCGGGCGAAGACTCCAACGCGCCGGACTTGATTGCGGCAAAACGCACGATGCTACGGCCGGCGTAGAGGGCATGGAAGGTGACCGAGAAGCTTCCCGCCGAACCTAGGGCGGGCTCCACGTCAGTTGTCTGGTGGAGCACGCGGCTGTTGTTGGACACAATTACCCAGCGGTAGTCCGGCCCCCCAATCGGCCCAGGCAGAACAATTCGGATCGCGGTGTTGACGGAAATCGAGATTGAGGGCGCCCGATTGTCGGGCTTGATCTCAATTGAGGTCGTGGACTTGGGAGGAGGCGGGGTTTTTGGACCGGTCTGGCAGCCGGCTAAGACAGCCAGGCAGACTACCGCCCCTAGGATCGGAGCAAAAAGCTTGGCTTTCATGGACGTTGGGATTCCCAGCTTGTAATCCGGGTCAGAAAATAGCAATGCCCCTCGCGCCCGGGCGCGGCTCACTCGGGCATCATCAGGGGAATCGCCGAACGGCCCAGGCTCAGGCGCACCGATTCGAGATTTTCCTGGATCATCGCCCCCATGGACTCGCACTTGAGGTACTCGGACCTGCCGTAGTGCTCGGCGAGCGCCTCGCGCAACTCGCGCACCTTCTCGGCCGGGGCTATCGGGTCTCGAGCCATCGTGTACAGGAGAATGCCGAGCCGTTCTGAGGCGAGCTCCGCACGCCGGATCATCAGGGTCTGCTCCTCGCGCTGGTACTGGTGGGCGGTCTCGACCCGCAGCTGCTTCACGCAGAACATGGCCAGGGCGGCGTTCTCCTTGAAGAACTGGGGCAGGTAGAAGTTCTTGAGCCCATCGTAGGACTGCTGGTCGAAGTCCATCGCCCGGATCCTCAGCTGCGAGTCCTCGAAGTCCGGGGTCACGACAAAGACGAAGTTGTAGGAGCGCATGTCCCCGAGAAGCCGCACGAAGCAGCGTTCGTTGAACTTGACGAGCTCCTTGGCGACGCGGACCGGGCTTAGGTCCGGCCGCCTGAGCCAGCGGTGGATGAAGATGTCGCCGGGTATCCCGGGGATGTGCTCCTCGATCAGGGTCGAGCCCCAGGACAGGAAGTTAAGTCGGTTTGGGGAGAGCAGGTGCTCGAGTTCCAGGCCGTACACCCGCGAGGAGTCGGCCTGCTTCACGTAGAAATAGTCCTGGTTGTCGTTGTAGGCGTTTACGATCCGGATCCGGAAGGGCATCGAGTTTCCGAACGTGCAGAAGTCTATCCGGTCGACGAACAGGTGGCCCATGACCGAGAAGTCGCCGTCCACCTTGAGAAGCGCATACACCTGCTTCAGAGCCTCGTTCAGGGCCGGCATCTCCTCCGGCCGGTAGATCACGGTGTCCCACAGAGTGGGCCTGCCCTCCGTGTCGACCAGCGGGATCACCTCGTGGAAGGACCTAAGGCGCTCGTAGGTCAAGGGAAGGGAGAGCTCGCGCTTGTAGCGCCTCAGGTAGCTTCTCAGCCCGTCGCCCACCGCGACGCAGGGTTTGCGCTGGGTCGGGGGTAATTGGGGGGGCGGCGCGAGCTCTTCCATCGGGGCCCACGCTGGCGGACCCGGTAGCGCATGGCAACAGCGGGCCAATCTGCCAGGTTGCTCTCTCCGCCCCTCCCCGCTAGTCTTTTCCACATCATGCCGAGCCTCACCTCAGCCCTGCTGATCCTGGCTCTCCTGCTCGTCGCATACGGGCTTCTGGCCATGGCTGACGCCGCGTTCGGGGCCGCCCGCCAGGGGCGGCTGCGGCGGCTTGCCAAAGAGGGCGGGGCAGGGGCGGCCCGGGCCCTTCAGATCTCCGAAGAGCCCTCGAGGTTCCTCTCCGTGGTCCTCTCGTGGCGGTTGGTCCTGGGCATGGCGGCCGGCATTCTCGGGGCCTTCGCCCTGACCGGCCGGCTCGCCGCGTGGATTAAGGACCTTGGCGCGGTCGCGCCGGCCTCCGGGCCGGTCGCCTTTGGCGTGGTCGTCGCGGGACTGTCCGCAATCTTCATGCTCTTCGGCGAGCTCCTCCCTCGCCGCGCCGGGCTGGCCTATCCGGAGAAGGTCGCGTCCCTGCTTGCCGGGTGGGTTCGCCTGCTGTCCTGGTTTGCAGGGCCCTTTCTGCGGGTGGCCGAGGTGGCCGCCGCGACCCTCGCCAGCCTTGCCCGGGTGCGCGCTCGGCCCGCCGCCGACTCCGTGGGCCAGGACGAGGTGCGAGAGCTCGTGGAGAGCGGGATGCAGGCGGGTGTCTTCCAGCCGGTCGAGGTGAAGATGGTCGAGGGGGTCCTGACCCTGGATGAACTGCGGGTCACCTCGCTGATGACGCCCCGCCCGAGGATCGTCTTTCTCAATCTCGACGATCCCGAGGAGGTCAACTGGCGCAAGATTGTCACCAGCGGGCACTCGTACTTTCCCGTCTACCAGGGCAACCGCGACCAGATCCTGGGTCTTGTCGCGGTGAAAGCGCTGTGGGCCCATTCGGCGATCGGGCTGCCGACCAATCTGAAGAACCTGCTCGTCCCGGCTCTCTTTGTGCCGGAGACGATGACGGCGATGCAGATGCTCGAACAGTTCAAGAAGACCGGCCGGCATATTGCGGTCGTGGTGGACGAGTTCGGGGCCGTCCAGGGCATGGTGACCCTGATCGACGTCTTCGAGGCGATTGTCGGCGACCTGCCCGAGCGCGGTCGGCGGGGCCAGCCGGAGGCGCGGAAGGGGGAGGATGGCTCGTGGCTTGTTGACGCGGCGCTGACCACCGGGGAACTCAAGGCTCTGATCGGGATCGACACGTCTATTCCCGGCGAGGGCGACGCGGCCTACCGGACCGTGGGGGGCTTCCTGGCAACCCAGTTCGGCCGGATCCCGGCTGTGGGAGACCGCCTAGAGTGGCTGGGCTGGATCTTCGAGGTGACGGAGATGGACCGCCGCAGGGTGGACAAGGTCGCAGTGCGCCCGGCCTCGGCGAGGGACGCTAGCCCTTCAGGCCCGCCAGCACCCTGAGGACGTCGGAGGCCTGCTTGTCGGTCGAGGCCTTGTAGTCGGCCCAGACCACCTTTCCCCCCTTGATCAGGAAGGCCTGCCGCCGCGCGAGGTTCATCATCGGGTAGTTCGGCACTCCGAAGGCCTTGCTCACCGCCTGGTCGGCGTCGGCGATCAGGGTGAAGGGAAAGTGAAACTTCTCCTTGAAGGCCTTCTGGGCGGCTACGTCGTCGTGACTGACCCCGATCACCACGACTCCCTTTGCAGCCAGGTCCTGGTAGGCGTCCCGGAGCGAGCACCCCTGGGCCGTGCACCCCGGGGTGTCGGCCTTGGGAAAGAAATAAACGAGGGTGTAGGCCTGCTTACGGTAGACGTCGGCCAGGTTCAGGGTGGAGCCCGAGTCGGTAAGGCCGGACACCGCCGGAGCCGGGTCCCCGACCGCAAGCGGGGAGGCCTTGGCGCGGGGCGAGATAGCCGCCAGGCCTAAAGCCGCGCCGCACAGCAGGGGGAGGACAAGCGAGGTGAGATTCATGATAATTTACAGGTATTTCGGCGCTGCGGAATAGCAAGGAGGCGGAACAATTTCCCCCGCGGGGCGTCCCCTCTTTTTGGGGTCTCCGGCCCTGTGTTGCCGGATCCCTTTTGGGCCCCCGGCTCCGCCCCCTTCCCGGAGGCGTTTAGAGGCATTGCATTTGTTCCCTTTCTTTGTCACCAATTTCCACCTTCATGCCACTTCTTCCGCTACCTAGAACCGTCCGGCGCGGCCTGTCGGGACTTTGCCTTTTGCTGATTGCGTCCGGATCGGCCCCTTGGGCCCTGGCTGGAACGCAGTCAGCCAACGATGGATTCAACCCCAATGTGGCGGGGGTTGTCGATTCCCTCGCGGTTCAGGCGGACGGCAAGATCGTTATTGGCGGAGGCTTCACAGCACTGCAGCCCAACAGTTTAGCAAACCCGGTCACCCGTTTCAACATCGCCCGGGTCAACACCGACGGATCCGTTGACACGTCATTTGACCCCGAGGCAAACGGCCCCGTGCTGGCTGTGGCGGTCCAGTCCAATGGCAAGATCTTGATCGGCGGAAGCTTTACCACCCTTCAGCCCAACGGAGCCGGCAACCCTGTGGCGGTTCCCTATCTGACCCGGATTAACTCCGACGGATCGCTGGACCGGACCTTCAACCCGACCCCTGGCGGAGCTTATGGCGGAAAGGTTACCGCCATCACGTTGCAGTCCAACGGCCAGATCCTGGTCGGCGGATATTTCACGACGATGCAGCCCAACGGGGCCGCTTCGGCGAACTCGGTTCCCTATCTGGCGCGCCTCAACTCCGACGGATCGGTAGACACCACTTTCAAGCCCACGCCGAACGCGCCGGTCGCTGCAATCGTGCTCCAGTCAAGCGGCCAGATCCTGATCGGCGGCACCTTCACAAGCATCCAGGCCAATGGCGCTGCAGCGGTCACGGTGGGCAACATAGCCCGGCTGAATGCCGACGGCTCCCTGGACAAGACCTTCAACCCGACGGCCAATAACCAAGTCCGGGCGATCGCCATCCAGTCGAATGGCCAGATCCTGATCGGGGGGGCCTTTACCTCCCTACAGCCGAATGGGTCCAGCACCTCGGTGACGTCGGACTTCCTCGCGCGACTTAATCCGGACGGATCGATCGACACCTCGTTCACGCCCCAGCTCACGGCCGGCGTCGAGGCGCTGATTGTCCAGTCCAACGGCCAGATCCTGGTCGGCGGCGAGCTGACCGGAATCGGCTACGCGAACGGCACAAGCTTCTCTGTGAGCTACCTTGCCCGGCTCAACGCTGACGGGAGCGGCGATTCCTCGTTCATGCCCAGCCCGAACTATGTCGTGAACGCGCTGGCCGTGCAGGCCGACGGCAAGATCGTGATCGGCGGCGGCTTCACCCAGCTCAAGCCCAAGAACGCGGCGACGGCCACCGTCCGCGACGGCCTGGCCCGGGTCAACCCCGACGGGACCCTCGACGCGGACTTCAACCCCAACGCAAACGGCGGAGTAGGGGTTCTGTCCCTGCAGTCGGATGGGAAACTGATCTTTGGCGGTACCTTTGCAAGCGTGGGGGGCGTCACCCGCTCGAACATTGCGCGGCTCGCCTCGGACGGCTCCGTCGACACCGCCTTCGATCCGGAGCCCAACGGCCCGGTGATGGCAATCGCCGTCCAGTCTGACGGAAAGGTTCTGGTCGGGGGCTCGTTCACGACGCTGCGGCCGAACGGGGCTGGGGCTGCCACTGCCCGGAACTATCTGGCCCGACTCAATGCCGACGGCACCCTCGACACGGCCTTCAACCCCAACCCCAACGGCCAGATTGACGCGATTGTGGTCCAGACCGACGGCAAGATCCTCGTGGGAGGGCTCTTCACAACGATGACCCCGAACGGGGCGACCACCGCCCTGGCGGTCTCCTACGTGGCCCGGTTGAACACCGACGGCACCCTCGACACCACCTTCGAGCCTAACCCCTCGGGGCAGGTCAAGACGATCGTCCTGCAGCCCGCGAAGAACGGCGTCATCATCGGCGGCGCCTTCACGAGCGTGACCCCTGCGGCGAACAACTTCTACAGCGCGGTCAACTACGTGGCCCGACTCAACGTCAAGGACGGCACCCTCGACACCACCTTTGACCCGAGCCCGGGCGGCCCGATCGCCGCGATCGTCCTGCAGGCCGACGGCAAGTTCATCCTCGGAGGCAACTTCAAGACGGTCCAGCCGAACCCAACGACAACGGTCAACAGCATCTATGGCGGCACGACGACGACCGCGAGCAACTCAACGGTGTATACGCGCGACTTCATCGCGCGCGTCAACGCCGATGGCACGGTGGACACGACCTACGACCCCGAGGCGAACGGCCCGGTCCTTAGCCTTGGCCTGGATCCCGTCACGGGGAAGGTCGTGGCCGGCGGCCTGTTCACGACGATCTCCGGCGCCAGCCGCAGTTACA
Source organism: uncultured Opitutaceae bacterium (assembly GCA_903862935.1). Classification (GTDB taxonomy): domain Bacteria; phylum Verrucomicrobiota; class Verrucomicrobiia; order Opitutales; family Opitutaceae; genus Palsa-1447. The sequence goes on from CAIOZY010000047.1 coordinate 163,775, forward strand.
TCGCCCGGCTGAACACCGACGGCTCGGCCGACTCGGCCGTCACGGCCAGCCCCAACGGCCAGGTGAACACGGTGCTCTTGTTGAGCACCGGGTCCTTCTACGCGGGCGGCCTGTTTACGACGATCACGCCCGCCAGCTCCCCGGCGGTCGCAATCGACCACCTGGCGCTCTTTAATGCGGACGGCAGCTTCAACTCCTCGTTCACCCCCCACGCCTCGGTGACCAGCCAGGTCCGGGCCATCGCGACGCAGGTCGACGGCAAGGCGGTGTTCGCAGGCTCCTTCTCCAATCTGGCCGGAACGACGGGGGTCAACCTCGCCCGGTTCAACACGGATGGCACCCCGGACTCGAGCTTCAGCATCGCCACCGACGGCCCGGTGAACGCCGTGCTCATGAGGCCCTCGGGAACCCCGGTGTCGACCCAGCAGGTCGGGGTCGGATGGCTGACATCGACCGGACAGATCAACTCGGCATTCACCCATGACCCGGCTGCGACACTCAGCGGGCAGGTTGGCGCACTGGCCGTGCAGGCCAACGGCAGCCTCCTGGTCTGCGGCAACTTCACGAACGGGACGAGCCCGAGCGGCGGGGATATCGTGCGCTTTAGCCCGAGCGGCGCCCTGGACACAAGCTTCCACCTCAACCCCAACGGACGCATCAACGCGGTTGTCGTCCAGTCCGACGGCAAGATCGTGGTCGCCGGCCAGTTCACGCAGATCGTCGGGGAGGCCTACAACTACATTGCGCGCTTCAATCCAAACGGGTCGGTCGACACGGCGTACAACCCCAATGCGGGCGGCTCCATCAACGCGATGGTCCTCCAGCCCGACGGCAAGATCATCATCGGCGGGTCCTTTACCTACCTCACCCCCAACGGGCAGTCGGGGAACTCCACCCGCTACTACATGGCCCGGCTGAACACGGACGGAACGGTTGACTCCACCTTCAACCCGAACGGCAACGGCCAGGTCGATGCGATCGCCCTGCAGTCCGACGGCAAGGTCCTGGTCGGCGGCCAGTTCACCAGCTTCCAGCCGAACGGCACCGGAAGCAACGTGACCCGCGACTATGTCGCCCGCCTGAACGCCGACGGAACGCTCGACACTACCTTCGACCCGGAGTCCAACAGCTATGTCCTGGCGGTGGCGGTGCAGTCCGACGGGAAGGTGCTGATCGGCGGCACGTTCACGACCCTGCAGCCGAACAGCGCAAGTTCGGCGACGACCCGAGCTTACCTCGCCCGCCTGAACGCGGACGGAACCCTCGACACAACTTACGATCCCGAGCCGAGCAACTCGGTTCTCACCCTTTCGATGCAGTCCGACGGCAAGGTTGTGGTGGGAGGGACCTTCACGAACCTCCAGCCCAACGGCGCGAGCGCCGCCACAAGCCGCAACTACCTCGCCCGGCTGAACACGGACGGCACGATCGATGCGACCTTCGACCCGAGCCCCGACCTGCCGGTGAGCGTCGCCATCGCGCGGGCTGACGGCACAATCCTGATCGGCGGCTCGTTTACCTCGGTGCAACCCTCGGGGGCCATCTTGGTCGGCGGCTCCTTCTCGACCGCCGGAGGGTCGGCCGCGGCGAACCTGGCGCTCCTGAACGCCGACGGAAGCTTCAATGGCGCGGCGATGGACAGGCCAAACGCCGCGGTGTACGGCATGGCCATCCAGACCGACGGGAAGACCCTGGTTGCCGGAGCCTTCACGAGCGTCGGCGGGACCGCACGGAGCGGGCTGGCGCGGCTCAACACGGACAACACCGTGGACGCTGCCTTCAACCCCGGGGTTAGCGGGACCGTCTATGCTGCGGCGATCCAGCCGGACGGCCGGATCGTGATCGGAGGATCCTTCACCGCCGCCGGCGGTGCAGCGCGGTCCAACGTGGCGCGGCTGAACGCGGACGGGACGCTTGACTCGAGCTTCAACCCGGCCGTGAACGGCGCGGTCTACAGCGCGGTGATTCAGCCCAACGGGCAGATCCTTCTCGCCGGTGGATTCAGCTCGGTCGGCGGCGTGGGCCGCAACAACGTGGCCCGGCTCAACTCCGACGGTTCGCTCGACACCGGCTTCAATCCAAACGCTAACGGCGCGGTGTACGCTCTCGCCCTCCAGGCTGACGGGCTTATCGACCTGGGCGGGGCGTTCACGAGCGTCGGAGGCACGGCTGAAGGCTATGCGGCCCGGATCAATTCCGACGGATCGGTTGACACCAGCTTCACGGCCTCCGCAAACGGGCCTGTTGTAGCCCTTGCCCTCGAGGCCGACGGGAAGCTCTTCCTTGCCGGATCATTCTCCCAGCTGGGCGGCCTGAGTCGATTCGGTTTCGGACGCCTAGCGCCGGCGACCGAGGCCGTGCAGTCAATCTCGGCGAGCGGCGACCTGTCAACAGTCACCTGGAACCGCAGCGGCAGCAGCCCGGAGGTCTCGCAGGCCTCGTTTCAGTACTCCTCCGACGGGTACACGTGGGCCAACCTCGGGCAGGGGACCCGGGTTGGATCGAGCGGATCCTGGCAGATCACCGGCTTGAGCCTGCCGGCCCAGACGGGCTTCTACCTGAGAACCCTCGCCGTCGTGCCGACCTCACAGTACGGCTCCGGGGGGCTGGTCCGCACCGTCCAGCAGTTCTACATGGTCCCGACCTCGGCCCTCGTCAGTTCGTCGACCTCGTCCGGCACGGCCGGCTCGCCGTTCTATTATGCGGCGGCCGCGACCAACTCGGCGACGAGCTACTCCGCAACCGGGCTGCCTCCCGGCCTGACGATCAACGCGACCACGGGAGTCATTTCGGGAACACCCACCCAGGCGGGTACATACAGCGTGACCCTCACGATCAGCAATGCGGGGGGCAGTGTGACGGTGCCCCTGCTGATCACGGTGGCCTCAAGCCTGTCTCAAACTTCGGTCCTGCCTGCCTCTCGGCTATTCAACCTTTCGACCCGGGGAGCGGTCAGCCCCACCAGCCCCCTGGTGGACGGGTTCATCGTCGTCGGGTCCTCGCCGAAGACGCTGCTGCTTCGCGCGGTCGGTCCCGCCCTGTCCAACTTCAGTGTCAGCGGAGTTCTGGCGGTCCCCGTGCTTCAGCTCTACGACAGCTCGGGCCGGCTGATCCTCACGAACCAGGGATGGGACGGCAGCAGCAGCCTGTCCAAGATCTTCGCCCAGACGGGGGCCTTCCCGCTGACCACCGGCAGCGCCGACTGCGCCGTGGTGACGACCCTGATCCCCGGCTCCTACACGCTCAAGTTGACCTCCGGCAACGGGACAAGCGGCAACGCGATGGCCGAGATCTACGACGCCGATCTGAATCCGCTGACGCTCGTGCAGCGTCTGGCGAACCTGTCGGGACGCGGGTCGGTCGATGCGACCCATTCGCTCGTGGGGGGATTCATCATCACGGGCACCGCATCAAAGACGGTGCTTGTCCGAGGGGTCGGCCCCGCGCTTTCAGGCTACGGGATCAGCGGGCCGCTGGCGGCCCCGATCCTGAGCGTCTATGACAGCGGCGGAAATCTTCTCGCTCAGAACACGGGCTGGGGCAACCCCGTCACCGTGAACCTGACCCAGACGGCGGTCAGCGCAGCGGCCCTATCCGCCGCCGCCGTGCGATCCGGGGCGTTTGCGCTCCCGGCGGGCAGCGCGGACAGCGCGGTCCTGGTGACCCTGCCTGCGGGAACCTACACCGGGCAGATCACGGCGACCGGAGCAAACTCCGGAACGACAATCTTCGAAGTCTACGAGGTTCCGTGATCTAGCTGCGCGCATACAAGCACAAAAATAAAAAGCCAACCCGCGGCGTGATGAGCTGCAGGTTGGCAACCGTCCAAGAGGAGGCAGAGGTTCAGGGACCGAGCTGGATTGAGTAACGCGTGCG
>CAIOZY010000048.1 GCA_903862935.1 uncultured Opitutaceae bacterium
CACGGATAGATTTGGGCCAACACCCCTATGCTCAGGTGTTCGGAGATTTTCCCTCCCGTTCCCATCGTCATCGCGCTGCGTGCCATCACCCCAGCGTCCAGATGATCGATCGAGCGTCAATCCTTAAGTTAACAGTATTGCGGTTAGCCCACGTGCTTGCATCCGTCGAACTCCACAGGGACGGGCCGGAGGGAAAACCGGCAGAGCCGCCGGGCATGACGTAGGCACCGTTGCCGTAGACCGCCTCGGCCCCGTAGAGCCCGCCCGAAGCCGTCGTCGCGGCCGTGGCCCAGGTTGCTCCTTGATCGGAGGAGGTCAGGATCTTCCCGTTGGTGCACGTCGCGATAAACAGATTATTGACGTAGGAAATGCCGGTCAGATCCGTGCCGGTGATGATGGATGTCGGGCTGCTCCATGTTGTTCCGTTCGAGGAGGTGAGGATGACGCCTCCGTTTCCCACGACGACGAAATGGCCCGTGCCGTCACAGGCTATATCGTTGAACGTTATTGAATTACTGAGCGTCTGAGCGCTCCAGGACTGGCCGAGCGTGGTGACGTAAAGCTTGGTCGCGCCGTTCGCCGCGCCCCCCAGCACGTAGAAAAACCCGTTGAAGTAGTGCGGCCCTGATAGGGAGTCGCCGGTACCCACCGTGCCTATTGTCCAAGTGACTCCGTCCGAAGACGTAGCCGTCTGGCCGTTCTCGCCGGCGGCCACAAAGACGCCATTGCCAAAGTCCAGCCCCTGAAGGCCTGAGCCATAATTGATGCCATCGACCGAAGCGATCGAGTTGCGCGGCGTCCACGTGGCCCCGTCGGTGGATGTGTAGATCGAGTCCACCCCCCCCAGAATCACAGAAACGCCGTTGCCGCTGGCAAAACCGTACAGGTTATTCGCGGTGGAAAGGGCCCCGATCGTCCACGTGCTTCCGTCGGTCGACGTGTAAAATCCCCCTCGCAGGCCCGTCGCAATGAACTTAGTCCCGTCGAAGTAAACCCGGGAAAAGATATTCCCCGAGGGAAACGGATTGAGCCGCTGCCAACCCCCATTCGGGGTCACTTCGAGAGCGAACGGCAGGCTTGAAGCATTACCGAGGGAATTGCCCAGCTCGACCGAGTAGGCCCCGTTGTCGGCATTGCCGGCCGTTCGGACGAAATAATACGGATTGGTGGCTCCGGAAATCGCCGCTCCGTTGTGATACCACTGGTAGGTGAACGGAGGGGTGCCTCCTGAACTTGCGTAGAGATACAGGTTCGTTCCGGCCGGGATCGCGTGCCCGTAGGTGGGAAACACCGAGACGTTTCCGGGAGAGGCCGGAGTGACCGTCAGGACAGCCGCATTGCTCGTCACGCTTGCAGGGGTGGGCGTGGAGGAATCCGTCACCGTCACCGTGTAGCTTCCCGCATTCGCGATCGCTGCGGGGCTGTTGTTGTTGTTTACGGTATAGCTTGCACCGGTGGCCCCCGCTATCGGTGACGCGGAGGCGCTGCCGCTGGCCTGGTACTTCCACTGGTACGTGTAGGCCCCCGTTCCGCCCATAGCGGCGACGTTGAACGTCACGTAGAGATAGCCGTCAGGCACAGTCTGACTCTGCGGCTGTGTCGTGATTGAAAGCGTGGTGGCCTGGGCGGCGCTGGCCACGGCAAACAGGCAGAGTGCAATCAACGACCGGAGGTTGGAAAGCCGGGTTTTCATAGGGCGGAGGGGTTAAGATCCAAGCTGGGCCGAGAGGCCCGGAGGGGAAAACAGATAGGCTCTAACATGGGGCACAACAAACCGGGGCCCCAGCCAGGGTTTCTGGCGGTCTGACGCGCAAAAGGGAGTATTCGCGTATGGGCACTAGGCTCTAGAAGCAACTCACTGCCAATGGCCTTAGGGATGATTCTGATTGTGAGCAATTATTAAGCCCATTGCTACTCAATTATTAGACCATAATGTCAGTTTACTGTACCTCACTTAAGTAAAACTACTTATTCGTGGTCAAAAAATGCCGATATCTTATCGACCCAAAAAGAATCAAACGGACACAAAAAACGCCGCACCCGGATGGGTGCGGCGTCAAACTCAGAACCTTGCGGGAACCTTAGGAAACGTGATTCGAGACGAGCTTGGTCATCTCGAACATGCTGACCTTGCCCTTGCCACCGAAGACGGCCTTCAGGTTGGCGTCGGCATTGATCATCTTGCGGTCCTTCTTGTCCTGCAGTCCGTTCTTCTTGATGTAGTCCCAGAGCTTCTTGGTGAGCTCGGTACGGGGAAGCGGCTTGGCGCCGACGACAGCAGCGAGAACGGCATCCGGGGTAACCGGGGCCATGAACTTAGCATTGGGTTTACGAGCGGGTTTTTTAGCCATAGTCAATGTGGGTTAAGGACGGTTTTGTCTTAAGACAAGGGAATTTCTAGAGGGGAATTGAGGTTTTTCCGAGGAAAAAATAGAATAATCCCCCTCAAGTCATGTCCGGTCGTCCACCTGGACGAACTGCTTGTAAAGCGCGGCGTAGTGCCCACCAGCCTCGACAAGCTCCGGATGGGTGCCCCGCTCGACGATCCTACCTTGGTCCAAAACGAGCACGACGTCTGCGTGCCGGATCGTGCTCAGGCGGTGGGCGACGATGAAGCTCGTGCGTCCCTTGAGCAGCGTCACGAGCGCCCTCTGCAGGCGGTCCTCCGTCAGGGCGTCGATCGAACTGGTTGCCTCGTCCAAGATCACGATCCTCGGGTCGGCGAGCCACGCGCGGCAGAAGCAGATCAGCTGGCGCTGGCCCACGGACAGGCCGGCCCCGCGCTCCCCCACCGTGGTACGCAGGCCGCCCGGAAGAGTATCTAAAATATCAAGACACTCGAGCTTGCGGGCGGCCTCCCTCACCTCTTCCTCGTCGGCCTCCGGCCTGCTGAGAAGGATGTTGTCGAGGACCGTGCCGCTGAAGAGGAAGTTCTGCTGCTGCACCATCCCCATCTGGCGGTGGAGCGAGATGCTGGTCACCGTCCGGATGTCGCGGCCGTCGATCAGGATCTCGCCTCGGGTCGGCAGGTAGAACTTCGCCGCCAGGTTGATTATGGAGCTCTTGCCAGAGCCCGTGTGCCCGACCAGGGCCACCGTCTTGCCGGGCTCCGCCGCGAAGCTGATGTCGTGCAGGACCAGCCGGTCCGCCGCGTAGCCGAACGAGACCCCGCGGAACTCCACCCTGGCCCCGACGGGGGACCCCGCTGTTCGACCCCGGCTCATCCGGGGATCGGGCAGGTCGGTTGCGTCCGGGTTGTCCTTCCAGTCGACCGGGTGGTCGATCAGCCAGAACACCCGCTCGGCCCCCGCCATCGCGATCAGGGCCTGGTTGTACTGGTTGCCGATGGCCGTGATGGGCGAGAAGAACTGGTTTGCCATCAGGAAAAACTTGATGAGGTCGGCGACGGGCATCGTCCCGTGGAAGACCCGCCAGCCACCCAGGAGCAGCAGGATCGCGACGAAGAACTGGCTGTTCAATTCCAGCAGCGGCGAGAGGATCGCCGAGGTGCGGGCCAGGGCGATGTTGTACCGAGAGTGGTCGGCCAAGAGGCCACGGAACAGCCCCGCGTTGGTGTCCTGCCGGACAAAGCCCTGGGTCACCCGGATCCCGTTCACCGACTCGGCCAGCGTAGCCGTCAGGCGGCTGAAGCTGTGCTGGGAAGCCCGGGTGAGCCGGCTGTACTTCATCCGGAAGTGGTTGTTCACCAGCCACAGGAACGGGGCCATCGCGACTACGACCAGGAACAGCTGCCAGTCCCACCAGGCCATGACACAGGCGGAGAAGACCATCTGGCCGAACTGGACCGTGCTTGCGAAGGCGACGTCCTGGATGCCGACCCGGAGGGCCTCTACGTCGCTCGTCATCCGGCTGATGATCCGGCCGAGCTTCATCCTGTGGAAGAAGCTCATGGGCTGGCGTTGGATCTTGTCGAATACGTCGGCCCGGAGGCGGTTCACCACCGTCTCGCCGATCTCCAGGGCGTAGCGTTGCCGGAAGTGGAAGAGGACGTCGGTCAGGACCGCCAAGACGGCGAAGGCGGCCGTCCCGACGGCCACCGCGTGGAGGTCTCCTCGTGCAATCGGTCCGGCGATGACGACCGAGGTGATCCACACCAGGGCCGGCAGCTGCGCCGAGCGGATGATCGTCAGGGCAAGCAGAACCCACGCCTTGCGCCGCACCGGGTGGGCGTAGGTGAAGAGCCGGCGGATGAGCCCCCACTCCAGCGGCTTGAACTGATTGCCGTCGTCGTCCTCGTCCCCGACGCGGTGGACGAGCACCAGGTTCGGATTCTTGAAGTCGGCCTTTTTCATGCCGAACCCTCCCGGGCCTGAAGCTGGCGTCCGTCGACGAGCTGGAGGTTGGCGATGCGCAGGTAGGGCCCGGGAACCCGCATCAGCTGCTCGTGCGTGCCCTGCTGCACGATCCGGCCGTTGTCCATGACGATCACGAAGTCGGCCCGCCGCAGCGTGCTCAGCCGGTGGGCGACGATGAAGGTGGTGCGCCCGGCGATCGCGCGGTCCAGGGCCTCGAAGATCTCGTGCTCGGTCTCGCTGTCGATCGCCGCCGTTGGATCATCCAGGAGCAGGATCGCGGGCTCGAGCAGGACCGCCCGGGCGATCGCCAGGCGCTGGCGCTGCCCGCCCGACAGGCTGTTGCCGCTCTCGCCCAGGACCGTGTCGTAGCCCTTCGGCAGCCGCAGGATGAACTCGTGCGCCGCGGCGATCCGGGCTGCCTTCTCGATCTGGGCGGGAGTGGCCCGGGGGTGCCCGAAGGCGATGTTCGCGGCGATTGTGTTCGAGAACAGGAAGCTCTCCTGGAAGACGAGCCCGATGTTGCGCCTCAGGTCGTCCAGCCGGAGGTTCCGCACGTCGATCCCGTCCACGAGGAGCCGCCCCCCCGTGACGTCATAGAACCGGGGGATGAGCCCCATCAGAATGCTCTTGCCCGCCCCGGTGGCCCCCAGGATGGCGACGCACTGGCCCGGTTTGACGTCGAGGGTGATGTTGCGCAGGAGCGGCTGGCTCCCCTCGGGGCCCGCCGCCGCGAGCGCCGTGGGCGACGAGTCCGCCGAAAGGCTTCCCCACCGGGCCGACCCGGGATAGCCGAAGGAGACGTTCTCAAATCGGACCGCCCCCTCGAGACGCGGGCGGCTCACGGCGCCCGGGGCGTCCTTCACCTCGATCGGGGCGTCCAGAATCTCAAAGACCCTGCGGGCCCCGATCAGGGACTGCTGCACGGAGTTAACGATCGTGGCGACGTTGTTCACCTGCCCTGAGAACTGGTCCAGCAGCCCCGCGAAGACCACGAGCCCGGCCCCGAGCGGGATCTGGCCCCGCACCACGAGCCACCCTCCGTAGCCCAGGAGGACCATCGTGTTGATCCGGGTCATAAACCCGACCGCCGGCGAGAACAGGCTCACGCGCCAGAAGATGTTGTGCTGCTGGGTGAGGACCGCGTCGTTCGCGGCGTTGAACCGGCGCCTGGCCTCCTCCTCCCGCCCGAAACCCTTCGTCACGGCGACCCCTTGGACACTCTCGGCAAGGACCTGAACCATGTCCTCGACCAGGGTGCGATTCTTGGCGTACTCGGGCTGAATCCGGCGCGAGAACCGCATCGCCATCGCCCACAGAAGAGGGGTCGTGCCCAGGCACGCCACCGTGAGCCCCGGGCTCAGGCTTGCCATGTAGACCACGTACACCGTCAGCGAGATCACCATGATCAGGCTCTGGATCAGCACCTGGTCAACGAACATACGCACCGACTGCACGTCGCTCGTCACCCGGGTGATGATCGTCCCGGTCGTGTTGGCGTCGAAGAAGCGGAAACTCAGGCGTTGCAGCTTGTCGTAGACCTCGCCCCTCAGGTCCACGACCAGCTTCTGCTGGACCAGGATGTTGATTGAGACGTTGTAAACGTAGTTGAGGACCGCCCGGCACAGGGCCAGGGCCAGGATCATGAAACCGAGGAGCGCGAGCACCTTCATCGCGGGCCAGGTGTCCGGCAGCGCCAGGTGAAGGCGGTTGGCCGACAGCGGCGTGTGCTCGACCTTGTGGCGGATGAAGTCGATCCCGACCCCGGTGAAGCTCAGGCCGAAGATGCCCATCGTCAGCAGGATGAGCTGGATCCCGAGGACCCGCAGGCAGTGCAGCCGGTAGCGCCAGGCCAGCCCGAAAAGCCGCGTGATCAGCCTCCAGTTCGAGTAGGGGGCTGCTGGGGCATGCGCAGGATCAGGCATCGGGGCCCAACCTATGCCAAAGCCGGGCGCGGGAAAGCGGAAACGCGAAGCTCATTCGAGGGGCTCCGCCGCCCCACCAGGGGCCGTCCCTCACTGTTGGCGGGGCATCCCGGGCTGCGGCGGCTGCTGCGGCTGTTGCTGGGCCTGCTCTCGGAGCATGCGTCTGCGCCGGACCTCCTCGGCGATCGCCTGGAGGCGGCGCTGGTTGTCCTCGGGCGTGGGGTTAAGGACGGTGTTGACGGTCGCCAGGGCGCTCGACGGCCCCGGAGAGGGAGGCCCCCCCTGCGCAAAGGCGATCCCGGGGGACGGCTGGGGAAAGGCGGCTGCGGGGCCCTGGGTGGCGACCTTGCCCTGGCGCAGCGTCAGGACGATCTGCCGGCCGTCGTTTGTCTGCAGGCCCACGGTGTCCCGCGCCGGGTCGGCGGAATTGACGGTGAAGGGGTACCCGGTCTCGTTCAGGCCGACCCAGGCGGTCGACTTCTTCGCCGGGTCATAGATGCAGTACCTGAAGCCCGAGCCCATGGCCATGATGCCGCGAAGCTCGTACGAGGTTCCGTCCGGGGCCTGCCCGCCGGAACCCGGGCCGGAGGCCCGGCCCGACACGAAAGGGGAGGAGTCCGGCGCCTGGGCGCGCCCGATCCCCGGAAGGCCCAAGAGGGCCCCGGCAAGGACGATCGGAGCGGCGTGGAGGTACTTCATCCGGCTGGGGAAGGCCAGATTCCCACGAACCCGGCCCTGCTTCAAGCGGCAAGACGTTTCAGGGCGGGGTTGGATTCAGCCCTCGGTCTGGGCCGAGGCGCCCGCCACGGGCCCGTGGGGGACGACCGCTCGGGTCGGCACCGCGAGCGCCAGGCCTCCGGCCTCGACCGCCCGCATGATTCCCAGGTTGATACGCTCCCGCACGGCCAGGCTCTTCAATCCGTCGGGGTTCACCGTAAAGTAGATCAGCTGCAGATCGAGGGAGGACTCGCCGAAGTCGGTGAAGTTGACGATCGTTGACCCGCGCTGGATGTCGGGATCGGAGGCAAGCAGCGCCCTCAGGTCGACGAGGAGCGCCTCCAGGCGCTGGGGCTCGGCCCGGCAGGCAAGCCTGATGACCTGCAGGATGCGGCGCTGGGGCATGCGGCTGAGGTTCGTGATGGCCTCGGTGGCGACCACCTTGTTCGGGATCACGATCAGGGTGCGCTCCGGGGTCCGGAGCCGGGTCGACCTGAGGCCGATGTCCTCGACCGTCCCCTCGTTTCCAGCGACCCGGATCAGGTCGCCGACGAGGAAGGGCCGGTCGACCACGACGACGAAGGAGCCAAACATGTTGGCGATCGTGTCCTGGGCGGCCAGGGCGAGGGCCAGGCCGCCGATCCCCAGGCCCGCGAGAAAGGTCTTCACGTCCGCCCCCAGGCTCTCGGCGACGACCAGGAATCCCAGGATTCCGAAGACGACCCCCAGGGTCTTGCGGACAAGGGGCATCAGGGATGCGATTCCCAGCGCCCTTTCCCGGGCCACGGTCTCGAAATGGTCCAGAAGCGCGATCCCGGCGGCCAGGATCGCCCACAGCATCATCCCGGTGAAGGCGACCCGGGTTCCGTAGTCTACCAAGTGCTGGGCCCCGGCCGGCAGGTTCAAGACGGCCAGCGCGGTGAAGACCGCCCAGAGCATGATGAGGGCGGCCACGGGCCGCTTCACCGCCCCGAAGACCTCGTCGTCGATGCCGGTGCGGGCCTTTCCGGCCAAGCGCCTGACGACCCGGTAGAGACCCGCCGTCACGGCCCTCCGCAGGAGGATGCCCAGGCCGATGATCGCCAGGCAGGCAATGAACCGGAAGAGCTCCTCGTTCACATCCGGAAAATACCCGTGGAGCCAGCCGATGATCCGCGCCGGAAGTTCCTCCACCTCGGCCACTTCCCTAGCAGCGGCGGTGGCGGGATCAGCCACCCGGGTCATGCCCGGGCCGAGGATTTGCGCCAGAATCGTCTGCATCACACGCGGGTATTAACCACTCGGCAGGTTCAGTCAATAAACCGCTGAGCCCACTCGGGCCGGGGCGGGCGCGGGGATTCCCCGAGGCGGCGGCGCAGGCGCGCGGCAACCCGGTAGGCGGCGTCCCCCAGGGATCGCGGCACGGCCGCGATCATCGTCCCCAGCGGCCGCCCCACCCCGCCGCAGGCCCGCAGGGCCCCGGCAACCCCCGCGCGGCGCAGCGCATGCCCGGGACCGGGCCAGTGTTCCACGAAGACCAAAGTCGAGAAGTCCCGGGCCGGCAGCCCCCGGTCCCGAAGGTAGGCCTGGGCGGCGGGACCCTGGAGCGGCGCAAACCGGAGGGTTCCCCTGCGGTCGACCCTCAGGAGCAGGCGGACGAGGGCCGAGCACAGGCCGCACTCCCCGTCAAAGAGGAGTACCGGACCGCCTGCACTGCCTGGGACCGTCATTGCTGCAGGAATACAACAGTCACTCCGGCGCCGCCGCAAGCGGCGCCGGAGGGAACTGGATCGAGGGAGCGTCCCTCAGCTGACCGATATCTTCCTCGGCTTGAGGGCCTCGGCCTTCGGAAGAGACGCGAGCAGGATCCCGTCCTTCAGCTCGGCGTGGATCTTCTCAAGGACGATCGCATTCTCGTGCTCCAGCACGAGCTCGTAGGGCACGTCGGGGGACTCGCGGTAGAGCGCGGTCCAGCCCTGCGGCTGCTTCCAGGCGCGGCGGCCGGTGATGCGCAGCTGGTCGGCCTCGGCCGTGATCTCGAGGCCGTCCTTCGGGACGCCCGGCAGGTAGACCGTCAGGCCGTAGGCCTCGTCATTTTCGACGATCTCGTAGGCCGGCCTGACGACCGAGCCGGGCTCGGAGGCTCCGGCAGCGCGCCGGGCGGAAAGATCCTTGGAGGGATTGGGAATGAGGGATGAGAACAGGGACATGGTTGGGTTTCTCCTTGTGTTGAGGGTGTCGGTTCCGGTCGGGGTCACTTGACCTCGACGGTGACCTTCTTCGGCTTGGCCTCCTCGAGCTTTGGCAGCGTCACGGTGAGGATGCCATTCTCGTAGGCGGCGCTCACCCGGTCGGCCTGAACCGCATCGGGGATGTTCACCGAGCGGCTGAACGAGAAGGACTCCTCTCCCGCGCCGCCCTTGCGCTTGCGCGAACCGGAGATGGTGAGGAATCCCTCGACCATCTCGACCGAGATGTCGTCGCGCTTGACGCCGGGTAGCTCGGCCCGGAGGTAGGTGTTGTCCTTGTCCTCGTAGAGGTCGACCGGGAACTGGGTGGCCGTCGACCAGGCGCTTCCGACCCCGGAGAGCGCCGTCTCGAACCAACGGTCGATCTCGCTCTCAAGGCCGGTCCACGGGCTGCGGCCCGAGAAGCCGAAGGCTGGGGCGAGGGTTCGGGTGTTGGGGGTGTACTTGATGATACGCATGGTGGTGTTTTCTCCTGGGTTAAAGTTATTCGGACGCCCCAATTGTGCATGGGGGATGCCGAACTCCTGATAATCAATAACAAGCTGGTGATGAATCTTTTGTGATCCAACACGCACCCCATCAGAGGGAAATTTTGCCCCGGCTGGGACGGCACAACGGGGCCAGATTTTCACACCGCAAGCTGCGGCAAGACCCACGCCCGGTTTCGCGCTGGCCTGTCCCCATGTCCACCTGATGAGGCCAAGATTTTGCCCTGTCATTTATGGTCGCCGCGAAATCCCGGGTAGATTTCGAGTGACCTGAGAACGTCACACGATAATTAGGCCTTCAGTGAACCCAACGAAGCAATGTCGCTAACCCGCACGGCGAGGGGGGCTGCTTTGCGTGCAGTCCTGCTCATGGTAGCAGCCCTTCCTGCGTTTGCCGAGACAACCGGCAAAATCTCCACTGGACCGGGCCACTTCGTCTTGGCAAACGAGGGCGAGCCCATCGACGTCTTCACGTATAAGCCCCCGACCTACGAGAAGGGTCCCATTCTCGTCGTGATCCACGGGTCCGACCGGGACGCGGAGGATTACCGCAACGACGCGATTTCGATCGCCGAACGCCTGGAGGTCATCGTGGTTGCGCCGCTGTTCGACCGGGAGCGCTTCAGTGACGAGAGGTACAAGCGCGGATGCGGCGTGACCAAGGACGGCAAGCTGCAACCGAAGGACAAGTGGACGTTCAATGTCATCGTGCGGCTCGTGGCGAAGGTGCGCGAGATGGAGGGCTCCAAGCTGGCGTACTACATGATCGGCCATTCGGGAGGCGGACAGTTCGTGGCAAAGATGGCGATGTTCATGCCGGACGAGGCGAAGGGTTTCGTGGCGGCAAATGCAGGGTCCAATGTATTTCCCACCAGGGAATTGAAGTTCCCCTATGGGCTCGGTGGCCTGCCGGAGGAGCTGCACAGCGACGAGATCCTCCGGAGATTTTGCGCCCAGCCGCTTACGCTGTTCTTGGGAACCGGCGATGTTCATCAGCTCGAGTCCGATTCCTTCGATTTCAGTCCCGGAGCCATGGCGCAGGGCCCGACGCGATTGGAGCGAAATCACAATTTTTTCAACGAGATGAAGAAAATGGCCTCCCAGCATGGCTGGCCATTCGCCTGGCAGATCGTCGAGACGCGCGAGGGCGTCGCCCATGACGGCGCGAGAATGTTCCATGCGCCGGAGGTCGAAAAGGCCCTATTCGGCAACTGCAAGGACCGATGCCGCACGCCGTAGGGTACGGCCCTCTCACGGACCGTCGGATCTTTGGAAGGCAACCGCCGGCCAGCGCCTACTTGGCCTGCGCGTGCTCCGTAGCCATGAGAGGCGGTGCCGAGAGCGTCGCAACCAGATACGCTGCAAGACTGTCGACTTGAAGCGGGGACAGGGGGCCGCCCTGGTCGATCGCGAACGCCGGCATCAGGGTGCCCGGTTTGCCGGATACAATGATCTGTTTCCAGAAGGCCCGGTCGGTCGGGTGATCGAGCTTGGCCAAATCGGGAACCATCGACGCGCGATGCTCGGCCTCGTGGCACACGCCACACGCCGCGTGGAAAAGGAGCCCGCCGGCGAGCCCGGCTGCCGGGGCAACATGGCATCGGCGGCAGTCTCCCTTGAACACGGCCTGCCGGTCCGCCGAAGCCAGCATCCGGTTGCGCGCGCGGGCCTCCGCGTCCGTGGACTCGATCTTGGGCGCGGGCAGGTTGATCCGCATCAGCAGCACGCGTGCGCCCCTCCTGGTTTCGACTGTGGCCGTCTTGACGAGCATTCCCGACTTCCCCCGGACATCGACAACCAGCTGGAGTTCGCCACTGCCGCCGGCAGGGATCATCCAAGGCCGGCTTGGGAGTCTTGCAATGGTGCAGCCGCAGGAGGGTTTAACATCCGTGATGACGGCGGTCTCGGCGGAGACATTTGTGAGACGGAAGGTGAATGTGCAGCTTTCTTCGCCCGTCTTCAGGCTTGCCGTCTTTTCGGACTGGTCCGGCACGATCGATCTGTCCTCGGCCGGAGCAAGGTGAGCCGCGGCTCGTGGAGCGGCAAGAACTCGCTGGGTCAGAAACTCCGGTGAGAGCAGGCACGCTGCAATCGCCCAGGAGAACCGGGTCACCAGCAAAGCGCGGACTAACGGGGGCATGGGGGATGGCGCAGGGGCCACGATGCCCTCCATCACACGGCCCTGACAAGCTGATTGGCGATTGGAACCGGGGCACCCGGGTCTTACCGCAGCCTCAAAATCCGAGTGCATTCTCCCGGATCCGTGGTTCACTTGCCCATCCCATGAGATTCGACTTTGACCTCCCGATCGAGCGCCGCGGCACCGACTCCCAGAAGTGGCAGAAGTACGCCGGCAGGGATGTCCTGCCAATGTGGGTCGCCGACATGGATTTCAAGAGCTGCCCGGCCATCATCGAGGCGATGCGGCACCGCGTAGATCAGGGGGTCTTCGGCTATGCCCGCCCTATGCCTTCGACGGTGGATGCGGTGGTGGGAGGTTTTGAGACCCGTTATGGCTGGAAGATCGACCCAGCCTGGCTCGTGTGGATCCCGGGGCTGGTGTGCGGTCTGAACGTGACCGCAATCGCCTTTGCCGGGGCTGGCGAGGAGGTTCTCTGCCTCACCCCCGTCTACCCCCCTTTCCTGTCGGCACCGAAGAACCAGGGGCGCATCTCCCGGCCCGTGCCGCTCGTCCTCGAGTCGGGGGTCTGGTCGATCGACTGGGAGGCCCTGGAGCGTGCGGTCACGCCGAAAACCCGGCTTTTCTTCCTGTGCCACCCGCACAACCCGGTGGCGCGGGTGTGGCGCCGCGAGGAGATTGCCCGGCTGTCGGAATTCTGCGCGCGGCACAACCTGATCCTCTGCTCGGACGAAATCCACTGCGACCTGGTGCTCGAGCCGGGGCTCGGGCATGTTCCCGCAGCCTCGCTGTCCGCAGCGGCCGCCGCGCGGACCGTCACCCTCATGGCGCCGAGTAAGACGTACAATATACCCGGGATGGGCATTTCCCTCGCCGTGATCCCCGATCCGGGCCTGAGGGCGCGCTTTGTTCGGGCGACGGCGGGCATAGTGGCAGAAGTCAACGTCCTGGGCTACGCCGCCTGCGAGGCCGCCTACCGGGACGGGGAACCCTGGCGCCAGGATCTCCTGCGCTACCTGCGGGGCAACCGCGACTTCCTGATCGACTTTGTCGCCCGCGAACTGCCCGCGGTCAAGGTCGAGGCGCCGATTGAGGCGACCTACTTGGCCTGGCTGAATGTGGAGGCCCTCAAGCTTCCCAGGCCAGTCGAGCACTTCGAGGCGCACGGCGTCGGCTTGAGCGACGGATCTCCGTTCGGAGGCGCCCCGGGGCGCCACATGCGGCTCAACTTCGGCTGCCCGCGCTCGACCCTGGCCGAAGGGCTGCGCCGCTTGGCGGCGGCCGTCCGCGCCGCCTGAGCCTCCGTGACAATCGGCCCGCACACGCTCGGTTCGAACCTGGCCCTTTCCCCCCTGGCAGGGTACACCAACCTGCCGATGCGCCTCACGCTGCGGGAGATCGGCGGTCTCGGCTGGGCGACAACCGACCTGGTCAACGCCCGTTCGCTCCTGGAGAACAACCCGGCGGCCCTGAAGCTTGTCACGAGCTGCCCCGAGGACCGTCCCCTCGCCGTGCAGCTCTTCGGAAGCGTTCCCGGCGAGATGCGCGACGCGGCCCTGAAGTGCCAGGACCTCGGGGTCCAGGCGGTCGACGTGAACATGGGCTGCCCCGTGCGCAAGGTCACCCAGATCGGAGGCGGATCGGCCATGATGACCGACTTCGACCGGACCGTGGCGCTGGTGGCGGGGATGGTCTCGACTGTCCAGATTCCCGTGACGGCAAAGATGCGCCTGGGCTGGGACTCGGCCACCCTGACCGCCCCCGACCTCGCCCGCGCCCTCGAGGAGGCTGGCGTGGCGGCAATCTTCATCCACGGCCGGACCCGCGCCCAGGGCTTCTCGGGGACCGTAAGCCTTGCCGGGATTCGCGCAGTCGTGGAGGCGGTCCGCCGCATCCCTGTCTTCGGCAATGGCGATGTCACCAGCCCCGAGGCCGCCCAGCACATGATCCAGGAGACCGGGTGCGCCGGGGTCGCGATAGGCCGGGGGGCCTTCTACGACCCGTGGATCTTCCGCAGGACCGAGCGATTCCTCACAACCGGACAGCTTGAGCCCGAGCCGGACATCTCGGAGCGGCTCCGGGTCCTCAGGCTTCACTTCGAGCGGTATTGCGGGTTCTATGGGGAGGAGCGCGGTTCGAGGCTCTTCCGCAAAGTCGCCCCCTGGTACGCCCGGCGCTTCGGCCCCGCCAAGCCCTTTAAGCAGCGGATGCTCACGATCGCCTCGCGGGCGGACTTCGATGCGGCGCTCGCCGACTACCTCGCGTGGCGCTCGAGGTTCTGCGATTCCGCGGGAGAGCTCCTGCCGAAGTACCGGCCGGCGCCCCTGAGGGCCTCATTTCTGGGGCCGGAGTCCGGCGAGCCGGAGCCGGCGGCAATCCGCGTCCCGGACGGCCCGGTCGAATTGTGGTAAACTGAGGCACAAACCATGTCCAACGCATCGCACTTCTGGGCCCTGATCCTCGGCACGGTCGCGGCCCTCCTTCCGCTCATCAACCCGCTTGCCGCCGCGCCGACCTTCCTGGCGATCACAGAGGGAGACACGCCCCAGCGGCGGCTCGCGCAGCTCAAACGGGCCTGCCTGTACATGATCGGGATCCTCGTCAGCTTCCTGATCGGGGGCACCTTCATCATGGCCTTCTTCGGGATCTCGATCCCGGGCCTGAGGATCGCCGGCGGTATCCTCGTAGTCGGGATCGGGTGGAGAATGCTCATGGGCGCGCGCGACCGGCTGCCCCGGGAGAAGGCGGCCGCCGACGAGGCCCGGGCGAAGGCCGACGTGTCGTTCTCCCCGCTGGCGATGCCGATGCTGAGCGGCCCCGGCTCGATCGCCGTCACAGTCGGGTTCACCTCGCTCGCCTCCCACTGGCTCGACTACGTCGCCATCATTCTCGGGATCCTCGTCGTGGCCGCGGTCTCCTACGCGATCCTGCGGGCCTCCCACCGGATCGTCTCCGTGATCGGGTTGAACGGCATGAACGTGCTGACCAAGATGATGGGCTTTCTGCTCGTGTGCATCGGCATCCAGTTTGTCGTCAACGGAATCGTCGGGGTCGCGATGGAGCCGGAACTGGTGCGGGGGATCCGCGACGCCCTGCGGCAATAAAAGTTTCACTCGCCCAAGGCCCCCGCCGCCGCCACTGTTCTGACCGCCATGTCGACGATTACGCGCTTTCTGCCCCCGGCCGCCGTCTTTGCGGCCCTCGCCCTGTCCGGCTGCTCGCACTCCCCGGCCTGGGTCGAGAAGACAACCTCTCACATCCCGTGGATCGGCAAGAAGTCGAGCGAGACGCCGCGCCCGGCGAAGGAAAATTCAAAGATCGCGACCGAGACCGAGAAGGAGTTTCGCATCCGCTGGGTCACCAAGCGAACTCAGGACCTAGCCTCCCAAGGCATGCCTCCCGACGCCGCAAAGGCCCAGGCCGACGCCGAGTTCGACGACAAATTCATCGCCACGCACGTGTCGAAGTCGGCGGGGCGCACGCGGCCCGAGCCCGAGACCGTGGGAAGTTCGATGCCCGAGCAGTCCTCCTACCAGCCGGCTGTCGCCACCTCGTATGCGCCCGCGGCCCCCGCCCCCGGCTATGCGGCGGCGCCAAGCCCGACCCCGCCAGCGCGCGGTTTCGGCGAGGCCTCAACCCTCAAGTCGATGATCAAGCGCTGGAACGCCCTGCCGGCCGAATCCAAGACCCGTATGAGGGACTTCCTTCAGAAGTGGAACAGCCTGCCCGACGAGGACAAGACGATGTTCCCGGAGTGGACCAGCCTCTCCGACGAGGACCGGCAGCTCTTCCGCCAGCTGATTGGGGAGAACGACTCGCGCTAGCCTCGCGGGGCCGCCGGGCCTAGTCCCGGTCGACCTTCAGCAGCTCGATCATGAAGACGAGCGAACTGTCGCGCTTGATCCGCGGCGGCTGCCCCCGCGACCCGTACGCAAGTTCCGGCGGAATGATGACCAGGCGCTTCTCGCCCGGCTTCATGAGCTGCAGGATCTGGTCCCAGCCTTCGATCACGAAATGCCGGCCGACCCGGAATTGGAACGGGCGCGAGGCGTCTTCAAGCCGGTCGAAGACCGTCCCGTCAAGCAGGCTCCCGACGTAGAGGACCGAGACCTTGTCGCCCGGAACGGGGCAGTTCCCGCTTCCCTCCCGCTCGATGAGGTAACGGATGCCGGTGTTGGTCTTCTTCAGGCCCGGCCACTTGTGGGTAATGAAGTCCAGGTCGTCCGGCGGAAATTTTTCCCGCTGGGCGTTCAGGGGTGAGGCCGCGAGGCAGACGGCCACGAACAGGAGGAGAAGGCTGGGGAGTCTCATGGCATTAGGGTGGCCCGAGGAAATAGAGGAATCGGCGGGCCCTCCGCGAGCGGCAAATTTCAGGGGGTTCTCCCTGTCCCCCGGACCGCGCTGTGGGCCGCGATGAGGCCGAGGGCCCCTTTGAGCAGGGTCTTTCCCGGCTCCATGCGGTGCCAGGGGGAGGCCCCCGAGGGATGCGGAAGGGGGATGCAGTCGGCCTGCCGGCCGGCAAAGCCGATCCGGAAGCTGCGGCCGATCACCTCGGCCAGCGGCGCAGGGGGCAGGAACCGCCCGATCGCGAGCTTGCCCACCGGGATGACAAGCTCCGGCTCCAGGATCTCGAACTCCCGCTCCAGCCAGCGCGAGCACGACTCGATTTCCTCGGGGGACGGCACGCGGTCGCCCCCTTCGGGCCGCTTGCCCGGAAAGCAGCGGCAGACCGCGGCAAAGTAGAACCGGTCGCGAGTCTGGTCCTCGCTCCAGCCCAGCGCTCCGCTAAACCAGCGGAAGAGCGTCTTGCCGGCAGTCCAAGCGAAGGGCCGCCCGAGCTTCGGCTCCTTGTCCCCGGGGGCCTGGCCGACAAGGATAACCCGGCTTGGCACCGGCCGGCCGACGACGACCGGGCGGTGCATGGCGGGGCAGCGGATGCAGCCCTGGAGGGCGGCGAGGTGGCGTTGGATCGGGGTCTGAGGCATGGAAGGTCCGGAACTCTAGCGGCGCGGAAGGCCCGGCATCAAAAAAAAAGACGGACCCCGTGCGGGATCCGCCTCTTTGAAAAAACACTCTCGTGCCGCAACCTGCCCGAAGGCGGGCTGCGGCCCGGTTCCTGCGATCGGGCGCGATGGCGCCCGGCGGGAATCTTAGTACCGGCGCTCGCCGCGATCGCGACCGCCGCCGAAGCCGCCGCGGCGCTCGCCGCCGCCGCCGCCGCCGAAGCCGCGACCACCGCCGCCGCCGCCGAAGCCACCCGGACGCTCTTCCTTCGGGCGGGCCTCATTTACGGTCAGCTGCCGGCCACCGAGCTCGGTGCCGTTCAGCTTCTCAGCAGCAGTCTTTGCCTCTTCGTCGCTTCCCATGGTCACGAAGGCGAAGCCGCGGGGGCGGCCCGTCATCTTGTCCATGGCGACGTAAACGTCGGTCACAGTTCCGAATTGCGCAAAGCACGTGCGAAGTTCGTCTTCCGTGGTCTTGAACGACAGATTACCGACGTACAGTTTGGAGTTGGCCATTAGTAGATTTCGTAGAGTCACCGTCCGCTGCCAGTACCGTTCCCACCATTGGGTTTCGAAATCATCACTTAAGCTACCTGCTCAGCCAACGACTCACCAGAAACTGTCATCAAACTGCTATCTCTAACGAAGTCACAAGCAACGCAGAGACAAGTGCTTGAAGCAAGGTAAAAACGGGAAACAGGCTGCTCTGCCGGGCCGTTTCTGTTTTCTTAGTCGTTGAGTTTCAATTTATAACTTATCGACGAATCCCGCGGGCTTTCCCGCCGGAACCCCGGCTCCGGCCGCCTTCTTTAGGTCCCTAAGGTTGTCGCGCATCCACCCCTCGAGGATCGCCTTCTCGTAGCGAAGAGGGTCCTGCAAATCCAGGGTCATCGTCATCTCGAACTCGAGGACCCTCATGTCCTCCTTGCCCTCGCGGACGACTTTTCCCGACGGGTCGATCACGGCCCAGCTGAACTTGAATGCGGGCGGGTAGATCGCCTTGACGATGCGGACCGAGGCCCACTGCGCCCCGCGCCACGGCTCGAAGTCGCCAGCAAGGTCGATGTCGGTGAAGGTCATCGTGAGCCGGTAGCCGTCGGGAACGAGGTACTCGGCTTGGGCGACTATGCAGGAGCGGATCTGCTCGAGAATGCCATCGCGCCCCCTGTCGGTTGGAAAGTAGTCGTCCTTAACATCCGTGAACTTATCCGGGTGGTCGAACACGACCTCCGCCTTGGGGGCCGGCTTTGCGGGCTTGGGAGCCGCCGCCGCCTGGAGGGACCCCGCGCAGAACAGCGCGAGTGCCGCCGCTGTCAGAAATAAGGTTTTCATGGGAACCGGGTTTGGTTGTTATGACGGGCGCAGCATCACAATGGTTCCAAAATTGCCTCTTTTCAACTGGCTGAACTCCCGCGGGGCCGGGGTGCTCCTGCACCCCACGAGCCTGCCGGGAGAGCAGGGCGTGGGCGTCCTCGACCGCAATGCCGACCGTTTCCTCGACTTTCTGCAGGCCTGCGGGATCACCCATTGGCAGATCTGCCCCCTGGGTCCCACGGGGTATGGAGACTCCCCCTACCAGTGTTTCTCGGCCTTCGCCGGAAATCCGAACCTGATCGACCTCGGGGACTTGGCCGAGCGCGGCCTTCTCACCCCCCAGGAGATCGCCCCCCTCGCTGGACTGGGCAGGGACAGGGTCGACTACGGGGAGCTTTACCGGCTCAAACCCGCACTCCTGGGCAGGGCTGCGGAGCGGTATTTCAGACAGGGGGCGCCGGCCCTTGGCGCCGAGGGCTTCGCCGAGTTCAAGAGAAGGAACTCCCCCTGGCTCGACGCGTACGCGGCGTTCCGGGCCCTGAAGGACCATCATGGCGGCTGGTCCTGGACAGACTGGCCCGCGGCGCTGCGGACCCACGCCGGAGCCCTGCGTTTGCCGCTATTGGCCAAGCTCTCCGCCTCCTGCGAGGCCCATCGCTTCTCCCAGTACGCCTTTTTCTCCCAGTGGCAGCGCGTTCGCATTGAGGCCGCCCGCCGGGGCGTCTCGATCATCGGGGACGTGCCGATCTTCGTCGCCGCAGACTCAGCCGACGTCTGGGCAAACCCCGGGCTGTTCGAGCTGGACCCGTCCAGCGGGCTGCAGCGCACGGCCGCGGGCGTACCCCCCGACTACTTCTCTGAGGACGGCCAGTTCTGGGGAAACCCCCTGTATGCCTGGGACCGCCACGCGGTCGACGGCTATGCCTGGTGGACCGCCCGGCTGAAGGCGGCCTTCGAACTCTGCGACGTCGTGCGGATCGACCACTTCCGCGGATTCGAGTCGTACTGGCGCGTTCCGCTGCCGGCAAAAACGGCCCGCGATGGCGCTTGGGTTCAGGGCCCGGGCCTCGGGCTTTTCCGAGCACTTGCGACAGCCATTCCCGGGGCGCGGATCATCGCCGAGGATCTCGGGGTCGTTACACCGGCGGTAGAGCGGCTCCGGGAGCAGTCGGGGTTGCCAGGGATGGCGGTTCTGCAGTTCGCCTTCGGAGGAGACGCGAAAAACCCCTACCTGCCGCACAACTTGGTCCCCAACCAGGTCGTCTACCCCGGGACCCACGACAACGACACCTCCGCCGGCTGGTACGCGGGCGCGGGAGAGAAGACCCGCGACCACATCCGCCGCTACCTGCGCGTGGGCGGCGGCGAGGTCTCCTGGGACCTGATCCGCTGCGCGTACGCCGCGGTGAGCCGGCTCGCGGTCGTGCAGATGCAGGACATCCTGAGCCTCGGTTCCGATTCCCGGCTGAACACGCCGGCAAAGCCGGACGGAAACTGGCAGTGGCGCCTCGGCCCCGGCCAGCTCGAGGGTCTGTTCGCCCGAACCGCGCCCTACTTGAGGGACCTCGGCGAACTCACCGACCGGATCCGTTGACGCCGTTCGCCCCACCATGCCCCCCGACTCCCCCCGCAGAGGACTCCGCATCACCGCCGCCGCAGCCAGCGTTTTCACCCTGGCCGTCCTAGCCATCGCCGGATGGTTCTACGGCCGCTTGCGCTCGAGCCTGCCCCAGATTGACGGCCCTGCTCGGCTGCCGGGCCTGTCGGCGCCGGTTGAAATCGAGCGCGACGCCCTAGGCGTCCCCACAATCCGCGGGAAGAACCGCGCAGACGTGGCCCGAGGCCTGGGTTACGCGCACGCTCAGGACCGCTTCTTCCAGATGGACCTCCTGCGCCGGCGCGCCGCCGGGGAGCTTGCCGAGCTCTTCGGGAAGGCCGCGCTCCCGGCCGACAGGGCGGTCCGCCGCCACGGGTTCCGGCAGATCGCCCACAGGGTCCTCGCGGGGCTGCCCGCGGCCGAGCGCTCGGTCGTCGAGGCCTATGCCGAGGGCGCGAACGCCGGGCTCGCCTCCCTCCGCGCAAAGCCCTTCGAGTATTACGCCATCCGCGCCGAACCCCGCCCATGGCTCCCGGAGGACACGATCCTGATCACCTGCGCCATGGTGCTGACGCTCCAGGACGACAACGGCCGCTACGAGAGGACCCTGGACACGCTGCGGGACACCTACGGCGACCCGGGGCTCGCCTTCTTTGCCCCACTCCTGACCCCGGCGGACGCGGCCTTGGACGGGAGCACCGCACCCCTGCCTCCGGTGCCCGGCCCCGAGGTGGTCGATCTTCGCGCTGAGGCGCTTGCCGCGGCGGTCCCGGCCGGCGAGGTCGCCCCGGAGGCCGTGGTGGCCGGATCCAATTCCTTCGCAGTCGCCGGAAGCCGGACCACGACGGGTGCGGCGATCATCCAAAACGACATGCACCTGGAGATGGCCGTGCCGAACATCTGGTACCGGGCGAGCCTCGTCTGGGGGAGCCACCGGGTCACCGGAGTCACGATTCCCGGGGAACCGCTCGTGGTTGCCGGAAGCAACGGAAAGGTAGCCTGGGGCTTCACCAACTCGCAGACCGATACGGGTGACCTTGTGCGCATCGCGCCGAGCCCGTCCCCCGATCTCTATCAGGGCCCGGGGGAGAGCGGGCTGGTGCCGTTCGAGCGCCGAAAGGAGACCATCCAGGTCAAGGGCTCGGATCCCGTAACCGCCGAGTACGACTGGACGATCTGGGGCCCAGTGGTCGGAACCGACGCCCACAAGCGCCTTCTCGCCTACCGCTGGACCGTGTATGACCCAGGGGCGATCAACTTCGACCTGATCGCCATGGAGGAGGCGGAAACGGCCGACCAGGCGGTCGCTGTCGCCCACCTCGCGGGTCTTCCCAATCAGAACTTTCTGGTCGGCGACTCCGCCGGACACATCGCCTGGACGATCGCGGGTCGGCTGCCCAGGCGCGTGGGCTTCAGCGGCCGCCTTCCGGTCTCCTGGACCTTCGGGGACCGGCGCTGGGACGGGTTTCTCCCCCCGGAGGAGGTTCCCGTGGTCAAGGACCCGCCCCAGGGTTACCTGTGGACCGCGAACAACCGGATCCTCGGCGGCGGGGCGCTGGTTCTCCTCGGCGAGGGGGCCTACGCCCGGCCGGCGCGCGCCGCGCAAATCCGGGACGACCTAGCCGCGCTTACCGCAGGGCCCAAAACCACCCCGGCCGATCTCCTCGCGGTGGCCCTGGACAACCGGGCGCTGCTCCTTGAGCGCTGGCAGAAGCTGCTTTTGGAGGTACTGACCCCGAACGCTGTGGCCGGCAAGGCTACGCGGGCCCAGCTCAGGGCGGCGGCCGAGTCCTGGGGGGCCCGTGCCAGTGTCGACTCTGTCGGATACCGGCTAGTCCTCGCCTTCCACGACGAGGCAAGCCGGCGCGTCCTCGAGCCGATCTTTGAGCCGTGCTTTGAGGCCTACCCGGGATTCTTCGCCACGCGCCTCAATACGGAGGATGCCGTTTGGGCGATCCTGCACGCCAGGCCGGCCCATCTGCTGTCTCCGAAGTACCCCGACTGGGACGCCTTGCTCTTGGCCGCCGCGGACGACGCCGTCGACCAGGCGATCAAGGAGGCAGGCAGCATCGCCCAGGCGTCCTGGGGCCGGCACAACGCCCTGCACATGCAGCATCCCTTGAGCCGGGTCCTTCCCCGATGGATGACCGGATGGCTCAACATGCCCGCTGAGCCGCTCGCTGGCGACAACGGCATGCCGCGGGTCGCCACCTCCAGCCACGGCGCGAGCGAGCGCTTCGCCGTTTCTCCGGGGCA
The DNA here is from genome assembly GCA_903862935.1 of uncultured Opitutaceae bacterium. GTDB lineage: Bacteria > Verrucomicrobiota > Verrucomicrobiia > Opitutales > Opitutaceae > Palsa-1447. The sequence goes on from CAIOZY010000048.1 coordinate 21,982, forward strand.
CGAGGAACAGGCAATCTTCGAGATGCCCGGAGGGCAGAGCGGCCACCCGCTGTCGCCATTCTACCGGGCCGGCCACGAGGCCTGGGTCCACGGGGACCCGACCCCGTTCCTTCCCGGGAAACCCGAGCACACCCTGACGCTCTCGCCATAGGGACCCGGGGCGGCCGCGGCGCGGGCCCTTTTTCGTTGAGCCGCGCCGCAGCCAAACGCACCATTGCACCCCAAGCATGGCCAATAACCGGCGCAGCCTCACCGTATATCTCGGAAGCGAGATCTACAGCCTCAAGCACCTGATCGGCAACGCCTACCTCGCGGAGGCCATCTACGAGAAATCGCACGGCCGGTATCTGTGCGAGCTGCCGCAGGACCTGGAGAGGCCGGGAGCGCGGCCGCGGGCGGTCCGCGACCAGGCGATCCGCAAGCTTGTAGCCTGCGACCTGGCGCTGTTCCTGTTCGACGGGGCGGAGCTGGAGAGCGCGACCGCGGTCGAGTTCATGATCGCGAAGTTCGCCGACATTCCCTCCGTCATCCTGCGCAGCGACCTCAGGCGCGCCGGGGACGGCCCCAACCCGTGGACCCTGATGGCGAGCTCCTATCCGCGCACCGCCTCCGTGGCGCTCGACGGACTGGAGGCCTACAAGGCCATCCGCAGGCGCCGCCACCGCGGCCTGGACGAGATCGCCCGCCTCGCCGGCCAGCATGGGTCGGCCGACGCCCAGCGGATCTGCGACGAGGTGGCCTCCGCCTGCGTGAGGACGCTGGACCGCGTCAGCGCGATCGAACCGGTGATGCCCAAGTACCTCCGGGAGGAGGTCTTCAACTGGATCGCCCTCATGCCCGGCCTGAAGGGCAAGCAAAAGGTCCTGCGGAAAGAATTCGAGAGCTACCTGGAGCGCAAAGTCGGGAAAGGCCTCCTGTGAACCCAAACCTACACCTGCTGCAGCACCCCCTGGCCTTCCACATCGTCACCCACCTGCGGGACAAGACGACCAAGCCGGCGACCTTCCGGACGCTGACCTACCAGCTGAGCCTGCTGCTCGCGATCGACGCGACCCGCGACCTGGCCACGGCGGAGAAGCCGATCGACACCCCGCTGGAGCCCACGACCGGGCGGGTGCTCCTGCACGAGCCGCTGGTGGTCGTCCCGATCTTCCGGGCGGGGCTCTCCATGGTGCAGCCCTTCCTCGACATGTTCCCGGACGCAAATGTCGGCTACATCGGCCTGGAGCGCGACCACAAGACTGCGGAAGCGCGCAACTATTACTGCAAGCTCCCGCCGCTCGCCGGAGGGCGGGTCTTTGTCGTGGACCCGATGGTCGCGACAGGGGGGTCGGCGGCCCAAGCCCTGACGCTGGTCAAGCAGGCCGGGGCGTCGAACCCCAAGCTCGTGTGCATCGTCGCCTGCCCCGAGGGACTGGCCGAGGTGGCGCGCCAGCACCCGGACGTGCCCGTCCACGCGGCGGCGTTCGACCGGGAGCTCAATGTCCGCAAGTACATCCTGCCGGGACTGGGCGACTTCGGGGACCGGCTCTACGGGACCTAGCCCCAGGGAATACCCTACTGCCAGTCGAGTATCAGCCGGGTGTAGTAGGTTGTGTCGAGTTTCTTCACGCCCTTCGGCGGGATGCTCTGGTAGTTGTTGGAAACCCCCATCCGAAGCTTCCAGGTCGAACTCGCGAGCGGTAGCTGCCAATAGCTGTCCTGGGTGATGATGTAGTTTTTGAAATCGGCGAAGGTCGGCACGATCGTCACCTTGTTGACCATCTCCCAGGTCTTCATCTTCAGGTCGCTCGCAAACTCAAGGTCCGCGGCCGCGGAGTTGACGGACGGGGTGCCGGGGGTTTCGTAGCCGTCATACCGGTAGGCCAAGCCCAGGCGCCCCGTCAGCACCTCAATTGCGTTCTTAATGAAGTCGTAGCCGCCGCCGGCCGCCGCCGTGTCGTAGAACTTGATCGACATGATCCGGTCGAATCCGCCCTCGTCGCGCACGAACCACGAGTACCGCTCGACGAAGTTCGACGAGTAGTCCACCCCTGCCTTGAACTTGTCGGCAGACTTGGTCCCGTCGGACACCTGGCGGTTGTAGGCGGTGTAGAAGTCCAGACTGTCTTGGGGGGATACGAGCTTCGCGGCGAAGCTCGCCCCGGTTCCGAGCTGGTCGTGGTTACCGCTGGTGCCGCTGATGTCGACCGCGGCCTCGTACTTCCAGTGGCGCTCCATCGCCGCAACCGCGGGGTCCTTGCCTCCGGCCTCCCATGAGGCGGCGATCTTCGCCACGCTCGTCGTGATAGTCCCGTCGGCGCCCGCGATGACGATGGCTCCGTCCTTGGTGGCGATCTGCCCATCGAAGCGGGTGCCGCTCGCCAGGCGGACGGCCACCGGCTGGTCGGTCTGGATCGAGGTCACCTCGGACTGTTTCACGGTCAGGTCGCCGGCAAACGTGGTTGAAATGGACACGCTTCCTCCGGTGATCTTGGTGATCGTGCCCACAATGCGGGCTCCGTTCTTGATCTCGATCACATCGGCGGAAAGCCGGGCCGCGCAGACCGCGGCGACGGCGCACAGCGGAATGATTCGGAATAGGGATGCTATTTTCATGGGGTCGGGGATTAAGGTAGATCGGCGTTTGCTCGTCGAGAAATCTTCTCAGGTAATCAGTGAAACCTATCTAATCCCCGCGGGTGCCTGGATCAACGATAGATTGATCGGAGGACCTCAATGCCCCATTGGTGGGGTCCGGTCCCCCGGGACCCCTCCCATGCCTAACCCAGACGAACGCCCCGCCCTCCTCGTCGCCGACCGCTGGCGCGACTACGAGCTGCTGGACTGCGCCGACGGGATGAAGCAGGAGCGGTGGGGGCCGTACACCCTGGTCCGGCCCGATCCCCAGGTAATCTGGCCCCGCCGCGGGGGCGCCCGGCCCTGGTCCCACTGGGACGGATTCTACCACCGCAGCGACTCGGGGGGCGGCCGCTGGGAGTTCCGCAGGCCCCTGCCCGAGCACTGGCAGATCCACTACGACTCCCTGGGACTGACCTTCAAGATTCGGCCGACCTCTTTCAAGCACACCGGTCTCTTTCCGGAACAGGCTGTCAACTGGGAATGGGCCAGCGAGAGGATCCGGCGGGCCCGGGAGGGCGGCCGCGAGGTCGGCGTCCTGAACCTGTTCGGCTACACCGGCGCGGCGACCTGCGCCTGCGCGAAGGCCGGGGCGAGCGTCTGCCACGTGGACGCCGCGGAGGGCATGGTCAAGTGGTGCCGGGAGAACGCCGCCTTAAGCGGGCTTTCGGAGGCCCCGGTCAGGTACATCGCCGACGACTGCCTGAAGTTCGTGCGCCGCGAGGCCAAGCGGGGCCGTCGCTACGAGGCGATCATCATGGACCCGCCGACCTACGGCCGCGGCAGCTCCGGGGAGATGTGGAAACTTGAGGACCACCTCTGGGAGCTGCTCTCCGAGTGCCGGTCAATCCTGAGCGACAGCCCGCTGTTCTTCCTGATCAACGCCTACACCGCCCGGCTGTCGCCCACCGTGATTGCGAACCTGCTCTCCGAGCTCATGGACGGGAGGGGCGGGAAAATCTCGGCCGGCGAGGTCGGCCTCGCGGCTTCCGGCGGCGGCCTGGTCCTCCCCTGCGGCGTGTACGGCCGCTGGGAGGCCTAAGGGGGGCCTCCGGTCAGCCTGCCGGGACCCGTGCTGGCTCGTAGGGATCCTCGCTCAGACCGGCCTGGCTCCTGCCCGCGAGCAGCTGCCACCAGACCCGGGCGTTGGCGAGGACGATAAGGGTTACGAGGACCAAGAAGAAGCCCGTTACCGCGGCATCGACGTGCAGGTTGAAAATCTGGCGCCGGAGCGCTGCAGCCTCATCCGGCCCGGCCGCTCCAAGCCCCGCCGCAAAGGCCCGACCCCCGGCGAGGAACCCGAGCCGGGGGTCGGAGGCGAAGATTTTCATCCAACCGGCCGTCATGGTGACTGACAGGAGCCAACCTAATGGCAGGAGCGTCACCCAAAGGTAGCGGGTGCGCCCCATCTTGATCAGGACCGTCGTTCCGAAGGCGAGCGCCACGACCGCGAGCAGCTGATTTGCCACCCCGAAGATGGGCCACAGGGAGTTGATGCCGCCGAGGGGGTCGACGACCCCCTGATAAAGGAACCAACCCCAGGCCGCTACAAACAGCGTCGTCGCAAGCGCGTTCGCCGGGAGCGATCGGGTCTCGCCGAGAGGCTTCCACGCCAGCGCGAGCAGATCCTGGACGAGGAATCTCCCCACCCGGGTGCCGGCGTCGAGGGTCGTCAGGATGAACAGCGCCTCAAACATGATCGCGAAGTGGTACCACAGCGCGAGGGCGGCCCGGCTGCCGGAAACCCCGGCGAACATGTGGGCCATGCCAACCGCGAATGTCGGAGCTCCTCCGGTGCGCCCGATCATGGTCTTTTCCCCGACCTGGGCCGCGAGGTCCGCCATGTCCGCCGAGGTGACAGGGTAGCCCAGGGCGGAAACCTTCGCCACGACAGCCGATTCGCTCCCGGCCATGTTGATCGCGAAGTACTCACCCGGCCTCATCGTGCAGGCGGCGATCAGGGCCATGATGCCCACGCACATCTCCGTGATCATCGCCCCGTATCCGACGACCCGGATGTGCCGCTCCCGGGCTATCAACTTCGGGGTCGTCCCCGAGGCGACCAGCGAGTGGAAGCCGGAGATGGCTGCGCAGGCGATTGTGATGAAGCAGAAGGGGAACACGGGGCCGGCGAACACCGGGCCGCTCCCGTCGATGAACCGGGTCAGGGCCGGCATCTGGAGGGCGGGGGCGAGAACCGCGATCGCCACGGCCAGCGCCGCCACCGTCCCGATCTTCATGAAGGTGCTCAGGTAATCCCGCGGCGCGAGCAGCAGCCACACCGGCAGGATCGAAGCGAGGAACCCGTAGCCCATAAGGACCCAGGCGAGCGAGACTCCGCCCAGGGTAAACGCAGCTTCCCAGCGTGAGCCGGGGACCAGCTTTCCGACCCAGACTGCGCCGAGGAGGGCGACCACACCCAGGGCGCTCACCCAGGCGAGCCGCCCGGACCGGTGCCCGGCCGAGCGCATGCCCAGCCCCATGGCGATTGCGATCGGGACCGTCGAGGCGATCGTGAACAGCCCCCAGGGGCTGTTGCTCAGGGCCTTGACGACGACCAGCGCGAGGACTGCCAGCAGGATGATGAGGATCCCGATGATGCCGACCAGTGCGACCAGGCCGCCGAAGGGGCCCACCTCCTCGCGGACCATCTGTCCCAGGGACCTCCCGCCCCGGCGCACCGAGCAGAACAGGATCACGCTGTCGTGCACCGCCCCGCCCAGGGTCGCCCCGACCAGCATCCACAATAGCCCCGGCAGGTATCCGAACTGAGCGGCCAGGACCGGCCCGACCAGGGGCCCGGGGCCGGCAATGGCCGCAAAGTGGTGCCCGAAGACGACCCACTTGTGCGTGCGCACGAAGTCCTTCCCGTCGGCCCTGACCTCGGAGGGAGGGGCCCTCCCGTCATCGATCGAGAGCACCCGGGCCATCACCCAGGCCGAGTGAAAGCGGTAGGCGATCGCGGCCGTGCAGGCCGCGGCAATCACCATCCACAGTGCGTTCACAGGCTCCCCCCGCGCGCGGGCCAGGACCGCCACTGCCCCGGCGCCGAGGACCGCCACCGCGAGCCAGCCCAGCCGGCGCGTCCAACTCTTGGGAAAAAGGGTCTTCATCGGGGGCGGCATCCGTTTGGCAGAGCGGGCGCCTTACGCCAAGGCGTAAAAACGGCTCAACCGGTGAAGATTGATGACAGGCCCTCCGCTCTTGACGGCCCGCTTCGCGGGCCTCCTGCTTGCCCGAAAATCCCCTCGGCCGCCCGTGAACACCCCCCACCCCTTCGGCGCCCTCGATTGGACCGTGCTGGCCGCGTACGCCGCGGCCATGCTCGGAATCGGCTACTACTACTCGCGCAGGCAGAAGAGCGCCGAGGAGTACTTCCTGGGCGGGCGCACCATGCACCCGTTCCTGGCGGGCATCTCGCTGTTCACCGCGATCACGAGCATCATCACCTACCTCGGGACCCCGGGCGAGTACGTGCAGTACGGCCCGACCCTGGCGTTCCTGGCCGGGCTTATCGCGCTCCCGTTTGTCCAGCTCATCGTCGGCCGCTGGATGATCCCCGTCATCATGAGGCTGCCGATCACGAGCGCCTACGAGCTGCTCGGCGGACTGGGCCTGTCGGTGCGCCGGACCGGGTCCCTCGCCTACATCGTCACCCGGTTCGTGTGGATGTCGATGATCCTGTACACCAGTTCACGGGCCCTGGTGAATGTGATCGGCTGCGACCCCCACTGGGGCTACCTGATGATCGCGGTCATCGGCCTGGTGACGACGACCTACACTTTAAGCGGCGGGATCCGCACGGTCATGATCACGGAGACGGTGCAGTTCTTCATCATGCTGCTCGGGGCGACGGCGACGATCGTATCGGTGTCAGTGCGGCTCGGCGGAGTGTCCGCCTGGCTGCCGGTCCGCTGGGAGCCCCACTGGCCGCACCAGCCCCTGTTCAGCCTCGACCCCCACATCCGGGTGACCCTCATCGGGGCCTTCATCTACAACGTCATCGCGACCGTCTGCTCCACCGGCTCCGACCAGTCAACCGTCCAGCGCTTCCTCACGACCCGCGACGCGCGCACTGCGCGCCGGGCCTTCCTGCTGACAAATTTCTCGATCGGCGGGGTGTCGATCGTCCTGGGCCTGGTGGGGGCGGCGCTGCTGGGTTTCTACCGGATGAACCCCGGGGCGATCCCCGCCGGCCTCACCCTCGAGAAAAACGGAGACGCCTTCTTCCCCCTTTACATCGCCCAGTTCCTGCCGAGCGGGGTCTCGGGTCTGGTGGTCGCAAGCCTCATGGCGCTGTCGATGTCCTGCCTGAGCGCCGGGATCAACGCCCTGATCATCATCATCACCAAGGATTTTATCGAGACCTCCAAGTCCCACGTCGAGCACTCCGAGCAGGAGAAGGTGAGGTTGTCCCGCAGGCTCGCCTTCGTGATCGGCCTGTCGGTGATCCTGGGAAGCGTCGCCGTGGGCGCCGTCCGGGGCAATATCTTCGAGGTCGCCGGAAAGACCGTGAACCTGCTCGGCTGCCCACTCTTCGGACTGTTTTTCCTGGCGATTTTCGTGCGGTTCGCGACCCCCTTCGGGGCGGTTATGGGCGCGGTCTACAGCACAGCCGCGGCCGTGATCGTGGGCTATTGGGACGTCCTGACCGGACACCCCGTCATCAGTTTCCTGTGGATCGCCCCGATCTCATTCTCCGTGAGCATCGTTGCCAGCTGCGGCTTCAGTCTGCTGCCGACCCGAGGACGTCCGGTCCGAGTGCTCGCCTCCTATGCGGCGGCCTCCCTCGCCGTTTTGGCGGGGATCTCATGGTGGGTTGTCAGCCGGTAGGCCAGGCAGCGCGTCTTAGGAAGTCGGACAGGATAGCTCGGGCCCGGTCTAGCTCGGCGACCGAGATCCACTCGTCGGCCGTGTGCGCCTGGGCGATGTCCCCGGGGCCGAACACGACGCTGGGGATGCCCCCCTGGGCCAGGACGCCCGCGTCCGAGAAGTAGTCCACGCCCGCAAGGCTCTTCTGGTGGGCGCTCTGGAGCAGCTGGCGAACGAGCGGCAAGTCGGGATCGGTCTCGAGCGGGATGCAGGGGGCAGCTTTGGCGTTGGACAGGAAGGCCTCGAGTCCCGCCTCGCGCAGGAGTCCGCGCAGCTCGCGCTCGACCCCGGCGTCGGTCTCCCCGGGCAGGGTCCGCCGGTCGATCGTGATCGAGCACTGGGCTGGGACGATGTTCGCCTGCAGGCCCCCGCAGATCGTGCCCACGTTGACGGTCGGGTGCCCGAGCAGGGGGTGGCTGCGCCGGCGCAGGAGGGCCCCGTAGCGCTTCTCGATCAGCTCGACGACAGGCGCCATGCCTCGGATCGCGTTCTTTCCGAGCTCGGGCCGGGCTCCGTGGGCGGCCTTGCCGCGGGTCTGGAGCGTGATCCACAGGTTTCCCTTGTGGCTTGTCACGACCTTGAGTCGGGTCGGCTCGCCAACGATTGCCAGATCCGCCTTGAACCCGGAGTCGGCAAGCCTTCGGGAACCCGTCTGAGCTGTCTCCTCGTCGATCAGGCCCACAAACCCCAGCTCGATGCCCTGCGGCCGCGGGCCCGCGGAGGCGAGCTCGCACAGGGCGGTCACCATCGCCGCGACCGATCCCTTGGTGTCGCAGGCCCCGCGGCCGTAGAGCCGGCCTCCGCGTCTGCGGGGTACGAGCTGCTCCTCGCTCGCCACCTCCACGGTGTCCAGGTGCGGCGCAAGAAGGATCTTTTTTCGTACCCGGCCCTTCGGCGACAAGCGAAGAAACAGGTTCGATCGGCCCGGAGACACGGGCTGCCAGCCCACGTCAAGCCCCGCCCGCCGGCCAAAGGCGGCCAAAAACTCCCCGACCCGCCGCTCACCGGCCCGGGGGTGCCCGGCCGGCAGGAAGGCGTTGTTCACGCTGGGAAGGGCGATCAGCTCGCGAAGGAGTTTTTCGGCGGAGGTCATGGGGGAGGATGTCCCCTACATTGGGGCTGCCGCGTCCAAAAGGCGAACCTTAGAGCCCTGATTTCACACCCCAGCAGGCCCCTGGGGCTTCCACTGGTTCTTCATGATTCGGAGTATGGAGGTTCGCAGGTCGTTGAACCTAACCGGCTTGGAAACATATCCGTTCATGCCGGCCTCAAGGCACTTCTCCCGGTCGCCCGGCATGACGCTCGCCGTCATCGCCAGGATGTGAAGCGGCGCCTTCCAGCGGCACCGCTCCCCCAGCTCGCGCTCCCGCCTGCGGATCTCGCGGGTGGCCTCGTAGCCGTCCTGCTCAGGCATCTGGCAGTCCATGAGGACGATGTCGTAGGGGATCCGCTCCAGAGCGGCGAGGACCTCGATCCCGTTGGCGGCGATGTCCGGCGACAGGCCCAGGCTGTGGAGCTGCCGCACGATGACGGCCTGGTTGAGCCGGTTGTCCTCCGCCACCAGGACTCTCATCTTGGGAAAGGCCTCGCCGCCGGCGGGCCCGCCCGCGCTGTCCCGTCCTTCCGGGACGCCCACTGCGACGGACTTTCCGAACCGCACGGTGAACCAGAACTGCGTTCCCTTCCCCGGTTCGCTCGACACGCCGATCTGCCCCTGCATCAGGCTGACGAGCTCCCTGGCGATCGCCAGGCCCAGGCCCGTGCCGCCGTACTTGCGCGTGGTGGAGCTGTCAGCCTGGGTGAACGCATTGAAGAGCCGGGGCTGCACCTCCTTCGAAATTCCGATTCCGGTGTCGGAAACCTCGAACCGCAGCCAGATCTCCGACTCCGTCTCCCGGTCCCGCTCCACGCGAACGGAGACCTCGCCGCGCTCGGTGAACTTGACCGCATTGTTCATCAGGTTGGACAGGATCTGCCCCAGCCGCCCCGGGTCTCCGTGGACCCGGCGGGGCACGTCGTCGGACACGTGCTGGGTGAGGGACAGGCCCTTCTCCCGGGCCCTCGGCAGGAGCATGTCGACGGCACTCACAATGATATCCCTCAGCTCGAAATCCAGAACCTCGAGCCCGAGCTTTCCAGCCTCGATCTTGGAAAAGTCCAGGATGTCGTTGAGCACGCGCAGCAGGATCTCCGCGCTCAGCCGGGCCGCCTCGGCGAATTCCCGCTGCTGCGGGTCGAGCGCCGTCTCGGACAGGAGGTTCACCATGCCGAGGACACCGTTCATCGGGGTGCGGATCTCGTGGCTCACGGTGGCTATGAACTCACTCTTGACCCGGAGCGCGGTCTCCGCCGCCTCCTTTGCCAGGATCAGCTCCTTGGTACGCTCCGCGACGCGGGTCTCCAGCTGCTCGCGGACGCGCCGCAGTTCGGCATCCCGCGTCTGGATCTGGGAAAGCATCTCGTTGAACTGGTTCACGAGCCGGCCAATCTCACCGCCGCTTCCGGGGATGGCGCGGTGGGAGTAGTTGCGCTCGGCCGCCACCCGGCCGGCGACCGCGACCAGGTTGGCCACCGGGTCCGAGATCGCCCGGTACAGGCTCGAGGCGATGACGAGCCCAGCCAGACCCGCAATGAGAGTCGCGGCCGCAAGGACGAACGCGTAGCGCCGGTACCGCTCCTTGAGCTCCGTCAGGTCGGACCGCAGGTAAACCGAACCTATGGTCTCGCCCTTGAACTGGATCGTCTGGAGCGACTCGAGGGAGTCGGGGCCAAAGCGGGACCACGCCCCCACCGGGTTGGGCCAGGTTGCGGCAAGGGCCGGGTTCCGGCGATAGCTGGCGAGCACCCGGCCGCTCGCGTCGTAGACGCAGCTGGCGTCGACATGGGGCTGCAGGCTCAGGCCGTTCAGGGTTTGCGCGGCCGAGTCCGGGTCGTTGAAAGCTAGGGATGAGGCGCAGTTGTACCCAATCATCCTCGCCAGCAGGGATAGGTTCTGGACCATCGCCTGCCGGGCCACGGCCTGCTCATAGGCGAAGGCCGCACCTCCGGCGATCAGCAGGGCAGCCAGGCTCGTCACAAGGCTGATGAGCGTCAGCTTGAGTTGGATGGGGGCGTTGCGAAAAAGTCTCACGGGGTCAGGGTCCCTGGGGTTCGCGGTGGACCGCCGTTGCAAGTTTGAGCAGCTGGGCGCTGATCTTCAGGCCGGCCTTCTCGGCGGCCTCCTGGTTGATCGAGAAGCGAACCCGGCCATCGATGAGCGCAAAAGTCACCATTCCGCCGAGCTCGGAGAACCGCTCGGACTCTCCCACCGTCAGGACGTGGGCCTTGCGGACAGCTCCGATGAGATCCTCCTTACCCTCCCCGTCCTGGGCGCTCAGGAACAGCACGTCGGAGCCTGCCGCCTCCTCGGTTGAGGTCACGCGCCGGACCGCGATCGGCCGGGATAGGACGGTTCGTCCGGCGATCACGGCCTCGATCTGCCGGACGACGGTCTCGGGCCCGGCGACGCCGATCACAAACGGCTTTTGCAGGTCGGACTCGCCGGTCTGCGGCCACTGGACGAACTTTGTGAAATTGTAGAGGAAGGCCGCCTTGACCTCGTACTCCGCGGCGCCGCGGACCGAGACCGACGCCAGGAGCAATAGCCCCAGGAGAGCCCACAGCGGCCGGAGCCGCGAGCCCGCGCCTCCCCTCCCCGGCCGACAGGTGTCAGCCGGGCCGCAGCTCGGAGAGGTGGCAACCGCATGCATGCGTTCAGTACCTGTAATTGAGCAGCAGCCGGAAGGTCCGACCGTCCTGCGCCACCACATCCTGCGCCAGCGTGGCGTCGGCCGGATACCCGTACCGCGTGTCGAAGGCGTTGTAGAGGCTCGCCGAGGCCGCCCACCCCGACTTTCCCCGGGCCGTGGACAGCGTGAAGTTGGTGAGGGTGAAGCCGGGCGCTGTCGCGTCAGCAACCGTTTCCACGCTACTGTTGTACTGGACCTCGACCGCCGCAAAGAGCTTCCCCGAATAGAGAGGAACTCCGGCGTTCAGCTTGGCCAGGCAGCGGGGTGAATCCGTCAGTTGCTCGCCCGTGGCCGGGTCGTGTGTGCGCTGCAGGGAGACGCTCGCCCGGGCCATCGCCCCGCCAGCTGCCTTCGCCTCGACCTCGAACCCGAGCCCGTCGGCAGTGGCCGAGTTAAGATTCATAAAGAAGAGATCTCCGGCCGGGGTAACATCCTCGGTGATCAGGTCCGAGACGGCGTAGTGGTAGGCTGAGACGCTTGTTCGCACGTGCTCCCCGAAGTACTGCTCAAGAACGAGCTCCGAAGTCAGTATCGTCTCGGGCTTGAGCGGGTGCGGGGCCTGAGCGGGCCCGTTGTAGAAGCGCTCGTAGGCGTTTGGCGGACGGAAGGCCCTCCCCAAAATGACCTTGAGGGCTGTGGCGGCGGAAGGACGATAAATCAGACTGACTCGCGGGTTGAGGGTCCCCCCGAAGCCCCCGAAATAACGGTCGTAGCGCAGGCCCGCATTCAGCAGCAGCGAGTCCGCCAACTCAACCTGATCCTCGGCAAAAATACCCAGAACGGAATCGGTGTGGTGGTCGTTGAGGTAATAGGTGCGCGGAACCGTCTCGTCGTAATAGCTCTGGTCCTGGCGGAAGTTATCCTGGTAGTCGATTCCAGCGACCAGCTTCTGGACCTCGGACAGCTTCCCGGTCACCTGAGCCAGGGCGCCCACGCGCTCGCCGTGGGCGATGTCGTCCTGGATCGTTACAATTTTTGGCTGGTAGGCGTAGGGGTAGAAGCCGTGATAGTACATTCCGTCGTAGTAGACATGCGCCTCGAGTTCGAACCCCGCGCTCAATTCCCGGCTGAACTTGAGGTCCGCATACCCGTCCTCGTCGTCGGTCTTCTCTCGGCCAGAGTTGAACACGGTCCCGAAGGAGGCCGTGGGAACGTGCTTGGTGCGCGCTGAGAAGAACAGGGTCAGCGTCAGGTCGCGGTAACTTGCGTCGACGAAGGCCTTCGCGGCCGACTCCCCGTCGGAGCTGCGCGCGATCCCGCTGTTCGCAGCAGCCGGGTTTGAACTGATCCGCGGATCGAATTCCGGGTAATACAGCGAACCCACGCCCGCGCTCGAGTAATAGGACACGGAGGCGAGCAGCTCCAGGCCGCTCTTGAACTGGTTGCCGTAGGTGAGGCGGCTCTCGTAGGAACCGAAGCTGCCGGCGGAGGCGGTCGACTCGAAGCCCCCGATGTCGCGTCCGCGGCGGGTCACGATGTTGACGACCCCAAAAAAGGCGGACCCGCCGTAGATCGCCGACCCGGGTCCGCGGATGATCTCGATCCGGTCGATCAGGCCGATGTCGATCGTGTTCTCACGGGCGACGTAGATCGCGTCGTAGACGTTGTCGTTCATCCGGTGGCCGTCGATCAGGACGAGGGTCCGGGTGTTGTAGTCGCCGGGGCGGAGGAACCCGCGGGTTCCCAGGTAGGAGTAGTTGCGGTCGTCGGCGACGTACATTCCGCGGACGGACCGCATTACGTCGGCCAGTGTCTGGTCTCCAAATTTCCAAATTTCGTCCGCTGTCACGATCGAGACCGAGGCGGGGGCCTCGGTCACCTTCTGTTCGTACTTCGAGGCCCCGGTTACTGTCTCCACCTTGATGTCCATCAGCTGCTCGATGGACAGGTCCCCCAGACCCTGCTCTGGGGCCCTCCCCAGAGGACCCGCCGAAGCCCCGCCGGCGATGCTGAGGAAAATCAGTACCACGAGAGTCGCAGGTAAGAACCGAATTTTTTGCGACATGAGTATGGTTAAACAATATTGCCCAAGAATGTGGACACAAGCTGCCTCTGATCCGTGATTCTACGCAGTGGCTCGATGAGCCCGGGAGCGAAACGGATTGGCTTGAGCGCGCCAACCCGGTGATACTGTCCCCGCTCCGTCCGGCCCCTCCCGAAACTCCATGCGCCCCCGCACCCAAGCTTCCCTGAAAGCAGCCCTGCTCGGCCTCGGTCATCCTCACTCCGCGGCCTATCTCAACACCCTCAACAACTTGCCCGAGGTCTCAGGGATCTTTCTGTGGGACGAGACCCGGCGGCCGGGGGTCGCGGGATCGCTCCCGCGCAGTCCCAAGGTCGAACTCGTTACACCGGACTTGGACAGGCTCCTCGCCCGCAGCGACCTGGACTTCGCGATCGTCTGCGCGCGAACCGACCAGGCTGCCGATATCGGCAGAAGGGTTGTCGAGGCCGGAAAGCATCTGCTGACCGAGAAGCCGGGCGGGATGGACCCAGGCGAGATCTCCGGGGTCATCCAAGCCGCCCGGCGGGCGGGGGTCTGCGCCGGGGTTCTGTACGCCAACCGGTTCCAGCCGGCCATGCGCGAGGCCCACAAGCTATTTTCAACGGGAACGATCGGGCGCCTTCTTTCGGCCGAGGCGCGCATGCTCACGACCCAGGTCCGGTTCAGGGACCCCAAAGTCTGGTTCTTTCACCGCCGTCACGCCGGAGGCGGAATCCTCACCTGGCTCGGCTGCCACTTCATCGACCTCTTGCAGCACGTCTCGGGCGATCGGATCACCGCAGTGTGCGCCCACGAGGCGACCCTCTCCGGGGAGAAGATCGACGTCGAGGACTCGGCCGCCCTGGCGCTCCGGTTCGCATCGGGCGCCGTCGGGACCTTCCATGCGGGATACACCCTGGCGCACAGCGGCGGCGGTTTCGTGAACGCCTCGGGCTACGACACTTACCTCGCGTGGAATGGGCAGGAGGGCAGGATCGTCTGGCCGGGGCTCGTGCCCCGGCTGCACGTCGAAAGCCCCGTCGCATCGGGCCCGGCGGTCCGCGAGAAGTTCTTCCGCCCGCGCAAGACGACCTCGTACGGGGGCGCCGGGGGCGAGGCCTTCATCCGCCAGTTCATCGCAGCGACACGGGGACGGGCGGAGCTGCCCGCCTCGCTCGAGAATGCCCTCAGTGTCGCCCGGGTGATCGAAGCGGCCGAGCGTTCTGCGGCAACCGGCCGGCTGGTCGCCGTCCGCGGGTAGCGCGGTGAGCAATCCGACCATGGCCCAGGATTCGAAGTTGTCCCATCATTTCCGGGCCATAGGCATGCTGCTTGTTGCGGATATGTTCGCCGCTCTCGGGTTTCCTCTGGTCAAGGCGCTCGCCCTGGTCCACGAGGGCCTCTTTCCGGCGGGTCGTGGGTGGTTTGAAGTCGCCGACCTGACGGGCCCGCGCTTTCTGCTGCCGATCCCGCTTCTGTGGTGGTGGCAGTCCCGGGAGGGCCGGGTGACGGCCCGGGAATGGCTGCAAGGGGGGGCTATCGGGCTCTTCGCATCGGTCGGAATGATCGTGCTCAGCGACGGCCTGCGCTTCGCCACGGCCTCAACCTCGGCCTTCTTCGCGACCCTGTATGCGGTCTTCATCCCGGTTTGGGTCGCCCTGTGGCGCCGCCGGATGCCCGGCCCCCTCGTGTGGATCAGCTGCCTGATGGTACTCACGGGCGTCGCGGTCCTCGGCCGCTTCGACTGGCGGCATTTGGCGTTCGGGCGGGGCGAACTCGAGGCCCTGCTGAGCGCGGGCTTCTTCATGGGGCAGCTTCTCTCCCTCGACCACGAGGGGTTCAGGGGAAACCGGCCCCGGGCGATCACGCTGACGATGTTCGTCACAATGAGCGCGGTGTTCGCCGTCGTCACGGCGGCGTCAGCGCCGGATCTCCGGTCCCTCGCCGCACCCTGGACCTCGCCCTCCTGGGTGGTCCTGACCTTGGTCATTGCCGCCGCCTGCACCCTGGCCCCGTGCCTCATGGTGAACGTCTGGCAGCCGCGGGTGACCGCAACGGAAGCCGGGCTCATCTACGCCGTGGAGCCGGTGATGAACGCCGTCCTGGTCCTTTTCCTCCCGGCGTGGCTGTCCTGCTGGACTGGGATCGGCTACCCGAACGAGTCGGCTACCCTGGGCCTGCTCGTCGGCGGCGGGCTCATCACCGCGGCAAATGTGCTTGTGCAGTCGCGCCGGGCCGCAGCGCCCCCTTCCCCTCCCCCATGAAAACCTACCGGCATTTCATCAACGGCCGCTACGAGGGCGGCGCCAGGACCTTTGAGACCCAAAACCCGGCAACCGGCCGACGGTTCGGCCTGGCCGCCCGCGGAAGCAAGCGTGAGATCGGCATGGCGGTCGATGCCGCCCGGGCCGCTTTTGAGAAGGCGGGGTGGGCCGACCTGGATGGCCGGCTCAGGGGCGAAATCCTCCGCAGGGTCGCCCGGGCGATCCGCTCGCGCGCAGACGAGATTGCCGCCGTCGAGGTGGCCGACGCCGGCAAGACGGTGGGAGACGCCCGAGCCGAGGTGGAGATCGCGGCCCAGGCCTGGGACTACTACGCCGACCTGACCCAGTCGGCGGTGGGCACGGTGAATTCGGTGCCCTCCCCGGACCAGTTCGACTACACGATCCGCCAGCCCATGGGGGTCATCGGGATCATCATTCCCTGGAATTTTCCGTTCGTCCTGACGGCGCTCAAGCTCGCGCCGGCGCTGGCCGCCGGCAACACCGCGGTCCTCAAGCCGGCCGAGGAGACGCCGGCGACCGCGGGTTTGCTCGGGGCCCTGTTAAACGAGGCAGGCGTCCCCCCGGGGGTTGCAAACATCGTCCTCGGGACCGGGGAAGAGGCGGGCGCGGCCCTCGCCCAGAGCGGAGGCCTGGACAAGCTCGTCTTCACGGGCTCGACCGAGGTCGGCTCAATCGTCATGAGTTCGGCCGCCCGCAACATCACCGACGTCACCCTGGAACTCGGAGGCAAGAGCGCCAATATCATCTGCGCCGACGCGGACCGCGAGCAGGCCCTTGCGAGCGCGGCGTTCGGGTGCCTGCTCCACAGCGGCCAGTGCTGCTGCGCCGGCACGAGGCTCCTGGTCGAGGATTCCATCTACGAGGCTTTCCTAGAAGAACTCGCCCGCCGCTTCGAGCGCGTCCGCGTCGGCAACCCCGCGGACCCAAGGACCCACCTGGGGCCGATCATCAGCGAGCGACAGCTAAAGAGAATCGAAGGCTGCGTGGCCTCCGGAGTCCGGGAGGGAGTGCAGATCCTGACCGGAGGAGAGCGCCTGAGCGGCCCGGCCAAGGGAAAGGGGTTCTTCTACCGGCCCACGCTCCTCGGGGGAGCCCGGAACGACATGAAGGTTTCCCGGGAGGAAATCTTCGGGCCCGTCCTGACCTGCATTCGCTTCGACGACTTCGACGAGGCGATCGCGATCGCCAACGACTCCCCCTACGGTCTGGCGGCCGGGGTTTGCACCCGGGACCTCGCCAAGGCCCACCATGCGGCCCGCCGGCTCCAGGCCGGGACCGTCTGGGTGAACACCTTCAACGGGCTGGCCATCAACGCCCCGTTTCTCGGCTGGAAGCAGAGCGGAATCGGCGTCGAGCGCGGGGTCGAGGGTCTGCACGACCACATGCGCCTGAAGCACGTGCGCATGGACCTGTCGGGAAAGCCGCTCGCCGTCTACGGAGAATAAATCCCATGAGAATCGATACCGCGGAAATCCGGCGCGTCGTCATGCCGCTCATCAGCCCCTGGCGCACCGCCTACGGCGAGGACGCGGCCATTCATTCGGTCCTCGTCCGGCTCGGCTCGGACGGCGTCGAGGCTTGGGGGGAGGCCTGCCCCCTGTACGCCCCGACGTATTCCCCCGAGTCGGCCCTCGGGGTCTACGAGACGTGCCGGGAGTTTCTGCTTCCCAGGCTTGTGGGACAGGAACTCGCGGCCCCGGCCGATGTGGCCAGCCGCATCGGGATCTTCAAGGGGAACCCCTTCGCAAAGGCGGCCGCGGAGAGCGCCTGGTGGGCCCTGGACAGCAAGCGGCGAGGTCTGCCGCTGTGGCGAGCTCTGGGCGGAACCAAGCCGGAGGTCCTGTGCGGGCAGGATTTCGGGGTGCAGGACCGGATCGACGACCTCTTGGCCCTGATCGCCGGAGCCGTCGCCGAAGGCTATCCGCGGATCAAGCTCAAAGTGAAGCACGGCTGGGACATCGAGGTCCTCCAGGCCGTCCGCGCGGCCTTTCCGAAGACGGTCTTCCACGTCGACTGCAATTCCGGGTACGACCTGCACTCTGACTGGGAGACCCTGCGCTCATTCGACCGGTTCAACCTTGCGATGATCGAGCAGCCCCTGGCCGACACCGACCTGATCGAGCACGCCGAGCTCCAGCGCCGGATCGCAACCCCGGTCTGCCTCGACGAGTCGATCAAGGGGCCGAGGGACTTCCGCCTGGCGCTGAAGATCCAGGCCTGCCGGGTCGTGAACGTGAAGCCCGGCCGCGTGGGCGGTCTCCACAACGCCGTCCAGATCCACAACATGGCCCGCGACGCCGGGGTCACGGCCTGGGTCGGCGGGATGCTCGAGAGCGGGGTCGGGGTCGGCATCTGCGGGGCCCTGGCAACCCTGCCCGGGTTCACCTACCCGGCGGACATGTTCCCGTCCCGCCGGTTCTACCGGCACGACCTTACCGACCCCGAGATCGAGTTTGATGGCCGCTGCCACTTCCGGCTCGGCGAGAGGCCCGGGGTGGGTTTCGAGCCGGTGCCGGAGCGCCTCGAGGCGGTCACGGTTGCCCGGCACTCGTTTGCCGCCTAGGAAGCCCGCCCGATCTCTTGGAAAAGGGCCTCGCTGAGCTTGAGACCCGCGGCGGCGATATTCTCCTCCAGGTGGGCGACCGACGAGGTCCCCGGGATCGGGAGCATCACCTTCGAGCGCTGCAGGAGCCAGGCGAGCGCCACTTGGGCCGGCGTGCAGCCGCAAGCCTTGGAAGCCAGGTCGAGCAGCCCGCCGGCCTTGGCGAGATTGCCCGCGGCAACAGGGAACCAGGGGATGAATCCGAGGCCCTGGCCCGTGCAGTGGTCCAGGACCGGCTCGTGCTTCCGGTCTCCCAGGTTGAAGAGGTTCTGGACGCTCACGATCGCGACTGTCCTGCGGGCCTTTTCGATCTCGGCGACCGACACCTCGGAGAGCCCGATGTGGCGGATCTTGCCCGCCTTCTGGAGCTCGGCCAAGGCACCCAGCGACTCCTCGGCAGGCACCTTGGGGTCTATCCGGTGGAGCTGGTACAGCTCGATCCGCTCCAACTTCAGGCGCCGCAGGCTCATCTCGACGCACTGGCGAAGATATTCCGGACGGCCGACGGGGGCCCACTGGCCCGGACCGGAGCGTGTCAGGCCTCCTTTGGTGGCTATAACGAGACCCTCCGGGTAGGGGTGGAGCGCCTCGGCGATCAGCCGCTCGCTTACCTCCGGGCCATAGGAGTCGGCGGTGTCGATGAAGTTGACGCCGAGTTCCACCGCCCGGCGCAGGAGGCGGCGGGCTTCGCCCGGGTCCCGGGGCTCGCCCCAAATCCCGCTGCCGGTGATCCGCATCGCTCCAAATCCGAGCCGGTTGATCTTGAGGTCGCCCCCAAGCAAGAAGCTGCCGCCTGCTGAGGCATCCGGGGTCGTGAGGGTCTTGGAACTCATGGGACCAAGGTGCGTCGAAAAAAAGACGGCGTCAACCGGAGCCCCGGCTTGCCTTGGGGCCCGCGTTCCCCTCAATGGCAGCCCATGACTAGCAGAGCACTTCTCGCGCTGATCGCATTCACCCTGTGCGCGTCGGCCAAGGCCCAGTCCTGGGGCGACAAGCTTCAGGGACTTTATCTCACTGTAGACGGCGGAGGCCAGGTCTCGGTTTACAAGGAGGCCGATGGCACCTTCAGCGGGAAGCTCGTGTGGCTTCGGGAGGACAAGGCCCGATTGGATACGAAGAATCCCGACAAGGCCCGGCAGTCGGACCGCGTGTGGGGTCTGGTGATCCTACACGGGTTCACTCCGAACGACGCGACGAAGCGCTGGGAGGGCGGCAAGATCTACGACCCCAAGAACGGCAAGACCTACGACGGGTTTATCTATTTCGACCCTGAGGAGCCGGGCGTCCTGCGGCTGAAGGGCTATGTCCTGGGGATCAAGTGGCTCGGGCGAGAAACCCACTGGACGCTCGAGAAAACCCTGCGCAACTGAGACCGCGGGGCACAGAGGTTTGCGGCTGCTCCGGGGAAAAGGCCCCCTAGAATGGGACATTCCCGGCATCCTGTCGTCTATACGGTCCTAATCGCGCCGTTTGGTGCGGTCACAGGCTTTGTCAGCGTGGCGCTCGCCTTCATGGCCACGAAAAAGGGACTCACCGTGGGGCAGGGGGCGGAGCTGATCGCCATCGGGATGCTGCCCAACGTCTGGAAGTTCTTCTGGGCCCCGGTGACGGACATGACGCTGAGCCGCCGGAAGTGGTACCTGATTTCCCTGGTTCTGTGTGCCGTGGGCACGTTCGCGACGGCCGCCGTACCCTTGCGCCCGTCCAACTTCCTGCTGGTCCAGGCGATCATCTTTGCCACCTCGGTTGCGGCGACCGTCCTCGGATTCGCCGTGGAGGCCATGATGGCCAAGCACACGTTGCCCGCGGACCGCGGGCGGGTCAGCGGCTGGTACCAGGCCGGAAATCTCGGCGGAACGGGGATTGGTGGGGGCCTGGGCCTGTGGCTGTTGACCCAGTTGCCATCGCCCGCCCAGACCGGGCTGATTCTCGCCGCCCTGATGCTCTTCTGCGGGGCCGTGGTTCCGCTGCTCCCGGATGTTCCGGCTGAAGACCGGGGAGAGTCGGTCGCTGGCGCCGTGCGCAACGTTGCCTCGCAGGTCTGGCGGATGGGCCGGATGCGCGAGGGGGCGCTGAGTGCCTTTCTCTGCTTTCTTCCCCTGGGAACGGGCGCTGCGGCCGGAGTCCTTGCCCAAGCCGACGTCGCTGCCCACTGGGGAGCGGACTCCCGGCATGTGGAGCTGGTTCAGGGGTTCCTCGGTGGCCTCGTCTCCATGGTCGGCTGCATCGTGGGCGGTTACGGGTGCTCCCGGATAGGCTCCCGCGTCGCCTACGCCGCCTACGGTGGGATCATGGCGGCGGTCACCGCCGCGATGGCCTTCCTGCCGGCGACCCCCTCGATCTATGTCGGCGGCAACATCGCCTATTTCTTTGTGAACGGGCTGTGCTACGCGTCCTTCTCCGCAGTCGTCCTCGACGCGATTGGAACCGGTCTGGCCGCAACGAAATACAACGTCTTCGCATCGCTCTCGAACACCCCAATCTGGTACATGGGGCTGCTGCTCGCAGCCGTTGAGACCCGCCTTGGTCCCAAGGGGATGCTGCTTGCCGAGTCCGCGTTTGGGATCCTAGGAATCCTGGCCTTCATGGCCGCCGCCCAAGTCTGGCGTCCCAAGGCTGCGGTACCTCCGGCCACCAACGGCGCCTGGGAGGGCGGGGTCGCCCAAACCTCGGGGGACTGACGCTCCGCCGGGGTGCCCGGACTGGCGGTAGGATCCACCAGGCTTATTCTCAGGGAATCTTCAACTTTTGGCCGGGCTGGAGACTGTTCTCGCCCCTTAAAACGTCCCGGTTCGCATCGTAGATGTCCTGCCAGCGGCTTGCCGTGCCGTACTGTCGGAAGCTGATCCGGGTCAGGGTGTCCCCCTCCTGCACAACATACGTCCTGGTCGGCGCAGCCTGGGGGGCCGGCGCCGGGGTAGACGACGGGGCCTGGGCCTGCGGGGCCGGGGGCAGCCGTGATGGGAACGAGGCTCCTCCGTTGAGAACGCGCGCCGCAGAGGCGATCTGCTCAAGGGTGGACTGGGCAACCCTCAGGCGCGCCGCGAGTGCTGTGTTCTCCTGTTGGAGCTGGGCCAGCCGGGACGTGCGATCGCGCTCGGCTGCTGCCGCGGCCTCCCTGGCCCTGGTCCCTTCGGTCCGAAGCGCGGCCAAGTCGCGTTGCGCATCCGCAAGCTGCTTTTCAACTGCGTCGAGTTGGGAAGCCCGTTCGGCCGATGCCTTGTCACTGCTGGCCAGCTTGGGACGGAGCGCCTCCAGGTCGGCAAGGGCCTGCGTCCGGGCCGCGTCGAGGTCCTGCTTCGCCTTTGCGAGCTCGGCGTTTTCCGCGCGGAGGACCTCGAGCTTTCCGGAAAGGTCCTTAACCTGGGTCTGGAGCGTCTCGCTCGAGGCGATCCTGTCCTGCATGGAAGCCAGCTCCTTTTCCTGCTCGGCGAGCTGCTTTTTGGTGGTGTCGGCCTCTGAAAAGCGATCACTTCCCGCCTTTTCCGCGGCCGCGAGCTTCTCGCGAAGTCCCGAAACCTCCTGATGCAGGGAGGTGAGCTGTCTGGCGGCCGCCTCGAGCTGCGAGGCCCCGTCCGCGGCGGCCTTGTCTCCAGCGGCTAGCCTGTCCCGCAGCGAGCTGATCTCGGTGGCCGCTTTGTCCGCGGCAGCCCGCGCCTCGGCCTGGACTGTATCTGAATCCCTTCTCGCCCGAGAAAGTTCGGCATTTTCAGCGCGGAGCGTGTCGAGCTTGCGGGACAGGTCGCTCACCTGGGCCTGCAGGGTCTCCCCTGCAGCAAGCCGTTCGCGCAGTCCCGTGAGTTCCTGCTGCTGGGCGGCCATCTGCCGAGCGGCGCCCGCAAGTTCCGCGCGGGCCTTCTCGGCCTCGCCGAGCCTGTCCTGGAGACCCGAGATTTCTTTCTCCTGATCGGCGAGCTGCCGCTTCGCAGTGTCGAGTTCGGAACTGCGGTCGCCCCCGGTCTTCTCCGCTGCCGCGAGCTTCTCGCGAAGTCCCGAAACCTCCTGGCGCAGGGAGGCGAGCTGCCTGGCGGCCGCCTCGATCTGCGAGGCCCCGTCCGCGGCGGCCTTGTCTCCCGCGGCTAGCCGGGCCTGCAGGGAGCCAAGTTCAGCCTTTGCCTTTTCCGCTGAGGCCCGCGCCTCCGCCTGCGCCGCATCCGAGTCCCTCCGGGCCCGGGAAAGTTCGGCGTTCTCCGACCGAAGGGTGTCGAGCTTGCGGGACAGGTCGCTCACCTGGGCCTGCAGGGCCTCCCCGGAGGAAAGTTTCCCGCGCAGTCCGGAAAGTTCCTGCTGCTGCGCCGCAAGCTGCCGGGAAGCGGCCTCAAGTTCCGCGCGGGTCTTCTCGGCCTCTCCGAGCTTGTCTTGGAAACCGGAGATCTCCTTTTCCTGGTCGGCGAGCTGTTTCTTTGCGGTGTCGAGCTCGGAGGCCTTATCCGCGCCTGCCTTCTCCGAGGCGGCGAGCTTCGAGCGCAGGATGTCGATCTCTTCGCTGCCCTTGCGGCCGGCGTCTGAGAGCTGTCCGCGCAGATTGAGGAGCTCAAGCTGGCTCTTCTCGCTGGACTGCTGGAGCTGGGCCACTTGCTGCGCCAGCGAGGCATTCTCGGCCTTGAGCTTGCCGTTCTCGCTCGCCAACCCATCGGCCTGTGCCTTCACGTCGGACTCCTCTCCCGCCTTGGACGTAAGCAGCAGCCTGTTCGCTTCAGAAAGGGCCCGGTTTGTGTCGCGCAGCTGGCTCAGCTGCCTCGCAACCGCCGCAATTTCATCAGCCGAATTCTTCTCGTTTTCCGCAGCCTGGCTCTCGAGCTGGCGCACATGCTCCTGCAGGGTCCGCATCTCGAACCGGACAGCCTCCTGGTTCGGAGCTGCCTTCGCTATCTCGGCCTGGGAGGCCAGCGCGGCATCAGCGCTCTTCTTGGCCACCTCGAGGTCCTTTAGGAGTTCCGAGTTCTTGGCCCTGAGCTCGGCTGCGGCGGCGGCCTCTACCTTGATCTGGGCCACCTGCTCGTTGAGACCCTGGACGGTCTTCGCAAGCTCGTCTCGTTCCCTCGCGAGTGCGGCGATTCGGGCCTCGGCCTCCGCATTGGGTTTTTCTCCTCTGGCAACCTCTTGGCGTAGCTCGCCGATCTGGCGGCCCGCAGCCTCAAGCTGGGACGTCCGTTCGGCCAAGGCGCTTTCGCTCACTGCGAGCCTGCCCTGCAACGCCTCAAACTCGGAACCGGCCTTCGCGCGGGCTTCCTCAAGGCTTTTCTTGGATGCTAGGAGTTCCGCGTTCTCGGCACTCAGCGATTCCAGCTTAGTTGAAACATCCCTAAATCGCGCCTGGAGCGCATCGCTTTCGGCCAGCTTGGTCTGCAGCTCCGCGAGCCGCGCGTTGGCGACGGCCAGCTCGGCCGCCGCGCCCTCCTGGGCCTTGGACTTCAAGGCCGCGAGATCCGCCCTCGCCTTCTCGGCAGCGGTGCGGGCCGACTCGGCATCCCGCCTCGCCGCGACCAGTTGCCCCTGGAGCGTTTCCAGCTCGGAACCGGCCTTCGCCCGGGCCTCCTCAAGATTCTTCCGGGCTGTCAAAAGTTCTGCGTTTTCCGCACTCAGCGACTCCAGCTTGGCTGAAACATCCCTAAATCGCGCCCGGAGCGCCTCACCATCGGCCAGCTTGGTTTGAAGCTCCGCGACCCGTGCGTTGGCGGCGTCCAGCTCGGCCGCCGCGCTTTCCTGACCCTTGGACTTCAAAGCCGCGAGGTCCGCCCTCGCCTTTTCGGCCGTGGCGCGGGCCGATTCGGCGTCCTGCTTTGCCGCTACCAGTTGCCCTTGGAGCGTCTCGATTTCAGAGCCGGCCTTCGCTCGGGCGGACTCAAGATTTCTTTTCGCAGCCCATAGTTCGGTGTTCTCCACACCCAGCGCATCAACCTTAGCCGAAGCGTCCCTGAATCGCGCCTGAAGCGCATCGTTTTCGGCCAACTTGGCCTGTAGTTCTGCAACCCGCGCGTTGGCGCTGGCCAGCTCGGTCCCCGCACCCTCTTGGGCCTTGGCCTTTAGAGCTACGAGGTCAGCCTTTGCCTTCTCGGCAGCAGCGCGGGCCGACTCAGCTTCTTGCTTTGCCGCGACCAGTTCCGCGTTCTTCGCCCGGATCGATTCGAGCACCCTCGCGGAGGCGTCCCGGTCCTGGGCCTGAAGGGCCTCGTTTGCAGAGAGCTTGGCCTGGAGTTCGGCGATGCGTTTGCCGGCTGATTCGACCTCGGCCGCGCGGTCCGCAGCAGCGTGTTCGCTCGCTGCGAGCTTTGCCTGGAGTGTTTCGAAGTCTCCGCGGTTCCTGTCAGCCGAGCCCTGCGCCTGCATCTGGATGGCCTCGGCCTCCTGCTTGGCCCGCGTAAGCTCGTTGTTCTTCTCGAGAAGGGAATCGAGAAGCTTTCTGACCGAGTCCTTTGTCTGCGCCTGTTGCGCGTCGCTGGCTGAAAGCCTCTCTTTGAGCTGGGCGATTTGCTTGTTGGCGGCATCCGCCTCGGCTGAGCGGTCTGCGGCAGCCTTCTCGCTTGCGGCGAGCCTTGCCTGCGCCGCCTCGAGGTCGGCGTGGGCCTTCTGCGCGGCTGCTAGCTTGGCCTGCGCGGGGTCCAAGAGAGCCCGAACCTTCGCCGCGTCCTCCTCGGCGCGGGCTAAGGCCGCCGCGGCCTGGGCCTTGTTCCGGTCCAATTGATCGGTCAGTTCCTGGATTCGCCTCCCTAGATTGTCCCGCTCCTTGGTCAGCGCAGCAATGGCCGCCGTATGGTCCGCCTCGGCCCGCTCGCTGTAGCCGGCTTTTTGCTGGAGCTCTGCAAGCCTCCGGTTTGAGGCCTCCAGCTGCGCCGCCCGTTCAGCCAGGGCGCTCTCCCCGGCAAGCAGCTTTCCACGCAGGGATTCCAACTCGCTGCGGGCCTGCGCATAGGCCGCCTCAAGGCCTGCCTTCGACTTCGCCGCCTCGTCCTGGACGCGCACCAGGGCCGCGATCCTGGCCTTTTGCTCGGCTTCGGACCTCTCAACGGCCCCCAGCCTGTCCTGAAGCTCCCCCACCCGCGTGTTCGCGGACGCAAGCTCGGCAGCCCGCTCGGTGGCGGTCTTGTCGCTGTTGTCCAGCTTGAGCCTGAGAAAATCTAGTTCCGCCTGGGTCTTCTCCAAGGCGGCCTGGGCCTTGGCCCTCGAAGCCTCGGCTTCCTGGCTCGCAACAGCCAGGCCGTCCCGCGCCTTGGCGAGTTCGGAGACCTTGGGCTCCGGACCGGGAGTTCCGGAGGCTGCAAGCTTTTGCTCCAGCTCAGCCACCCGTCGATTCGCGGCCTCCAGCTGGGAGGCGCGCTCTGCGGATACCTTCTCGCTATCGTCGAGCTTCAACCGCAGGAAACCCAGATCGGCTTGAACCTTGTCATACGAGACACGGATTTTCGCCCGGGCCGACTCTGCGTCCTGGCTGGCCTTCGCCAGATCGTCCCTCTGCCGGGTGACCGCCGCTAGCTTCGCCTCCACATCCGGCGAGGCTTTTCCAGCGGCCGCAGCCCGGGCCTCCAGCGCGGAAAGTTCCGCGCGTATTTTTTCGGAGGCCGCCTGGGCCTGCGAGTAGGCCTGCTCAAGATTGTCCTTCGACTTTGCAAGCTCGCCGTTCTGAGCCCGGAGCACCTCTAGCTTCGAGGCCATCTCACGCGTCTGCGCCTGCGCGGCATCTAGCTGTGAGGTCCGGTCCGCCAGGGCCTTCTCGTCGGTCCCGATTTTGGCCTGCACTGCCGCAAGATCTGCCCGCGCCCTGTCCGCTGCGGCCTCGGCCTGCGCCCTGCCTGCCTCAGCCTCCTGCCGGGCTTTCTCCAGCCCTGCGCGCTCCTTGGCAATAGCCGCCAGCCTTGCCTCCCGCTCGGGCCCCAAAATCTCCGAGCCCTTCTCCTTCGCCTGAAGTTCCTCCAGACTCTTGTTCGCAACCTCGAGCTGGGCAACACGCTCTGTCAAGGCCCGCTCGCTCGCAGCCGACTTCGCACGCAGCTCTTCAAAGTTGGCCTGCGCCTTGTCCGACACGGCAAGCCTTGCCTGCATCGAATCCACGAGGGTACGGGCCTTGGCGGCTGACTGCTGGGATCTTGCGACTGCCGCCACAGCCTCGTCCTTGGCCTGGGCCAGCTGCTCAGTGAGGCTGCGAGCCTTCTCGGCAAGGGTGTTCCTGTCCTGGGTAAGGGTCTCGATCACGGCCCGCTGCTCAAGCTCCGCCTTGCTCCCCGCGGCGAGCTTGGCCCGGAGTTGGGACAGCTCAGCTGTGGTGCTCTCAAGGCGGGCGGCGAGTTCCGCGGAGTTCTGGGCGCTCGCGGCAATCTTCGTCTGCACCGGCTCAAGCAGCCCCCTGGCTTGGCTTGCATCCTCCCGGGCGCGAGCCACTGCAGCGGCGGCCTCCCTCTTGGTCTGGGCAAACTGTTCGGCAAGGGTCTGAAGACCCTTGGAGAGGGTGTCTCTCTCCGTCGCGAGAGCCGCCAGGCGCTGGTTCGCCGTATCCAGCTGCGCGGCGCGTTCCGCAGAGGTCTTCTCCTCGGCAGCGAGTTTTGCGTTTGCCGACTCAAGCAGGGTGAGGCTCTTCCGGGAGCTCTCTTGCGCCTGGACCACCGCCGCACCGGAATCAACCCGGAGCCGGGAAAGCTGCTCGGCAAGGTCTTGGGCGTTCTTGGCAAGGCCGTCCCTCTCCCTTGCAAGCGCCTGGAGCCTTGCGTCCTGGCCGGGTTCCACCCTTCCCACAGCGGCTAGCCGCTCCGAGAGCTGGGCGATCTGCCTCTTGGCCGCATCCAGAGCCGTATCAGATGCGGCGCGCAACTCCTCGGTTTCGCGCCGGGCAGCGATCAGCTGGGTGCGGAGCTGCTCCGTCTCAGAACTCTGCCTTGCGGCGGCGGCAGCCTTTGTCGTGGCCTCCGCAAGCCTCGACTCCAGCGCGGCTTTCTCGGCGGCGAGGGCTTGTCCCGCCTGGGCGGCCTGGGCCAGGCGTTCGTTCTCGCTCTTCAGCTTGGCGTTGGCGACCTGCAGTCCCCCGAGGGTCCGGTTGAGCGTGGCGACTTCCGCCTCCAGTGCCTTGGGCCCCTGGGGGACCGCCGCCGTGCCATCCTGGGCCTTTAGTCCTTCGATCCTTGCCCGGGCGTCCTGGAACTGAATGTTGAGCTTCCCCAGTTCGATGATCGAACTCTGCTCCTCGGACTCGAGCCGCGCGTTGTCCTGCTCCAGATCCCGGATCTTCGACTTAAGGGCGGCTATGTCCCCGGCATCCGCGTTGGTAACCGAGGTTCCCCCTTTGAGCTGGGCCTCGAGACGGGACGCCTGATCAGTGGCCGTGGTTTTCGCGGCCCGAAGGCTTTCTACATTGATCTCCAGGAGCTTGATCTTTCTGCGGAGTTCCTCCGCCGCTGCCGCCGAGACCGAGTCCCTCATCACCGCGTGCGCCGCCTGAAGACGCTCGGAAAGTGAGGCGTTCTCTTCCCGGAGGAGTCGGAGGTTCGCGGCAATCCGCGCGTTCTCCGAGCGCGCCTTTTCAAGCTCAGCCGCAATCCCGTCGGAACCGGCCGGCGTCTGATCCGCCGCCACAGATTCCGTGCTCAGTCGCACTTCCTTGGCAGGCTGTGGTCGCCCTCCCATCTCGGCCCGGATGGCCGCAAGTCTCGATCTGGCGTCGTCGATCTGGGACGGGGTGAGGGATGTGGCGACAAGGTCTCTCCCTTTCGCCGAGATCCCGTTTTCAACGGCCAGCGTGAGCCAGGCGAACGCGGAGATCGGATCCGGAGGGTTGGAGCCAAAGCCGTTTGCGAGAAGCAGGCCGTAGTTGTTTTGGGCCTTCGCAAAATTCTGGATCGCAGCCGCCCGGTAGAGCTTTGCCGCGGCTGCCGGGTCCGCCGCCGATCCCCTCCCTGATTCGAGCATCAGGGCCAGGTTAAACTGGGCTGGCGCGTAGCCCTGCGCGGCGGCCGTCCGGTAATAATTCTGGGCGGACTCCTCGTCCTTGGAGACGCCGCGCCCCATTTCGTAGTCGAGTCCCAGATTGTACTGCGCCTCAGGCAGCCCCTTGTCAGCGGCCTGCCTCAGCCAGAGTACGGACTCGGTCTCGTTGCGGGCGACCCCCCTGCCCGCAGCGTACATGTTGGCCACGTTGAACTGCGCAGGCGTGTAACCCTGCCATGCTGCGGACAGATAAAGATGGAACGCCTCGGCGAAATCGACAGCCACCCCATCGCCGCGCTCGTACATGGATCCAAGGGTGAACTGCGCCACCGCCGAACCCTCGCGGGCCTGTTTTTTGAGGGTTGAAAGGTCCAGTTGGCTCTCCGCCGCCTCAAGGCTCGCCAATCCTCCAAGCATGGCGAGAAGGCAGATTTTTGCCCAGGAGACCATTGGGTGGATTCGTAGGTGTCAGTTGTGTCCGTCAAGTTCAGCAAAATGGGGCCATGGAGCGGTGAGGATTGGAAAGATAGTTTAAGATATGGGGTGGGGCCAGGGGCGGGGGCGCAGCCCCCGCCCCGCTCGTGAGTGTCAGGCGGCCTTTCGTGCGGG
>CAIOZY010000049.1 GCA_903862935.1 uncultured Opitutaceae bacterium
TCGCCGGTTCCAACGCCGTCTCCACGCGCCACCACGATCCGGCGGCGCAGATCCTGACTCAAGGGTCTCATGGACCCCTCTTATCGACGAGGAGCGTCCCCCAGTCAACGTATACCGCTATCTAAATCGAAAATGCTCTAGAACAAACTGCTTGGCGAAAAAAACTCCTCATAACCCCACCGGGGCTTTCCTAGATAGGCCAGAGGATCGAGGCCTATCCTAGCTACGGAAATCAGTGCTATTTTTCGGACCTCGGCGCCAACCGCGGCACTGGAGCGATAAGCACGCCAATCGCTGCTGTTTTCGATCCCGATATTTGCAGCGTATAGCTAACCCCCGACCGCAGTCGGAAAACGACGTATTTGTGGAGCTCTGATTTCGCGTTCTCCTCAAAGCTATCTTCTCGGATCTCCTTGGCGGTAGCAGTCTCGACAACATCGATCCAGACCGACGCTCCGGCAAATACGCGGTACAGCCCTTCCGCGGGGACCATGAAGGACGGTAAGCCGCCTAAGGAGTCCGGGTTGGGAACTCGCCGAGGCTTCACCAGAAACTTGAGCTCCGCGTTTGGCCGAAGATCGAGGTCGACGCGCACACTTAGCGGTAGTTCACCTCGAAAATGGGGAAGATCGATGGCAACCGGGGTTGCACGCCAGGTCGCGAGTTCGGTTTGTAAATCCTGCTTCCAACCCCCGGATTCGATTTGGGCGAGAACGCCGCCAGCAAGCGCGCTCGTAACACAAATAAGGAGTAGGGCGCGCAACATTTTCACGGCGGTCGTCAATCTCGATGCATGGAGAAGCCTCAGCAAGCCGGACTTTTCCCCTTAAAGTAACGTTCTCTCAGGTGGGTTTCTGTTGAAGGATGGTGGAGCATTTCAGCCAATCTCATTGGCCATCAGATCAACTGAAGTGTCTCACGCAGCCATTGCTGGAAGCCTATAATACCCCGAGCAAAGATGGGCCAAAAGCGTTTGGATGGTACAGCCACGCTCGCCGCGCTTGGGTCTGTAGCCGTTCAATCCCCGAGTTATTGGCCGCTCGCCGATATAACGGTGTCAGTCGGACTTGCAGAAGAGGTTCTTAGCTACCTGATCCCACAGGTCGTCCTTCACTGTCTCAAGCACGCCGATGCGCAGAGTATTGTCCGCGACATCTCCCGGGCGATCCGATTTGGTCACATCGCGCATCAAGCTAGAAAACCGGCCAATGTCTTCTTGGAATAGGGCCACGGCCGCACTGCCGATCTTGAGGGTCGCAATCTCGGTACTGAGGTTGTCTGCGGCAATCTCACAGACCCACCGGTTGTGATATGGGCTCACACCCGCCCCCTGTTTCATTTCGGGCAAACCGCGGTTGACCCGCACCACCCGACCGCTGACGGGAGCAGAGAACTGAATTTGCCGTGAACCCTGGCGGACCGCAAACAACGGCTGTCCTGCCCTTAGCACAACATCCGGCTTCGGCATTTCGTAGGCGTCAATGCGGCCAATCAGATTTTTCGCAAAATCATCTAAGCCAACCCTGACTGCACCGCCCTCCGATAAACTGGCCCAACAATGGCCTTTAGAAATCCACACACCGCCCGGAATGAAAAACTCGCCCGTGGGCACGGAGCCTACCTCGGTACCCTGCGTGATATGGACCCTCGGCTGCAACCGCCTTCCAATCTGATCTTGCCGCTTGATCAGGGCCTTTCGCACAAACGCTCGCAGTTCATCCTCGGTGAAAGGCTTCTGCACGTAGTCCATCGCTCCGGATTTCATGCATTCCACCGCTGTCTCGACGGTCGCATAACCCGTGATGATGACCACGTCGACGTCGGGGCGCATGTGTTTGGCTGACTTGGCCAACTCGACGCCGTCCATTGCTGGCATTCGCAAGTCGGTGAAAACAAAATCATAGGGGCGCGTCTGGATGAGCCCCAGCGCCTCCTGGCCGGTCTGCACGGTGTCGACCGAGTAACCGTCCAACACTAAAATCTTACGGAAACTGTCCAAGATGATTTCCTCGTCATCAACGCAGAGGATGCGGGCCACGGGATTACTAACCTCAACTCTTTTGAGTGTCCGGGCCTCGGTCGAGAAATCGAGTCGCAGGCTCACAGATAGTGCCTGCTCGCGCTCCCGGAGTCGGCGTTGCACACGGACTCGCTCGAGAATTTTGCGCACCGCCAGGTCGACGGCGAACGCGATGATGGCAAAAACAATAAGGATGCCGATGATCATG
The DNA here is from genome assembly GCA_903862935.1 of uncultured Opitutaceae bacterium. GTDB lineage: Bacteria > Verrucomicrobiota > Verrucomicrobiia > Opitutales > Opitutaceae > Palsa-1447. Next base: position 2,229 of record CAIOZY010000049.1, read on the forward strand.
ATATTTCTTCTTTCTGCTGCACTTGCCTTCGATCGGATGGATCTGACGGTGAGGTCAGGCACCTGAAGCTGTATTCCAAATCGGAGGGCAAAATCCGGTATAACCAGCCGCCTCCGAACGGATCTGTTTCTATCGCGGAAATATTCGTGGCTGCCTCGCCGTGAGCCTGGAGTATTTGCCCACTCACCGGGCACATGATACTGTGAGCAAGGCCGTCGGTTGACGTCATCGTCGCGCAGCTAGTCCCCTGCACTAGGTTGGTTCCGACCGGAGCGAGTTCGACGCTCCGCAGACCGTTCATCGTCTTAATGAAAAGGTCGTCGACGCCGATAAGTACCGTGCCCTCCGGCTTTGACGCGGCCCAGCTTACCCGGCCAAGGCTATGGAAATTTGCAACATGAGGTACCTTTGCCGTTAACGCCTCCGGGTTCTCCTCCAATAGGGAGTTATAATTGAGCGCCCGTCGAATGACAGCTATCAGCTCATCCGCTGTAAACGGTTTGGCGATATAGTCGAAGGCCCCGCATTGAAGGGATCGGATGGCATTCTCCCCGGTGGAGTATCCGGAAGCGAGAACGACGGGCGTTCGGTTGCCCCGACGGCGGAACTCCGCCAGAAACCCGAAGCCGTTCAGATCCTCCATCATGATGTCGCAAAGGATCAATCGGTAGGCATGCCTCTCGAGCTGCTTCAGACCGGCCATGCCACCGGTCGCCGTGTCAACGGCCAGTCCTTCACCGCGGCAAATCCGCTCTATCCCCTGCAGCACCACGGGCTCGTCATCGATCACAAGGATGTCGTGGGTGGAGCTCATGGTTTGACGGGGATTCTAATGGTAAACGTGGTGCCCTTGCCCACCAGGCTCTCCACCTTAATAGAGCCGTTGTGACTGTCGATGATGCCCCACACTACCGAGAGCCCGAGGCCAGTTCCCTTGGCCCCTTTTGTGGAATAAAAGGGCTCGTAAATCTTCAGCATCTCCTCGGCTGAGATGCCGCACCCGGTATCCCGGACCTGGATCTCGATAAACTCCCTGTTTCCGGCCGCATCGATGTCCGCACACCGTTGCCAGCCGCATTTCTTCCTCGTGCAGGTCTCTAACACTCCATGCGGAGGGGCCTCAAATGCAAGGACCGGGGAGCCGCATTGCGGGCAGGTTCGGCCCTCGCTGACAAGGCTGGTCGAGCACTCTGGACAAACAAACTGCACCCTTTTCTGGTCGTCGCTGGCGAACCCGTGGCGGTGCGCGGCACTCCCATACATCGGATCGATATGGATAAAACCCTCCTGGCCTTCGCAGCGCGCCTTGATTCGGATCGAGGGTTTGCCCTCGAACCGCATCTCGCCGTCAATCAGGTTGTGCCTCTTAGGACAAACCGCCTGCTTGATCTGAACAACGCCAACCGGTGAGAGACTGACCGCCGACGAGCGCAGTGCGATTGTGCCACCCTCCGGACCGATGGCGTCCGCTGCGTTGACAAGCAGGTTCATGAACACCTGCTCCATCTGATTGGCATCCATGACCGGGCGCGGAAGGTTGGGCTGAAGGTCCTTCGTGATAACAATCCGGCTCAGCGAAAGCTGACGCTCCACAACCGAGCTGGCTCGCAGGATCGCTTCGTTGATGTCGGACTCCCGCTTCGTTGGAACGGTCTGGCGGGCAAAATCGAGCAGGCTCTTTACAATATCCCGGCAGCGAATGGTCTCGCGCACAATGATCTTGAGATCCTCTTGCTCGTCGGGAGTGCGCGCTCGTTTGAGCATCATGCTGCTGTAGGTCAGCACGCCGGTCAGGGGGTTGTTGATCTCGTGGGCGACGCCCGCCGCGAGCCGGCCCAGCGAAGCCAGCTTGTCGGACTGCACAAGTTGCAGGCGGGCCTCCGAGATTTTTCGCGTCATATGGTTGAAAGACCGCGCGAGCAGGCCGAGTTCATCCCGCCGGGTTTCGTCAATGGCCGCTGTGAAGTCGCCTCCAGCCACCCGCTGGGTTGCTGCAACAAGCTGTTTGACCGGAACACTTACCCAGCGACGCACAAAGAAGGCGGTAATTAGGCTCAGTGCAAGGACAGCGCTGGCGGCAAAAACGACAATTTCAATCCGGCCGACACGTAGGTCTGCGTCGACCGCTGCCAGCGGCATGACAACGTCGAAGACCCCGAGGACTGTCCTCGATTTCGGATGGGCGTGACAGTCCGCCGTCCAGCACGACGGCTTGTTGTAGATCGGCGTGATGACGCCGAGCGCACGGCTGCTATCGTTTGGACGCCGGAAGACGCGGGTTCGCGCTCTCATTTCGAGGCGTTCGAGCGGTGGATCTACCTCATGGCAACGGCTGCAGCTCTCGGCCTTGGAGTTAACCGTCTTTCCAATTTCACTGACGTCAGATGAGTAAGTGATCTTACCCGCCTTGTTCATGATCCGGATCCGTTCGATGCTGTCCTCCTCACCGAGACGCTTGATGATTTCGTGAATGCGGCTGGGCTCGTTCAGCAGCATGTCATACTCGGTGCTCGACTTTACGGTTTGGCTGACCTGGATCGCGTGCCGCTCAACCTCTGCTAGGAGACTGTCCTCGTGCGACCGAATGTTTACGTAGGCGAAAGTGCTGACGATCAGCACCACGGTAAGGCCCACCGCGGTCGTCAGCTTGCGCCCTACGGTCTTGCGTATCATTAGGACCCCTCTTCGACTCTCGCCGCGTCAACAGGCCCGTGGAGAAATTTACTGGCCAGAATTGCCGTTTGGCGCGGAATAGAACGTAGGGCTTCCCCGCGAGGCAGAAAGCAGCGCCATCCACCCCTCTTTTCGACGGGATGTATCTCACCAAGTGGCAAGGCGCGCGGCACAGGTGCATTTTAGCTGCGTTCACCAGCAAGGTCTGTGCGTTGTTTGGCCAATCTAACGCGGAAATTGTGCGTGCCTTGCGATTGCGGTTGAACGCCTTTGCAGGGGCGTTGTCGGGTCACAACAGGGTAAGGAGAGAACTGCGGACATGCTCAACTCGTTTGATGCGAGCCCGGTGCGAGAGGAGCGCCATCCCCGAAGTTACACCGCCGGTTGACGTTTGAGAAAGACATCATTGCCCCCAGACAACGAATTGGTGCAGAGATCTGCCAAAACCGATCAGACATTTTGTCGGGACCGAAGGTCTCCCCACCGCAATATCGGGGCCCACTCAAAAACATAATTTAACTATATATAGTTAGGCGCTGGAAGCCTGTAGAAAACGATCCTTGCCCATGCTGGCGGGCCTCATCTTCTGTCAAAGATGGCCGCGAACTCATCAGCGATGGATTTGTTACTCGGTGTCAGGTTCTTCGCCGCATTGATCTGGGCGTCCGTGTAGGGCTCGGGTTTGCCCGCGAGCACCGCATCGAAGTTCGCCCCAAACATGGCCTCCTTGGGCAGCGGTTTCCCGTCAGCCCCGAGCGGCACCGTCGGCGCAACGCTTGGGTTGCCGAGAAGGTCGGGAAGTAGGCCGCGCCTTCTGGGTCGGTGTGACTTTTTTTAGCGCGAGGAAGGGGTGCTACGTCCAACACACCCTGAACTGGGAGTGTCCAAGTCGCATATATATTGCATTTGACGGGCAGTTAAGTGATTGCCCGCAGCGATGATGGCCGAGCCATCCCGGCACCAATATTGGGCACCTTTAGGGCGTAGAGGGCGGGAGTGCAGCACAGGTTCGGCGTTTCCGCTCGCGTGCTTTGGACATCCCTGCACAACGGTGGGCTGTGCGCAAAAGTGTGAGCAAAATGACCGTTTTGGCCCCTAACTTGAGGATTCTCAGAGTGATGGCGTCCCCACGGGGATTCGAACCACCTCTTGCCCAACAACGGAAAAGCTTCGCTGAGCGTGCTTTGAGTTGTATATGAGGGACTTGGAACGGGAAGTAAAGTGCAGCAAGATGCAGTAAAGACAACTCAAAAACAAGTTTTCTGGCAAATCCGTGGCATTTGCCGAACGGGATGTGTGCCGCTGCATCGCCTCGCAGCGTTCGAAACCGTGACTCGCGCGCGGTCCACCAGCACATGCAACCGGCCCGAGTGACGGCCGCGGCCAATCCGGCCGCGCTCGTCCAGGACAACGGCGAGCTTGCGGCCGAGTTTGCCGAGGAGGGACGCCGAGCTTGCAGCGGGAGAGGTTGCGGATAACGTGGTGCCATGAGCAGCCAGATGCAGCGCATCACCTTCAACCCGAATCAATGCGGCGGACGGCCGTGCATCCGGGGCATGCGCATCCGCGTGAAGGACGTGCTCGACATGCTGGCCGGAGGCGCGACTGAGGCGGAAATCCTTGAAAGCTATCCGTACCTTGAGCGCGAGGATATCCAGGCCAGCCTGGAATATGCCGCGGCCCAGGTTGATCACGCGGTCCTATCGCTGGCCAAGTGAAGTTTTTGGTCGACGCCCAACTGCCCCCGGCGTTGGCCGGCTGGCTGCGCGAGGCCGGGCATGAGGCCGTCCACGTCGAGGACGTCGGGTTGCGCGAGGCCGACGATGGGCCGATTTGGGAGCAAGCCTCGCAGACGGCGGCGGCGATCCTCACCAAGGACGAGGACTTTGCCGCGCGCGCGGCCCGTGCCACCAAGGACGAGCCGCCGGTGATCGTGTGGCTGCGCGTCGGCAACACGACCAACCCGGTGCTGCGGGCCTGGTTCGAGTTGAGGCTGCCGGGCATCCTGGAACTCGTCAAACAGGGCCATCGCCTGGTGGAAGTGGTCTGAGACCCGGAGTCAGGTTGAAAAACCTGTGAGTTCGGAATCTCACCGGCCCGGTTTCCGATCCGCAAGCTTGCCAGCTGCTCGTTCATGGCCCATGGCTCGTGTCGACACAGCTTGGGTAGTCGCATCCCTACTTCAGTTCCCTCAGGCTCATCGCGGATGAAAGAGGCCGCGGGTTCCTCCGGGTTGACCAAGGACAAGTGCCACGAGGCGGGCAAGGCATTGGGATGTTCAGTCAGACGTAGGTGATCTTCGCTCCCGAAACAATAGAGGGTTCGTAGCCGAGAAGCTGCCCAACGCGTTTTCTATCTGGCATGCTGACAAGCGCCGTGCTTTGGTTGGCCTGTGAGGTTCACTCCCGTCCAGTCTCCGTCCGAGGGCTGCCCGAGGTTCAAATCCGAAAAGGGTCGGCAGCGGCTAACGTCCGGGCTGGCGCCCGCGGCTCTAAAACTCGTCGCACGCCACCTGTTCGGCCGAGACCCCCGCCTGCGCCAGCATCTTTGACGCCGCCTGAACCATCGCCGGCGGTCCGCAAAGATAGTACTCGATTTCCCCGGCGTTCGGATTGCTCTTGAGGTAGTCTTCGAAAAGCACGTCGTGGACATGGCCAACATGGCCCGACCAACGGTCTGTGGGCAACGGCTGGGACAATGCCGGGTGGAATATGAAGTTGGGGAATGCCCGCGCCAATCCTTCGAAGTAATCGGCGTAGAAGAGTTCCTGCCGCGACCGCGCGCCGTACCAGAAACTCACCTTGCGCTTGGTCGCCTGAGTCTCAAAGAGGTGTGAGATGTGGGAGCGGAGCGGAGCCATGCCGGACCCGGCTCCGACGTACACGATCTCCGCATTCCCTGACTTGATGTGGAAGTTGCCGAATGGTCCGGCCGCAGTCACCCGGTCCCCCGGCTTCAGCCGGTGCATGTAGGCTGAGCCTGCCCCGGCCGGACAATCCTGCCCCTGCGGGGGCGTGGCGATCCGGACGTTGAATCGCAGAACCTTGTCCACTGTAGGATTCGCCGCGATCGAGTAGTTGCGCCGGATCGGCATCGGGCCTTCGGACCGAAAATTGAATACGTGCTGCGCCTTCCATACCGAGGCATACGGTTCGCGCACGACGATCTTGTCGAAGGCGATTTCCCCATAGGCCGGAATCTCGAACTGCAGGTACTGTCCAGGCAGGTAGGTGGGTAGCGTGGATCCCTCGTCGGCCTCGAGCACGAGTTCCTTGATGAAGGTGGCCACGTTCTCATTGCTTACGACCCGGAATTTGAATGCCGGGCGGTTCCCATTTCCGTTGTTGGCAGAGTGGAGATCCAGGAAGATCTTCCCATCGTACTCCTTCGCGCGATAGGCGCGAAGCGCGATGCAGGCGGGCGGCCGCTGAGGCGAGCCGTCGCGAATGTCGAAGCGCCCATTGTGCTTCGGGCACTCGATCAGCTTGCCTTTGACTAGCCCTTCCGCGAGGTGCGTGTTCCCGTGGGTGCACGTGCCGTCCGTCGCATGGAGCTCTCCCTCTTCAGTGCGATAGATCGCATAAGTCTTCTGGTCGTGGTCGAAGCGAATCACGTCCTCCTTCTGAAGAAACGAACTCGCCCCGACTTCGACCCAGCCGTCGACCGGTTTTCCCTTTGCTTGGAAGATTTGAACGGTCGGCGGTGCGTCGGCCCTGACCGTCGGTGTGGGTAGCCGGCGGCGAACAAAGTAACCCGGATCCCTGACCTGACGCAGCACGGTTGGCACGATCTCCCGCCATGCGTCCAAGAGGCCGTCGTACGCCGGCGGGCAGTCGTCCTTGATCAGCTCGTGCAGGCGCGGCAGGTTGTGGTACGGCACCAATGGGAACATGTGGTGCTCGACATGGTAATTCATGTTCCAGTACAGGAACCGATTCATCGGATCCATGTATAAGGTCCGGCAGTTTAGCCGGTGGTCGAGGACGTTCTCCGCCAGTCCGGCGTGCTGCGTCACCCCGTAGAATTGTATCAGCCAGGAACCGTAGACGGTGGGAAGCCCCACGTACATTAGCGGCAGGAGGCTGTGGGTGGCTACCGCAATTCCCCCGACGGTCGCGTAGATCAGCAGGTAGATGCGCGCACGGACGAATATGGCGGGATATTCGGACTCGGGTACGTACGTCTTTTCCTCGGAATTGAGGCGACCCAGACTGTGAAGGACAACATTCCGGAAGAAGGTGCGGACCTGCACCACGCCGAAGATTTTCGCGAGCATCCGGGACAGATTCGGCGGCCGAGGCACGGCGATCTCGGGATCGCGTCCAACAATGATCGTGTCGCTATGGTGCCGCGTGTGGCTCCATCTCCATGGGACGGATTCCCGCATTACCATGAATGAAGCGACCTCGTACAAAGCGTTATTGAGCCAATCCGTCCGGAACGCTGTTCCGTGCGAGGACTCGTGCCATCGGGCATCCGAGGTCGACGCATATAGCGCTCCGTAGATGGCGAAGGGGATAATCGCCCACCAACTGCCCCAGAGCCGCGCGCCGAGGACGGCGCAGTCAATGATCAGACCAAACCAGATCGCCGTATCTCGCAACGCCGGACCGTCTTTCCTCACAAGCAATTCGCGCAGGGTCTGGCGCGACACAGGAGACTGGTACCAAGTCGCTTCCGCCAAGCCTTTGGCGATCGCCAGCTCCGTGTCCTTACCCACGAGACTGTAGTCGCTCAGCTGAATCGATGTATAAAGAGACTTCATACGCTACGGTGTAAACATTACATGGTAGTGTGCGAGTCTCGTGCACCTCGAACAAGAGCTGTCGGCTCGCACCTTTCAGCACGTGATGCAAAGTGCTTGAGGCCCCGGAAGGGGCCGGCGGAAGATGCTGCGATTCGTGAAGGCGGCGCCTAACTGCCAACGCTGGCCAAGCGGCGCTCGAAGGACTCCGATCAAGTCCTCCAAACCGTCCAGATCGTACAAAATCCGCGGCAGTGGGGCGTCAATCTTAGGAAGCGCCCAGCCTTCGCAAGTGCTGTTGTGTCAACACGCTTTGCGGGTCAACCTTCGTAAAAACTTCTCCGAATGATGGTTGCTTTAGTAACGGGTCGATCATACGTCGGCGGGCTGCGCGAATTCGGGCTGGCGGAGTGGAACCCTGATTGCATTATGGGTCGGTTGCTGCCCCGTGTCCTTCCGTTCGGCCGCCTCGTTCTGCCCCCTGTGGGGCGATTCAGCTCTTCGAGCCTCCCTCAAAGTCGGTCTGGATGGTTATATGATGTTGATACGACTGACGCTGGTTGTCCATCCCTCCCGGAGGAAAGGCCCGGCTCGGCGGGCCTGACCGCAGCTAGGAATGGAGATAAGTTCGACGCGTAGACTGCGGGGCTCCTGTAGCCGAGCTTACTGTGTGGTCGACCCTGGTTGTAATGAACCCGGAAGTCCTCGATGACGACTCTGGCCTCGGTTAGGCTCCAGAGCTGTTCACTATTGAGGCATTCATCGCGGAAAGCGCGTCTGGCATTATTGCCAGCCGGCCCAAAACGGTGAGCTTTCTCGCATGGGCACGCTAGCCAATGCGGGCCGGGAGTACGCTCGCGAAATCCCAACCCAGCTCCCGACAAACAGTTCGAATATGCTGTTCATATGTCGGCTCGTCTTTGGGACGGCCGCCCGAGAAACAGTCGACCGCCAGATAACGGAAGACCGTATCCTCCATGGCACTGGCCGAGTGCAACGTAGAAGTCGGAATACGCACCACATCGCCTGGTTTCACAGGGTATTCCTGCCGTTCCTTTCCGATTCTAAAAACACCTCGCCCCTCGATGACATAGAATATTTGTTCCATATCGTCGTGCTTGTGCAATGGCGAGGTCTGGCCTGGTCGAAGCACCGTGATAAATACTTCCGCCGAAAGCGACTCGGAGCGGTCCATCACAAGGTCGTTGGCGTGCGTAGGAAAAACGTAACGCGGAGGATTCTCTGTAGGGAAGACGAATTTCATGGGATATCGAGAGCTAAGTGAACTTAGATCATTGGCGGCATTAAGTACGCCTGTGGTTTTGGGAACAGTGACATTGAAGCCAATGTGCAAGCGATGAGACGCTGGGCGAGAACTTTGGACCCGCAATTCAACGCATCCGACTGCTTCTGCTTGGTGCGCGCACTGATGCCGAACCCGACCAAGCCGCTGCCTCGGGGGGATAGCCTTCGCGGTTGCTGTTGCCAAATCGGCGCACCGCCCTAACCTGTTGGGATGCCCGAAGCGTTGCGACCCGATTACATGCAGCTTCCTCCGCGTGACCGGGCCTATTGGCGTGCGCCGGACCGGACAGAATTGCCGCTGCTATATTTGGCATGGGGTTCGCGTCAGTTTGGAAGTGATCCGATTTTCCCGGCTTTACATCCGGGATGGGTTTATGTCGTCGTGGAAAGCGGCTCGCCTAGTCTTGTGTGCAACCGACGATCTGAGCCGATCAAGAGCCCGTGTGTTCTTATCTTTCGGCCGGATATATTAATTGGCTGGAATGACAACTTGCAGCGTGTCACCCGGTTCTTAATCTGGATGTGGCGGCATCCCGTTACCACCGATATCGCCACGCTTGGGGCGAATGTATTCCGTTATTATTCACTGGCTCATTCCGATCTCAAGCTCCTCCAATTGTTGCACGCAGACTGTCGACGAGAAACCCAACTCCTGGATCGGCATAGTGTAAATGCGCTTAACGGGCTCCAGCGCACGCTTGAGGCGCGATTGGCTAGAATTTCGGAATCGAATTCTTCGTTATCGCCGAAACAGAATTTAAATCGCGCCCAAATGTGGCTGAAGCAGCACCTCGACTGCCATCGGCCTTTATCGCGGCTCGCCGACTATCTCGCGCTATCACAGTCCTCAGTGCAGCGACTCTTCCGCCAACACGCCGGGAAGACAGTGAGGCAAATTATCAATGAGGGCCGGCTGCGGGAAGCCCAATGGATGCTCACCAAAAAAGGCATGTCCATCAAGGAGGTGGCTTTTCGTCTCGGTTATCGCCACGCGCATGATTTTAGCCGCGCATTCCTGAGGAGTAGCGGCGTTATGCCTTCGGCGGTGCAGGGCAGTCTGAGCGCGAGCAGCCCGAGTGAAACGAAAGATCGACGATCGGGTTCGTTGTCGTCCTCAAGATTATCGACATTATGAGATGGCGGCCCGCGGTTCGCGGCGATCTGTTCGATCGCAGTCTCTGGCCAGCGGAGTGTACCGTGGAGACAGCAAGTGCATTACGACCAAGGCCGCCACATAGCTTACTGCGGCGATTTCAAAAAGTTGAAGATAGCTTCCCGACCGTTCCAAGACAGAGCCTGCGTACTCTGCAAAAGCCATCGCGGTGACCGCGCTTGCTGTTCCGCCGACCCCAACGACGGATGCGACCGCGCTCATAGGAAAAAGGTCCGAGACAATAGTAAACAAGTTTGCCGCCCACCCCATGTGGCCCGCCGCGGCTAGGCCGATCAGCCATACTGCGCTGTCGGCATTCCTGACAAATGGCACGTAAAATACCGGCACGGTGCAACAGGCGCAGAGAGCTAGCGTCAGCTTTCGCGCGACATTAAGAGAGAGTCCCTTCCTCATGAGCAAGGATGCCACCCAGCCGCCGCCAATGCTTCCTACCGCTGCGAGCGCATAAATGGTCACCATCGGTCGGCCGACTTCGCTTAGGCGCACGCCAAAACGATAGTCCAGGAATTTCGGCGTCCAGTAGAGATAAAACCAAAATATCGGGGCCGAAAGCGCCCAACCGACGATGCAGACCCAACTTTGCCGATAACCAAGTATTCCCGTCCATTTGATGGTCACATCCTTCGGCGTTGGTTTCCCCGCATGACCTTCCGGACCTCCAGCCGCCGTCGTTCGACCCGGGTTGCTTTTCCGGTAAAGCATCTGCCAAAACAGCAGCCAAATGAAGCCGGATGCCCCGAGCGCCAGGAAACAACTCTGCCAGCCGTATCTAATCGCGAGCCAGGGCACGATAAGGGGAGCCAGGATGCCGCCGGCGTTGCAGCCGGAGTTGAAAAGGCCGGTGGCAAATGCCCTTTCCTCCTTCGGGAACCATTCGGCGATCGCCTTTATCGAAGCCGGGAATGTGCAGCCTTCGCCTAGTCCCATTGCAAAGCGGGCAAATCCAAAACCCAACACACTGCGCGCCAAGGCGTGGGCGCTCGCTGCCATGCTCCAGATCACGCCCGCCAGGGAATAGCCAAATTTCGTCCCATAGACGTCAATCAATTTTCCAAATCCCATGTAACCAATCGCATACGCCGCTTGAAATGCGGTCACAATATGTCCGTACTCCCGTTCGCTCCACCCGATCTTTCTTTGGAGTGTGGGTGCCAAGAGAGATAGTATCTGGCGATCGGAATAGTTTATCAAGGTGGCGGCAAAGAGCAGACCGCAAACAACCCATCGATAGGCGCTGGTTGGACGATTGGCCGCTCCGCCAAATGAGGATTCACGCATCGACGGCATAGATCACGTCTCCGTTCTCATCAAACCGCGCCTACTTGAGGTCTGTGCGTTCGACATCCGGCAAGCTAGAAAAAGTCGGGTCATCCATTTCGAAACTCCACCCAGGCGTCGCGAAACCATTCGATTACGGACCAAGGGGTCTGAGTGGAGGTGTTGCAGCTCGCAGACAGCATGAAACGATGCCGATACGGCTCCAGCCGGGAAAACAGCTCCTCAACGTAGCGCAGCACTTGATCGCGGGTCTTGAACCCTTCGGTCTCGATCGGGGTAATGCCGCCGGTGATGATAAGCCTCCCGTTGCCCAGCTGCATGGCCTCGTCGAGCTGCAAATCACCCAAAGGTGGATAGGCCACCCCTTCCAGGCCGTCGACCCCCAGCGAGGCGATCAGGGGCAGCACGGCCCGCTGGCGGCCGCAGGCGTGGATGAAGAAGACGGCACCCGCGGCCCGGCACAGCGCGGCCGCCCGCTCGTAGAAGCTCGCCGAGCAGCGCTCGAGGTAGCGGGGCGAGTGGAAGGCGGAGTCGAGGTTGTCCATCGCGGTCATGGCGGCCACCCCGCTGCCGAGCATCTGGCGCACCAGATCAAGCTGCGCCTCCTCGTGGACCCTCATCCAAGCGGCGCAGCGCTCGGGGTGGTCTTCGAGCAGGTAGACGGCGCTGTCGGCACCGGCGGCCAGGTGCAGCATCTTGAGGGGGCTGAATAGTTCGCCCGCGTTGACCAGGCCGTCGTTGCCCACCTCGCGCTGCCAGCGCTCGAACCGCTCGGAGACGAAGCGCCAGCGCCGAGCCGCCACGAGTGCCTCGAAGGCGTCGGCCTCCCGGTCGAAGTCCTCCAGGAGGAACTTTTCCTGCACCAGCGTCGAGCCCGTGAAGACGAATCGCAGCCGTTCAGTCAATGTGCCGGCGCGGGTGCGATAGGTCCTCTCCGTAACGATGTCGCGGCCCTCAGTGCGGCGTACGACTTCGAGCTCGATGCCGTCCAGGACCTCGTCGGCCAGTCCTCCAAACCAGCACTGGGTGGGATCGCAGTACACGTTGCGGCTAAATACGTCGAGCCCGAGATAGCGGATGAGGTCTAATTGCGAACTGCACGTGCGCAATTGAGCAGGCAGCAAGCCGTGGTCGCGGTGATGGGTGAACCATTGCCAGTAGTTCGGCGCATAGACAAAACGGCCCGGTCGGTCGCGGCGCAGAATGTGGGTGACAAGCTCGCGTCGCGTGGCCCCGTCTTTAGTCGTGGCAGATCCGCTCATGAAAACTTTATGAGGCGGGCAAAACATGCAGCCGGAAGATCGATCCCGGCGCGGCTTCCATCTGTTTCCCGCCGTGGCCCACTTCTTCGTCGCGCCGTGTCGCCTTCGCGCCAAGAACCTTCCGGTCTGACCCAGGAATGGGTCTTGCAAAAAATCTGGCCGTGGTTGCCAAGATCAAATGGGTCCTGTCCGCTCTGTGGCATTAAGTTCGATGGGACGTTTAACGACATCATCTAACGAAGTAATGCTAGTAACGCCCAGCCTCTTTGGCCGCTTCAATCATCGCAACGACGTTTTCTCGCGGTGTTGGCTTCTCGAGATAATCTGAGGTGGAGAAAATGTACCGCCCGCCGGGTTTGCCGATTTGCACGATCTCCGTGGTTTTCTTGGCAACCTCCTGCGGCGTAGCGACCTTTAGAAAGTCCACTTGATCGAGGTTACCGAGCAGGCAGATGGAATCTCCGAGTGCCGCCTTGGCTTCGATTAGCCGGTTGTCGCCACGTGGCGGCTCGCTCACTGTTTCCCAGACGGTCATGCCCAAGTCACGATAATTGTCGTACAGCGACTTCGCGTTGCCGCAGTTATGATAGATGCTGAACTTGCCACCTGCGTGAATGGCATCAATAACCCGCTTTTCATAGGATTGTACAAATCTGCTGAAGAAGTTTGGCCCAGTGGTGGTCCCGCCCGCCATGTGCCCCTGAATGCCTACGCAATCGATCGCCGTTTCCCCGAGTGCTGTGCAGTAATCCGACATCGCGACCGCAATGGCATCCATCAAAGCGCGGTATCCTGATTCATCCTCGTAGGGTGCGGTGTAGAGGTTGTCTAGGCCGCGCAAGTCAGCGCAGAAGTTGAACACCCCGGCAAAACCCCACGGCGCAAGCACGCCCTGTTCTCCAATTATGGCTCGCCAACACGCGGCAATATCTCGCATCTCGCTGCGATCCTGATCGTCCAAAGCGGGCAGATATTTCAGGAATGCGTCGATATCGTCGGTATCTGCCAGCAAGGGGCGGGTGACCATGAATCGCACTCCCGCCGTCGCTGCGCCGCTCTCGGGACCAGTCTCCTCCTGCACCATCGTACGACTGGGCGTAACGATCTCTAGTTTTCGCGTAAGCATGCCGTTGCTGTGCCACTGAGTCTTTTGTAACTTCCAATTCGGGTACTCCCGGCGGAAGAAATGCGGCTGCTGCAACGCGCAATGTTTGGCCATCAAGTCGAAGTCGAGCTCAGTCGCCATTTCAACCGCGTCAATAACACGGTCTACCTTGGGCTTTTGCGGATAATAGAAGGATAGATATTCCTCCTGCACAAATGGCGCTACCGGCACACGGTCGGCTTGCTGGCCCCGCATGGTTATCAAGAGTCGTTCGCGTGAGGTCATGCTGTAATTTGCTCTCATCTCAGCTCAAAGTGCCGCCACTCCCCTATCAATAATTAGATATCGTATTATCATGAAAGAAGACATTGTCTGCGCCTGAGCCCGACAGTTTACGAGGAGATGTTCTTCTTCAGATAGCTATCACGCACGAATGAAGCAGATCACATTATTACCCAGATGGCGTCGTTTTGATCCGCTTGGAGAACAAAGCGTTTTGAGCAAACGGCCGGACGGATACGCGTTCAAAAATCAAACTTAGTGGCGAGTCGGATCCCGATGCTGGGATAGGAGGCCAGCGACGAGCGGCTCGACGCTTGCCACCAAAATCTTTGATTCAAGGCATTATCCACGTTCAAGCTGAAACTATAGTGGTGGAATTTGTATCCGGCCCCGGCGTTGATCACGTTAAAGGCTGCGACATAAAAGCCGACTTGCTCCGGGACGCCAAGGGAGGTGAATCCGTTGACGTTCTCACCCGCGACGTCGCCTTGATGGATCAAGCCGGCAAATACATTGGCATTCTTCAGCGGACCCTCAGCAAATCGGTAGTTGAGCAATAGCGATGCCATGTTGTCGGGGATGTTGCGCCTTCGTCGGCCAACGAAGTCTCGAAGCTTCTGATCCGTGTAGCTCATGATCACCGATAAGTTCTTGGTGATGCCGCCGTCGACATTGACCTCGTAACCGTGATTCACCAGGTTCGCATAGAGCAGTGGAATGGTGGATTGGCCAAGATTGTAGAGTGGGTTCGTGGACGAAACGTTGCTTTCCGAAAGCTGAAAGTGGTCGACCGAAACGGCAAGGCGGTTATCGAAGAAATTGCACTTCACGCCGAACTCATATTGTTTTCCGGCGTTCCAAAGCGGCGTACTGTCAGCGACGCTAGCGTTAGTCGAGAATGAGGAATAGACAGAGACATTAGGCAGCACCTTGCAGAGGATTCCAGCCATATAAGAATCGTGCCAAGGTTGTACTGAGGGCATTAATGAGTTTCGAGTATCGGAGAAAGTATGATCACTGTTAGGGGCGCCCGAGCCCATTAGCCCGATACCGGGCAGGTAGTAACTGTTAATTGAATAGTCGTTCACGTGGGCCCAGGTGCGCGATGCGCCCGCCGTCAGGAACAGGTGATCGTTCAATAGACCAACGCGGAGATAGCCGTACGTCTGACCGATCCATCCCGTTTCCGGGAGCTCCGTGCCGAGCGTGTTGAATTGTGATATCGGCGGCCGCGGCACAGGGTAATAACCCACCGCAAGATTGGCGGGGGGCAGTGTCTTATCAAAGATGATGAAGTTCATCGGGACCCTCCCCCGCTGATATTGGATCCCGAGCACCGGTTGGATGGAAACACCTCCGACTTTAAAGTTGCCAGCATAGTCGTTTTGGACCTGAATTTCCCGGGCCGTTGAGTGGGCGTATGCCCCGAAGACCGGCAGGGCAGCCGGATTGATCGAAGCCACTGAAGTTTCTTTACCGCTGGCCGGGTCCCACGACTCCGGCAGAGAGGGGGCGGGATAACCATACACGGCGGTCATCTGATCGCAATAGAGTTGGGCAGCGAACCGCATATTGACCCGTTCACTCAAGGCCGCTGTCAGTTCAGCTTCTGCTGTATTGTCTCGAATAGTGCGATAGCTCCAACTTGCGTCACCGTTCCAGCCGTTGTACTGAAATCCCGGTTGAGGTGTCTGGGAAACGGTTGCTCCACCGACCGTGTCGGGTGTGTATATTTCCTCACCATTGAGATTGCATAGCATGGCAGCCCCTCCAAACATGGTCTGCTGGCCGAAATATTTGACCATAAGTTGGGCCTTGTCCGAAAACTTATAGGTGAACTCGGCCGCCCCGGAGAAGATAATGTAGGATCCAGGCATAGAGGTGTGGGCATCCTGGTAGGCGCCAATGAGTCGATAGGCCATGTGCCTGCCATCTCCGATAGGGCCGGTCGTATCGATTGTGTACTTGTTGGCGTCTCGATTGCCGACTTCCGCCGAAATGTTAGTCCTTTGCTGGAAGAGCGGGGACTTGCTGATGAGATTAACCGTGCCGCCGGGTGAACCGTTCGGGGAAAGGATCGTATCAGGACCCATGATTAGTTCGACGTGATCGGTGAACACCGGATCGACATTGGCGTCGCCCCCTGTCGCCATTGGGAAGATAAAACCCGAAAAGCTGTCGAGCGTCCGGTTCATACTTTCGAACCCGCGGAAGGTCATGCGGTCCTGGATTCCCGCCGTGCCCGAACCGCGACCCGAGCTAATGCCGGCAAAATATTGTGCGACATCAAAGAGGGTGTCCGGGGCGAGGTCCTGGATTAACGCCGGAGTGATGACGTTGACCGTCATCGGAGTATCGATAATCTTGCTCGCAATGCGCGAAGCGGACATCGCATCGGACGCTTGATACTGATTAGCCGCGGAGCCCGTGACGCCAAATGCTGGCAGCACGACGATGCCCCCGGCAACGGCAGAGGAAGACGCGGGGGCCTGATCGACCGGCAGGCTCGTTTGACCATTGCCGGATAAAGCTGCAGTGAGGGCAAAGGTCACGCCGATCAGAAACTGCATTGTCGAGAGTGATCGAGGTTTCTTGTTCATGGTGTCTTGAGTTTTGACTGTTAATCTTTTCCAAGAGCGGCCGGAATAGTGCTAGGGGGGTTCTTTCCGTCCAATAAGGAAACTATTTTTCGAATGACTCGTTGGGCGAGGGTTTTTGACCCGCAGTTTCCTGCTCTTGACCGTTTTTGCTTGGCACGTAGTCTTCGCCGGATGCAAGTCGTTAAAGCCGCACTGCATGCCGGTCGAATATTCCCTTAAGGTGGAGCGGCTGAAGGCAAAGACCGCCGCCGCGAAGCAGCAACTATCCGACCCCAAGGACCGTCAGCGGCACAAGCGAGAGTTGGAGAGAATACGCAAGGAGCACGAGCGCGAGACGAAGAAGGCTGCAACCAACGAAGCCAAGTCCACCCAAGGTAGGGTCGCTTTGCTCGACGCCAAGGGAGAGTGGATCGGATGGATCGAGACTCAAGCCAACGGCAACGTGAACGTGTACGATGCTCGCGGGCCCATCCTTCGGAGTGGACGCAGGTCCAGACCTTTGACGCGCGACCTTCGACCCGCAGCTCAAGCTCACCGATCGAGTCCACCGGAGGAGAAATTCCGGGCTCAACTCGTCCAACTGCTGCACCGCCTCGTTATACGCACGCGGGGTGTGGAAAGGCATCCCCACCGCCGTGTCGAATCCTTCCCTTCGCAACGACTGACACTCGGCCGCGATGCTGCGAAGTCTGTCGTCCTCCGGCCAATCGTGATTCGGCCAGTCCTCAACCCACTGCGGAAAGGCCAACCGGGGCACGATCAGGTCGCCGGCCATGGCACGTTCGTCGGCAACCCGCCGGGCGAGTTCGTCGTTCTCCTGCTCAAGACTGCCCACGATCTCCGCTGCGTATTCGGGAACGAAGGCGACGCCCAGCTCCCCGCTGGAGATCAGCGGTGAATGCGTCCAGTTCAGGATCGAGCGGAAACCAAGCCCCTTGTCGCCGATCACCACCGCCTCGCGCTGGCGCTTGGGGCTCAAATTGGCCGTCTGCAACGACTGCACACCTCGCTTGTCGAAGGGCAGGCCCGTGTTGCCCATCACCAGTCCGTGTGGGGTGACGACAATGCGGACCTTCCCTCTAACGCCCAACGCGCGTGCGGCATCGGCCGCATTCTGGAGGAGCTCCAGAATCTCCCGTCCGTGATAATCTCGCGTGATCTCCCGCTCGCGGCGATACTCGGCGATCAAACGTTCCGGGCTGAGGCGATAAACCTCGCGCAGACGGCGTTCCGCATCCCCGAGCCATTCGGTCCAGTTCGAGGCTGAAAACGGATGTGCTGCGACTTCTGTCATGACGTTCAGAAGAGCTCCCGCTGGCGTTCGTGGGGGATGGGCAGCACCCCGATGATGACCCAGGGGTTCGGCCCCACGAAATGAAACTGCTGGGTGGTGCCGAGGTAGAAGTGCAGGTCGGTTTGAAGAAACTGGTCCTCGTATTTCAGCCGCACTTTTTCCAGCGCGGTGGGTTCGTCGTTGCCGTGTCGCCTCATGCAGGTCCAAAACAGTGCGCCAATCTCCCAATCGAGGATCTGCAGCTTCGACTTCCTGCCGTCCGCATCTTCGAATTCGTAGGAGAAGCTGTAGGGCAGCTTGGGGATGACTTGGAAGGTCTCGCGCCACGCCTTTTCCGCGAACAACTCGCCCTGATCTGCCTGATTGCGCATCTCCGCCAGCTTGGCCGGGTCCCATTCCCGCTCTTCCTCCTCCCAGAGAAAGCGCGTGATTCGGGCGGGCTTGAACACCGCCAGCGACAGGCGGTTGGCCTTGGCACCGTCGATCAAGGGTTGCAGGCGGGTGTGGACTTCGCATTTCCCGAGCAACAGGCGCCGCCGCTCGCGCCAGTCGTCCGCCGTGTCGAGGTGCGCCACCGGCACGAGCTGATGCACATCGGCGGGATGCTGCGACTCGGGGCGGGGGTCCTTCGGGTGCCGCACGAGGTCGCACTCGATCCAATCGTATTTCCGATACTGCTCCACTTCATCGAGCCGCCGGAAGGGCACGGGGTAAATCCGCACCCACGAGCCATCCTCGCGCACGCCCGCCGTGCAGACCGTCTCGCCGTATTTCCGGGACAGCGTCGGGTAGGTCTTTACCGTGATGAGGACGCGTTCCCTGGGCATGGCGCAGGGGTGAATCCTCACCCTTACAGATGCACCGCCACCAGGCAGCCGCACGCCGCATGTTCCAACGCCTCGGCCACGCAATGCCGATGGCACTGGTGCGGCAGTTTTTCGAAACACGTCAGCGCCACCCGTTCGCCGGCCTCGATCCAGCCGCGAATCTTCGCCAGCGCCGCCGTCTGCTTCGGCAGGCTCTCGCGCTCATACACCGCGAACAGCGCGTCGTAATCCGCCTGCGTGTGCAGCTCCCGGCGCTCCTCCGAGGCGATGCCCAGCTCCGGCAGATGCTCATAGCGGATACCCACGCCCTCGCAGGCCTTGCTCAGCGTGCTTTTGGAAAAGCCGTATTTACGACTCAGCGGGTTTCGACGCACGTCGCACAGCAGCGTCACCCCGTCGCACAGCAGGCGGTTCAGGTAGTTTTCCAGCGTGCTGCCCTCGTAGCCGATCGTGCAAAGGCCGGGTCGCGCCGCAGCGGGTCGTGCTGCCTCGATCGCCCTCAGGGCCGGCTGGTCGCCGGCCAGCACGCGATCCGACATCTCGCTACGAATGGCGTAAAACGGATGCCGCCGATACGCCTCCGCCACGAGCGCGTCGCCGCGCAGGCTCGCGTGGTTTCGGGCAAAGCGATCCATGCCCAGGCGGATGCGGCCATCCACCTTCGCGCGCACCTTGCCCGCCGGCGTCAGCTTCCACGCCCGCTCCTCGTCCGCCAGCAGGCCCTGCTCTATCAACCGGCGCTTGTCGGCATAGGAGGTGAAGGAAAAGCCGCCGAACCGGTAGGGCACAAACTCGTAAGTCGGCGTCGCCTCCGCTTCGCGGCAGTAAAGGAAAAGCAGCTTCTGGAAATCCAGACCACCGACCTCGCCGCCGAGGGTGTCCAGCAGGGCGAGCAGATTTTTCTGGCGTTCGAAAAGCATGGGGCAGGGTAAAGGTTCCGCGTTCAGACTTCAATCTCCCCGTTCATCAGCCGCGGCAGCAGCAGGTCGCGGGCGGTGCGGAGTTTTTGGTTTATCTCATCCAGTTTATCGAGCTGTTGGTGAATCGGTGAAACGGTATCAAGAAACAGCCGAAGGACGCCTTTTGATGGGACAAGAAGCGGGCGGCTATAGGCGAAGTCGCAATTCAAGCCAGGCACCGCAACGTCGGTGCTGATGAAGTGCATGTGCTTGAGCGCATAGTAGAGGTAAAGGTCGCTTTCCTCTGCGGTGATGAAATAGACCGTGTCGATGGCGTAGAAATCCTTGCTCGACCAAAACACGCTCCCAACGTTGCCCTTCCGCCCCAGGATTATTCCGGGGCCTTTGGCGAGGGCTGCGTCATGACTCCCAATAATCCCGCTTGAGCCATAGACCGGAAACGCTCCTTCAACTCGGGTATCAGCCTTGAGTGCTTTGCCGTAGTTCAACGTCACACGCTGACCAACTGGCACGCGCTCCCACCCTTGCGGGAGGCCGTGGGTGATGGGGGTGTGTTCGTGGCCGGGGAAGCGGAGGCGGACGAACCATTCCTCATACAGCAAGCGCGCCGCCTTTTCCAACAGCCCCATCCGCCGCCGGTTGTTCTCCATCTGCTCGTCGTAAGCGGAGAGGACCGAGGCTATCGCCTGCTGCTGTTCGCGAGATTTTGGGACGAGAAACTGAATGCCCTCGAACTTCGACTTGCTGACAATCGGTGTAACGGCTCCGCCTCCCAAGCCCTTCACGACATCGAGGTTGTGACAAAGCAGGTAATAAATGAACTTCGGATCGGAATCTATTTTGGCGATCACCGAATTGATTTGCTGGTTTGTCAGGCACTCTGACGGTGCAAGTGCACACTTTCCAATGGTTGCCCCAATGCACGTGAACATCACTGCGTCAGCCGGAATGAACTGATTGGGTAGAGCTGCTTTTGCCGAGTCTGTGACTGTGCGCTCTGTGGTTCGGCAATAGTAGTGGTTGGCTGTGCATGTTGCTGGTCACTCGTGGAAGGTGTCCCGGTCTATGAGCACCTTGCGCAGTTGAGCCTCGGTCACGCGCGGCCATTTCAGTTTTCGCAGCCAGAGATTGGTTTTCTCCACGTCGAAGGCTGCGGCGTCGAACGGGCGGCCCAGCCATTCCTTCATGCTTTTGTGCTCCGGGTGTTTCCGGTTTTTGAGAATCTTGAGCAGGTTGTCGTAGCCCCCAACGCCGCCGCAATCCTCCGGCGGACAGGCGCGGGCACCATCAAGGCAGAGCGCGTGCGAGGAAGGGGCCGTGTCCGGCAGAATTTTCTCCACCGTGATCTCGTGTTCCCAGGAATCGCCAAAGTCGTATTCATAACCGAAGGCGTCCTGCTCGCGCGGAGCGATTTGCCGGAGAGTGAACTTGCGCTCTTCGAAAATTTTCTGGTCATCCTCAAACTCAGCAAAGTGATGGCGCGTGTCCGAGTAGCAGGCCTCGCCCACCTTGAATTGATGCAGATGGCTGTTGGTCCAGCCAATCGCGACCTGAAGGACGGCATGCAGCCAGTCGAGCCTGGCGTCGCCGGAAACTTGCAGCCGCCGCCAAACGGGCGGCCCGCTGTCGAGCAGGACGACCTTCAACTGGTAGATCTGGGCGTTGCCTCCCCTGGCAGCGGTTTCAATGGCGGAGATCACGCGCTTAACGGAGACGGATTTGACCCAGCACGTCGAACTCGGCTTTCGATTTAGCGCGCCGGGCGGCGAAGCGGACTTCGGCGAACCGCAGGAAGATGAGGTCGAGGACAGGCGCGGAGTATTCCTGGGACTTGAGGCCGGAGTGTGCGCGGAATTGGTAGCCGCAATCCCAGAGGCGCATTTCGAGCGTAGCTGCGTGAGTGGCTTTCTCGGAGGGGGTGATCCACTGCATAGGCAGTCAGCAAAGCGAATCCCCCACGCGCGCGCGAGGGTTTTCCCGCTCACTTGGGACATCGCCGCGCTCTTTCGAGCGCGGTTCGATCAAAGGGATCTGTGTAGTGGCCGACCAGCCATGCGTATTTCTCAATAGATCTAATTGGGGTCAAATCGACTTTCATTTGCCCCCTATCCGGCGCCGAATTGCTGCTGTAAGATTTCCGGCGTGCTAGGGAATGTTTTCAGTGCGCTCCGGAAAACCCAATAACCCATGTATGAAAAGACAAACTCGTTAATTACGTCGTTCGACGAGGAATGCCCGGTAACTGCGTTCCCGTGAGGGGGCGTGGAGAGCAACCGAGAGCAAGGCAGGTAGCCCGCATCGAAAGAGAACCCCGTCTAATGAGCCTCGAAAACCCTCAAATCGTGGAGCCGAGCTGCTTGAAACCAAGCGAAGGCTGTCAGGGCTGGGCCATGGTAAACCCTGTGGAAAACGGGAGAGACCTAAACGACGGCTTGTCCAGTCATCGCCACGACGTGGTCTGCGGGGGCGGGATGCCTGATAAGGTTGGGGTGTTAACGGAGGAGATCTGTCCGGGTGGGCGGCGACGCTCAACGACGGGTGCGAGCGGCAAAACCGTGAGTCCCGTTCGGCTCGAACAGAAGTCGGAGCGGCCCATAGTAGGGAAGAAGCGGCTAACCACCGTGGACCGAAGGGGCCGCGCTTAGTCAACGCGAACCGCGAAGCAAGGGACCGGTGATGATTCCCCCCTGGGAAGTACCCACACCAAACAAGGTTCAGGCGCTTCAACGGACGCTTAACCGCAAGGCGAAGGGAGATCCTCGCTGGCGGGCATGGACCCTGTGGGGTGATCTGTGCCGCCGGGATGTGCTGGAAACGGCGCTGACGGCGGTTCTGACCAACGCGGGTGCGGCTGGCGTGGATCGGGTCACAACGGAAACGGCGAAAGCCGATTTGGTGGCCTTCCTCGACGGTCTGCAAACTGAGTTGAAGGCTCGGAGCTATCGGCCCAGTCCGGTGCTGCGGGTCTGGATTCCCAAAGCTGACGGGAGACTGCGGCCATTGGGAATCCCGACGGTGAAAGATCGTGTAGTGCAAACGGCGCTGGTGATCCTGCTTGGGCCGATCTTCGAAGCGGACTTTAGCGAGTACAGCTTCGGATACCGACCTGGACGCAGTGCGCATCAGGCGCTTGATGCGATCAAGGAAGCAATCTGGCAGGGTAAGACTGAAGTCGTGGACGCTGATCTCAGCGGCTACTTCGACACGATTCCCCATGCTGAATTGCTCCGGCTGGTGGCCCGGCGCGTGAGTGACGGAGCCATCCTTCGGCTGGTAAAACTCTTCCTGAAAGCTCCGATCGTAGAGGAGAAAGAAGGCAAGAGAGCAGTCTGGCCGAATCAAAGCGGCACGCCGCAAGGGGGCGTGATCTCGCCCCTGTTGGCCAACCTGTATCTCAACCGGTTGGACCATCAAGTGAATGATAATCCTGGACTGAATGCCCGCATGGTGCGCTACGCTGATGACCTCGTGCTGCTGTGCCGGCCCGGAAATGGGTCGGAATACTATCAGCGGCTCAAGGCCTATCTGGAACGACATGGACTTGCGCTCAACGAAGCGAAAAGTCGGTTGGTCGACGTGCACCAGGAGAGCGTTCGGTTCCTTGGGTTTGACGTTCGCTGGCGGCACAGTCGCTTCTCGGGCCGGGGATATGTTCATGTCGAACCCAGTCGGAAGGCTCAACAGCGGCTGCGAGACGTCGTGCGCCAGGAACTCAATCACTGGACACGCTGGCGCAGTTGCACGGAAACCGTCCGGCGGGTCAATCGCATCGTTCAGGGTTGGTCGAATTACTATCACTACGGGAACTGCGCGAAGGTTTTCTACCGCCATCAAGACTGGCTGCGGGAACGTTTTCGCACCTGGCTGTGGTCGAAGTATGATCGGAACCTGGGCCGCTACAGCTTCTTCACCCGAGAACGTCTGCATGGACAGTATCACCTCTGGGCCTTGCCCCGAACCGCGAAATGGACCCGATAGCCAATGCGGCGAATGACTTCGGAGAGCCGGATGCGGGAAATCCGCCTGTCCGGTTCGATGAGGGGAGGTGCCTTCAATGGCGCTTCCTACTCTACAACCGGTTGATTGAGGCAGCACTTGCCATGAAGGTTAGAAATCGAAAGATCTCGCGTCGGGAACGCCGCTATGGCCGAGCATCAAACCGACCTGAGATTGGACGTAGGCTACGAGCCCGCCCCTGCGGTGGGATCGGAGTTGCGCGACGAGATCGCAGCGGCCTGGGGATTGCCGCTGGGTCAGCGGGTAGAGGTGAGTTTGCAGAACGAGCGCTGCACGCTGCGTGGGATCCTGGAATTGCAGAGTGCGCCGGACTATCCCTGGGACGGACGGCAAGCGCTGAAACTGGCGGTCGCGGGATTCGTCTTCAGCAGCCGGGAAATGGAACGCTGGACGGTGCTTTAGGAGCGGCTCAAAGCTCGTGGTTGAGCCAGTCGAGCACGGCGGCAAAGCAAACGAAGCCGTGAAATGTGACCGCAAGTTTTTCGTAACGGGTCGCGATGCGGCGGTGGCGCTTGATCCGGCTGAAGAAGTTCTCGACCACATGGCGGTGCCGGTACAATCGGCGACTGAAGTAGATCGGCGTGCGCCGCCGACGGCGGGGCGGGATGCAGGTAAAGGCGCCCGAACTGGCGAGGTGCCGGCGAAACTCGTTCGCATCAAAGCCCCGGTCCGCGACCGCCCAACTTCCCTCCAAATGCGCCTGGATCGGCGCACAAGCACGAAGATCATGCTGCTGGCCTGGCGCAAGATTGAGGCCAATGGCCCGCCCGATCCCGTCGACCACGGCGGCGAGCTTGGTATTGAGGCCGCCCTTGGTGCGTCCCATCGCCTGCGTCGTCTGGCCGCCAATCGTGTTCGCGGCGTCGCGGTGCACTTTGATGTGCGAGCAGTCGATACACCGGATAGCTCCGACTGCATCTCGGCTGATCGCCTCGAGCATCCGGGGCCAAAGGCCCGACGCGCACCAGCGACGGAATCGCGTATAAACCGAACTCCAGGGCCCGAAGCAGGCTGGCAGATCACGCCACGGGACTCCAGTTCGCAGGGCATACCAGATGGCAGTGACCATAAGCCGATCGTCCTTCGGAGGCCGGCCGCCACGGTTACGAGTATACCCGCCTGCCAGGCGCGAGTTTTGCGCCTCGTTATCTTAATTTTTTTAGCCGGAGCCAAAGTGGATCCAGCAGTTCCAACCGATGCGTAAGTATCATGGGTCATCCTATGAAACTCGTTCTACTTACATGTTCCATGAGGTTTGAAGACATTCCCTAAAGAAAAACTACGATAACTCAGGCGATAATTTGCGGTGGTCTCTCGCTGCACCAACCCGCTGACCGCCGGGGCAGCAGCATCTACTATGCCATTAAATAGGAGAGAATGGGGCATCCATTCTCTCCCTATTTCGGCACCGCTGATCGCGCTATCCTGAGCGCATGAAAGACACGCGCATGGCGAAAACAAATTCCAATCTCAATCCTTCCTCCGACCCCGCACGGCTCGGCGTAGCGGAGCCCGATTTTTCGGGTTTTGATTCCGCCGCCGATATCGTTCGTGATGCGGCGAAGTGGGGTCTGCTCTATGATCTCCGGAATCTGCTTTGCGGGAACTGCAAGAAAGACGATGGCGACAAGTTTCGGATCGCGCGCGACATCGGGTACGAGCTTGCCGGGGCGAAGAACCGCGATTTTGCCGTCGATCTGTTCATCCACGTAACCGGGATCGCGGAATTCGGGCCGGCCAGTCTGAGGGAATACGGGCGCAAGCACGGCTGCACTCACGAATGGTTCCGCCGGGAAGCGGAAAAAATGAGAAAACGGCTCGATTTGCCCCATCTGCCCTCACAGCGGCCTGAAGAGGTTCGGGCTGTGTATCGCCTGGTCAACCGACGCAACGATGCTCCCTGAACTCGACAACCTTTTGTCGGCATTGCCGCGGGAGCACATCGAGGAGGCTTCGCGACTCGGGCTGGTGCTCAAACCGGGCTTGAACCTCTATAATTGGTCGAAGCTCGTGGCGCATCTTGTCCAGATGACCGGCCGCGCCAGCCGAAATCGGGATACATTGACCGCCTGGCTCGGGGACTTGCTGGCGTTCGGCGGCGGCAGGTATCGCGGCCAAATCGCCGAGTATGCGAAGGCGGCAGGGCTCGACCCGGGGACGCTGCGCGCGGCAAAGCTCGTTTGCTCGCGGATTCCTCTGTTGAGTCGTCACAACACTTTGTCCTGGTCGCATCACTGCGAGGTAGGAAAGGCGTTCAAGGTGCCGGCTGAGATCGAATCCTGGCTAAGCCTCGCTGAGCGGGAGGGTTTATCTGTCCGCGAATTGCGAAAACGCATCCGGCAGCACCTTGCCGGCCCGACTGCGCCCGATAGCGGCCCAGCGGCAGCCGGCGTGGTAGCTCCGTTCGCGCTATTGAGAGAACTGCGGGCGGTGGGTCGATTTGTGCAGAATCACTCCGAGGTCTGGCAGGAGTGGTCGCCGACTACGTGCGAACTGGCGCTTTCGGAGATGCAACCGATTGCAGATTTCCTTAAGGAGATGAAGGCCCGCACGGCTGGCCGGCCGAGCCTGCCGATGGCCGGTTGACACCGCTCCTATGGCAATGAGGTGCAATACCTCGCAACCATTAACCAAAGGATCACCACCCATGAAAATCTCCATCCATCATCGTCTCATAGTCTCCCTGCAAGCCCGCGGAAACGTGGGCAAAAGCACAGCACTCGGCGCCCTCGGGGGTTGGCTCGAACAGCACGCCGTCGAATGGCGCGGCTTCGATCTCGACCCCGATCACCAAAGTTTTGCCCGCTTGTTCCCTGAAATGGTTACGTTGACACCGCTTGGCGATGAACCGGAGGGCGATTGGATCAAGCTGCTTCGAACATGCGCGAGCCAGCCGGTCACGCTCGTCGATCCCCGCGCGCATCTGAGCGGAGTGCTCATTCGTGGTTTCGAGATGATCCGGTTTCCCGAATCGTTTGGCTCAACCGGGGGTCGGGTGACTGTTCTCCTGTTTCCGGCGGACGACCTGGAAGTCATGACCGACTTGGACGAGACGGTCAGCCAGCTCGGCGGCGCCGTGGACTATGTTGTTGTCAAGAATCGGGCGCGAGCGCCGCGAACGCGGATGTTCGACGGATCGGAACTTGAGGCCGAACTGCAATCTCTGGGCGCCGAAGTGCTGGAAATCCCCGCCCTCCTTTCCTTGGCCCGCAACCACCTCGCGGCGCTCGAAGCCGACTTGGGCCGGGGAGTCTCCCATGTCGAGGCCGTCGTGAACGGCGACCTGGCGCTCGATCCGCTCGTCCGCATGGTCATTGAGGATTGGACGAAGGTGCTTTTTCGGCGATTCGACCGGATTGCGGCAAAGCTTTTGCCAACGGATCTAGCCGGCGGAATAGGCCCGGAGCCGATGGCACCGGCAACAAGCATACCCATCCGCCGCGGTGCCAAGATCAACCGGAGCAATCTTTGAATGCCAGCGAGCAATCCAGAATCCTATTTGGAGCAGTGCATCGCCGCACTCCCGCCCGAAAAGCGGGAGGCCGCGCGCCGGGCCTTCGCGGACATTTCCGAGATCGGCGATGATTCGTATTTGAGCAAGCTGTTGGCCGTCTTTGAGGCGAATAACGCCTATGCGAAAAGAATTCCCAAGGAACTGACTGAGGCCGGCGGCAAGCTCGTCCGCGAGATGACGGAACTCGCGAGCAAAGCGGTCCTGGACCAGGATCAGGCCGAGGCCCGCCGAGACGCATGTTTGAGGAAATTCTTCGCCGAGCAAATCTCGGCCCTTGGCCAGTCGCTGGGGATTGAGAAGATCGCGGCAGAGATTAAGCGCCAGGGCGCGGTTTTGAATCGCTTGGAACGGCCGCTGGCTGAGGAGAAGGAGGAAAGCGGCGCAGTCACCTCTTTCCTCATGGCACTCGCGTTCGTGGCGGGCGCCGCCCTGACAGGCTGGGCCTTATGGGATGCCTGCCAGGATGGGCGGCAGGCGAAGTCCTTTGTTGACCGGCTCGCCGATGCCGGGATCCGGATGCAGATCGAGAAAATAGGGACCGGCAACCGGCTCGTAGTTGCCGGCCCGGTTTTAAAGGGCGGCGCATGGCGGAAGGGCGACGATGGAATGCTCAACGGAGTCGAGATTGATTTTAGCGAACCGAAGTGAATTCGGACGCCTCACACATCCAGATGAAATCGCCGCCTGCGTGGAGCCAAACTTGGCTCGCCCGGCTCCGGCTCTCGGGACATGGGCAACGGCTCTTTTGGGGGCCGTCGAGCCCGGACTCTGACAAAGTCGTTGATCGTGCTCGACCCGGTCGCCACGCCAAACCGCTCTCGGAGGGCTACAGCGATCTGTCGGTACGTCCAGCGCCGCTGGCGGAGCCCGCGGATCAGGTCCGCATATGGCTCAAGCTTGCTTTGGGCCGGCCGGTTATCGGCCTTTGTGAGAAAATCTGTAATCTGGTCATCGAGGTTCATGTCCGTGTCGCGGCGTCAACCGTCCGGCATTGTCCGGGCCTGTCCGGCAAATATCCGGGGATTTCCGGGGGTGTCCGGTGTGCGACTGTTCCAGGGGCCGGATGGGCCCGGACAAGCCCGGACAGCGTTCGGCTCTGTCCGGGCTTGTCCGGCGGTGCGAAATCGCCGCACGACATATTGCGTCTCGCATCATAACATTGAATACTGCCAAAATTGGCGATGTAACTCCGAAGGCTCGTGAGCGGAAGGCGCCGTATGGCGCGGTATCGGGAACAGCGGCTATCACTCCGCCTCGGTCTAGAAATGCCTGAGCCGCATTGTTGACGATGTGCCAAACAGCATGTTCACAATGGCAAAAATCAAAGACGGCAGGACGTACCTCAACCAGCATCTCACGGCGAATGACTATTACTGCGAGAAGGAAACCGTGATCGGCCAATGGGTCGGCCGCGGTGCAGAGCGGTTGGGCCTTCGTGGGGAGATACGCTCGGGGGACGCCGCGTTCGAGGCTCTGAGGAAGAACCGCCATCCGGCTGGGTCGGAAAAGCTGACACCGCGCGACAGCGAGAACCGGGTAAAATTCCTCGACTTTCAGTGCAGCACCCAGAAGTCGGTCTCGATCATGGCGGTCACGCTGGGGGACACCCGGCTCCTCGCGGCCCATGACGCCGCTGCCGCCGTTGCGTTCGGCGAGTTGGAGAAATTCGCGGCACGGCAGGCGAATACCCTCGCACAGCGGGCCAATCACCGAACCTCTAACGTTGTGGCTGCGGTTTTCCGCCACTCGGCTTCGCGAGCCCTTGATCCCCAGGTCCATACGCACTTCGTCACGGCCAACGCGACATGGGACTTGTCCTCGAAATCCTGGCGGGCATTGACGGAGTTCGAGATGGTGTCCGCGATCCGGTACGCCGGGAAGGTCTATCAAAACGAAATGGCGCGGTCCTGTCGGGCGCTTGGCTATGAAATCGTCCAAGTCCGCGATGGCCGAGGGATGATTACCGGGTTCGAGCTGGCGGGGGTGTCCGGCAGCATCCGGGAGCGCTTTTCCAAGCGCCGGGCCGAGGTTGAGGCCGGGATAGCCGAATTCCGCGAAATAAGCGGCCGTGAGCCCACGGCCTCTGAAATTCACTCGATCACAACGAATAGCCGCGAGTCGAAGTTGGCCGAAACGACCACCCCTGCGGTCCTGGCCGCGCAGCGGGCGCAACTGTCGCCCGTCGAATGGAACGATCTGGAAGCACTGAAAGCGCAGGCTATCGCCCGCGCCGGCCGGCAAATCGCCATGTCGGGCAGCGAACGCGAGAGCCTGGCGGTCGCGGTAACTCACCTTTACGAGCGGCGTTCCGTAGTCGCCGGACACGAAATCCTGGCTGAAGCATTGAACCAGAACCTGGGCCGGATTGAGTTGCGTCAGCTTCACGCCAAGGCCAACGAATCGGGGCTCGTCGGCCTGACGGACGAGCCCTGGGTTAACCGGCGCTTCGCGACCCTTGAGGGCTTGGCCCTGGAAAAGTGGGCGGTCGACTTTGTTGACCGGACTCAAGGGCAGCTTCAGCCGTTGGGCGGCGGTGAAATCCAACTCTCAACGTACTTGAGTGCGGAGCAGCGCGAGGCCGCTACGGCGGTCCTGGCATCGCGGGATCAGGTTGTCTGTCTTCGCGGTGCGGCGGGCGTCGGAAAATCGACGGTTTTGAAGGAAATCTATCAGGGTTTGGCAAAAATCGGGGTTCCGGTCTTCTGCTGCGCCCCGACAAGCTCGGCCGCCGATACCCTGCGCAAAGACGGATTGGAAGCCACGACACTGAGCGGATTCCTCAAAAACGCTGCTCGCGGCGAACCGGATCGGATGCGCGGCGCTGTCCTGATCTGCGATGAGGGGGGGCTCAGTTCCAACCGCCAGGGCGCGGAACTCCTCGCCATTGCCGAGCGGTATTCAGCCAGGGTGCTCTTTCTTGGCGACAGCCGGCAACATGCCGCCGTCGAAGCCGGCGACTTTCTGCGGGTTCTGGAGGCCCATTCCAAGCTGCACCGAGTCGAACTGACGGCCATCCGGCGCCAACAGGACAAAGCCTACCGCCTCGCCGTGCGTTGCCTCGCAGCCGGCGCGGCACGGGTCGGTCTCGAACGCCTCGATGCCCTCGGCTGGGTGAAGGAGGGCCGTGTTGGCTACCTGCGCGATGCCGTGGGGGATTTTATGCGTTTGTCCGATGACGGTCGGAAGCTCGATCGGGTTCTGGCGGTCACGCCGACCTGGGCGGAACATGCGGCGTTCACCTCGGAATTGCGGACCCAACTCAAAGCCAGGGGCGTCCTCGGCCCCGGAGAAAGCGTCATCGCACATGAGCCCCTGAAGTGGACCCTGGCCCAGGTCCGAGATGCTCGGAATTATGAGGTCGGAATGATCGCCACCTTCAACCGTGCGTCGAACGGGTTCCATGCCGGGCAGTTTGCCGAGGTCCTGCGAGTCACGGGCGGAAGCGTTTTCGTCCAAAGGGCGGCAGGGGAACAGCGGTTGCCGCTCCGAGGCGGTGCCTTTTCTGTCGCCCAGGCGCGCCAATTGGAGGTCGCGGCCGGAGACCGGCTGCTCGTCCGCGCCAACGACCGGAACGCCGGGGTTCTCAACGGAGAAGTTGTGACCGTTGAGCGAATTGACGCCGGGGTGATTCAGACGGCGGATGGACGGGCAATCGACACTCGGCAGTTCCGCCAATTTTCCCACGGGTTTGCCGTCACAAGTCATGCTGCACAGAGCAAGACGGTCGAGCATGTCGTCGTGGCGGCCGAGCGGTTGAACGCGAAGGCAGCTTACGTCGCTTGTTCGCGTGGCAAGGTCTCCTGCGTCGTGCATACGCCTGACAAGACCGCATTACTGGACAGGCTGCCGGACGGAAACCGGGAGGCGGCGCTCGATCTCCTCGAATCTGATCGTTCGTTGGCGAAGCACGTCCTGAATCGCAGCCAGGCTTGGGCTCAGTCCCTCCGGGGTGGACTGTTGGGATTGCCGGAAGCCGTTCGCTGCGCGACGGCTCGGGTTCTTCATGGGAAGAATGGCTATGACGCCAGGGTCAGACATGAGAAGCCCGCACGGTATCGGGTGGATTTGCAGGTTTATCACTCGATTGGTGTCTCTTCCGATCACGGTCCCTCGCAGCACCTATAAAATGCAAACGCCGCGCGGGTAACAAAACCGGCGCGGCGTGGATGTGGCGGGGCGGTCGGTCATCCGCGTGCCGGAACTTTCAGTTTCGTTCGGATGTGCAATTCGACTTCATTCCGGTCGAAGAACACGAAATGACCGACCTTGTGATAGGGAATCCGGCGCAGCTTTGTCCAATTGCGAAGCGTCCGGATTGAAGGCTCCCGCCCTGCGGGGAATATCCCGCAAAGACGGAGGCCGACGATGTCTGTGAGCTGACTGTTTGTGATGGGCGATAATGGTGTTTCCATGCCCCTGGTTGCACGTCAACCGCAGGCAAGTGAGAAAGTCTATCACCTTGATTGGCGGTGGGTTTCATCGGGAGGTGAGCGCGAGCGGCGGCGGCACACCGACAAGTTGGGGACGTTTGAAAAACGCTTTCTCGGACCGAGAGAATCCGCTCACGATGCAGGTAACCGCAACAAGCTCCCAGCCCTGCCGGCCGAGGGCGGTGAGTTGGGTTGGCATGGGATCATTAAGAACGTAATATTCCCAAGTGGTGACATTCATGGTTTAAAGGGGGTTATGGCGTTTCCATGCGCTCCAGGGTGATTTGAGGGGCAGGTTAGGCCGCTGAGGCCAGCGACGTGACGGCTTTTGCAGCGGCAGCCGCTTTCGCTGTGGCGACGGCAGCGTGTTTGGGCAGGATGCCGAAAAACTTCTCGCCTTCCTCGGCACTTTTCAGGTCGAGGTAGTGCCGGCGAATAATGCTCTCGGAATTGCCCGCTTGGATAGCCGCCTCGCCGATGGAGCGGTATTTGGCGACGAACATCGAAATGTAGGTTCGCCGCAGGACATCGTGGGCCAGCCCGAACCTTTGGGAAATGCGGTGCCTGCGTTTGTGACCGTCCGCCGGTATCAGGCGAATCTCATCAAGGGGGTACGCCCGAAGCCAAGCCGCCAGGTTTGGGTGGATGGTGATCTTGCGCGGCTCACGAACCTTCGATACCTCGGAGGAAATCGAGATTAGGCCTGTTTCCAATTTTACGTCTGCGGGCTTGAGCCGGGTGATTTCCCCGTTTGGCACGCCGGGACGAATGCCAGCAAAGAGGCAAAGCGCGAAGTAAGGCACCCACCGCCCACCCTCGAAGCCTTCCATGTCCTCCATGAATTTCGCCGCCTGCGCAGCAGTCATCGTTTCGGGAGACCCACGTTTGCGGCGAATCCGATGATGCGGCACCCTGACAATCGGATTCTCCACGATCCATCCGCGATGGAAGGCAAACTTGAGGAAGGTTGAAAGGATGCCGCGCCGATTGTTGTAGGTCTTGAGCGCCGGCAATCCCAGTTCCAGGTAGGCCACGAGAGTGGGCACGGTCAGCTCGGCCACGGCTATGCCTGGAAAATGGCTTTGCAGCCGCTTCAAGTCACAGCGAATCCGCTCGATCTGTGGGACCGAAAGCTGGCCTTGGGCGAATTCACGCTCCTTCGAGGCGACGTATTCCGCGACAGCATCGGCGAGCCGTTTCTGCCGTTCCGGCTCCCGATAGTTTGCCAGGGCGAGATCGACGTAGAACGACAGAGACTGCCTGTGACCGGCGAGCCGCTGGAACACAGCTTCCGCCTCGTGCATTTGCTCATCGGTAAGCCGCGTGACCGTTGGACGCATGCCGGCCTTGTGTTGGAGGCTCCCGATGTCGAAAACCTGGCGCTGGGCTTCCGCTTCCGCACGAGTCGGGAAGTTCTTGCGGATGCGCTTGCCGTCGAGCCAGCCCGAGAGGCGGAAAACGAGTCCCCCGGAGGGATTCGTGAACTGTGATATGACGAACGAAGTGTTTTGATTCATGCCCGATTTGCCACGTCAACTGGCAAATCTGTCGTCGGGCTGAGGGCGGTCGTTGATTGCCAGCTACTTAGCTGGCGTCCCCACGGGGATTCGAACCCCGGTTCTCACCGTGAAAGGGTGGTGTCCTGGGCCGGGCTAGACGATGGGGACCCTTTAGCGAAGCCGGGCAAGCTACCTGCTGGCCGGATTCGCGCAAGGCTGAAATCTTCCCCTCGGTTCTCGTCGCAGCACCGGTTCATGCATTTTTTCCTAGCTTGTTTGGGCAAAATTCCATGGGGTTACGGCGCTCCGACCATGAACTTCGACTCGATCGCCTCATCGCTCCCGAAGGCCGCTGTCACTTCAATTGATGGCCTGCCCTACCCACGGATTGCTTCGGGCAAGGTTCGTGAAATCTTCGACCTGGGGGATGCGCTGCTGCTCGTCGCGAGCGACCGCCTCTCGGCTTTCGACGTGATCCTTCC
Organism: uncultured Opitutaceae bacterium; assembly: GCA_903862935.1. Lineage (GTDB taxonomy): Bacteria > Verrucomicrobiota > Verrucomicrobiia > Opitutales > Opitutaceae > Palsa-1447. The sequence goes on from CAIOZY010000049.1 coordinate 35,635, forward strand.
CGATGGGATCCCCGGAAAGGGGATCATCCTCACCCAGATGAGCCTTTGGTGGTTCGAGCAGACCCAAAGCCTCATCCAAAACCACATTCTTCCGGACCAGGCCGCCCAGTTCTCCCGCAGAAACCTCAACGACCCGGACCTGAGGCTTCGCAGCATGATCGTCCGGAAGTTAAAGCCCCTTTCGATCGAGTGCGTTGTCCGCGGGTACCTCGCGGGCAGCGGGTGGCTCTCCTATCAGAAGAGCGAAACGGTGTGCGGCCTGCGTCTCCCGCCGGGACTCAGGCAGGCCGACCGGCTCCCGGAGCCCATCTTCACTCCGACAACGAAGGCCCCCAAGGGCCACCATGACGAGCCCATCAATGACGCAGCCGGGGAAGCCGCAGTCGGGGAAAGGCTCTACCGCAGCGTCAAGGAGGCGAGCCTCGCCCTCTTTCGCTTCGGCCACGACCGGGCTAAGCGCTCCGGGATGATTCTCGCCGACACCAAGTTTGAGTTCGGCACCGACCCGTCCGGGAACCTCTTCCTCATCGACGAGGTTCTCACCCCCGACTCCTCGCGCTACTGGCCGGCCGATCAGTACTCCCCGGGCCGCTCGCCCCCGAGCTACGACAAGCAGTTTGTGCGCGACCACCTCCTAACCCTGACCTGGGACCAGCGCCCGCCGGCACCGCGGCTCCCCCCGGAGGTTGTCGCGCGGACCCGGGATAAGTACCTGTCAGCCCTTAAGGCACTACTGCAGGATCGATGAGCGAGCGGGAGCGTCCGCCCCGTGCGCAGCCCGGACCAGTTCCCGGCGCAGCCAGTCGAGGGCCGCGTTGATCGCGCGTTGCCTGATCGTCCTTCTCGGGCCGGGGTAGCTTAGTTTGCGCGACCAGACCCCGTGGGGGGCATGGAGGGCCACATAGATCGTCCCCACCGGATTCTCGTTCGCTCCGCCACAGGGGCCCGCAAAGCCGGTGATCGCCACCGCGTAATCGGCCCCGAGTTTTTCCGCGGCACCGGTCGCCATGGCGACGGCACCCTCAGCGCTCACCGATCCGTGCTGCAGGAGCAGGCACTCCGGAATGTCCAGAAACTGCATCTTGGCGTCGTTTGTGCAGCAGACACAGCCTCCCGCGAAGAATTTCGCCGCACCGCACACATCAGTGAAGGCCTGGGCGAGGAGCCCACCGGTCGCTGTCTCGGCGACCGCTACCGTCTTCTCCTGCGCCCTCAAGAGATCGGCGCACACCTTGCCGAGCGTGTCGTGCCCGTAGCATACGAAGTCCTCCTTCAGGAGCTTTACACACTCGGAGGCAATCTGCTCGATCCGGGCAAAGGGAATTCGGCCGCTCGGGGAGCTCAGCCTGCAGTCGACATGCCCGGCATGGGCGCAGAAGGCTATGCTCAGGGCGTCTCCGTGGGGGTCGAGGATTGGCTGGAGTTTGGTCTCGAGCATCGACTCTCCCACCCCGGCCGTTCGGATCTGAACGTAGGACTCCTTCTCCAAGAGGAGCCCGAGGGCCGCGAGGCGCGGGACGACCTGGTCGACAAACATCGGTTGCATCTCGTTCGGGGGCCCCGGGAGCATGCAGACCGCCTTGCTGTCCTTGTGGACCCACAGGCCCGGGGCGGTGCCGTTAGCATTTGGCATGACCTCCCCGTGGTCGAATCGATAGGCCTGCTTCAGGTTATTGGGCGTCATCTTCCGCCCAAAGAGCTCAAAGCGCTGCGCGATCGCCTTCTCAATGCCCGGGTCAAAGACAAGCTTCAGGCCAAGGACCTCGGCCACGGCCTCCCTGGTCCGGTCATCGCACGTGGGGCCGAGACCCCCGGTCATGATGATCACGTCGGCTGCTTCGAGGCTTTCGCGCACCTGCCGAGCTATGGCATCGGCTTCGTCTGTGACGGTGACGTTGCGCCGAAGCATGGCTCCACGGCGCCCCAGTTCAGACCCGATGAAGGACAGGTGGCTGTTCGCCGTGAGGCCTAGCAGCAGCTCGTCGCCGAGGGTCAGCAACTCGTAGCGGACCTGGGAGACGGGCGTCGACTTGCGGGGTTCGGTCTGGGGCATGCTCAAATGACGAGAGGCCCGAATCTAGGCGCTTTTTCAAAAAACACCACACACCAGATTAGGATTCCTCAGGCCCGGCCGCTGGGCCTAGGCTCTGAAAGCCATGGCCGAAACGCCCTCTCTCAAGGAAAAAGTGCGCCGGCTACCCGACGGGCCCGGTGTTTACCTGATGAAGGACCGGCTAGGGCGGATCATCTATGTTGGAAAGGCCCGCAGCCTGAAGAAGCGGGTCTCGACCTATTTCCAAAAATCGCGCTCCCGGGCGTCTCACCCCAAGATCCGGGCCCTTATCGACCTGATCGCCGACTTCGACATCCTCGAGGTGCGTTCCGAGCCGGAGGCCCTGATCCTGGAGGGCAAGCTCATCAAGCAGTGGCGTCCGCGCTACAACACGGACTTCACCGACGACAAGCGCTTCCTATTGGTCCGGGTCGACCCCGCGGAGGAGTTGCCGCGGTTCCGGCTCACCCGGATCCGGGCCGACGAGCGTTCGCGTTACTTCGGGCCCTTCGCTCACAGCGGGCTCCTGCGCAAGACCCTTGCCCAAATGCGGCGCAAGTTTGGCATCTTGCTCGCCGATGCCGCCCCAAAACGGCAACCCGACGGAACCTGGCAGCTCTACGACGACGTGCGTCGCGATCTCTACGGCTTTCCCAACGCCGTCCGGGCAGAAGACTACCGCCGGCGCGTCGACGAGGCCTGCGGCTTTCTTGAGGGAAAGTCCCGCGAGTGGCTCGAGTCCCTCAACTCCGAGATGGCACAGGCAGCCGAGGCCCGGCAGTTCGAGAAGGCCGCGGGCCTGAGGGACCTAGTCTTCGCGCTCCGGGAGACTCTCGCCAAGACCCGGCGCTTTGAGCGCACGGACCCAACCGCCCCCAGTGCGGATGAGACCGCGCTGCGGCTCCTTGGAGAAACCCTGGGGCTGGCCGGGCCTCCCATGGCAATGGAGTGCTTCGACATATCCCACATCTCGGGAACCTATGTCGTGGCTTCGATGGTTCGCTTTGCCGCGGGCCGCCCGGACCGGGACCAATACCGTCGCTTCCAGATCAAGAGCTTCGTCGGAAACGACGACTTCCGGGCGATGGAGGAGGTTGTGGGGCGCAGATACCGCCGTATGGACGCCGAAGGAAAGCCCTTTCCCGACCTCGTGGTGATCGACGGAGGGCACGGCCAGGTGGGCTCGGCCCTCAAGGCGTTCATAGCCCTAGACCTCCAGCCCCCTCCCTTGGTCGGGCTGGCAAAACGGGAGGAGACAATCGTATTTTCCGACGAGCGCCCTCCGCTCAAGCTGCCCCTCTCCCACCCAGGGCTGCAGCTCCTCCAGCGTCTGCGGGACGAGGCACACCGCTTCGCGAATACGTACAACGCCGACCTGAGGTCCCGAAAAATCCGGGAGTCGGTCCTGGACGACATGGTGGGGCTGGGCCCGGTCCGCCGCGCCGCACTCCTCGAGCGCTTCGGGAGCATCGAAAAGCTCCGGGCCGCGACCGAGAGCGAAATTCGCGAGGTAACCGGTTTCGGCCCAAGATTGGCTTCCGAGTTGCGCGCCTTCCTTCGCCGCGGCCAGTTTTAGCCAGTTGCCAGGCCGGACTCCGGGCCCAAGATTCGCGCCGGTCTCCTCCATGATTTCCCTCATTCGACGCCTCTCCGCATATTTTCCCGTCCTTATTCTCAGCCTGGCCGCTATCGCCCGGGCCGATATAAGCCTCGCTCCAGTCTTCACTGATCACGCGGTCCTGCAGCGCGACAAGCCTGTCCCCGTGTGGGGGCGGGCGAAGCCGGGAGACACTGTGACCGTCGGCTTCCACGGGCAGAAAGTTTCCGCCGTCGCCGACAAAGAGGGCCGGTGGACAGCCATTCTATCCCCATTGGAGGCGACCCTGTCAGGCTCCGACCTGGTGGTCTCGACCTTAAGAAAAGACTTCATCGCCCTTCACGACGTTGTCGTGGGCGAGGTCTGGCTGTGCTCGGGCCAGTCCAACATGGAATTCTCGGTCAACCCAGCGGCAAGTGACGGTTTGCGCGTCCAAAACTCAGCGTCCGAGGCGGCCGCGGCGCGCTGGCCCCTCATCCGGCAGTTCACCGTCACCAAGCGCGCCTCCGCCGAGCCCGTGGACTCGGCCCAGGGCTCCTGGGTCCCCTGCGCGCCGGAGACGGTGGGAAATTTCACGGCGGTCGGTTACTTCTTCGCCCGCGACATTTTCCGCCATTTGGGGATCCCTGTCGGGATCATCAAGAGCGCTTGGGGTGGAACCCCGGTTGAAAGCTGGATGAGCGCGCCCTCACTCGCCGCGGATCCGACATTCGCTGTCTCCCTCGAGCGCTGGAAGAGGAGCCTGGCCGACTATCCTCGGGCCAAACCCGCTTTCGACTCCTCCCTGGCCGAGTGGAAGAAGGGGCTCGACGCGGCCCATGCGGCGGGGGCCAGCGCAGAGGCGGCGTACAAAAAAAACCATCTCCAGCCCTCCGTCCCGCACGGGTCCGGTCCCGACGATCCCTGGGTCCCATCGGGCCTTTTCAATGGCATGATCAGTCCGGTCATACCTTACGCCCTTCGGGGGTTCCTCTGGTACCAGGGCGAGTCCAATGCCGACCACGCGTCCGAATATCACCGGCTCTTCGCCGCGATGATCACTGATTGGCGCGCGCGTTTTGGCCAAGGGGACATTCCTTTCTACTGGGTTCAGCTTGCCAGTTTCCGGTATCCACGCGACGCAACCGGGATGTCCTGGGCCTACTTGCGCGAGGCGCAGTCACAGACCCTGGGCCTTCCCTCAACGGGCCAGGCCGTGACGATCGACACCGGGGATCCGGATGACATCCACCCGAAAAATAAGCAGGAGGTCGGTCGGCGCCTGGCGCTGATCGCGCGTGCGAATGTCTACGGGCTGGCGGGGGACTTCTCGGGGCCGGTGTTCCTGAGTGCCACCCCGGAGGGTGCGGCGATGAGGGTCCGCTTCAGGCACGCCGACGACGCCCTGACGGCAGCGGGAAAGCCGCTTCAGTCGTTCGAACTCGCCGGGGCGGACCGGCGCTTCCATCCAGCGAGCGCCGCGATTTCCGGGCACTCCATCCTGGTCCGATCGGCGGAGGTGCCCTCCCCTGTCGCGGTCCGCTACGCTTGGTCCAACGCGCCCGAGGCGAACCTCTTCAACGGAGCCGGCCTTCCGGCCGCCCCGTTTCGCAGCGACTCGTGGTAGGCCCCCTTTAGACATTATAGCTGCGCGACGGGCCGCTAAATAACAGTGTGCTTGTCCCCGTTCACGCGGGCTACCTCACGGGCGTGGGGCCTATCCGCATGGATGTGGAGTTAACCAGTGATCCAATACCCGAGGGCAAGCACATGAA